>NZ_JBXAQX010000011.1:0-193899 GCF_058807655.1 Caulobacter sp. GW821-FHT12A07
ATGGTCGCTGGCCTTGCGCCCCTTCGGTGCGGCGAGACCCAGTGATTATGCGGGTGGTTTGAGCGCGTCTGATCCAGAGCGGTGAGAAAGTTGCAAGCGTCTGGATTGGTTGGGGTTCGATCCGCGCTCGACGGGGATAGACGGCGCTCTATCCCCGTCGGCCCACCCCAAACCGTAAAATCCCCGCGAAAGCGGGGACCCAGGCTTTTTCTGCAACCCACGGCGCTCGACGACAAAACACCTGGGTCCCCGCTTTCGCGGGGATTTTACGGAGGAAGGGGGCGTTCCGGATCGAGATCCCCGGCCGGCCTGCTGGCCCGCGTGGTCACCGCCGGCATAGCGGGCGCGGCCCTGGCCCCTCCGCAACCGCGGCCTCACCGGCGGCCTCCTCGGCGCCACCGCCGCCATCGTCGCCGCCTACGTCACCTTCGACCTACGGATGGCGGCGCTGCAGCGGTGGGGGCAGACGCCGACGGGCTTGGTGGAGGACGCGCTGACGGTGGCGGCGGCTAGGGCGGTGGTGAGGAGCTTCGCCGGGGTGTGCTCATTAAGCGGATATTGATCAACACCGCGTTGACATTGTCAACGTCGTGTTGATATGTGTTAATCGTGAAAATGATCGATGGTGCGTGGAGCTATGGTGGCGAATCCTGAGGTGGTGGTCCAGCTCAATGCGGTCCGCGATGATATCCTGCAGAGGCTGCGTCAGGTTGAGGACTATAAGGCGCTTCTCGCTGTGGAAACCGCACTCGCCACATTAGGCGCTGAGCCGCCGCGTCACTGGGTGGCGTCTGAAGTTGCAGGGTGGAGTTCGTCGATGGCTGCCACTAGCAGTCAACATGCTGCAAGTGCGGCGATGAAGCGGTTGATTGATGGAGCTCCGACTGGTGATCTTGTATATGACTTGTTGATAAAGAGAAAGGTGCCTCTTAGGCTTTCGACGATACTCGTAGAGCTGCGACATATTTATAAAAAAGAGGCGGTTGCGAGTTCGCTTTCGACGATCTTGTCGCGAGATCCCAGATTTGAGGCCGTCGTAATGAATAATAGAAGCTATTGGTGGGTAAAAGGTCGGCCATACTCTCAATCTGTATCGATATTTTATGAGGGTGATGGGGGTGAAAATGAAACGTAAGCGTAAAAAGAGGTCTATTTGGCTTCGCTGTTTTTAAATGCGGTCTCAGCGAGGCGAAAAAATGGAGTTCCCGCGCTCGAAAAATCCAAGCGGCGTTGATGTGTCGGCGCCGCTTGCACCACCGATGGGTGGAAGAAGGGCTCCGTTGATACGTCGGCGGGGTTCTCAGAGTTGGCGTACTGAGGGGCGGCTTTGGGGCCGCCCCTTATTCTATTGTGGGCCTCTTCCCTACTCCCCCGCCTCCACCGGCTGATCGTAAGCCGCCATCATCGCCATGTTCAGGATCTTCGACACCGAAGCGCCGAGCGGGCAGATCTGCACCGACTTGGAGAGGCCCAGCAGCACCGGCCCGATCACCGTCGCGCCGCCCAGCGACTGGACGAGCTTGGTCGAGATCGAGGCGGCGTGGATGGCCGGCATGATCAGGATGTTGGCGCTGTCGGTCAGGCGCATGAACGGGTAGGCGAGGCGCTTTTCGGGGTCGAGGGCGAGTTCGGGGGGCATTTCGCCTTCGTACTCGAAGTCGACGCCCATCTCGTCGAGGGCGGCGACGGCCTCGCGCACCTTGTCGGAGCGCTCGCCCATCGGGTTGCCGAAGGTCGAGTAGCTCATGAAGGCCACGCGCGGCTTGAAGCCGAGGTTGGAGACGGCGCGGGCGGCCTCGCAGGCGATCTCGACCAGCTCGTCGGCGTCGGGCAGCTCGGTGACGTTGGTGTCGGCCACGAAGATGGTGCGGCCCTTGGCCAGCACGACCGACATGCCCATGATCCGGCCGCCGGGCGCGGGGTCGACGACGCGCAGCACCTCGTCCAGGGCCTGGTCGAAGCTGCGGGTGACGCCGGTGACCATGCCGTCGGCCTCGCCCATGCTGACCATCGAGGCGGCGAAGCTGTTGCGGTCCTGGTTGATCAGGCGTTGGACGTCGCGCTTGAGGAAGCCCTGGCGCTGGAGGCGGGCGTAGAGGGCGTCGACATAGTCCGGATTGCGGTCGGAGAGGCGGGCGTTGTGGATCTCCAGGCCCGAGGTCTCGGGATCCAGGCCCACCAGGCGCATGTTCTCGTGCACCAGGTTCTCGCGGCCGCAGAGGATGGCCTTGCCGTAGCCGCCGGCCTGGAAGGCGTAGGCGGCGCGGATGACGCTGGGCTCCTCGCCTTCGGCGAAGACGATGCGCTTGGGCCGGGCCATGACCGAGCCGGCGATCTTCTGCAGGAAGCCGGCGGTGGGGTCGAGGCGCTGGGCCAGGCTCTGGCGATAGCCGTCCATGTCGGCGATCGGCTTGCGGGCCACGCCCGTGTCCATGGCCGCCTGGGCCACGAACGGCGGCACGTACCAGATCAGGCGTGGGTCGAAGGCCGAGGGGATGATGTAGTCGGGGCCGAACTTCAGCTGGCGGCCGTGATAGGCGGCGGCCACCTCGTCGGGCACGTCCTCGCGGGCCAGCATCGCCAGCGCCTGGGCGCAGGCGATCTTCATCTCATGGTTCACGCGGCGGGCCCGCACGTCGAGCGCGCCGCGGAAGATGTAGGGGAAGCCCAGGACGTTGTTGACCTGGTTGGGATAGTCGCTGCGGCCGGTGCCCATGATCGCGTCCTTGCGCACGCGGTGGACTTCCTCGGGCGTGATCTCGGGGTCAGGATTGGCCATGGCGAAGATCACCGGATTGGGCGCCATGCTGGCGATCATCTCCGGCGTGAAGGCCCCCTTGGCCGAGAGACCAAGCAGCACGTCCGCGCCGGCCACGGCTTCCTCGAGGGTGCGCTTGTCGGTGTCGACCGCGTGGGCGCTCTTCCACTGGTTCATGCCCTCGGTGCGGCCGCGATAGAGCACGCCCTTGCTGTCGCAGGCGATGACGTTCTCGGGGCGCACGCCCATGGCCTTGATCAGGTCCATCGAGGCGATGCCGGCCGCGCCCGGGCCGTTCAGAACCACCTTGATGTCGGCCAGGTTCTTGCCGGTGATGTGGCAGGCGTTGATCAGGCCGGCGGCGCAGATGATGGCGGTGCCGTGCTGGTCGTCGTGGAACACCGGGATGTCGAGCAGCTCCTGCAGCTCGGTCTCGATGCGGAAGCACTCGGGGCTCTTGATGTCTTCCAGATTGATGCCGCCGAAGGTGACGCCGATGTTCTTGACGACGGTGATGATCTCGTCGGCGTCCTTGGTGGAGACCTCGATGTCGATGCTGTCGACGTCGGCGAAGCGCTTGAAGAGCACGCTCTTGCCCTCCATCACCGGCTTGGAGGCCAGGGCCCCCAGGTCGCCGAGGCCCAGGATCGCCGTGCCGTTGGAGATCACCGCCACCAGGTTGCCCTTGGAGGTGTACTCGTAGGCCATGTCGGGATCGGCGGCGATCGCGTGCACGGGCACGGCCACGCCGGGCGAATAGGCCAGGCTGAGGTCGCGCTGGGTCGCCATCGGCTTGGTGGGGGTCACCGCCAGCTTTCCCGGCTGGGGATAGCGGTGGAAGGCCAGGGCCTCCGCGTCGGTGAAGGTCTTGCGTTCCGCGTCGCTCATGGCGGCGTTTCCTGTCCTGCGTAGCCAGTTGAAATGGACCCGCCGAACGATGCGACGCGCCCTTATGCACGGACCAGCCTAGCGATGGCGTCCCGGCGCGACAACCGCGCAATCATCGATGGTATCGCTACAAACGCTTGTTGGGATTGGGTTTGCGGCATGTGGGACACTGCCCCGGCGTAAGGCCGCGAGCGGACCACCGGATAAATCCGTTGACCGGGCGGAGGGGCTGGGCGACGAGGCGCGGGCTCGTTTCGTGGAGAGAAAGCCCATGTCCGCCCCCCCCGTCAGGATCGCCGTCGCCGGAGCCCTGGGCCGCATGGGCAAGGCCGTGGCCGCCACGCTGGAGGGCCGGTCCGACGCCGTGGCCGTGGCCCGCTTCGACCGTCCGGGCGTCGAGGGCGAAGGCCTGGTGGCGCTGGAGAGCGCCTTGGCCCAGGCCCAGGCGATCATCGACTTCACCATACCCGAGGCTTCGGTCGCCCTGGCCGAGACGGTGGCCGCCGCCGGCGGCGGGATCGCCCTGGTGATCGGCTCGACCGGCTTCACGCCCGAGCAGGACGCGCGTCTGGAGAAGGCCGCCCAGACCGTCGCCATCGTGCGCTCGGGCAACTACTCGCTGGGCGTCAACATGCTGATGGGCCTGGTGCGCCAGGCCGCCGCCGCCCTGCCGGCCGCCGACTGGGACATCGAGGTCTTCGAGGCCCACCACAAGCGCAAGATCGACGCCCCGTCGGGCACCGCCCTGATGCTGGGTCAGGCGGCGGCCGAGGGCCGCGGCGTGGTGCTCTCCGAAGTGGAGGACCGCGCCCGCGACGGCGTCACCGGCGCGCGCACGGAAGGCAACATCGGCTTCTCCGTCGTGCGCGGCGGCGGCATCATCGGCGAGCACAGCGTGATCTTCGCCGGCGAGAGCGAAAGCCTGACCATCGCCCACTCGGCCATCGACCGCGGCCTGTTCGCCCGCGGCGCCGTGGCCGCGGCCGTGTGGGTGCAGGGCAAGCCGCCGGGCATCTACGACATGCAGCAGGTGCTGGGGTTCCGGGCGATCTAGCCGCCTGCACAGTCTCCCGTCGTTCTCGCCCCGGAGCCGGGGGCATCCACCGCTACCGACAACGCGCGCCCAAGCGGACGGGCGGGTCGGTTTCGCTGAGGGTGGTGAGCACCCAAGGACCCCTCTCTCTTAGAGAGAGGGGGGGGCCGCCGCGAAGCGGTGGGAGGGTGAGTGGTTTCGCCGCTCACAGGAAAATCCCAATTCCTCTGATTGAGAATGCAGCAAGGCCGTGTCCACGCTTTGGCAATGGACAGGACCGCATACGCCCGCCGCCTTCCAGCAACAGACCCTGGCGGAAAGGGCGCTCTGGCCCCTCATCCGCAACCGCCGCCTCGCCGGCTTCAAGTTCATGCGGCAGATAGCGATCGACCGCTATTTCGCGGACTTCGTCTGCGAGGCGGGCAAGCTGATCGTAGAATTGGACGGAGCCGCTCATGACGGTCGCGAAGACTACGACGATCGTCGCACCTACACGTTGGAGCGACTTGGATACGTGGTCCTGAGATTCCACAACGAGCGGGTCCTGGCCGATCCTGGCGGTGTAGCTGACGATATCCTGGCCGAGCTCCGATCGGCCAGGCCGTAACCACTCACCCTCCCACCGCCTGCGGCGGCGGGCCCCTCCCTCTCTCTAAGAGAGAGGGGATCGGTTTGCCTCGGACATTCAAATCGCTGTCGCGGGTAAGTGTCTGTTTCGGTCAACACCCGCCCTTGCGGCGGAAGCCCCTCTGTCAGCCGCAAGAGCGGGCGAGCCAGCTTCTGTTCGCGACCCCTCGCGGACGCTGGAGCGGCCCGGCGCCTGATGGCGGCCAACTAACCTCTGGCCAACGCGCTGGCCACCTTGCCGTCGTACTGGCCGCCGAAGTTGGTCTTCAGGTGGGCCATGATCGCGCCGACGTTGGCGTCGGGGTTTTGGGTGCGGAAGTCGTCGATGGCCGCGCGCAATTGCGCTTCCGTCATCTGCTTGGGGCCATAGGAGGACAGGATCGCCAGTTCGGTTTCGGCCGCCTTGATCCGCTCGTCCACCCTCGACACATCGCCGGCGGCTTCGGTCAGGCGCGCACGTTCGGCCGCGAGATTTTCCAGCGTCAGTTTCGTGTTCTTCAGGAACTTCGCGACGGTGGCGACGACCTTTTCGTCGGTGACTTCCGTCACGCCGCGCTTGAATTCCTCGGTCGTGATCTGCGTGGCTTCGCCGATCAGCGTGGTGAGCAGGTCGGCCTTCAGACGGTCGCTCACCTTGCGCGCCGCGAGTTGGTCAGCTTTGAGCGCGTCGAGCAAAGCCATGTCGTCGTCCTTTCAATTCACTCTATTCGGTAGTGCCGTAGCCACTCATAGCGGCCTCTCGATGCGTTCGCTAATGGGCGAGTGTCGATAGCTGCTCCAGGGCGGGAATGACGGGAAGATGGGGATGGCCGAGCGAAGGCCGCGCGTCCCTCTCCCTGTTTCAATACCGGCGCTTTCTCGACTTTTCCGCAACGGGGGCCTCACAAACGCCACGGCTTGCGGCATGGTGCGGCCGATGGCCGAGCCCCACGCCGACCCCGAATCCGCACCGAAGACCGCGAAACCCAGGCGGGGTCTCCGCCTCGACAAGGCCGCCCTGGCCGACGCCGGGCTGGAGGCCGTGTCGTTCGCGATGATGGCGTTCATCGCCCTTGGCTTTTCCGCCTATTCCGGCCGGCGCGAGATCAGCCGAGCGCTTGCAGAAGCGTGGCTGGCCGAGCGCGGCATCGAGGGCCTGATCTCGGTCGAGAGCCTGGACGCCAGCGGCTTCGCCGGCTCGATCCGGCTGGGACCGGCCAACGACCCCTATTTCTCGGCCAAGCGGATCGAGGTGGCCTACGACCTGACCGCGCCGTGGTCGGGCGGGCCGTTCGCCATCGACACCCGCGCTGTGCGCATCACCAGCCCGCGCCTGCGCGCCCGCTACGACGGCCAAAAGCTGACCTTCGGCAAGCTCCAACCGCTGATCGACGAGGCGCTGAAGTCGCCCGGCGAGGAAAAGCAGGGCGGGCCGGCGGTTCTGGTCGAGGACGCCCGGGTGACGCTCGACACCCCCGGCGGCGTGGCCCGCCTGACCGGCGACGCCAGCCTCGACGACGGCCAGCTGCTGCGGCTGGACGCGGCGGTGGCGGCCATGCGCTACGCCACCGACAATCTGCAGGTCGAGCTGCGCGGGGCGGCCCTGCGCGCCCGCAAGCGCGGCGATCGCCTCACCGTCGACGCCCGCGCCGACCTCGAGGGCTTGGACGCCGAACAGATCGACCTGGAGGAGGCCGACGCCCGCCTCGAGGCCGACGTCGCCTATCCCGATCTCAAGCGGCTGGCGGCGACCGGTCCAGCCGACGTCAAGCTGTCGATCAAGGCGCAAGGCCTGCGGGCCGGCGAGACCAGCCTGGCCGACGTCGAGACCCGCCTGACCCTGGCGGGCCTGGTGGCCGGCGACTTCAAGAAGGGCGGCGCGGCCGCGCGGGTGTCGGGCCAGGCCCGGGCCGGCCGGCTGGTCGCCCCCGGCGTCGAGGCCCGCAGCTTCGCCGCCGAGATCGACAGCGACGCCATGCGGGTGGACTTCGACCAGGCCGGCCTGCGGGCCATCGGTCCGGCGCGGCTGCGCGGCGCGGCCGACCAGGCCCTGGCCGGCGGCGCGGCGCTGAGCCGGGCGTCGGTGGACGTCAAGTCGACGAACCTGGCCTTCTCGGCCCCCAAGGGCGGGGCGATCGGCCTGACGGGCGCGGTGACCGTGGCGGCCGGCGTCGGCCGCGCGGCGCGCGACGGCCTGGGTCTTTCGGCGCTGGTGCTCGACGCCAAGGGCCGCTTCCGGGCCGGCGAGGGGCTGAACCTGAGCCTGGCCGGCCGGGCGGGGGCGGACGGCGCGGTGTCGGCGCCCGACGCCGAGCGCCTGACCGCCGGCCTGCCCAATCCCGCCTACGCCGGCGCCGCGCGCAAGGCCCTGGGCGACTTCGAGCTCGACGCGCCCGACCTGAGGCTGGAGATCGGCGGTGGCAAGGTTTCGGCCTTCGCCGGCAAGCCGGTGACCCTGGCCTCGGCCAGCGGCGCCAAGGCGACCCTGACCGCAGGCGGCGGCCGACTTGTGGAAAGCGCCGGCGGCGTCTCGCACGGTTCGGCGACCCTGGCGCTGGCGGGCGGCGGCTTGCCCGAGCTGACGCTGGCGGCCGCGAACTGGCGCGCCGACGCGAGCGGTTTCGCCTCGCCCGTGACCTTGGTCGGGACGCTCGACGTGCCGCCGGCCGAGGGGATCAAGCTCGACGCCAAGGGCCAGGCCCGCTTCGCCGGCGGGGTGCTGGACGTGCGCCTGGCCGGTTGCACGCCGGTGAGCGTCGCCGCCATCGAGGCGGGCGAGGCCGGCGAGCGGCCGATCCAGGACATCGCCCTGGACGTCTGCCCGGTCGCGGCGCCCCTGGTGCGGGTGGCCGGCGGCCGCTGGGAGGCCCAGGCGCGGTTCGCCAACGGACGCGGAACGATCACCGCCGCAGAGGCGAAAGCCGAAGACGTGGCCGGAACCTTCGTCGGCGGCGGGCAGGGCTTCGACCGGGCCGAGGTGCGGCTGACCCAAGGCCGGCTGGTCGACGCGGCCTCGGCCAAGCGGTTCGAGCCGGTCAAGGCGACGGGACGGCTGGCCTTGGCCTCGGGCGTGTGGAGCGGCGGCGTCGATTTCGGCACGGCCAGCGGCTTCGCCCTGGGCCGCATCGACATCCGTCATGGCGTCGAGAGCGGCCGCGGCTCGGCGATCATCGACGCCTCGAACATCGTCTTCAGCAAGCAGCAGGGCCTGCAGCCCGTGGCCGTAAGCCCGATGGCCGCCTTCGCCAGCGAGGCCGAGGGCAAGGCCAGCTTCAAGGGCCGCTTCGACTGGACCGACAAGGGCGTGACCAGCAGCGGCGAGGTCTCGACCCAGGGGCTGGACTTCCGCGCCAGTCCGCTGGGCTTCGTGGCCACCCTGAACGGCGACGTGAAATTCGACAGCCTGGCCCCGCTGACCAGCGCGCCAGACCAGAAGCTGGCGATCACTCGCATCGACTCCATCGTGCCGCTGGAGGCGGTGGGCGCGGTCTTCACCCTGGGCGCCACCTCGCTGAAGGTGTCGGAGGCGTCGCTGACGGCGGCCAAGGGCAAGATCTCGATCGAGCCGATCGACGTGCCGCTGGACGGCAAGGCGATCACCGGCGTCATCGTCATCGACGGCCTCGATTTGGGCGAACTGACCGCTGGCTCGACCCTGGCCGACAAGGTCAAGCTGGACGCGGTGGTCTCGGGCCGCCTGCCGTTCCAGTTCAGCGACAAGGGCTTCAAGCTGCTGGACGGCAAGCTGAGCGCCATCAAGCCCGGCCGCATCTCGATCGCCCGCGAGGCCCTGACCGGCGTCGAGGCCAACCAGACCGCCAGCCAGGCCGAGAACGACAGCCCGGGCAACCCGAACAACGCCGCCGTCGCCCAGCAGCCGGTCAACGCCATCCAGGACTTCGCCTACCAGGCCATGGAGAACCTGGCGTTCGACACCATGGAGGCCGGGGTCAATTCGACGCCGAACGGCCGCCTGTCGCTGCTGTTCCACATCAAGGGCGAGCACGATCCGAAGGTCGCCGAGAAGGCCAAGGTCGGGATCCTGGAGCTGATCCGCGGCAAGGCCTTCCAGCGGCGGATCCCCCTGCCGGCCAAGACGCCGGTGGACCTGACGCTCGACACCTCGCTCAATTTCGACGAGCTTCTGGCCGCCTGGGGCCGTCGTTTCGCCGAAGAGACCGAGGAAACACGCCGTTCAGCGCCGGTTCAGCCGTGACCGCGCAACGTGAACCCCGAACTGGAGACTAAGCCATGCACAAGCGCGTCCTGATCGCGACCCTGCTGGCGGCGGGAGGCCTTATGGCCTGCACCCCGACCGTCCGCGTCAAGGTCGATCCGATCAACATCTACGCCAAGCTGGACGCCGACGTGCGGGTGCGGCTGGACAAGGAAGTCCAGACGCTGATCCAGCAGAACCCGAACCTGTTCTAAGAGGAGGAACCGCCATGATCCGCAAGACGATGACGGTCCTGGCCATCGCGGCCGCCATGGGCGCGGTCGCCGCGCCCGTTCTGGCCCAGTCGGCCGCCGCCAAGGCCGCCGTGGACGCCGGCAAGGCCGCCGGCGCGATCGGCGAGCAGGCCGACGGCTTCCTGGGCATCGTGTCGGGCGGCGACGCCGACCTGCGCGCCGCCGTGGCCGAGATCAACACCGGCCGCGCGGCCGTCTACAAGGACACCGCCGCCAAGACCGGCGTCACCGCCGACGCCGCCGGCCAAGCCACCGCCAAGCAGCTCTACGCCCGCCTGGCGCCGGGGCAGTACTGGAAGCCGCTCGGCGGCGGCTGGGTGAAGAAGTAGCCCTGGCCTTAGATGCTCCCCCTCTGGGGGAGTTGTCGCGAAGCGACTGAGGGGGTCTCGCCGCCGCGCCGACCCCCTCCGGCCCTCCGGGCCACCTCCCCCAGAGGGGGAGGATCTGAGACGAAAAACGCCGCGACAGCCGATCGGCCGTCGCGGCGTTTGACGTTTGAGAGACCCCTCACCCGACCCCACTTCGTGGGGCCACCCTCTCCCGCAAGGGGAGAGGGAACCGGATCAGCGCGGGGCCATGCGGATGCCGCCGTCGAGGCGGACGTCTTCGCCGTTGAAGTAGCCGCAGGTGATCATGGTCAGGGCCAGTTGGGCGTATTCGGCGGGGTTCCCCAGGCGCTTGGGGAACGGCACCGAGGCGGCCAGGGCGGCTTTGACGTTGTCGGGGGCGGCGTTCATCAGCGGGGTGTTGAAGATGCCTGGCAGGATGGTGTTGACGCGGATGCCGTCGTTCATCAGGTCGCGGGCGATCGGCAGGGTCATGCCGATGACGCCGCCCTTGCTGGCCGAATAGGCGGCCTGGCCGATCTGGCCGTCCTCGCCGGCGACGCTGGCGGTGTTGACGATGGCGCCGCGCTCGCCGTCTTCCAGGGGCTCCAGGTCGAGCATCCCCTTGGCCGACTTGGCGATGCAGCGGAAGGTGCCGACCAGATTGATCTGGATCACCCGGTCGAAGATATCGAGCGGGAAGTGCTTGGTCTCGCCGGTGGCCTTGTCGCGGCTGGCGGTCTTGGCGGCGTTGCCGACGCCCGCGCAGTTGACCAGGATCCGCTCCTGGCCGTGGGCGGCGCGGGCCTTCTCGAAACCGGCGTCGACGTCGGCGTCGCTGGTGACGTTGACCTTGCAGTAGACGCCGCCGATCTCCTTGGCGACCTCTTCGCCGCGGGCCTCGTTCATGTCGAAGATGGCGACCTTCACCCCCTGGGCGGCCAGGGCGCGAGCGGTGGCTTCGCCGAGGCCCGAGGCGCCCCCGGTGACGACGGCGGCGACGGTGTTGTCGAGTTTCATGGACGTTTCCCCTGGGGTTGCGTTTAATCGTTGTGTTGAGGAGCGGTTTAACCCCATGAGCGCCGACGCCAAACCATCCCCCGACGTCAACGGCGGCGTCACGCCCGACGACGTGCTGGATCCCAGGAAGGCGCTGGTGCCGGCTACGGTGCGGGTCAACGAGCAGCGGGTGGCGCGCGGCTTCTGGCCGAAGATGCGCCGCGTGGCCGCCAAGGTGCCGTTCGCCGCCGACGCCCTGTCGGTGTGGTGGTGCGCCCGGGACCCGGAAACCCCGGCCGCGGCCAAGGGCATGATGTTCGCGGCCCTGGCCTATTTCGTGCTGCCGACCGACGCCATTCCCGACCTGCTGCCGGCCATCGGCTTCACTGACGACGCCGCCGTGATCGCCGCCGTGCTGGCCATCGTCGGCAAGAACCTCAAGCCCCGCCACAAGGACGCCGCCCAGGCCTTCCTCACCAAGCTGTCGTCGGATGACTGACACGCAGCTGTGGGCGATCTGCGGGGTCTGCGCCCTGGCCTATGGCTTCGTGCTGGTGCAGCGGCCGCCGTCGTTCGTGCGCACCGTGGTCAAGGCCGCCGCGACCGGCGCCCTGGCGGTGCTGGCCTATCTGGAAGGCGGCACGGTGCTGCTGGCGGTGGCCCTGACCCTGTGCGCCCTGGGCGACGTGTTCTTGGCCGGCGATCCCAAGCGCTGGCTGCCCTACGGCCTGGCGGCGTTCCTGGCCGGGCACGTCGTTTATGTGATCGTGTTCTGGCGCGAGCGCACGACGCCCAGCCAGGCCTTCTTCGTCATCGCGCCGGTCGCAGCCCTGGTCGGGGCGGTGATGCTGCGGCGGCTTTGGGGATCGCTGGGGCCGCTGCGGCCGGCGGTGCTGGCCTATGTGGCGGCGATCCTGGCCATGGTGGTCTCGGCCGCGGCCCTGCCGACCACGCGCTGGCCGGCGACGGCGGGGGCGGTGGCCTTCATGGCCTCGGACGCGATCCTGGCCTTCGACCTCTTCAAGGGCGCCAAGCTCTCCGGCTCGGCGAGGCTCACGGCCTGGGCCGTGTGGTTCCTCTACATCGGCGGCCAGGCGGCGATCGCCTGGGGGATGTTGCGCTGACCGGCTGGCGCCGGCCCCCTCAGTCGCTCCGCGACAGCTCCCCCAGAGGGGGAGCATCTTGAAGGCTCGGCGCTCCTAGATCCTCCCCCTTTGGGGGAGGTGGCCCGGAGGGCCGGAGGGGGTCTTCCCCGGCTTTCAGTAAGCCCCGTCGGTGAACAGCCGGCCGATATCGCCCTGCCATTCGCCGTGGAACTTCTCCAGCAGGCGTTCGGCGGGGGTGATCCCGCTGTCGGCGATCTCTTCCAGTTCGCCCAGATAGATCGTCTCGTCGAGGAAGCCGCCGTTCAGCTGGGCGCGGGCCTTCAGGCCCTGCTTGGCGATGGCGACGAAGTCCTTGGCGACGTCCTGGACGGTGCGGCCGGCGACCTTGGCCTTCAGGCCCAGGGTCGGCACGTCGCGGCGCAGGCCTTCGCGGTCTTCGACGGTCCAGTCCTTGGCCAGGTCCCAGGCGGCGGCCAGGGCCGCGTCGTCATAGAACACGCCGGTCCACAGGGCGGGCAGGGCGCACAGACGGCTCCAGGGGCCGGCGTCGGCGCCGCGCATTTCCAGATAGGTCTTCAGGCGCACTTCCGGGAAGGCGGTGGTGGCGTGGTCGGCCCAGTCCTTGATCGTGGCCCGCTCGCCGCCGACCTCGTCGATCTTGCCGTCGATGAAGTCGCGGAAGGAGCGGCCAGCCAGGTCGATATAGCGATCGCCGCGCTTGGCGAAATACATCGGCACGTCGAGCAGGTACTTGGCGTAGCGCTCGAAGCCGAAGCCGTCCTGGAACACGAAGTCCAGCAGGCCCGTGCGGTTGGGATCGGTGTCGGTCCAGACGTTGGCGCGGGCGGACAGGAAGCCGTTCGGCTTGCCTTCCGTGAACGGAGAATTGGCGAACAGGGCCGTGGCGATCGGCTGCAGGGCCAGGCTCATGCGGAACTTGGCGACCATGTCGGCTTCGCTTTCGAAGTCGAGATTGGCCTGCACGGTGCAGGTGCGCAGCATCATGTCGAGGCCCAGGTCCCCGACCTTGGGCATGTAGTTGCGCATGATGACGTACCGGCCCTTGGGCATGATCGGCACCTCTTCGCGCTTCCACTGCGGCGAGAAGCCTACCCCTAAGAAGCCCAGGCCCAGTTCGTCGGCCACGGTCTTGACCTCGTCGAGGTGGCCGCCGGTTTCCTCGCAGATGTCGTGCATGGTCAGCAGCGGCGCACCGGACAGCTCGAACTGGCCGCCCGGCTCCAGGCTGACATTGGCGCCGTTGCGCTCGAGGCCGATGATCACATCGCCTTCCATCACCGGCTTCCAGCCGAAGCGCTGCAGGCCGACCAGCAGGGCGTGCACGCCCTTATCGCCCTCGTAGGGCACGGGCGTGTGGCTGCCGAGATAGAAGCCGAACTTCTCGTGCTCGGCGCCGACGCGGAAGGCGGATTTCGGCTTGTTGCCCTTGGCGAAATAGGCGGTCAGGTCTTCGAGGGTCAGCGGGCGCTGATCCAGGCTGGCGGTGTCGGCCATCGCCGTCTCCCCTAAAATCGAACGCTACAGGAGGGGAGGGGCCCGTTCCCCCCGACCGCCACGAAACGCGTGGAGCGCAGTTGGGAGCCGTCTTAGCCGACCTCAAGAGGGTCCGCTACAATTAGCGTTACCGTTCGGTCTCGGACCCAGGATCCTTCTCCCCCTGCGGGAGAAGGTGGCGGCCGAAGGCCGTCGGATGAGGGGTCTCTCAGAACGTCGACGCCTCAGCCGGTCGGTCCGCTGTCGAAGCGGACAGGGTTCTCGACCCCTCACCCGACCCGCTTCGCGGGCCACCCTCTCCCGCAAGGGGAGAGGGGATTTAGCGCCAATCCCCCGCCGCGGCCTGCCACAGCGTCATGGCGCTGATCGCGGCCGTATCCGCCCGCAGGATGCGCGGCCCCAGCGACACCGGAACGACGAACGGCAGCGACCGCAGGCGGTCGCGCTCCTCGGGGGCGAAGCCGCCTTCGGGGCCGATCAGGATGGCGGCGGGCGCGGCCGTGCCGGCCAGGGCCTCGATGGCCGGTCTGGCATCGCCGCCCTCGTCGCAGAACACCAGGCGCCGGCTCTCGTCCCAGCTGTCGAGGATCTTGTCGAGCTTCTCCGGATCCAGGATCGCCGGCACGTCGAGGCGGCCGGTCTGCTCGGCGGCCTCCATGGCGATGGCGTCCAGGCGCGCCAGCTTCATGTAGTCGACATTGGTGCGGCGGGTGATGGTCAGCCGCACGCGGCGGGCGCCCAGCTCGGCGGCCTTCTCGACGATGGTCTCGACCCGGCCGCGCTTGACCATGGCCACGACCAGATCGAGGTCGGGCGTGACGACCTGCTCCCGCGTCTGTTCCTCGGCCTTCAGCAGGCAGCCGCGCTTGCCGGCCTCGACCAGGCTGGCGCGCCACTCGCCGTCGGTCCCGTTGAACACCAGGATCTCGTCGCCGACCGACAGGCGCATGACCGAGACGAGATAGCGTGACTGCTCATGGGTCGGAGCGATTCCGGCGTCCTTGGACAGCGGCTGGGGCACGAAGAGGCGGATCATGCGCTCCTTCTAGCGCAGGTTTCCTTTCTGGGGGTAGGCTCCACAAATGACCAAGTCCCGCGACTACGACGAAGAGCTGCGCGACCTGCAGATCGCGCTGATCGCCCTCCAGAGGCACGCCATCGACAAGGGCTGGAAGCTGCTGGCGATCTTCGAGGGGCGCGACGCCGCCGGCAAGGACGGCACGATCGCCCGCATCACCGAGCACCTGCACCGCCGCCAGACGACGGTCGTGGCCCTGCCCGCGCCGACCGAGCGCCAGCGCAGCGAGTGGTATTTCCAGCGCTATGTGGAATGGCTGCCGGCCTGCGGCGAGGCGGTGATCTTCAACCGCTCCTGGTACAACCGCGCCGGGGTCGAGAAGGTGATGGCCTTCTCCACGCCCGAGCAGCAGGCCCAGTTCCTGCGCGACGTGCCGGCCTTCGAGACCATGCTGGTCGAGAGCGGCATGCGGTTCTCGAAGTTCTGGCTGGATATCGACAAGGAGACGCAAGCCGAGCGCCTGAAGGCCCGTCGCGACGATCCGCTGAAGGCCTTCAAGACCAGTTCGCTGGACGCCGTCGCCCAGGAGAAGTGGGACGACTACACCGCCGCCCGCGACGACATGCTGGTGCGCACCCACACCGAGACCGCCCCCTGGGTGTGCGTGAAGGCCGACCACAAGAAGGCCGCCCGCCTCAACGTCATCCGCTGGCTGCTGCACACCGCAGCGCCCGCCGGGGCGGCCGGCAAGAAGATCCTCAAGGGCGTGCCCGAGCCTGATCCGGAAGTGATTTTCCGCTTCGAACCGGCGGCCCTGAGCGACGGGCGGCTGGCGCGGTAGGGCGGTTTTTCCTCCGACTCCGGATGGTGACGCGCCGCCGAATTCGCACTTGCAAAATCCGAGCGGCTTATCTTAGGGTTGAGCAAAAGTGCGCGGGGGCGGGCCGAAGTGACGAAAAACAGGGCGGCCGCCGAGGCGAAGGCGAACAATCGCTGGGCGGATCACAGCCCTCGGAAGAGGCGTAACCGCCGGATAACGTTGGCGCTTCCTGTTTCAGTACGCGTGCGTTAACCATGGCTTGGCCCTGGCCGCGTGAGCCTTGGACCGGCGTCCTCTTCGTAAAAGTGGATTTCCTGACCATCGCCGATTTCGGAATCGCCGCTGACGAGGAGGAGCTCTCCGAGCTCACGGCCATGATCTGCACCGGAATGCCCGAACAGATTGAATCCGCCACGGCGGAATGGCGCCGCGAGGCGACCAACGAGGTCAGCCTGTCGATCGTGGTCCCGGAGCGTGCGGCCTTTCATCAGACCTTCCTGCGCACCTCCGACGGGCTTTGCGTGAGGCAGGACTATTACAAGGTCCATCCAGATTATCAGAAGGGTGGGAACGCCAGGCGACTGCTGCGCGCCCTGGTGCATGTCTATGACGACCTGGGCATAACCGACGTGCAGACCCAAGCCGGCCTGGAGAACGGCGGCTACACCTGGGCCGCCTTTGGCGCGCGCGCCAAGAATCCCGACATGCAGAGGGAGCAGTTCCTGATCGAGCGGATGGAGTTCTGCATTGGAGCGGGGCTCATCGACGCGCTCTATCGCGAGACGATCATCACAGCCATCATCGACGCGACGGACGAAGAGCTGATGCTGACCGTCGCCCGCCTGGAAGGCACCAACAAGGAGCCGCTAGGTCGGATCATGCTCGCTTCCCATTCCTGGGACGCCTATTGGAATCTCGCAGATCCCGCTATCCGTGAATACCTGAAGCAGGTTCTCCCATGACCCACTCTCAGAGGGGCACGCCCCTTCCCGTCCCGCCCGAGGGCCTGGTGGACGCCTTCAGCCTGGACGATGATCTGATCCATCTGGAGCCGATCGTCCTGCAGCCGGCGAAGGCGGTCCAGCAGACCGCCAAGCTCGCCGAGGCCGAAGAACGCCTCCTGGCCATGGGCAAGTAGCCCGGCGCCGGCGGGTCGCGGCCTATTTCTGGTGCGCGGTCTTCTTCGGCGCGGTCGAGGCGTTCGAGGACGCCTTGGGCTGCAGCACGATGGGCGTGAGGCGCACCTCGTCGGCGGCGTCGGCGAAGGCGTCGATGAAGCCGGCCGGTATGGCCGTCTTGCGAGAATTCTGCGGCGTCGTCGCCATGGGCAATCTCCGTTCAAGGCGCGACGGGGTCGCGTCGCGAGCCTGTTGAGAACGGCGGCCTGTAAATCCGTCAGGACAGTCCGTCGTCGCCGCCGTGATCCGAAGATTTCGACGGATGGGAAGCTAAGCTCTGCAGCTTTAAGATACGCCTAAGCGCAGAGCCTTATCGTTAACTCGGGTTAAGAAAACTCTTTACATCCAGTGTTCGTTCCGCCTGCTTGATCTGGATCAAGCAAGTCCTGTCGAAGTGGCGTCGACAGCGTTGTCTATGTTGATGGATAGGCTTTTTCGGGGTCTCTTCTCGTCAGCGGGGCGACAATGTTTCGACGCCGCGCCAGCCTCTCGCCTTGGGGGAGGGGCGAGCGACCCCACAATTGGGTATCCGCGTCCGATCGTCGCAAGGGGACGGTCGAGGTATTTCTCGGCGGCGGAGAAACGAAGACGGCCGCCCCTTTCGGAGCGGCCGCCAGATCGTCTTCCAGAGGAAGAAACGCCTCAGTTGGCGCCGTACAGCTTCCTGACGTCGGCGCGGAAGGCAGCCCCGCTGTCGGGGCGGCTGTAGAACATGTGGCCGCCGGGGTAGTTGGACAGGGTCACCCGGCCGTTGGCGGCGGCCGGCATGGCGTCGACCACCAGGCGCGAGGCGAAGAACGGGCACGACAGGTCGTTGTAGCCGTGGACGATCAGCACCTTCAGTTTGGGGTCCACCGAGACCGACTTGCGCAGGTCGGTGACGGACTCGGTGTCGGGGCCGCGGCCGCGGTCCCAGGCCTGGTTGACGTCGCCGGAGAGGGCCTCGTAGCGGCTCTCGACCTTCCAGCCGACGGTGCGGGTGGTGAAGTCGACGATGGCGCTGGTGGTGGGGGCGATGATCGAGTCGAGGATCGGGTCGTTGGTCTCCTGCTCGGGGGCGAACGGGAAGGGGTCCAGCGAGGTGACGTTGCTGTCGTAGCGGCTGCCCAGGCGGCCCGTCTGGCGGAACACCTCGCGCAGGAACGACTGGGTCTCCAGCCGCCCGCCGGCGCGGCGCACATAGGTGGGATCAAGACCGGTCATGGCCGAGACCTTGGTGGTCAGGCGATCCAGGGCGGCCGGGTCGGAGCCCTTCATCAGGTCGACCATGTATTCGCCGCGGGTGTAGTCCTCGACGTCCTTGATGGCGGCCGGGGTCAGCTTGCCGTCGCGCTCCAGCTTGGCGGCGGCGATCGAGGGCAGGGTCCACATGGCCGGCAGGGGCGAGATCTCCTGGGCGGTGCGGCCGGCGCTCGACAGCAGCGGTGACACGAGCACCAGGCCGTTGATCCCGACGCCGTAGTCGGTCTGCAGGGTGTAGGTCAGGCGCGGACCGCGGAAGCCGCCGTAGCTTTCACCGACGATGTATTTGGGCGAAGGCAGGCGCTCGTTCTTGACCAGCCAGTCGAAGACCACGCGCGACAGGTAGTCGATGTCCTGCTTGACGCCGTAGAAGCGCTTCTTGGTCTCTTCCGGCGTCGTCAGGCTGCGCGAGAAGCCGGTGCCGACGGCGTCGATGAAGACGAGATCGGTGAAGTCGAGCCAGCTGGCCGGGTTGTCCTGCAGGCGGGTGGGGGCCGACGGGCTGTCGCCCTCGGCGCCGAACTGCACGCGCTTGGGACCGAGCGCGAAGTTCAGATAGACCGAGGCCGCGCCGGGGCCGCCGTTGAAGGCGAAGGTCACCGGACGGTTGGGATCGCGCGGGCCGTCCAGGGTGTAGGCGGTGAACACCACCTCGGCGATCTTCTTGCCCTTCTCGTCACGCACCGGCAGCGAGCCGACGGTGGCGGTGTAGGCGATGGTCTTGCCCGCCAGGACGGTGGTCTGCTTGACCGACTTGTCGGCCGGGAAGGCGGGCAGTTCGACGGCGGGTGGCTTGTCGGCCGGCTTGGCCTCGTCGGCCATGACCGATCCACCGGCCATCATTCCGATCGCGAGGGCCGCGCCGGCGGTCCACGACTTCCAAGTGCTGAGCAATGTCGCCTCTGTGTTCCGGAGCCTGGAGCGGGCCGGGTTTCTTCAGGCGCGCTCGGGTGAGGACGAAATGGCTAGAGCAAGGCCAAGCTGTCGGCAAGGACGCCGCTTAAAAGTGGGCTCGCGGCAAGATCGTGCCCGGCGAAGACCTTGCCCGGGTTCGCCTCAAACGCGAGCACGGCTTGGGCGGGCGAGCCGGATTTCCCTTGTCTGATCACGACTAAGCACGAAAAACGGGTTCCGTTTTGTCCCCCGCCGCACTAGGAGTAGCCCCGCCTCGGCAAGGCCTGCCAACGCGTCTTGCCGACCCTATATTTTGTCCGGCGCCGGTCCGGCGCGTTGCTCCAAGGCGAAGATCCCATGGCCCAATACGACGTCGTCATCATCGGGGGCGGTCCCGGCGGCTACAACGCGGCGACCCGCGCTGGTCAGCTGGGCCTGAAGACCGCGATCGTCGAAGGTCGCGGCAAGCTGGGCGGCACCTGCCTGAACGTCGGCTGCATGCCCTCCAAGGCCCTGCTGCACGCCTCGGAATACTATGAAGCCGCCGCCGGCGGCGAGTTCGCCAAGCTCGGCATCGAAGTGAAGCCGAAGCTGAACCTCGACCAGATGATGGCCCAGAAGGCCGAGAGCGTCGAAGCCCTGACCAAGGGCGTCGAGTTCATCATGAAGAAGAACAAGGTCGAGTACGTGAAGGGCTGGGGCCGCATCGACGGACCCGGCAAGGTCGTCGTGAAGGCCGAGGACGGTTCGGAACGCGTCCTCGAGACCAAGAACATCGTCATCGCCACGGGCTCCGAGCCCACCCCGCTGCCGGGCGTGACCATCGACAACGCCGGCCGCATCGTCGACTCGACCGGCGCCCTGTCGCTGCCGGCCGTGCCGAAGAGCCTGATCGTGGTCGGCGCCGGCGTCATCGGCCTGGAACTGGGTTCGGTGTGGCGTCGCCTCGGCGCGGAAGTCACCGTCGTCGAGTACCTGGACCGCATCATTCCGGGCACCGACACCGAAGTGGCGACCGCCTTCCAGAAGATCCTCACCAAGCAGGGCTTCAAGTTCAAGCTGGGCGCCAAGGTCACCGGCGCGGCCGACAAGGGCAAGCAGGCCGAACTGACCCTCGAGCCGGTCGCCGGCGGTCCCGCCGAGACCCTGCAGGCCGACTACGTGCTGGTGGCCATCGGCCGTCGCCCGTTCACGCAAGGGTTGGGCCTGGAAACCGTGGGCGTCACCCCGGACAAGCGCGGGATCATCGCCAACGATCACTACAAGACCGGCGTCGACGGCATCTGGGTGATCGGCGACGTGACCTCGGGTCCGATGCTGGCCCACAAGGCCGAGGACGAGGCCGTGGCCTGCATCGAGCTGATCGCGGGCAAGGCCGGCCACGTGAACTACGACATCATCCCGGGCGTCATCTACACCAAGCCGGAAGTCGCCACCGTCGGTAAGACGGAAGACGAGCTGAAGGCCGCGGGCGTCGCCTACAAGGTCGGCAAGTTCCCGTTCCTGGCCAACAGCCGCGCCAAGATCAACCACGAGACCGACGGCTTCGTGAAGGTGCTGGCCGACGCCAAGACCGACCGCATCCTGGGCGCCCACGCCGTGGGCCCGAACGTCGGCGACATGATCGCCGAGATCTGCGTGGCCATGGAGTTCGGCGGTTCGTCGGAAGACGTCGCCCGCACCTGCCACCCGCACCCGACCCGCTCGGAAGCCCTGCGCCAGGCGGCCATGGGCGTCGAAGGCTGGACGATGCAAGCCTAAGAACTGGGCAGGCTTAAAGAAAAGGGCGGGCCCGGCAGGCCCGCCCCGTTCGAAGATCGGAAAGCCCCGCCGGAGACGGCGGGGCTTTTTCTTTTTCAGCCGACGGCCTCGGCGGTGACCGAAAGCGGCAGCGGCGGGGCCTCGAGCGTGCGGGTGTGTTGCATGGCGATGCGGGCGTTGCCCTTGGCCAGCGGCGGGAGATGGCCGCCGCTGAAGCTCTCGATGAATTGGCTGACGCCGTTCCAGTTCAGGCCCGTGGGCAGGTGCTTGTTGCTGAAGTAGACGGCGACCTCGACGTTGATCAGGAACGGAGCCGCCGAATGGGGGCGGCGCACCAGCACCTGGCCCAGCAGGGGTGTCGCGCCCTCAGCCTCCAGCGACTTCGCCGCGATGATGTATTGCCAGGAGCCGGCGACGCTGCCGCTCACGCCCGAAAGGTTGAGGACCTCCAGGCTGGCGATCGAACTGGTGGTCGTGTTGGAAATCGTCTGGCTGCTGCCGATCGAGACGCTGGGCCCCGACGGCGAGAAGCCGATGCTTCCGTTGAAGCTGTAGCTGAGCGAGTCGCTGTAGGTCGTCGTCGTCACCGTCGTGTCGGGCGAACTGAGGATGAGTTCCACGGGCGGCGGCGGCTCGTTGGGCGTGTTGAAGTCGATCGTGAGACCGTAGCCGACGGGCGGGCGGTTGCCCTTGTTGACGGTCAGCGAGCTCTGGCCGACCAGCTCGATCAAAAAGTAGTCGTAGATGTCGGTCTGACCCGTCGGCTGGACCGACACCGCCTTGCCGGTGACGGAGATCGTGGACTGCCAGACCCCGATCGCGGTGTTGCCGTTCCAGGTGTCGTTCAGGACGTAGGGGACGGTGGCGATATCGGCGAAAAGGTTGTCGGTTGTCGTTCCGGTAGACATTTGCGGTTCCCCCAGTGGATGGCGCGGTGCGTCCGGCGTGTGGCGGCCGGACAATCAATCTTAAATTGCGCGACCGTTTTGGCCGCGCAACAGGATCGGCGGGGGGAGGCTCAGATTGAGACGCCTGGTCGAATCCGGGCCGATGGTGGTGAACCGGAAGAAGTGATCCCTCTCCCCTTGCGGGAGAGGGTGGCCTCGCGGAGCGAGGTCGGGTGAGGGGTTGAAAGCCCTGTCCGCCACGGCGGCGGATGGGCTGTCGCGGTGTTTGATTTCTGAGAGACCCCTCATCCGACGGCCTTCGGCCGCCACCTTTTCCCGCAAGGGGAGAAGGGCTTTTGTTACGCGCCGCCGCCCCCTCCACCGCAAGCGGAGGAGGAATAAAAAACCCCGCCGGACGGGCCGGCGGGGCTGGTAGTCATGAGGAGGATACGCCCCCGATACGCGGGGCGGTACGCGCACTAGATCGGGATCAGAATTCTTCCCAGTCGTCGCTGCTGGCGGCCGGGGCCGACGAGGCGAAGGCGGCGAGCTTGGCCTGGGCCGAGCGGACCGGGTTGACGCCCGGGCGGCTGTCGGCGCCGGCCAGCGACACGGGGGCCTTGGGGGCGGGCCGGGCGGCCGGACGCGAGATCGGCGGCGGAGCGCTGCGGCGGGTCTGGCCGCCGCCGGCCGAGACGCGGGTGGCCTCGGCGCCGGCGACGCGGAAGCGCGAGATCATCTGCATCAGGCCGTTGGCTTCGCCCTTGAGCGAGTGGCTGGCCGCGGTCGACTGCTCGACCATGGCGGCGTTCTGCTGGACGGTCTGGTCCATCTGGTTGACGGCGGCGTTGACCTGGTTGAGGCCGGTGGCCTGCTCCTGGCCCGAGGCCGCGATCTCGCCGACCAGGGCGTCGATCTCGCCGACCTTGGAGACGATGGCCTGCAGGGCCTCGCCGGTCTGGCCGACCATCGACACGCCTTGATTGACCTGCTGCGACGAGGTCGAGATCAGGGTCTTGATCTCCTTGGCGGCTTCGGCCGAGCGCTGGGCCAGGGCCCGCACTTCTTGCGCCACGACAGCGAAGCCCTTGCCGGCGTCGCCGGCGCGAGCGGCTTCGACGCCCGCGTTCAGGGCCAGAAGGTTGGTCTGGAAGGCGATCTCGTCGATCACGCCGATGATCTGGCTGATCTCGCTCGACGACTTCTCGATCTGCTGCATGGCGTCGACGGCGCCCTTGACCACGACGCTGGAGCGTTCGGCGTCGGCGCGGGTCGAGCCGACCACGCGGGCGGCTTCCTGGGCGCCGGCCGACGAGCGGCGGACGGTGGCGGTGATCTCGTCGAGGGCGGCGGCGGTCTCTTCCAGGCTGGCGGCCTGCTGCTCGCTGCGGCGCGACAGGTCGTCGGCGGCCGAGGCGATCTCGTCGCTGCCGGCGCCGATGCCGTTGGCGGCATGGACGATGGTGCGCATCGCGTCTTCCATCTGGGCGATGGCGCCGTTGAAGTCCGATTGCAGGCGCTTGTAGTCGGCCGGGAAGTCGGCGTCGACGCGGTAGGTCAGGTCGCCTTCGGCCAGACGGTTCAGGCCGGTGGCGATGGCTTCCATGACGAAGGCCTGCTCCTTGGCGGCGGCTTCGCGGACCTGCTCGTTCCTGCGACGCTCGGTCTCGGTCTCGGCGGCGGCGCGCTGCTGGGCGGCCTCGGCGGTGCGCAGGGCCAGAGCGTTGTCCTTGAACACCTGGACCGAGCGGGCCATGGCGCCGACTTCGTCGCGGCGCTCGGCGCCGACCACGTTCACGTCGACGCTGCCCTGGGCCAGGACTTCCATGGTCTTGGACAGGTTGATCAGCGGGCGGGCGATCTTGCTGCGGCCGATCCAGACGGCGAACATCAGGGCGGCGGCGGCCGAGATCAGGCCGAACAGCATGGTGATGGCGACGCCGGTCGCGCCGTCCTTGCGGGCCTTCTCGACGGTGGCCTGGGTCTCGGCCGAATGCTTGTCGGTCCAGGCCGAGACGTCCTTGGTCAGGGCGGTGATGTCCGGATCGATCACGGCCATGACCATGATCGCGGCTTCGTTGGCGTCCTGCAGGCCCAGATCAGCGCCCTGGCGGCCGCTGTCGTAGACCTTCTTGAAGCGAGCGCGGAAACCGGCCACGTCCTTGGCGGTCTCGGGGTCGGCCTTGGCGACCTTGTCGAGGCGCTCGTTGCCGCTCTTGAAGTTGTCGTCGATTTCCTTCGAGGCCTGGCCGGCGGCTTCCGACGAGCCGCTGTTGGCGACCGTGCGGTAGGCGGCGTAGCCGATGCCGGAGACGCGACGGTTGAAGCGGGCCATTTCGAGTTCGGCCGGGGCGCGCTGTTCGACGATCCGCACGACGGCGGTTTCCAGCTTCTTCTGCTGCCACACGCCCACGCCCACGCAGGCGACGGCGACGAGCGCCAGCACGATGGCCGGCAGCATCACCTTGGTGGCGATCTTCAGATCGTCGAGTTTCATCAGGCGGTCCCGCTTTCAGCGTTCCTCCGAACGCCGCAGCGCGGCCGGAGGTGTTTCATCTTTGGATTTCACCAAGCGGGGTGCGCGGTAAAAGCGTGGTTAAGCCGGGGATTTTCCTTATCTCCCGCGACCGCTTGTCGCAGATCGTCGGTCGGGCGGCCGACCAAGTGTGAAGGCGAGCACAGTTCCGTTGCAATTTTAGCGTCAGCTTCCGGTCCAGGGCGAACGCGCCCGGACCTGGGGAGGCGACCATGGCCAAGCGGCCCAACATCCTGCTGATCACCTGCGACCAGTACCGCTTTCCACGCTTCTCCTACGGCCCCCTGCACGGGCTGGACGAGGACCTGAAGGCGGTGCTGGGCTTCCAGCCCCTGGAGCCGCGCAACAGCTACGCCGACCATTTCCCGGGCCTGCTGGCGCTGCGCGACAACGCCGTGCTGCTGGCCAACCACACGGTGGCGGCCAGCGCCTGCACGCCCAGCCGGACGGTGATCTACACTGGTCAGTACGGCACGCGGACCGGCGTCACCCAGACCGACGGCCTGTTCAAGAGCGGCGATTCGCCCAACTTCCCGTGGCTGGCGGCCGACGGGATCCCGACCCTGGGCGCCTGGATGCGCCAGGCCGGCTACACCACCCACTATTTCGGCAAGTGGCACGTCAGCGATCCGCCGGACCACTCGCTGGAGGCCTTCGGCTTCGACGACTGGGAAAAGAGCTGGCCCGAGCCGCACGGCGCGGCGATCAACAATCTGGGCCTCTATCGCGACGCCGGCTTCACCGACTCCGCCTGCGCCTTCATCCGCCGCCAGGCCCTGGCGGTGAACTACGACCGGGCGGTGGCCACGGCGCAGTCGATCGACCCGTACGCCTCCGGTCCCGATCCGGCCGACCTGAAGCCGTGGTTCGCGGTCGCCTCCTTCACCAACCCGCACGACATCGCCACCTATCCGGCGGTAATCGGCCAGGCCCTGCCCACGCCCGACGGCAGCGGCGTGCAGGGGATCTTCAACCCGCTGACCGTGCCCCTGCAGGGCCAGAGGACGCCGGCCCCGACCGCCGGCACGGCGACCATCCCGCTCAATCCCGGCGGCTTTCCGCAGGAGTGCGGGCACGTGCCGCCGACCTGGAACGAGGACCTGTCGAGCAAGCCCTCGTGCCAGGCCGACTATGCCTGGAAGATGGGCCTGGCCCTGAACGCCAAGACCGGCTTCAACGTCGCCCGCGCCCTGCCCACCCAGTCCGAGCAGCAGGCCCTGGAGGCGGCGGCCGACATCGCCCTGCAAGGCCCGATCCCGTTCCAGCTGACCGACGATCCGCGCGGCGGGGTGAAGGCCTTCGTCCAGCTCTACGGCTGGCTGCACAGCGTGGTCGACGTCCACATCGCCGCGGTGCTGAAGGCGCTGGAGGAGAGCGGCCAGGCCGACAACACCATCGTCGTCTTCCTGTCGGATCACGGCGAATACGCCGGGGCGCACGGCATGATGATCGAGAAGTGGCACACGGCCTATCAGGAGGCCCTGCACGTGCCGGTGGTCGTGCGCTTCCCGCCGGCCCTGGCCAGCATCGAGACCCCGGACGGCGTTCCGCTGGCCAAGGACGCCCTGACCAGCCACGTCGATATCCTGCCGACCATACTGGGCCTGGCCGGCGTGCACGAGGCCGAGCGTGACGCCATCGCCGGGGTGCTGGCCAAGTCGCAGCCCGTTCCGCCGTTGCCGGGCGTGAACCTGGCCCCGCTGATCCGCGGCGAGACCGACAGGGTGATCGAGCCGGACGGCTGCGAGCGCCAGGGCGTGCTGTTCATCACCGACGACGAGATCACCGCCCCCTCGCCGCCGCTGAACAACCCGCACAACACCAAGTGCGAAAAGGAGTTCGCGGTGTTCGACGTGGCGGTGGAGAAGCTGCGGGCGGGCAATCCGAAACGCCCGCCGGTGGACATCGCCCCCGGCTCGGTGCGCCAGCCCAACCACGTGCGCTCGGTGCGCACCCAGCGCTTCAAGCTCAGCCGCTATTTCGACCCGTCGGGCCGCGCGGGGCAGGAGTGGGAGATGTACGACCTGCTCGACGATCCCAACGAGGCGGTGAACCTCGTCTATGTCGAGGCGAACCCGCCCCGGGCGCGGCTGGACCCGGCCCTGCAGCCCGAGGTGGACCGGCTGGCGGCGCTGCTGGCGGCGTTGGAGGAAAGGGATTTGAGCTGAACTGACGGTCTTTCGCACACCGCCAAAACCTCCCGTCATTCCCGCCCTTGTGGCGGGAACCCCTGGTTCCGCTCGCACGTGAGGCGCAAGCGGCGTGCTTAGCACGCCGCCCCATCCGCCCTTGCGGCTGACAGAGGGTTTCCCGCCACAAGGGCGGGAATGACGGGAAGAGGGGAGCGGGGCGGCCTATGCCCGCGGATGCGCCTTGCCGTAGGCGGCCAGCAGGCCCTCGGCGTCCACCTGGGTGTAGCGCTGCGTCGTCGACAGCGAGGCGTGGCCCAGCAGGTCCTGGATGGAGCGCAGGTCGGCGCCGGCGCCCAGCAGGTGGGTGGCGAAGCTGTGCCGAAGGGCGTGGGGCGTGGCGCGGTCGGAGAGGCCCAGGCGTCCCCGCAGCAGCTGCATGGCCGCCTGCACGTGGCGGGGCGACAGCGGTCCGCCGCGCTTGGCCCTGAAGAGGGGCTCGTCCGGTCCGAGCACGAAGGGCAGGGCGGCGACATAGGCGTCCACCGCCGTGCGCACGGCCTCGAGCACCGGCACGATCCGGGTCTTGCCGCCCTTGCCGGTGATGCGCAGCGTCTGCGCCAAGGGCGCGTCGGCGCGGGTCAGGGACAGGCCTTCGGAGATCCGCAGGCCGCAGCCCCAGAGCAAGGTCAGCACCGCCTCGTCGCGGGCGGCCTCCCATTCCTCGCGGTCGGGATCGACGGCGATCTCGGCCAGCAGGCCGCGGGCCTGGTCTTCGCTGACCGGACGCGGCGCGCCGACCTTGATCCTGGGCCCGCGCACCAGGCCGATGGCGGCGTTGGGCGTATCCAGGCGCGCATCGAGAAAGCGGTGGAAGGCGCGGATCGAGGACAGGCTCTGGCTGACCGAGCGCGGCGACAGCGGATGATCGCCCGAGCGTCGGAAGGCCAGATAGGCCCGCAGGTCGGCGGCCGAGACGACGCCGAGGTCCTTGAGCGACAGGCCGCCGCCGTTGTGGCGCTCGATGAAGTTCAGATAGGCCAGCACGTTGTCGCCATAGGCCCGCACCGTGCGCGGCGAGGCGCGGCGCTCGTCGGCGAGATGGGTGAGCCAGGCGGCCAGGGCTTCGCGGGCGGAGCTCATTGGATCCTCCCCCTCTGGGGGAGGTGTCGGCGAAGCCGGCGGAGGGGGGAGTAGGGGCAGGGTCTCTCAGCGTCTCGGAAGCTGAGAACGCCCCCCCTCCGGCCCTCTGGGCCACCTCCCCCAGAGGGGGAGGATCTTAGGGAACCGGCCAACGCTCGGCCGTGCGCTCGACGACGCGGGCGAGGAAGGCCACGAGGTCGGAGCCCATGTCGGGGGTGAAGGCTTCGGGGTCGGTCGAGCCGAAGGCCAGGACGGCCTGGCGCGAGGGCTCCCACAGGGCCATGCGGACGATGGCCATGCTGCGGATGGTCTCGAACTTCTCGCCGAACAGGCCGAGCGCCGGGGCGAAGAAGCCCATGCGGGCGACGCCGTGGTCGCCCATGATCATGTCGACCTGGCCGTCGACCAGGGCGTGCCAGCCGGCGGGCACCCGGGCGGGGCCTTCCAGGGCCAGGGTGCCGGCGGCGAGGCTGAAGCGCAGGGCGGCCATCTCGTCGACCCGGCGGGCCAGATCCGAATGGTTGCGGGCGTCGAGCAGGTCGATGACGGCGGCGTGCACCTGGGCCTGGGCCGACATGTTGGCCTCCGCGGTGGCCTCGACGAACTTGCGCGCATGGGCCTCGCGTTCGCGGGCGGCGGCGGCCTTGGCGATGGCGACGTGACCGAACTCGACGACATTGCCGCCATCGAGCTTGAGGCCCAGGTCGCTGAGCAGGTCGGCGTCGTCGCGCAGCATCTCCGGCTGGTCGCGCAGGAAGTCGCGGACCAGGTCCGGATCGATCTGCGGCTGGGCCAGCGCCTGACTGAACTCGCTCATGAACACCTATCCCTGCGTTCGCCCGCACGTGGCAGGCGAACCCGATGAAGCCCTGTTTCGGTTAACGACGGCTTGATGAGCTGAGCCGAACCCCCATCTCGACGCGGCGCCGTTTCTGGAGCAGAAGGCGGGTCCCATGCCGCGCATCGCCTCCGTCCTGCTGCCCATGCCGCTGCCCGAGGCTTTCGACTACGCCGAGCCGGAGGGCCTGGCGCTGGCCGTCGGCGACCACGTGGCCGTGCCCCTGGGTCCGCGCACCGTGCGCGGGGTGGTGACGGCGCTGCGCGAAGGCGCGGGCGGCAACCGGCCGCTGAAACCCGTGCTGCACCGGGTGGACGATCCCCCCCTCCCGGCCAACGTCATCACCTTTGTGGAATGGGCCGCGCGCTATTCGGTGGACGTGCCCGGCTGGCCGCTGGCCATGGCCCTGCGCGGCCTGCGCCATCCGGCCGCCAAGCCCGAAAAGGCCGTGGCCCTGACCGGCGTCCAGCCTGGCCGCATGACGCCCGCGCGCCTGAAGGTGCTGGCCGCCGCCGAGCATGGCCCGATGAGCGCCGCCGAACTGGCCCGCCAGGCGGGGGTCTCGGCCGGGGTGGTCAAGGGGCTGGTGGACGAGGGGGCGCTGGAGGCGGTGCTGGTCGCCGCCGACGACTCGGTGGCCCAGCCGGACCTGACCCTGCCGCCCCAGACCCTGAACCCGAGTCAAAAGGCCGCGGCAGACGTCATGGCCGACATGCTGGCGGCCGGCGGTTTCCAGGCCGCGCTGCTCGACGGCGTCACCGGCTCGGGCAAGACCGAGGTCTATCTGGAGGTCGCCGCCGCCGCCCTGGCCGCCGATCCGGCCGCCCAGGTGTTGGTGCTGCTGCCCGAGATCGCCCTGACCCAGGCCGTCATGGCCCGCTTCGAGCAGCGGTTCGGGGCCGCGCCGATCGAGTGGCACTCGGGCGTCTCGCCGCCGCGTCGCCGCCGGGCCTGGGAGGCCGTGGCCGACGGCCGGGCCCGCATCGTGGTCGGGGCCCGCTCGGCGCTGTTCCTGCCGTTCACGAACCTCAAGCTGATCGTCGTCGACGAGGAGCACGACGGCTCGTTCAAGCAGGAAGAGGGCTTCATCTACCAGGCGCGCGACCTGGCCGTGGTCCGCGCCAAGATCGAGAAGGCCCTGGTGGTGCTGGCCAGCGCGACGCCGTCGCTGGAAAGCCTGTGGAACGCCCAGTCCGGCCGCTATCGCTGGCTGCGCCTGGGCGCGCGGCACGGCACGGCGCAGTTGCCCGACGTGCACCTGATCGACATGCGGGCCAATCCGCCCGAGCCCGGCCGCTGGCTGTCGCCGACTCTGGTGAAAGCCGTGTCGCTGACCTTGCAGAAGGGCGAGCAGAGCCTGCTCTTCCTCAATCGCCGGGGCTATGCGCCGCTCGTTTTGTGCCGGGCCTGCGGCGAGAAGCTGAAGTCGCCCGACAGCGATAGCTGGCTGGTCGAGCACCGCTATACCGGCCGCCTGGTCTGCCACCTGACCGGCTTCTCGATGAAGAAGCCCGAGGCTTGCCCCCACTGCGGGGCCAAGGACAGCCTGGTCTCGATCGGCCCGGGCGTGGAGCGGGTCGAGGAGGAGGCGCGCTACCTGTTCCCCGACGCCCGCATCGCCGTGTTCTCGTCGGACACGGTGTTCGATCCGGCCGGGGCGCGGGCGCTGGTGGATTCGATGGTCGCCGGCGAGATCGACATCCTGGTGGCCACCCAGGCGGCGGCGAAGGGCCACAACTTTCCCAACCTCACCCTGGTGGGGGTGATCGACGCCGACCTTTCCCTGCGCGGCGGCGACCTGCGGGCCGGCGAGCGGACGTTCCAGCTTCTCGCCCAGGCGACGGGCCGGGCCGGCCGTCACGAAAAGCCGGGCCGCGCCTATCTCCAGACCTACGCCCCCGAGCACGCGGTGCTGCAGGCCCTGAAGGCCCAGGACCGCGACGCCTTCGTCGAGGCCGAGATGGCCATGCGCGAGGAGGCCGGCCTGCCGCCGTTCGGACGCCTGGCCGCGGTGATCGCCTCCGGTCCCGACGCCGAAGCGCTGGAGGCCTACGTCCAGGCCCTGGCCGCCGCGACGCCCAACGCCGAGGGGGTGGAGGTCTACGGCCCCGCCGACGCGCCGCTGGGTCTGGTGCGCGGTCGGCGGCGCAAGCGGTTCCTGGTGCGGGCGGGACGCAATGTCGACCTGCCGGCCTTCATGGCGGCGTGGCGGGCGCGGGCCAGGATCCCGAACTCGGTGCGGGTGACGATCGACATCGACCCGTATTCGTTTCTGTAGGTCCGGGGAGAACCCCCTCAGTCGCTCCGCGACAGCTCCCCCAGAGGGGGAGCATCTGGCTCGGCGCTTCTAGATCCTCCCCCTCTGGGGGAGGTGGCCCGGAGGGCCGGAGGGGGCTTCACCCCGCGACCTCTTCCTTCTCCAGCACCGGCTCCTGCGTCGGCATGCGCGACCTCAGCGGCAGGGCGGGGACGAAGAAGATCACGATCACGCCCAGCACGATCACCAGCAGCGCCGCCTGCATCACGCCGCTGACGGCGTAGGCCAGGGCTTGGCCCAGGGCCGGGTCGCGATGGCCGCCGACCACGCCGCTCTCCAGGGCCAGGCCCTGCAGGGCGCCGAGGTCGAGCTTGCCGCCGCCGTAGCTGGCCAGGCGGGTGGTCAGCAGGGCGCCGGCCACCGCGACGCCGACGGTCGAGCCGATCTGGCGGAAGAACTGGTTGGAGCTGGTCGCCACGCCGATGTCGCGCGGCGACACCGCGTTCTGGGTGGCCAGGTTGAAGAGGCTCTGGTTGGGTCCAAGGCCCACGCCGACCACCAGCAGCAGCAGGCACAGCCAGTAGAGGTGGCTGATCCCGGCCAGGTGGGTCATCGGGGTCACCCCGACCAACAGCAGCACCGCCCCGGCCAGCATGAACGGCTTGTACTTGCCCGTGCGGCTGACCAGCTGGCCAGACACCGACGAGCCGACGATCAGCCCGCCCATCAGGGGCAGCATGGCCAGGCCCGAGGTCGTGGCGTCCACGCCCAGGCCCAGCTGCATGTAGAGCGGCAGGAACACGGCCACCCCCATGAAGGCCATGGAGATCAGGAAGGCCGCCAGGTTGGCGGTGACGAAGGTCTTGTTCTTGAAGAGATGCAGCGGAACGATCGGGTTCGACACCCGGCTCTCGACATAGACGAACAGGGCGAGGGCCACGGCCGCGCCGGCGAACAGGCCCACGCTCTGGACCGAGGCCCAGGCGATGTCGTGGCCGCCGAGGCTGAGCGCCAGCAGCAGCGGCACGAAGGCGGCGATCAGCAGGGCCGCGCCCAGGAAGTCGATGTTTCCCGAGCGCTGGTGCGGCAGGGCCGGCATCTTCACCAGGATCATGAACAGCGACAGCAGGCACAGCGGCAGGTTGACGTAGAACACCCAGCGCCAGCCGGCGATCACGTGGGCGCCCAGCTGGATCGTGCCGTGGTCGGTGAAATAGCCGCCGATCAGCGGGCCCAGCACGCTGGAAAGGCCGAACACCGAGCCGAAGATGCCGGCGAACTTGCCCCGCTCCCGCGGCGGATAGAGGTCGGCGATGATGGCGAAGGCGGTGGTGAACAGCGCCCCGCCGCCGATCCCCTGCAGGGCGCGGAAGACGATCAGCTGCACCATGCCGCTCATGCCGGCGATCGGGCCGAACTCGCCCGAGAGACCCGACAGCCACGAGCCGATCATGAAGATCGAGATGCCGGCCACCAGCACCGGCTTGCGGCCGTAGATGTCGCCCAGCTTGCCCCAGATCGGCACCATCACCGTCGAGCTCAGCAGGTAGGCGGTGGTCACCCAGCTGTAGAGCGTCAGGCCGTGCAGTTCGGAGATGATCCGCGGCATGGCGGTGGAGACGATGGTCTGGTCCAGCGCGCTGAGCAGGAAGACGATCATCAGGCCGGCCAGGGTGGTGCGGCGTTCGGCGTCGGTGAATTGGCCGGTCATGCGATGGTCCGTGGAGCGTGGTCGGCCCCGCCTAGCACGGTTCGCACGCGAAGGCGGAGAGGGAACGGCGATCTCGTTCGCAGAGCGGACGTTCTCATCCCTCTCCCCTTGCGGGAGAGGGTGGCCCTGCGGAGCAGGGTCGGGTGAGGGGTCTCTCAAAACTCAAAGCCGTGAAAACGGTCAGGCCGGGTGATGCGTGTCCCATCTGAGAGACCCCTCATCCGTCGGCTTTCGCCGACACCTTCTCCCGCAAGGGGAGAAGGCAACTGGGAGTTGCTCGCCCCGCGCGCCGGGGCGGCGTAAGCGTCTTGCGCCCTCCATGGAGACCCCGCCCATGCGCCGCCTCGTTCCGTTTCTCGCTCTCCTGGCCCTGGCGCCCATCGTCGCGACGGCCGCGCCCCGCGGCGCGCCGGTGTCGGTGCGCGAGGCCTGGGCGCGGCCGGCGCCGGCGGGGATGAACGGGGCCGGCTACCTCGTTCTGATCAACACCGGCGAGCGGCCGGTGACGCTGGTCCGCGCCGAGAGCCCGTCGGCCCGGGAAGTGATGATCCACCAGACCCGGATGCAGGGCGGCGTCGCCTCGATGCAGGGCATGGGCGAGGGCGTGGTGATCCCGGCCGGCGGCAAGCTCGTCTTCGGCCCGGGCGGCCGGCACTTCATGCTGATGGGGCTGCGGGCGGAACTGACCCCCGGCGGGCGCCTGCCGCTGACCCTGATCTTCGACGACGGCCGCCGCGTCGAGGCCCGTCTGGCGATCCAGCGCAACGCGCCGCGACCGATGGTTGCGGCCCCGCCCGCCCCGCCGCACCGTCACTGACCAGGCAGAGGGCGCCGGCCCGGTTTCCGGCAAACATGACAGAATTTTAAGGCAGGAAATTTCAGCGTCCGGCGCAGATTGCCGCGGGTTTTCCAACGGATCTGCCTTTCGATGAAAAAAGCTTGGTTCGGCGCCGCCGCGGCGGTCGCCCTTTCGATGTCCGCCTACGCCGCCCAGGCCCATGAGGAGCACGCCTGCGTCGACGACGCCTGCACCGTGCAGTCGCTGCTGCCCCAGGGCTCCGACGCCGGCGGCGCCGAGGTCTCGCTGGAGTCGCCGCGCTACGGCCAGTGGGGCTTCGACCTCTCGGGCATGGACACCTCGGTGAAGCCGGGCGACGACTTCTACAAGTACGCCAACGGCAAGTGGGACGAGGTCACGACCATCCCGTCCGACCGCACCCGCTACGGCAATTTCGACAAGCTGGCCGAGCTGTCCGAGGCCCGCACCCGCGCCATCATCGAGGGCGCCGCCGCCGGCAAGACCACCGACGCCGACAGCGTCAAGGTCGGCGCCGCCTACAAGGCCTTCATGGACGAGGCCCGGATCAACGCCCTGGACGTCGCGCCGATCGCCGGCGAGCTGAAGCAGGTCCGGGAGGTCAAGACCAAGGCCGACTTCACCGCCCTGATGGGCAAGAGCGCGACCACGGGCTTCTCGTCGATCCTGGGCCTCTATGTCTCGACCGACGCCAAGAACCCGACCCGCTACGCCGTCTACGCCGGCCCGGGCGGCCTGTCGCTGCCCGACCGCGACTACTATCTCGACGCCAAGTTCGCCGACAAGAAGGCCGCCTACGAACTCTATGTCGCCAAGATGCTGACCTCCGTCGGCTGGGAGAACGCGACCGAGAGCGCCAAGGCCGTGGTCGCCTTCGAGACGCGGCTGGCCGAGGCCAGCTGGACGCGCGTCGAGCGCCGCAACCGCGATAAGACCTACAATCCCAAGACCTGGGCCGAGCTGCAGGCCCTGACCCCGGGCTACGACTGGAACCGCTTCCTGGTCGGCACCGAACTGCCGAAGATCAATCGCGTGGTGGTGACCACCGACACGGCCTTCCCGAAGTTCGCCAAGATCTACGCCGAAACTCCGCTGGAGACCCTGAAGGCCTGGCAGACGTTCAAGGTCGTCGACGGCGCCGCGCCGCTGCTGTCCAAGCGCTTCGTCGACGCCAGCTTCGCGTTCCGCAACAAGACCCTGGCCGGCCAGCCCGAGCAGAAGCCCCGCTGGAAGCGCGGCGTCGCCCAGGTCAACGACATGCTCGGCGAGAGCGTCGGCAAGGTCTATGTGGCCGAATACTTCCCGCCGGACTCCAAGGCCAAGATGGTCGACCTGGTCGGCAACCTGCGCACGGCGCTCAAGGCCCGGATCGAGAACCTCGACTGGATGGGTCCGGAGACCAAGGAACGGGCGCTGGACAAGCTGGCCAAGTTCACCGTCAAGATTGGCTATCCCGACAAGTGGCGCGACTATTCCAAGCTGGAGATCCGCGAGGGCGATGCCTACGGCAACAGCCTGCGCGCCAACGCCTTCGAATGGCGCCATGACGTCGAGCGCCTGAACCAGCCGGTCGACAAGACCGAGTGGGGCATGACCCCGCAGACGGTCAACGCCTACTACAACTCGGTCAACAACGAGATCGTGTTCCCGGCCGCCATCCTGCAGGCGCCGTTCTTCCATCCGGACGCCGACCCGGCCGTCAACTACGGCGGCATCGGCGGGGTGATCGGCCACGAGATCGGCCACGGTTTCGACGACCAGGGCCGCAAGTCCGACGGCGACGGCGTGCTGCGCGACTGGTGGACGGCGGAGGACGCCGCCAAGTTCGAGGTCCAGAAGACCAAGCTGGGCAAGCAGTACTCGGCGTTCGAGCCCTTCCCGGGCGTGCACGTCAACGGCGACCTGACCATGGGCGAGAACATCGGCGACATGGGCGGCCTGTCCTTCGGCCTGGACGCCTACCACGCCTCGCTGAAGGGTCAGCCGGCCCCGGTGCTGGACGGCTTCACCGGCGACCAGCGGGTCTATCTCGGCTGGGCCCAGGTGTGGCGCCAGAAGAGCCGCGACGACGCGCTCAAGCAGCAGATCGCCAGCGACCCGCACTCGCCGGCCTATTATCGCGTCAACGGCACGATCCGGAACCAGCCGGGCTGGTACAAGGCCTACGACGTGCAACCCGGCGACAAGCTCTACATCGCGCCGGAAGAGCGCGTGAAGATCTGGTGATGTGAAAGAGACCCTCTCCCTGTGGGAGAGGTGTCCGCGAAGCGGACGGAGAGGGGAGTGGCTGCGAAACCGGCCAATTCGGCGGCAGCTGAAAACGTCCCCCCTCCGGCCCTCCGGGCCACCTCCCCCAGAGGGGGAGGATCTTGAAGAGCGACCCCGGGCCTCACCGCTCGGGGTTTTTCTTTGGGCGCTTCAGGTCGCCGCCTCGAAGATCGCCTCACGCACCAGGTCGGGGCGTTCCATCGGCAGGAAGTGGCTGGTCCCGACCACGGTCTCGATGCGCACGGCCTTGCCGCGACGGGTGAAGGCGGCGCCGTCGCCGGTGCGGCAGGTCGAGCCGTGCTCGGCCTTGAGGATCCTCGCCGGGCCGCGGAACTCACCGACCGCGCGCCAGGGGTCATGGCCCTGGGCGGCGTAGTTGGAGGCTTCCCAGGCCGGGGTGCAGGCCAGCTCGACCTTGCCGTCGGGCCGGTCCCTGAACCCGCCGCCGACATAGTCGGCCAGCATCGCCTCGGGCCAGGACTTGAAGGCCCCGCGGCCGCGATAGGCGTTGAAGGCGGCCTCGCGGCTGTCGAACACCTCGCGCCGGCGGGTGGCGGCCTGGGCGATCGGCAGGCGCTTCCACAGACGCCCCGAGGTCCACGGCGCCTTGGCGTAGAGGGCCAGCATGCGCGGCATGACCACCGGATCGAGCAGGACCAGGCTGGAGACCTTGCCGGGCGCCTGGGCGGCGGCCAGCAGGCTGACCGTGGCGCCCATCGAGTGGCCGGCCAGCACCACCGGCGCCTGGTCCAGGGCCTGGAGCAGGGCCAGCAGGTCGTCGCGCAGGTCCAGCCACGAGCGGCGCCCTTCCGGATCGGCCTTCAGCCGGCTGTCGCCGTGGCCGCGCTGGTCGACCGCCAACACCCGCAGGCCGGCCGACAGCGGGGCCAGCAGGGTGCGGTAGGTCTGGGCGTTGAAGCCGTTGGCGTGAACGAAGACGACGTCGACGGCGCGGCTGGGCGGGCCGAAGTCCAGCGCCGCCATCTCGCCGCCGCCGGCCGGGCTGTCGATGGCGATCAAGCGCCGCTTGGGTTCGCGGAAGACGGCGGCGTCCATAGGCCCGAGGTTCCTTCTTCGTCGACTTGCGCCTTAAGGTAGGGGCGGGCAGCCCCGCCGTCCAATGGAGCCGCGATGAATCCGCTCGCCACGATAGGCTATGAGACCGATACGCAGGCTGGGATGATCGGGCGCCTGAAAGCCGCTCAGGTCGAACTGGTGGTCGACGTGCGGGCCGTGGCCTCGTCGCGCAAGGCCGGCTTCTCCAAGACCCTATTGGGAAACAGCCTGTTGGCCGAGGGCATCGGCTACCTGCACCTGCAGCCGCTGGGCACGCCCAAGGCCGGCCGCGACGCCGCCCGCGCCGGTCGGGTGGGCGAGATGCACGAGATCTTCCTGGCCCATCTGGAGGAGCCCAAGGCCCAGGTGGCCCTGGCCCAGGCGACGCAGCTGGCCGGCGAAAAGCGCATCGCCCTGCTGTGCTACGAGGACGACCCGGCCTGCTGTCACCGCCGCCTGGTCGCCGACCGCATCCGCGCCAGCCTGAAGTGCGAAGTCGTCGACCTGTGACCGACGCGGTGCTGGCCGGCTACGAGGCCGACGGGGCGGCGCTTGTCGAGCGGTTCGAGACCATAGACCCGGCGGGGCTCTACGCCCCCGTGGCCGGCTTCATCCCGACGACGCCCGCGCGGATCGCCGACATCGGCGCGGGGACCGGGCGCGACGCGGCCTGGCTGGCGGGGCTGGGCCACGCGGTGGTCGCGGTCGAGCCGGCGGCGGCCCTGCGCGAGGCGGGGCGGGCGCTGCGGCCCGACCTGGCGTGGATAGACGACCGCTTGCCGGACCTGGCGCGACTGTCGGGGCCGTTTGACCGCCTGCTGCTGAGCGGGGTCTGGCAGCACCTGGACGAGGCCGCGCGGGCGATCGCCATGCGCAGGCTGGCGGCCCTGCTGGCGCCGCGCGGGGTGCTGGTCATGTCGCTGCGCCACGGCCCCGGCGCGCCCTCGCGGCCGGTGTGGCCGATCGACGTGGAGCAGACGATCGCGCTGGCGGAGGACGTGGGCCTGCTGCTGGTCCACCGCGCCGAGGCGGCGTCGGTGCAGGCCGGCAACCAGGCGGCCGGCGTGACCTGGACGTGGGTGTGTTTCGAGGCGCCTGCTCCTCCCTCGTGAAACGGGGGAGGTGGCGCGGCGCTATCAGCGCCGTGACGGAGGGGGCGAGGGCCATAGAACCGTGGGCGCCGTGCGCGCCGCCGCCCCCTCCACCACTTCGTGGTCCCCCTCCCCCGCTTCGCGGGGGAGGAGCTGGTTCATCAGACCTGCGTCAGCTGCCACTCGCCGCGGCCGTCCCGGCAGGCGCTGTAGCGCTCGGTGGTCGGGCGCTGGCCGCTGGTCGACACCGAGGCGGCGATGGTGCGGCAGGACGGCGGCGGGCCGTAGTTGCTGGCGGTCAGCAGCGAGGCGGAGACATAGCCGGTCCCATAGCCGTTGCGGCCGACCAGCAGCCAGTTGGAGCCCGGGACGGCGCCCAGGATCTCGACCCGCTCGCCGGTCGACAGCTTGCCGACGACGGTTCCGCTGGTCGACGGGCCGCTGCGCAGGTTGGCGGTCGAGCGGGCGGTGTAGTCGGCGCCGACGGCGTCGTAGCTGGGCAGCTGCTGGATGTTGCGCTCGAAGCGCAAGGAGTCCCCGGCGACCGGCGGGCCGTAGCTGGACGAGACCACGTCGATGCGGCCCGAGGCGCCCGTGCGCGGGTTGCTCCACACCTGGGCCTGGCCGGTCTCCAGCGCCTTCTTGGTGGCGGCCTGGGCGCGGGCGGTGTCGGTCGACTGCATGCGGCAGCCGATATAGGAGCCCGCCGCCGCGCCGGCGGCCGCGCCGACCAGGGCGCCCAGGGTCTTCTCGTTCTTGGAGATCTTGCTGCCGACCAGGGCGCCGACGCCGGCCCCGATCAGGGCGCCGCCTTCCTGCTTGCCGCCGGTGCCCTCGCACGAGAACAGGCCGCCCAGCGGCTTGCTCTGGGCCAGGGCGGGAAGCGGGGCGGCCAGGCCGGAGGCCAGGACGGCGCCGATCGAGAGGGCGGCGGCGAAGGGCTTGCGCATTTTTGTCTGCTCCTTGCGAGGGGCGGGCGCTCGGGGGATCGGCCCGCGGGATTTGACGTCGCCGCCGTCGCCCGTGCTATCGTTCAGGTGAACAACGATAAGGGAGGCGACGATGGGTAATGGAACACCGGTCGATTATAGCTGCTTCACAGTAGAGATCGAGGCCGGCGTCGCCCACCTGAAGCTGATAAGGGCGGAAAGCTTCAACTCCATGACGCGTTCGTTCTGGCGCGAGCTGCCGGAGATCGTGAACGACCTGGACCGGCGAGGCGGGGTGCGGGCGATCGTCATCTCTTCGACCGGCAAGCACTTCAGCGCCGGCATGGACCTGTCGGTGTTCGCCGACGAGGGCATTACCGGCGGCGAGCCCGTCGATCGCCACGTCGCGGCCGAGGCCTTCCGCCACAAGGTGAAGGGGCTGCAGGAGACCTTTTCGTGCCTGGAGCGGGCGCGGATGCCGGTGATCATGGCCATCCAGGGCGGCTGCATCGGCGGGGCGGTCGACTTCGCCACCGCCTGCGACATCCGCTACGCGACGTCGGATGCGTACTTCGTGATCCAGGAGATCAACATCGGCATGACCGCCGACGTCGGCACCTTCCCGCGGCTGTGCAAGCTGATCCCGGAGGGCTGGGTCAAGGAGCTGGCCTATACCGGCCGCAAGCTGCCGGCCGCCAAGGCCCTGGAGCTGGGCCTGGTCAACGCCGTGTTCGACAGCCACGAGGCGGTGGTCGCCCACGCCCTGGAGACGGCCCGCGAGATCGCGTCCAAGACCCCGCTGGCGGTGACCGGCAGCAAGGTGATCATCAACTACGCCCGCGACCACTCGGTGGCCGACACGCTGGATTACCTGGCCGTCTGGCAGTCGGGCATGCTGGCCGGCCCGCACATGGCTGAGGCCTTCGCGGCGAAAGCCGGCAAGCGCGAGCCGGTCTATCCCGACCTCGCGCCGATCAAGGCGGGGATCTAGGGATCCTTCTCCCCTTGCGGGAGAAGGTGTCATCCGAAGGATGACGGATGAGGGGTCTCTCAGAAACTGCGCGTCGCACCCTGCCGCTCCGCCGTTGCCGCGGATAGATTTCAGAGACCCCTCACCCGACCCGGCTCCGCCGGGCCACCCTCTCCCGCAAGGGGAGAGGGGGCGTTCACGCCAGGACCCAGGATGGGAAGCTTTTCTAGATCTTGCGGGTGATCTCGATCGCCTGCCAGCCGGCGTTGGGGCCATGGCCGTCGGGGTCGAAGCTGTAGTGCACGGCGCGCCAGCCGTCGCCGACGCTGCGATGCCAGCCGATCGCCTTCCAGCCTTCCGGATAGTTCAGCGTGTCGTCGAAATCGGGCGCGCCCAGGGGCGAGCCGAGCACGACCTCGCCCTTCAGCCGCTCGACCGTGGCGGCCGGATCGGCGGGCTGGAAATAGACGCGGCACTCCGAGGTGCCGCCGAGGTCGGCGACGTAGATCAGCGCGGGCCGGCCGGCGATCTCACCCTGGCGGACCTCCTGCAGGCGGGCCGCGCCCTGGCCGAGCAGCAGGGTCGGCACGGCCTGGCCCTCCAGCGCGGTCCAGCCGGTGGCGCGGGCCTTGCGCAGGATCTCGCCGTGCGAGGCGGGCGCGATGCAGACGTCGCGGAAGGCCGCCAGTTCGCTGTGCAGGTCCGGCGGAGCGACCGGCGCCCGGGCGGCCGAAACGGCCAGGGTCGCGCCGCCGACGAGGGCGGCGGTCGCGGCGAGGAGGGCGACGAGCGTGCGAGTCTTCATGATCTCAGGTTGTGTCGGCGCTGTCCCTACCGGTCAAGCCCGGTTCAGCTTCCGGCCGCCTCCAGCGCCTTGAGGCGTTTGGTTGCGTTGGTGTTGCCGGGGTCCAGGGCCAGCGAGCGGCGGTAGTGGATGATGGCGGCGGCCTTGTCGCCGTTGGCCTCGTAGGCGTCGGCCAGGCTGTCCTGGGCGTTGCCGCTGTCGGGGTAGAGCTCGGCGGTCAGCTTCAGGACGACCAGGGCGGTCGGCGCCTTTCCGAAGGCCAGCAGGCGGTAGCCCCAGTCGTTCAGCTCGTGCTCGTCGGGCCTGAAGGCCGGGTCGCGGCGCAGGCGGGCGACGACGGCGTCGGCCTCTCCCGGCGGGGCGGCGGCCAGTTCGGCGCGCAGGGCGGCGACGCCGGTCAGGGTCATGCCGGGGACGAAGCCCTGGGCGATCTCGTCGATCAGGTCTTCCGGCGTCGAGCCGGCCAGGTTGCTGAGGATCGCCACCCCCACCTTGTCGTTCGGATAGAGATAGACGGCGTTGCGGCTGCCGCCGGTCATGCCCACGACCAGCCGGTCCGGACGCTTCAGCACCAGCCAACCCAGGCCCCACTGGCCCGGCTTGCCGTCGGTGTAGGAGACCGGCGTCCACATCGTCGCCTTCGCCGTCTGGCCCAGCAGGCGGCCGTCCATCAGGGCGATCATCCAGCGGCCCATGTCCTCGCCGGTGCTGTCGAGGCCGGCGGCGGCGCGGGCCAGGGGCGAGAACACCTCGCGCCGCACGGCCGGCTGGTCGGGGGTTTCGCGCTTGTAGCCGTAGGAGACGGTGCGCCCGGGGCTGGGATCCAGGCTGTCGCCGTAGCGCGAGCGGGTCATGCCGGCGAGGGAGAACTGTTCGCCGCCCAGCGGCTCGGAGACCGGCCGTCCGTGCAGGCGGTCGATCGCCATCTGCACCAGGGCGTAGTTGGTCTGGCAGTAGTGGAAGCGCTCGCCGGGCGGAAACAGCACCGGCGCGGCCAGGGCCTCCTTCCAGGCGTCGGCCTCGGAAACCGCGCCGTCCTTCTGGCGGGGCACGAAGTCGGGCAGGCCGGAGGTGTGGCTGAGCAGCCGGCGCACGGCGATCCCGCGCCAGGCCTCGGGGAGATCGGGCACATAGGCGCCGATCGGCTTGTCCAGGTCCAGCCGCCCGGCCTGCACCTCGCGCATCGCCGCCACGCCGGTGAAGGCCTTGGTGATCGAGTTGATGGGGAAGGTCGTCTCCGCGGTGACCGGCGCCTTGGTCGCCAGGTCGGCGACGCCGTAGGCGCGGGAGAGGACGATCTGGCCGTCCTTGACCACCACGACCTGCAGCCCAGGGATATGCCGCTCGGCCATGGCCCGGCGGATGACGGCGTCGGCCCTGGTTGCCGGATCGGTGGCTGGTGCGGCCACGGCGATGGCCGGCGCCAGCAGGGCGGCGGCGCAGATCAGCGGCGTCCAGCGCATGTCGAAATCCCCTCGCGTTGCGGGGCGCAGAGGATCAGGCGCGGGCGGGGGAGCCCAGTTAAGTTTTGGTCATGGGGGGCATTCTGAACCCTCTCTCTTAGAGAGAGGGAGGGGCCCGCCGCGAAGCGGTGGGAGGGTGAGAGGTTTCACCGCTGGCAGGCAAACCCCGATCCCTGCTTCAATGTCTGTCAGTCTTTCGCCCTGGATGTGAGCGCCATCCATCCTCGACGCCACAGCCAGACCCTGGCCGCGCCTCGTTCGGATAGTTTGTTACCTCTCACCCTCCCAAGCCTTCGGCGTGGGCCCCTCCCTCTCTCAAAGAGAGAGGGTTTCCCCTACCGCCCCAGCCAGATCTCCGGCCGCTGGTCGAGGAAGCCCGACACGCGGGCCGAGATCCCCTGTTGATCCCGGGCCGAAGGGTGCCAGTCGCAGGCGGTCAGTTCCATCTCGCCGACCGGGATGACGGCCAGGCGCGTCTCGCCGCCGGCCTTGAGGCTTTCGGCCACCCGATCGACCTGGGCGGCGATCTCGTTGTCGGCGCTGGGTGGGGCCAGCAGGATCAGGAACGCCTGGGGCTGGCGGGCGCGGATTGTCTGGGCGAAGCGGGCGTAGGTGGCGACATAGTCGTCGCGCAGGGCCTGGCGGTCCTTCCACGGCTCGCCCGGATTCAGGGGCGTCGAGAAGTCGTTGGTGCCGAGATTGATCACCACCACCTGCGGCGCCCAGTCGGCGTTGGCGTAGGCGGGAGCCGCGCCCAGCAGCACCTTGGGCCAGGCCAGCGGCAGGGTGTCGCCGGGCATGCCGCCGTAGTTGCGCACGATCCCGCGGCCCGAGATGGCGTTGACCTGATGATCGGCCCCGAAGCGGGCGGCGGTCAGCGGGCCGAAGGCGATGGAGTTGTCAGTGGTGCTCCACACCTCGTCGCTCGTGCAGGCGCGCTTGTCGGAGGCGTCGCCGTAGCCGACGCTGTGGGAGTCGCCGATGAACTCGATCTGGCGGCGGGGCGCGGTCAGCGGCAGGGGCTTTGACCCGCCTTCCAGGAAGAAGCCGCCGAAGCGGGCCGGGCCGGCCTGCATCTCGCCGACCACGGCGGCGCGCACCAGGTGGCGGCCGGGGGACAAGCCGTCGAGGCGGTAGAGGCCGGGGGCGGGCTTGACCAGCCGACCGGCCGGAGCGCCATCGATGGACAGGTGCAGGATCTGATCGCCGGCGCCGACCTTGATCAGCACGGCCTGGCCCTCGAAGGCGGCCTCGAAATGGACGCTCGGCCACTGGTAGGTCCAGCCGTCGGGACCGGCCGCGACACGGCCGCCGGCCAGGGCGGGCAGGGGCGTGAGGGCGGCGGTTTCGGGGCTCGCGGCCAGGCGCAGTTGGGCGGCGGCGGTGGTCGCCCACGCGGTGGTCGCCAAGGCGGCCAGAGCCACGGCCGTCAGAAGCCCTCGAAAACCCATCGCGCCCTCCCGTCTTGTGCGGAGATCGGGTTTAGCGGGCGGGCGGAATAAGGAAAGACGGAAAAGGTATTCGAGAACCCTCTCCCCTTGCGGGAGAGGGTGGCCTCGCGGAGCGAGGTCGGGTGAGGGGTCTCTCAGGCCTCGAAGCTGCGTGCAGCGGCCAGGTCGGGCGAGGCGTCTCCCATCTGAGAGACCCCTCATCCGTCGGCCTTCGGCCGCCACCTTCTCCCGCAAGGGGAGAAGGGTCACTTGCCGGTAAAGCCTTCCGGCAATTCCGCGCCGCGCAGGTCGCAGCCGGCGAGGTTGGCGCGGGCCAGGTCGGCGTCGATCAGGCGGGCGCGGACGGCGCCGGCGCCAGTGAGGTTGGCGGCGCGCAGGGTGGCGCGGGTCAGGTCTGTGCGCAGGGCGCGGCCCTCGCTGATCACCAGCGGGCCGAGCTTGGCGCCAGTCAGGTCGGCGCGGGCGAGGTCGGCGTCGGCCAGGCGCGCGCCGCGCAGGTCGGCGCCCTTCAGCTTGGTCCCGCGCAGGTCGGCGCCGACGAGGTTGGCGCCCTGCAGCTCGACGCCCTCCAGGTCCATGCCGAAGAAGATCGCGCCGGGGGCCGACAGGCCGCTCAGCTTGCGGCCCTTGAGGCGTCGCAGGGGACGGAAGTCGACCTGCGGGATCGAGATCGCCCGGCCCTGGGCGCCGCCGCTGGTGCAGAAGCGCTCGTGCTCGTCGAGCAGGTCGTGCAGGGGCTGGTCGTCGACATAGATCAGCGGCGGCGGGGCGCGCAGCACCCCGGCCATGTCGGCGTCCTCGAGATTGGCGCCCGAGACGTCGACCCCGGTCATCACCGCCCGCTTGAGCAGGGCGCCCGACATGTCGGCGCCGAAGATCTCGGCTCCGGTCAGGTCGACGCGGTTCATGGTGGCGTTGTTCAGCCGCGCGCCCGACAGGGTGGCTCCCGACAGGTCGGCGTCGGTGAGGTCGGCGGCGCGGGCGAAGGCGTCGGACATCTGGGCGCCGGCCAGGCTGGCGCCCTTCAGCATCGCGTAGTCGAGACCGGCGCGGTCCTCGGCGTGGCGCAGCAGGCGGAAGCCCTCGGCTCCGTCCTGGACGGCGGTGAGGCCCTCGCGCAGGTCGCAGCCCGACAGGTCGGCCCCCGACAGGTTGGCGCCGCGCAGATAGGCCCCGCGCATGTCCACCCGCACCAGGCGGGCGCCGCGCAGGTCGGCGTCGCGCAGGTCGGCGCCGTAGAGCACCGCCCTGTCCAACACAGCCCCACGCAGCGAAGCGCCGGCCAAGAGCGCGCCGGTGAGGTCGGCCTCGGACAGGTCGACGCCGTCGAGCTCGAAGTGCGAGAGGTCGATATAGGCCAGGGACGCGCGGCGGCCGGCGGGCAGGCCCTTCAGATAGCGGCCATGCGCCTCGACCGCGGCCTTGACGGCGGCGGCCTGGGGCCTGCGGATCAGGCTTTGCGGCGCTGTGGCGGGAAGGGGCGACATAGGCTTTTTATCAAGGGTTCCCGCAACTTATGACGCCGCTCCATTTAAGGAACGGTTTGTTTTTCAGCTGTGCAACAAATCACAGCCAGCCTTTTCGGCGGAACCACATCAAGGGAATCAGCGCCGCCGCCAGCATCAGGCCCAGCGCGATCGGATAGCCCTCCAGCCAGCGCAGTTCGGGCATGTGCTCGAAGTTCATGCCGTAGATCCCCGCGATCAGGGTGGGCGGCAGGAACACGGCCGAGAACACCGAGAAGATCTTGAAGATCTGGTTCTGCTCGATGTTGATGAAGCCGAGCGCCGCGTCGAGCAGGAAGGTGATGTTGCCCGACAGGTAGCTGGAATGGTCGGTGATCGAGGTCACGTCGCGCTGCAGCGATTTGAGGTGATCGCGCAGTTCGCGGTCGCCCTCGAACTGCTCGGCCAGGCTGGCGAAGCTGAGCAGGCGGGCGAGACTCACCAGGCTGTCGCGGGCCTTGGCGTTGACGATCTGGGCCCGGCCCAGGCGCTCGAGGATCTTCTCGAAGGCCGCGCCGCGCGGGCGGCCGAAGATCATCCGCGACTGGGTCTCGACCTCGCTGGCGGTGCGCTCGAGGATGTCGGCGGTGCGGTCGATGACGGCGTCGAGCAGGCCAAGGAAGGTCTGCGGGCCGCCGGGGCACAGGCTGGGCTGGCGCTCGGCCTGGGCGGTGAACACCGAGAAGGCGCGCGGCTCGACGTAGCGGATGGTCACCAGCTTGTCGCCGGTCAGCACGAAGGTCACCGGCGCGGCCGTGGGCAGCTCGCCCTCGGCGTTGACCAGGATGGTGGCGGTCATGAAGGTGCCGCCGTCCTCCTGGTAGAGGCGCGAGGAGGCCTCGATCTCGGCCATCTCCTCGCGGGTGGGCAGCAGCAGGCCGATCGACTGCTCGACGGCCACTTCCTCGGCGCGGGTGGGGTCGACGAGCTCGATCCAGACGGCGTCGGACGGCAGGCGCCAGTCGGGCGTATGGCCGCCCGGCTCGAAGCCCGGGGCGCCTTGTCGGAGAACTCTCAGCATGGATCGACCCGGACCTTCACCCCGCGGGTGTGGCCCAGGCGAAGGGTCGCGTCAACGCGCCAGCGCGCGACGCGATGGACCGGGGGATCAGCGCTGTTGTTGAGCGGGCTTGTCGTCGCCTTGGGCGGCGGCGATCAGGGCGGCGATGCGGTCGGTCGAGTCGGCGGCCTGGTTGATCATGTCCAGCGGGTTGGCGCGGACCGACGAGGCGACCTGATTGGCGGCCTGCTTGGCCAGCGACACGGCGGCGTTCTGGGCGAGCGCCAGCTTGCTGGTGGCGGCGGCGATCGTGACCGCCTGCTGGTTCTGGTAGATGAAGCCGTGGGTCGGATAGACCGTGGTGCCCAGATCGCGGATCGGGTCGTACCAGACCTTGACCTGGCTCCAGTCGCCGGCCGCCGACACGTCGACGACGGTGACGTCCTGTTCGACCTGGCCGCGGGCGCCGTTCATGACGGACCAGTTGGCGTGGGTGACCTGGATCACCCGGTCGGTCAGAACCTGCGAAACGAAGGCCACGTGGCCGAGGTTCATGCGGGCGGTGGGCTTGAAGCAGAGGACGGCGCCGGCCTTCGGCGTGAAGCCGGTGTCGTACTTGCCGACCGCCTGGCCCCACCAGGTGCGGGCGTCGCCGAAGATCTGGATGCCCGACATGAGGCGGGCGAAGGGGACGCACTGCCAGTACCCGTCGGCCACGGCGCTCGAGATCGGCGCGAGGCTGACCATGGCCGCAGCGGCCAGGGAACCCCAGAGGGCTCTCTTCCGTTTCGTCATGCTGTGGGTACTCCCCCGCGTCACTGGGTAAGTCGATAACCCTGGGGGAAAAATATGAAAAGAGTGTTTATTGAGCCACAGTGACGGTTGTGGCGGCGCCACTGCGGCGCTTGGCCAAAGACTTCATCAAGTCCCGGGCCGGCTTTTCCACCAGGTGGTACGAGGCCGCGGACAGCAGAATCAAGGCTGCGACGATTAACGCCCAGACCAGAAGCGGCAGTTTGTCGCCATCGATATTCAAGAGCTTGGCCGCGCCGTTGACCGCCAGGATTTTCCACGGAATGCAGATCATGTAAGTCGAGTAGCTGATCTCGCCCAGATACACGAAGATGCTTTGAGTGGCGAAGCTCGAACCGGCCTTGGCCAGGCGCGCCAGCGATAGAATAAAACCGCCCAAAATGGCCACGATCAACGCATCTGGCGCCTGGAGCTGCACTGTAGCGAGCAGAAGCACCCCCGCCACCGCGGCCCCGATTCCCGCTCCGCGCAGGCTGAGCGTCTGGCTCTTCCACAGGGTGTAGAGCGCGCAGCCATAGAAGAAGCAGGGCACGATGCGCAGGGCGCCCCAGCGGATCGTCGCCTCGGTCAGCGGGAAGCCGGCCAGCTTTTCGAAAGCCGGATAGAGCGCCGCGATCACCGCCAGGGCGGCGCCCAGCAGCACCAGCGGCCGCTCGCGCAGCTTCCAGGCGAGATAAGCGAAGGCCGGGAAGCTGAGATAGGCGAACCACTCGGCCGAGATCGACCACGAGGGGTGGTTCCAGCCCGACACCGGCGCGAAGCCCCAGGCCTGGACCATCAAGAGGTTGGCCGGCAGGGCGTCCCAGGCCAGCATGTTCTTGTCGACGGCGATGCCGGCGATCCCGGCGGCGATGGCCATCAGCCCGACGCCGGCCATGGTGAAGAGGTGCAGCGGATAGACCCGCGCCAGCCGGTTCCACAGGAAGCCGCCATAGCCGAACCGGCCCTCGCCGAAAGCCGTCAGATAGACGTGGCAGAGGATGAAGCCGGACAGCACGAAAAAGGCCTCGACGCCCAGGTAGCCCTTGGCCACCACGCCCGGAACCGCGCCCGTGACGGCGAGGTTTGGCCAGTAGTGATACATCACCACCCAGAAGGCGGCGAAGAAACGAAGCGCGGTCAGGGGCTTGATATGGGCGGCGTCGGTCATATCTGCATTTCCAAGTCCCAGTTTCGCCGCATTTCGCCGACCGCCGTTTTGGCGGCCGCGGCGGGGCTCGCGGCGGGCTGGGGCGTGATCAACTTGTCCACAGCCTAGCCAGGACCCATGAACGAACTCCTTCACCTCGCCGCAGACCCGGCCGCATGGGCGGCCCTCGTCACCCTGGTGGTCATGGAAGTCGTCCTCGGGATCGACAACCTGGTCTTCATTTCGATCCTGTCGAACAAGCTGCCGCCCGAGCATCGCCAGCGCGTGCGCCGCATCGGCATCTCGCTGGCGCTGATCATGCGCCTCGTCCTGCTGTCGACCATCGCCTTCATCGTCGGCCTGACCGCTCCGGTCTTCGACCTCGGCATCGTCGGCCCGGTGGGCAGCCACGGCGAGCCGGCCTTCGAGACCGCCTTCTCCTGGCGCGACCTGATCCTGATCGCCGGCGGCCTGTTCCTGATCTGGAAGGCCACCAAGGAGATCCACCACACGGTCGATCCCAAGGAGGAAAGCCACGACGTGCTCGACAAGACGGGGGCTGCGATCTCCAACGTCGGCGCGGCGATCTTCCAGATCATCCTGCTGGACCTGGTGTTCTCGATCGACTCGATCCTGACCGCCGTCGGCATGACCGAGCACCTGGCGATCATGGTCATCGCGGTGATCGCGGCCGTGACCGTGATGCTGCTGGCCGCCGACCCGCTGGGCAACTTCATCAACAACAACCCGACCGTGGTGATGCTGGCCCTGGGCTTCCTGCTGATGATCGGCACCGTGCTGATCGCCGAGGGCTTCGGGGTGCACGTGCCCAAGGGCTACATCTACACCGCCATGGCCTTCTCGGCCGGCGTCGAGGGCCTGAACATGCTCTCGCGCAGGTCGGCGGCGAAGAAGAAGTGATCCTGATCCTTCTCCCCTTGCGGGAGAAGGTGTCGGCGTCAGCCGACGGATGAGGGGTCTCTCAAACGCAAAACGCCGCGACGGCTGAACAGCTGTCGCGGCGTTTCTGTAGGTGCGCCCCCTCACCCGACCTCCTTCGGAGGCCACCCTCTCCCGCAAGGGGAGAGGGGTTTAGTGGGCGGTGGCCGGCGGCGGCTGACGGCGCGGCGCCCGCTGCAGCATCCCCCGGGCGATCTCCTGCTCGCCGATCAGGGCGTCGGTGGCGCCCATCTGGGTCAGCAGGTCGACGTCGGCGTCGGTATAGGCGCGGGCGACGATGCGGGCGTCGGGGTTGGCGGCGCGGGCCTGCTCGATGATCCGCGCGGCTTCGAAGGGGCTGGGCACGGCGACGAAGACGTGGGTGGCCTTGTCCAGGCCCGCCTGCATCAGCACCTCGGGACGCACGGCGTTGCCCTGCACCACCTCGAAGCCGGCCTCGCGCAGTTCGATGGCGCGGTCGCCCTCGTCCTCGATGACGACCAGCGGCGTGCGGTTCTTCAGGCCTTCGGCGACCGCCTTGCCGACCCGGCCGTAGCCGACCAGCACCGCGTGCGGCTGGGCCGCGGCGGCCACCGGCTCGACGGCCTCCTTGACGCTGACCTTGACCATGGCCTTGTCCAGCCAGGCGAACAGCAGCGGGTTGATCAGGATCGACAGGATGGCGCCGGCCAGGATCAGGTCGCGGCCTTCCGCCGGCAGCAGCTTCAGCGACACGCCCAGGCCGGCCAGGATGAACGAGAACTCGCCGATCTGGGCGAGGCTCGCGGAGATGGTCAGGGCCACGCTCTGCGGACGCTTGAAGGCCAGCACCAGGGCGTAGGCGACCAGCGACTTGCCCACCACGATGATCAGCACGGTGGCCAGCACCGCCAGCGGCTCGCGCAGCAGCACCATCGGGTCGAACAGCATGCCGATCGAGACGAAGAACAGCACGGCGAAGGCGTCGCGCAGCGGCAGGGTCTCGTTGGCGGCCTGATGCGACAGCTCGCTCTCGGCCATGATCATGCCGGCGAAGAAGGCGCCGAGCGCGAAGGACACGCCGAACAGGGCGGCCGAGCCGAAGGCCACGCCCAGGCAGATGGCCAGCACCGCCAGGCGGAAGAGCTCGCGCGAGCCGGTGTGGGCGATGCGGTGCAGGATCCAGGGAATGACCCGGCGGCCGACGATCAGCATGAAGGCGACGAAGGCGACGACCTTGCCGATGGTGATGGCGAAGGTCATCAAGAGGCCGCCCGAGGCGTTGGCCGGCGGGGTGCCGCCCATCAGGCCCGACAGGGCCGGCAGCAGCACCAGGGCAAGCACCATGGCCAGGTCCTCGACGATCAGCCAGCCGACGGCGATGCGTCCGCGGTCGGTCTCGATCAGCCGGCGCTCCTGCAGGGCGCGCAGCAGCACCACGGTCGAGGCGACCGACAAAGCCAGGCCGAACACCACGCCCGCGCCCCAGCCCCAGCCCAGCGCGACGGCCAGGCCCACGCCCATGACGGTGGCGGCGGCGATCTGCACGACGGCGCCGGGGATGGCGATCTTGCGCACCGCCATCAGGTCCTTGACCGAGAAGTGCAGGCCGACCCCGAACATCAGCAGGATGACGCCGATCTCGGCCAGCTGCGGAGCGAGCTCCTGGTCGGCGACATAGCCCGGGGTGAAGGGGCCGACGATGACGCCCGCCAGCAGGTAGCCGACCAGCACGGGAAGCTTCAACCGGTTGGCGAGCGCGCCGAAGACGAAGGCCAGGCCAAGCCCCGCGACGATGGTTGCGATCAGCGAGGTGTGGTGCATGAAGCCTCCTTGACGGTCATCTTTTTCGGGCGTACTCAACCAATATGGGTGACAAGCCCGCGAGTTTCCAGATGCCTCACGCAAAAATTCTCCTTCCGGCCCAATGCCGGGGCGCCCGCGGCCTACTCAACTGGTCGCAAGGCGAGCTCGCGGACAAGGCGGGGGTGTCGCGCAGCACGGTCAAGGACTTCGAGACCGAGCGCCACGCCTTGCACCATAGCACCGAGCGGCTTCTCATCGATGCGCTCGAAGAGGGCGGCGCGGTGCTGATCGCGGCGGTCGAGGGCGGCGCGCCGGAAACGAGCGCGTGGGGGCCCGGCGTACGGCTGAAGGCGGCGACTGATTAGGATCGACCAAGGAGGGCAGGGCGCTTGAACCACGAGGTTTCACCGGCGGACTACAAGGATCTGGTCCTGTTCCTGGCCACGGCCGGGATCGTCGCGCCGCTGTTCAAGCGCCTGAAGATCAACCCCATCCTCGGCTTCCTGCTGGCCGGCGTGATCCTGGGGCCGTTCGGCCTGGGTCGGCTGATCGGCATCGCCCCCTGGCTCGACTACGTCACCGTCGACAATCCCGACGAGATCGGCCAGCTGGCCGAGTTCGGCGTCGTCTTCCTGCTGTTCATGATCGGGCTGGAGCTGTCGTGGGAGCGCCTGCGGCTCTTGCGCAAATACGTCTTCGGCCTGGGCGCGGCCCAGGTGGTCGGCTGCTCGCTGGCCCTGGGGGCGGTGGCCATGCTGCTGGGCCAGTCGCCGGTGGCGGCCCTGGCCATCGGCTCGGCCCTGACCCTGTCGTCCACCGCCATCGCCGTGCCGGTGCTGGCGGAGCGCAAGCGGCTGCACGCGGAGGGCGGTCGCGCGACCTTCTCGGTGCTGCTGTTCCAGGACCTGGCGGTGGCGCCGATCCTGATCACCCTGGCGATCCTGGGGCGCGGCCATGGCGAGTTCGACGCTCGCGGCCTCTTGGCCCTGCTGCCGGCGGCTCTCGGCCTGGGGGGCATCGTGCTGGTCGGTCGTCTGGCGCTGCGGCCGATGATGCGCTCGGTCGCCAAGGCCAAGAGCGAAGAGATGTTCATGGCCGCCTGCCTGCTGGTGATCATCGGGGCGGGCCTGGTCAGCGCGCTGTCGGGTCTGTCGATGGCCCTCGGCGCCTTCGTCGCCGGCGTGCTGCTGGCCGAGACCGAGTATCGCCACGAGGTCGAGGTCAAGATCGAGCCCTTCAAGGGCCTTTTGCTGTCTCTGTTCTTCGTGTCGCTGGGCATTCGCCTGGACCTGTCGCTGCTGGTCGCCTCGCCGGTCCTGGTGCTGGGCACGGCCGTCGGCCTGGTGGTGGTGAAGGCGGCCATGGTGTTCGGTCTGGGCAAGCTGTTCGGCCTGTCCAACCGGGCCTCGGCCGAGAGCGCTCTCGCCCTGGCGGCCGGCGGCGAGTTCGCCTTCGTGCTTTTGGCCAACGCCATGGACGCCGAGGTGGTCAGCCCCTCGGTCGGCCAGGCCGTGCTGGTGGCCGCCACCCTGACCATGTTCCTGATCCCGGCCCTGACCGGCATTGGCGCGCGGCTGGGGCGCAAGACCCCGGCCGAGACCTCCGAGACGCCGGAGGGCGTGGACCTGTCGACCGAGGAGCCCAAAGGGCGGGTGCTGGTGGTCGGTTTTGGACGCGTGGGGCGGCTGGTCGGCGACATGCTCGACCGCCACGACCTGCCGTGGATCGCCATCGACCGCGACCCTGGTCTGGTGCAGCAGGGCCGCCGCGCCGGCCACCGCGTCTATTTCGGCGACGCCGCCCGGATCGAGCTGCTCGAGCGCTGCGGCCTCGATCACGCCCGCGCGGTGGTCGTCACTATGGATGCGCCCGAGGCCGCCGAGGCGGTGGTCGCCGCCGCCCGGGGCCATCGTCCCGACCTGACCATCGTCGCCCGCGCTCGCGACGCCCGCCACGCCGCGCGGCTCTATGAACTGGGGGCCACCGACGCCGTTCCGGAGACCATCGAGGCCTCGCTGCAGCTTTCCGAGGCGGTGCTGGTCGATATCGGCGTGCCCATGGGGCTGGTCATCGCCTCGATCCACGAGCGCCGCGACGAATACCGCAAGGTGCTCAACCGGCCTGACGCCCTGGGCGGAAAGCGCAAGCGGCTGCGCGACGCCGGGTGAGGTCCGCCTGCGCCCATCAAGGTCGCAGGTAGCCGGACACCATGTGGAAAACTTGGCCATTACGGCCATTTTTCCGCCTCTAGAACCTGCACGACGCTACGGAAGGCCTTGCGCGGACGCGCTTTGCGTGCGAACCGAGAGGGGAGCGGACGCCTTCGGGAAACCCCGGTCGCCAGATTCGGCGAGCGGGTTTCACAGGGCGACCGTGAGGTGTCGCGGGGGGCTTTCCGCCTCGGTGAAACTTTGGACGGTGTTGCCGAGCCGACACTTTCGCGGAACGTGCGCCTTGGTATAACGATGCTCGGCCGTTGGGCCGAGCAGGGCAATAGAGGGCTCTTGATATGAAACTCAAACTCCTGGCGGGAGCCGCCCTGGCCGCGGTGTTCGCCGCGTCGGGCGCTTCGGCCCAAGAGACCGGCTGGTACGGCGCGGTCGACCTCGGCTACCACTGGCCGAACGAAGTCACCAGCGAGTCGGATGGCAACGCTCCGGACGGCGCTCACTATCACTGGACCTGGAACACCGACTCCGATTGGACCGGTTTCGTGCGTCTGGGCTACCAGTTCACCCCGAACTGGCGCGCTGAACTCGAAGGCGGCTACCGTCCGGGCGACCTGAAGAGCGTCCGCGGCAACCCCGTCCGTCAGCAGCCGATCGGTCTCTGCACCCCCGGCGTGACCCGTACGACCGCGGCTCCGCGCTGCGGCGGTCCGGAAGGCTCGATCGAGTCCTGGTCGCTGATGTTCAACGTCCTGTACGACTTCGCGCCGGACGCCAAGATCAACCCGTTCCTGGGCGCCGGTCTCGGCGTCAACCGCCTGGACGTCCAGACCCTGGGTCAGTTCAGCGGCGTCTCGGGCGCGATCACGACCGCCAACCCGGCGATCCAGAACCTGACCGTCGACGACGACGACATCGCGATCGCCTGGCAGGGCATCGCCGGTCTGGCCTGGAAGGCGACCGACAAGCTGAAGCTCGACGTCACCTACCGCTACTTCGCCACCGACGACCACAGCTGGCAGTCGAAGGGTTCGGCCGCTCTGCAGCCGGGCACGTTCGAAGGTCAGTACAGCGACCAGTCGCTGACGGTCGGCCTGCGGTACTCGTTCGCGGCTCCGCCGCCCCCGCCGCCGCCCCCGCCGCCGCCGCCTCCCCCGCCGCCGCCGCCTCCGCCGCCTCCGCCCCCGCCGCCTCCCCCGCCGCCTCCGCCGGCGTTCGAAGCGCGCGAATTCATCGTCTACTTCCCGTTCGATCAGTACGTGCTGACGCCGGAAGCCCAGTCGGTGGTTTCGGAAGCCGCGAAGTACGCCAACGACGGCAAGGCCACCAAGATCGTGGTCGTCGGTCACACCGACACCTCGGGCTCGCCGAAGTACAACGTCCGCCTGTCGGAACGTCGTGCGAAGGCCGTGGCCGACGCTCTGGTCGGTCTGGGCGTCGCCCAATCGACCCTCGGCGTCGACTGGAAGGGTGAAAGCGCCCCGGCCGTCGCCACCGGCGACGGCGTGAAGGAACCGCTGAACCGTCGTTCGACGATCTCGATCAACTTCTAAGATCGGATCCCGGACGGAGGCTCTTGGCTTCCCGACGAAATGCGAAGGCCCCGGAGGAAACTCCGGGGCCTTTTGCTGTCTGGCCTTCTCCCCTTGCGGGAGAGGGGGGGCTATTCTCCCTTCCCCCTTGATGGGGGAAGGGTCGGGGATGGGGGTGACCTGCTGAGCCGGCCGTGGCGCCAGGCGCTCGCCGCCGCATCACCCCCACCCAACCCTCCCCCATCAAGGGGGAGGGCTTTCCTGTTGATCCCGCCCCACATATCCCCGCTCTTTTTTGCTCCGAACCCTTCCGAAGAATCCGGAATCGTCGGTTGGCCGACCCCTCCGGTCGCGGAGCTTCGTTAACGCTGCTGCGGCGCTTCGCCGCGCCGAAAAATTCTCATGTGGGCAACCCCTTGATACGCACGGGGAACCTCCAGGCGTTCACAGCTTGTTAACGAAAAACTCGCCTCGGAAGCGTTCCGACCCGTTGACGAAGAGGCGGGGTCTGTGGCCCCATATATGGGCTCTGGGGGCGCAACGCCCACTATATCTAGCGGCTTCGCCGGAAGCGGACGGCTTCTCGCAAGCGCATGGTAAATGGACGGGTTCTGCACATGACCGCTGGTGAAGCGACCAAGATTCAAGCTGCCGCGCGCCCTGCGTCGGCCTTCAAGGAACGTCCGGCCCTGGCGCTGGTGCGCAAGGTCGAGGTCGATCGTTCGCGCGACGCCCTGCTGACCGATTTCGGCAAGACCACGCTGGAAGATCGCTATCTGCTGCCGGGCGAGTCCTACCAGGACATGTTCGCGCGCGTCTCGACGGCCTTCGCCGACGACGCCGACCACGCCCAGCGCGTCTACGACTATATGAGCCGCCTGTGGTTCATGCCGGCCACCCCGGTGCTCAGCAACGGCGGCGCCGATCGCGGCCTGCCGATCAGCTGCTTCCTCAACGCCGTCAACGACAGCCTCGACGGCATCCTGGGCGTCTGGAACGAGAACGTCTGGCTGGCGGCCAACGGCGGCGGCATCGGCACCTACTGGGGCGGCGTCCGTTCGATTGGCGAGAAGGTCAAGGGCCAGGGCCAGACCTCGGGCATCATCCCCTTCATCCGCGTGATGGACTCGCTGACCCTGGCGATCTCGCAGGGCTCGCTGCGCCGCGGCTCGGCCGCCGTCTATCTCGACATCCACCACCCGGAAATCGAAGAGTTCCTGGAAATCCGCAAGGCCTCGGGCGACTTCAACCGCAAGTCCCTGAACCTGCACCACGGCATCTCGATCACCGACGAGTTCATGCACGCCGTGCGTGACGGCCTGAAGTTCGGCCTGCGCTCGCCCAAGACCGGCGAAGTGCTGCGCGAAGTCGAGGCCCGCGGCCTGTGGCAGAAGATCCTGGATCTGCGCATGCAGACCGGCGAGCCCTACCTGATCTTCTCCGACACCGTGAACCGCGCCATGCCGTCGTTCCAGCGCGAGCTGGGCCTGAAGGTGCGCCAGTCGAACCTGTGCAGCGAGATCATGCTGCACACCGGCACCGACCACCTGGGCAAGGAGCGCACCGCGGTCTGCTGCCTGTCGAGCGTCAACGCCGAGACGTTCCTGGAGTGGCGCGACCACCCGACCTTCATCGAGGACGTCATGCGCTTCCTCGACAACGTCCTGCAGGACTTCATCGATCGCGCCCCGGACGCGGCCTCGACCGCCGCCTACGCCGCCATGCGCGAGCGTTCGGTGGGCCTGGGCCTGATGGGCTTCCACAGCTTCCTGCAAAGCCAGAACGTGCCGTTCGAAAGCGCCCTGGCCAAGAGCTGGAACATGCGGATGTTCAAGCACCTGCGCCGCGAGGCCGACAAGGCCTCGATCGCCCTGGGCGAAGAGAAGGGCCCGTGCCCGGACGCCGCCGATCGCGGCTCCAAGGAGCGCTTCTCGCACAAGCTGGCCATCGCCCCGACCGCCTCGATCTCGATCATCTGCGGCGGCACCAGCGCCGGCATCGAGCCGATCCCGGCCAACATCTACACCCACAAGACCCTGTCGGGCTCGTTCGCGGTGAAGAACCCCTATCTGGAGAAGCTGCTCGAGGAGAAGGGCCAGAACACCGACCTGGTGTGGGGTTCGATCCTGGAAAACGAAGGCTCGGTCCAGCACCTGGAGTTCCTCAGCCAGGACGAGAAGGACGTCTACAAGACCGCCTTCGAACTGGACCAGCGCTGGGTGGTCGAACTGGCCGCCGACCGCACGCCGGAAATCTGCCAGAGCCAGTCGGTGAACATCTTCCTGCCCGGCGACGTCGACAAGTGGGACCTGCACATGCTGCACTGGCAGGCCTGGGAGCGGGGCGTCAAAAGCCTCTACTACCTGCGCTCCAAGTCGGTTCAGCGCGCGGCCTACGCCGGCGCCGACGGCAAGGCCGAGGCGGGTGAGGGCGGCTTCGACGTCGCGGAAAAGACCGACTACGAAGAGTGCCTCGCCTGCCAGTAAAGCGAGCGTAAAAGCGACAATCAACCACAGCGGCGCGACATATCGCGCCGCTGTTTTTCTGTGCGGAACCAATACAGTCACTGACTGTTCACCGAACGCCGGGTTTTCCCGGTGGACGTATCCGAAATGCCGGATACGGTGGGCAGGATTGGGATTGGGGAATCCGCAATGCGTATCGTTTGCGTGACGATCGCGACGTGCTGCGGCGCCATGCTGGCGCTCGCGGGCGCGCAGGCTGACGCCGCTGTCCGCAAGGGCAAGCGGGCCAAGCCCGCGCCCGCCGCCGCGCCGTCGCTCAGCCCGACCCTTCAGAAGCTTGATCTTGCACGGCGGGCTCCGGCCCAGCCCTCGGCGGCCGCCTTCGTCGCGCGCCCCGTCGACACCCGCGCCACGGAAGCCGAGGGCGAGGCCTTCGCCGTTTCGCCGGCCGGTCTCTATGGCGACGCCAACCTGCTGGACGCCGACCGCTATTACGACGAGCGCGGGCCCGTCAGCTGGCGCTCGAGCAGCGTCGTGGTCGGCGACAACGGCCATGCCGTGGACTCGGTTCGGGTCTCGGTGGCCAGCTCCTCGCGCCTGGCCCAGAGCGCGCCGCTCAGCCTGGTGCGCCCGGGCGCGGCCAATTTCGACGCCGACACCGTCGACGTCAGCGTTTCGCGCGGCTGGCCGGCGGCGGCCAAGTTCGGGGCCGGCAAGCTGTCGGTCGACTTCACCCCGCATGCGGGCCTGGGCTTCGGCGGGGCCGGCGGCTCGGCCGAACTCGGCGGCATGGTCCGCATCGGCAAGAGCAGCGGCAAGAGCGTCGAGGACCGCGTCATCGACGGCCTGGGCGTGCGCGACGGCCGCGAGACCTTCGGCGACCGCGGACGCTGGTACCTGTTCGCCGGGGCCAGCGGCCAGCTGGTCGGCATGAACCTGCTGCGCGGCCAGGACGGCGACTGGAGCCGGGCCGGCATCACCGCCGACACCACCAGCAAGCTGATCGGCGACGCCCAGGCCGGGGTCGGCTGGCGGCGCGGTGCCATGCAGGCCTCGGTCGGCTACATCCGCCGCGAGATCAAGGCCAAGGACCAGATCATGGGCATGGCCACCCAGGAAGACTCGGTCGTGGCCCTGTCGTTCAGCCTCAAGCCGGAGTGGTGAGCGGGGCCTTCGATGCTCCCTTGGGCCCCCTTTGGGCCCCCTCAGGCGTGCGAACCCTTGAGTTTCCGGCCGCGATCATGCAGCTAGCGACCATCCTTCCGTAAAGTCGTCGAGCGTCATGAGCGATAGCGAGCCCCCGCGCCGCAAAATCCTGAGCCTGAAGAGCGGTGTCGCCGCGCCTGGCGGTCCGCCGCCGCTCGAGCGCCTGCAGAAGACGGCCCGGGTGGTGACGCCCGAACCGGCCGCGCCTCCGCCGCCGCAAGTCGGCGACTGGAAGTGCAAGCCCTGCGGCACCCGCTTCGACCCGCCGGCCGAGCTGACCGACGAGGATCACGTGCGCTGCCCGTCGTGCAACGCCCGCCTGGGCGTGGCCGCCGACTTCCGCGCTGATCCGCCCCGCGTCGAGAAGACCCGCGCGCGCTACCTCAAGAAGGCCGGCTGACGAGTTTCAGCGCGGCGGCGGCGGACGATCCGAACCGTCGCCCGGAGGCGGGCCGCCCGGCTTGCCGTCAGGTCCACCAGGGGGCGGACCGCCGGGACCCGGACCGCCTTCCGGCGGCGGGCCATCCGGCAGGAACGCCGAGATGCGGTGATTGCTGAGGGTGAAGCGAACCTTCTGACCCACCGCCACTTCGCCCAGCATGCCCGGCTTGACCGTGGCGAAGGGCATGGTCCCCGCCGGCCAGTTCAGCGGCTCTGACGCCGCGTAGGCGATCGTCACCCGATCGGCGGCTGGATCAACGGCCAGCACCACGCCGGTGATCACCACCTTGTCGAGATCCGTCTGCTTGATCCCGCCGCCCGGTCCGCCGGGGCCGCCGCCTCCGGGAGGCGGACCGCCGCGACCGCCGCCGGGCGGCTGGGCGTGAGCCGCCGAGACGGCGAGCAGGGCGACGGCGAGGGCGGGAAGGATGAGCTTGCGCATGACCGGACGGGAACGTTGATGTCCGCGCCTGCCTAGCCGGTGAGTGCTGCGGGAAGACTGCGTTCGGTTTCCGGCCTGCAATGCAGGCGAGGGGCGGGCGAGGAGGAGGCCGTAGCGCCGAGGCGTGACGACGGCTAGGGTCGTCGGATGAGCAAGCCGCCTTCAGAGCCGGAACATCCCAAGCCCGTCGTCATCGCGATAGGCGCCAATGGCGCCGTGACCGCCACGGTGGACGGCGAACCCGTCGATCCCGATCAGCTCATGGCCGAACTGACCGCCGCGCCGCCACAAGCCGACAACGACGCCTAGGGTCGTACGGACAGCCGACGCCCTGCTTCCGGAAGCCGGTGACGCGCGCTAGCGTCTCGGCATGAAGCACTCGGTCCTGGTCGCGTTCCTGGAAGGGGAACTGTCACCTCTGCGGTTTTCCACGGAGATCGCCCCCGAGGTGGACGCGTGTCTCGCCGCCATCGAGGCCACGGGGCGGGGGCGCATCGTCATCGAGCCTGGTCCCGAAACCGTGCTCACGCGCGCCCATGCCCGGCGTCTCCTGCAGGCGCTATCCGATGGCTCGCTCTCATACCGGGCTGCGAGCTACGTGGCCGATTGCATCATCATGGGTCATGACTTCGACGCCGGCGACGACGACGCCGTGCTCGAGGCCATCCATTTCGCGGCTGACGACTACGCGCCTCCGACCGAGGATGAGATCCGAAGCGCGCTCGAGCGCCTGGGCTAGGGCGCGCCGCCCTCAGCCCTCAGCCCTCAGGCCTCGGTCCCGGGATCCAGGCTGATCGCGCCGGGCTCGGGCTTGGGCCGGCCGCCGGGGCGGCGGAAGAGGCCGCGCCAGCCGGTGGGCTCCAGGGCCGGGCTGGTCCAGACCTTGTCGTCGGCCGCCAGGGCCTCGGCCTTGTCGTAGATCTTGCGCATGGTCACGGTGTCGAACCGCAGCATGTTGAAGCCGTCGAAGTCGCCCGGGATCGAGGCCACGCTGAGCGGCAGGTTGTGGCGCGTGCAGAAGCCTTCGGCCAGGCTCAGCGCCTGGCGATATGAGAACCGCAGCATGGTCTCGAAGCTGCGGCCCATGATCGAGGCCACGCCCGGCGGGGTCGAGCGCACCGACGGGTCCAGCACCGTGTTGACGATGACGTAGACCCGGCCCCGGCGCACGCGCGAGCCGAGGTTGCGCCAGTGCAGCAGGGCGTCGGGCATCAGGAACAGCGGCGCGGCCACGCCGCCGTCGACATGCATCTCCTGACGCCGCTCGCCGTCGCACTCGACGTCGAACAGCTTGGGCGGGAAGAGGCCGGGCACCGAGGCCGAGGCCACCAGGATCTCGCGGAACAGCTTCACCGCCTCGGGGCCGCCGCGCGTGGCGATCGCGCCCATGTCCCAGATCGTGGCCCGCTGGTTGTCGAGATTGGTGGTGGCGATCAGCAGGCGCCGACCCTTCGCGTGCTCGACGGCGACGGCCTCGATCAGGGTCTCGTCGACGAAGGGCTCGACCAGGGCGTCCAGGCTCTCGCCCTTGAAGATGCTGGGGCCCAGCGCGGGAGCCAGGCGGCGCAGGCTGAGCAGTTCGGCCGCGTGGCCGCCCAGATAGGCGTCGGTCAGGCGGTCGTCCCAGTCCGGGCCGAGAAAGGCCAGGGGGGCGATCAGGGCCCCGGTCGAGACGCCGGTGACGATGGCGAAGTGAGGCCGCCGGCCGGCCTTGGACAGGCCCGTCAGCACGCCCGCGCCATAGGCGCCGCCGGCCGCCCCGCCCGACAGGGCCAGGATGTTGAACTCGTCCATGCCGATCAGCGAGCGCACCGGCGCCAGGCGGTCGGCGGCGGCCTTCAGCGCGTCCTCGGCCTGCTCGATCGACAGGCGCACGCCCGGAAAGCCGACGGCCTCGGCGTGGGCGCTCGCCAGCGGCGCGGGCAGGCGCTTGCCGCGCAGGGGATCGGGGCCGCGCCAGTCGCGCAGCAGGCTCTGGATGGTGATCCGGGTCTCGGTTCCGGTCGGCTCGTTCCCGTGCGGTGCTCCGTCGCGGGCCATGCGGATCAGGCCCGGGCGCCGGCCAGGACGACTCCGACCAGCACGGCCGCGTAGTGCAGGCCCGCGCCGCCGATCACGTGGCCGTGCCAGATGGCGCGGCGGAACTTCAGCCGGCGCATCAGGTAGAACACCGTGCCGGTGGAATAGACGATGCCGCCGATGGCCAGCAGCAGCAGGGCCACCCATGACAGGCCCTCGATCATCGGCTTGATGGCCACCAGCACCAGCCAGCCCATCGCCATGTAGAGGCCGACCCAGAAGCGCTTGTCGAGGCCCGGCAGGAACAGCTTGGCCAGCACGCCGAGGCCAGCGATGCCCCAGACGGCGGCGGTCATGCCGATGGCCCACCAGCCGGTCAGGTTCTGGGTGGTGAAGGGGGTGTAGGAGGCGGCGATCATGATGAAGATGCCAGCGTGGTCGAAGCGGCGCAGCAGCGGCTGCCAGCGCGCCTTGGAGAAGTTGTAGGCGGTCGACAGCGACAGCATGGTCACCATGCCCACCGTATAGACCCCGATGGCCGCCATCTGGCTCAGCGAGCCCAGGCCGAAGGCCAGGCCCAGCAGGATGCCGCCGCCCAGCAGGGCGCAGGCGAGGCCCGCCAGGTGCACGATCAGGTCGGCCAGCTTCGCGCCCGACGTAGGATAGTGCTTGGTGAAGTCTGAGATCGTCATGGCCCGCCCAGCCTAGTCGAATTGGGTGACGTATAAACGCCGATCATCATGGCGCCGAAAGGGCATATCGCAAGCGCGACCGTTCATCACATCAGCCCCATCAATCCGTCCCAGGCCAGCTTGGTTCCGACCAGGATCAGCAGGACGTAGATCACCTTGTAGAAGCCCTCGGCCGGCACGCGGCGCACCAGCCAGACGCCGGCCCAGGTGGAAGCCAGGGCCAGGGGCGTCAGCACGGCCACGGCGGTCAGCACGCTGGGCGTGAACTGGCCGAGAGCCAGGTAGGCCGGCATCTTCATCCAGTTGACGATGGCGAAGAAGATCGCGCTGGTGCCGACGAAGACGTCGCGCGGCAGGCGGCGCGGCAGCACGTAGATCTGGAACGGCGGGCCGCCGGCGTGGGAAATCTGGCTGGTGAAGCCCGAGGCCATGCCGCACAGGACGCCCAGCCACGGCCGGCCCGGTCCGGCCTCGACGGCGGCGGCCGCCTTGACCGCCCGCTCGGCCCACAGGCGCTGGGCGGCGAACAGCACCGAGACCAGCCCGACCGCCAGCTCCACGGCCGACGACGACACCAGCGCCGCCAGGGCCCAGCCCAGGAAGATGCCGACCGCGGCCGGCGGGACCATCAGGATCAGCAGGCCCTTGTCCCAGGTCTTGCGATAGGACCAGACGCCGACGACGTCCTGCAGGATCAAGAGCGGCAGCAGGATCGCCGCGGCCTTCACCGGCCCGACCGCCAGGGCCAGCAGGGGCGTGGCCACCACCCCGATCCCCGCGAACCCGCCCTTGGCCAGGCCCACCAGGATCACGGCGGGAACGGCGACGGCGTAGAAGAAGGGATCGGTGAGCATGGCCGGGGCTTAGCAGGCGGCGGGCGGACGGGCCATGGGGCGCGCTACACCAGCGGCGGGTTCACCTGCCGGAAGCCGCCTTCGCGCCAGTAGGGGTAGTAGGGATAGGCCGGGGTGACCGCGCTGGCGGCGTCCAGCGCCGCGACCTGTTCGGGGCTCAGGCTCCAGCCCACGGCGCCGAGGTTCTGGCGCAGCTGCTCCTCGGTGCGGGCGCCGATGATCACGCTGGAGACTGTGGGGCGACGCAGCAGCCAGTTGATGGCGATCTGCGGCACGGTCCTGCCGGTCTCGGCGGCGATGGCGTCCAGGGCGTCGACGATGCGGTAGAGGCGCTCGTCGTCGACCGGCGGGCCGGCGTCGGCGGTCTGGTGCAGGCGGCTGGTCTCGGGCAGCGGCTGGCCGCGGCGGATCTTGCCCGTCAGGCGGCCCCAGCCCAGCGGGCTCCAGACCATGGCGCCGACGCCCTGGTCGGCGGCCAGCGGCATCAGCTCCCACTCGTAGTCGCGGCCGGCCAGCGAGTAATAGGCCTGGTGGGTGACATAGCGCGGCCAGCCGTGGCGGTCGGCGGCGGCCAGCGACTTCATCAGCTCCCAGCCGGCGAAGTTGGAGGCGCCGACATAGAGCACCTTGCCGGCGCGGACGAGGTCGTCGAGGGCCGACAGAGTCTCCTCCACCGGCGTCGTCCCGTCGAAGGCGTGCAGTTGCAGCAGATCGATGCGGTCGGTCTTCAGCCGCTTCAGCGCCGCCTCGACCCCGCGCACCAGCCGCAGGCGCGAAGCCCCGGCGTCGAGCGGTCCGTCGCCCATCGGCAGGCCGAGCTTGGTGGAGATCAGCGCCTCGTCGCGGCGGCCGGCCAGGGCCTCGCCGAGGATCTCCTCGGAGGCGCCGTTCGAATAGACGTCGGCGGTGTCGAACAGGGTGACGCCGGCCTCCAGGCAGATGTCGATCAGCCGCCGGGCCTCCTCGACGCGGGTGTCGCCCCAGGCGCTGAACAGCGGCCCCTGGCCGCCGAACGTGCCGGCGCCAAAGCTGAGGGCGGGGACCTTGAGGCCGGACCGGCCGAGCGTGCGGTATTCCATGGGAAGTCTCCTGAGGAAGACGGGGGAAGGGATCCCGGCCGGTCGGCGATAGCGCTCCCGGAGAAGCGGTTCTTGCTCGATCCGACTTTCGGCTTTGGGGCGACTAGCTCCTCCCTCGCGAAGCGGGGGAGGTGGCGCGGTGCGGATACGCGCCGTGACGGAGGGGGCGAGTGACGGAGCTCGGCGCCCAGTCACGCCCCCTCCACCACTTCGTGGTCCCCCTCCCCCGTTTCACGGGGGAGGAGATTGGGCGCTACGCCGCCGCCAGTTTCTCGCGGCGCTCCAGGCCAAGGCTCAGAGCGGCCAGGGCCAGGGCGGCCATCGGCACCAGGGCCGCGATCGGGGCGATGGCGGCCAGGCCCGCGCCGTGGGCGATCACCGCGCCGCCCAGGGCCGCGCCGATGGCGTTGCCGAGGTTGAAGGCGGCGATGTTGAGGCTCGAGGCCAGGCCCTGGCCCGCGCCGCCGGCCTGGCTCAGCACCCGCATCTGCAAGGGCGCGACGGTGGCGAAGGCGGCCGCGCCCAGCAGGAAGGCGGCCAGCACGGCGCCGACCTTGTCGTGGAACGCCCAGCCCGAGGCCAGCATGACCACGGTCAGGACGGCGATGCTCCCGGCCAGGGCCGCGTTGAGGTTCCTGTCGGCCCAGCGGCCGCCCAGCAGGTTGCCGGCCACCAGGCCCGCGCCGAACACCAGCAGGATCGGCGACACCGCGGCCTCCGAGAATCCGGCGAGCTGCGTCAGGATCGGCTGGATGTAGGTGAACACCGCGAACACCCCGCCAAAGCCCAGCACGGTCATCACCAGGCCTAGCTGCACCTGCGGACGGGCCAGCACGGCGAACTCTTCCTTGAGGGGCGCGGGCTCGGCGGCCTTGTCGCCCTTGGGGACCAGCAGGGCCAGGATCACGAGCGCCAGGGCGCCGATGGCGGCCACCGCCCAGAAGGTCGAGCGCCAGCCGAAGGCCAGGCCTAGCCACGCCCCGAACGGCACGCCCAGCAGGGTGGCCAGGGTCAGGCCGGTGAACATGATGGCGATGGCCGAGGCCTTGCGCTCGGGCGCCACGAGCGAGACGGCGACCAGCGAGCCGACGCCGAAGAAGGTGCCGTGGGCCAGGGCCGTGACGATCCGCGCGCCCATCAGCAGGGCGAAGTTCGGCGCCAGGGCGGCGGCCAGGTTGCCCAGGGTGAAGATGGCCATCAGGGCCAGCAGCGTGGTCTTGGGCGGCAGGCGGCGGGTGGCCAGGGTCAGGATCGGCGCGCCGACGAAGACGCCCAGGGCGTAGCCGGTGGTCAGCCAGCCGGCCGTGGGGATCGAGACGCCGAGATCGGCCGAGACCTGCAACAGCAGGCCCATGATGACGAACTCGGTGACGCCGATGCCGAAGGCGCCGACGGTCAGGGCATAGAGGGCGAGGGGCATGACGGCCGGCTCCGGTGAATGTGCGGACCGTCAGATAGCGCTGGCGCCTTCGATGAATTAGATTGCCGGAAGGATCATCACTTGTGAATTGAAGGCGCGATGGCGCGGCAGGAAATCAATCGCACCGCCGAGATGGAGGTCTTCGTCCGGGTGGTGGAGCAGGGCGGCTTCTCGGCCGCGGCGCGCTCGCTCCGGATGACCCCGTCGGCGGTCAGCAAGCTGGTGGCCCGGCTGGAGGCGCGGCTGGGCGCGCGGCTGGTCAACCGCTCGACCCGCAAGCTGATCCTCACCGCCGAGGGCCAGACCTTTCACGAGCACTCGCTGCGGGTGCTGGCCGACCTCGACGAGGCCGAGCGCGCCGTGGCCGCCAGCGCCGCCCCGCGCGGCCGGGTGCGGGTCAATTCCAGCGTGCCGTTCGGCCAGCACTATCTGCTGCCCCTGGCCCCGAGGTTCCTGGCCGCCCACCCCGACATCCAGCTCGACATCACCGTCACCGACCAGGTGATCGACCTGATGGACGAGCGGGCCGACGTCGCCATCCGCGTGGGTCCGATGCGGGCCTCGCAGCTGATGGCCCGCAAGATCGCCCAGAGCCGCATGGTGCTGGTCGCCTCGCCGGCCTATCTGGCGGGCGCCGGGACGCCGGCCCATCCCGACGATCTGCCCCGCCACGAGCTGATCACCTTCAACTTCGCCCGCCACTGCGACTCCTGGCCGTTCCTGATCGACGGCGAGGGCGTCTTCCGACCGGTCCACGGCCGCGCCGAGGTCGGCGACGGCGAGAGCGCCCGCGTGCTGGCCCTGGCCGGCCAGGGGATCGCGCGGCTGTCGGTGCTGCACGTCGGTCCCGACATCGCCGCCGGACGGCTGGTCCCGGTGCTGGAAGCCTTCAATCCCGGCGACATCGAGCTGATCCACGCCGTCTATGTCGGCCACGGCGGCCAGCTGCCGGCCCGGGTGCGGGCGTTCATCGACTGGCTGGCGGGCGAGGTGACCGTGGGCAAGGGCGAGCCGGCGGCGCTGGCGCAGTTCGCTCCATAGACCCCTCTCTCTGTGAGAGAGGGAGGGGCCCGCCGCGCAGCGGTGGAAGGGTGAGAGGTAACAAACTCTCCGAACCTGGCGCGAGACTGAATACACCCGCCTCCCCAGGCCTCGTGCCTGGGGTCCAGGGTTCCGTCGCCGAGATCGTCGACCTGCTCACGACCAGGTTGGCGACGCCCAGGCTGGGGGCGCCGAGTCTGGCCGGACCATGGGTCCTCGCCACAGGGGCGAGGAAGACGGGAAATGAGAGCGCGATCGTCCGAAGGAGGGGACTTTCGGGATTTGCCGGCCGACGGTGAAACCTCTCACCCTCCCACGCCTTGCGGCGCGGGCCCCTCCCTCTCTCAAAGAGAGAGGGATCTTCCTACCGCGCCGCCTTGCCGTAGGCGCTGATCGCCGCCGCCATCTCCGGGGTCGCTTCCACCGCCGGCGCGGCGGCTTCCTCCGGTGCGGCTCCGCCGGCCAGGCGGGCCTGGGCTTCGGGCGAGAGGGTGACGGTGTCGCGCGGCGTCGAGGACGGCTGGGCGGCGTCGCGGTCGGACTGCAGGCGGGCGCGGTAGTCGCCGACGCTGGCCGGACCCTTGGCGCCGGGCACGCCGACCTGCAGCGAGGCGACGATGGTCTGGTCGGTTTCCGACAGGCCGTCGAAGGCGTCGAGCGCCTTCTGCTGGGGAACCGGCGGGGCGGCGTCTGAGCCGGCCCAGGCGGCCTTGGTGAAGGTGTTCAGCGCCGATTGCACGGTCTTGGCGAACGGCGACTCGTTGAGCGCCTGGGAGAGGCCCGCGCGCTCGCCGTGGCCCGCGCCGGCCCAGCGGTCGGCTAGGGCGTGATAGGCGCCCAGCTGCTGGTCCAGCCCGAGCGATCCCGTCGTGTCGTTGAGCGCCGCCGTCGCGGCCGCCGTCCCGCCGGGATAGGCGACGGGGGCGGCGAAAGCGCCCGTGTCGGTGGTCGATAGCTGCGAAATCTTCATCCTGCCGACAGCCATCGCGCCCGCGCGGTGAAGAGGGGATGAACGCTCGCCCCAGGGCTGCGCGGCATGCTGTCGCGGCGCTTGGTCCCCGCCCTTCGACAAGCTCAGGGTGAGGACCAATGACACGTCGTGTCAGTCGAGAACCTCATCCTGAGCTTGTCGCCCGAGCCTGTCGAAGGACGAGGTTCTCGCTTCCTCAGCCGCCGACCAGCACCTCGGCCACCTGCACGGCGTTCAGGGCCGCGCCCTTGCGCAGGTTGTCGCCCACGACGAAGAGCGCCAGGCCGTGTTCGACCGTCGGGTCGGGACGCACGCGGCCGACGAACACCGGGTCCTGGCCGGTGGCGGCGAGCGGGTTGGGCACATCGTCCAGCACCACGCCCGGCGCATTGCCCAGCAGCTCCAGCGCTTCGGCCACCGAGATCGGCCGCTCGAACTCGGCGTTGATCGACAGGGCGTGGCCTGAGAACACCGGCACCCGCACGCAGGTGCCGCTGACCGGCAGCTCGGGCAGGCCCAAAATCTTGCGGCTCTCGTCGCGCAGCTTCAGCTCTTCCTCGGTATAGCCATCCTCGCCCAGCACGTAGTTCAGCGGCACCACGTTGTAGGCGAGCGGCACGGCCCACTTCTGCGGCTCGGGCAGGGGGGCGGCGTCCGGCGACAGGGCCAGGCCGTCTAGGTCGCCGGCCGCGCCGGCCTGCACCTGCTCGGACAGCACCCGGATGCCCTCGACCCCGCCGCCCGAGGCGGCCTGGTAGGTGCTGACGGTCAGGCGCTTGAGACCCGCGCGATCATGCAGCGGCTTCAGGGCCGGCATGGCGGCCATGGTGGTGCAGTTGGGGTTGGCGACGATGCCCTTGGGGATCACGGTCAGGGCGTCGGGGTTCACCTCCGACACCACCAGCGGCACGTCCGGATCGCTGCGCCAGGCCGAGGAGTTGTCGATGACGATCGCCCCGGCCGCGGCGGCCTTGGGCGCCAGCTCGCGCGAGGTGTCGCCGCCGGCCGAGAAGAACACGATGTCGAGGCCGGCGAAGTCGGCGCCGGCGGCGTCCTCCACCGTCACCGACCCGTCCTTCCAGGCCAGGGCCTGGCCGGCCGAGCGGGCCGAGGCGAACACGCGCAGGGAGGCCAGCGGGAAGTCCCGCTCGGCCAGCAGCTTCAGCATCATGCCGCCGACCAGGCCGGTGGCGCCGACGACGCCGACGTGCGGCGGGTTCGAACGGGAAAACTTGGGGCTCATGGTGGTGCGTCTCCTGGTGAGGTGGAGCGCGGGGAGCCGTCAGATCTCGTGGTCAAGAGAGCCGCCCCGCGCAGTGCGGGGCTGGTCTGGGGATGCTTGCGTCAGATCGCGCGCATACCCGCCGCCCCGCCGAAGCGGGTCGTTTTGCGGGTAATAATTTTGGTCGCGGCCAATTGCATCGAGCGGGTTGATAGCGGCGAAGCTGGCGTCGGTAAAGCGGGGAACGCTGTTTTCGGTTCAGCGGGGGCTTCTCGGCGGGGGCTTGGGGGTCAGCGTGCTCGGGCCGCCACCCGGAAGCCGATCGAGTGATAGGCCCCGCTGGCGCTGCGGCCCTCGCCCCGGCCCGTCGACTTGCCGCTGTTGCCGGTCGCGTACCACGAGCCGCCCTTGACCACGTTGACGCTGCTGCCCGACTCCGCCCCGTTCGAGGCGGTGTTGAGGGTGGAGGTCCATTCGTAGGCGTTGCCGGCCATGTCGTAGCAGCCGCACCAGCTCTTGCCGGCCTCGTAGGCGCCGACCGCGGTGGAATAGCCGCCCCACACCTGGACCAGGGTCTCGAACTGATCGGAATTGGCGAAGTCGGCCCAGGTGCGGTTGGTATCGCTGTCGTACTGCCAGCCGGTGACGCCGCCCGAGCTCGACATCGACAGCACGCTGGTCAGGGCGGCGGTGTCGTCGGTGAGGGCTGTGGTTCCGTCCGACAGGGTCGTGACCACCTCGTCGTCGTAATAGGTCAGGGTGGTCAGGCCGGAGCCGGCCAGCACATAGGCCGCGCAGACGCCGTTGTAGTTGAACAGCGAGGTCAGGGCCGAGGCGCTGTAGCTGCTGCCCGCGCTGGCGCCCCAGGGATAGGCGTAGGCCGTGTTGGTCCCCAGGGCGGCGTATTCCCACTCGCCCTCGGTGGGCACGTAGATGTCGTAGCCGGAGATCTGGGTCTCCAGCCAGGCGCAATAGGCCTGGGCCTGGGTCAGGGAGACGAAGAAGACCGGGTGATCCTCCTTGCCGGCCGGATAGGCCCCGCTGGCCCAATAGCGCCCCGCGGTCTTGGCGGTGCTGGGATAGTAGGTCGAGCCCATGGCGTTGCAGAACGCCTTCCAGTTGGCGTTGGTCACCAGGTATTTCGACATCAGATAGGGAGCCAGCGTGGCCGTGCTGCTGGTGTCGCTGACCGCGCCAGTCACCGGGTCGGTGGTGCTGGAGGTCGTCGTCACGTGGAAGGCGTAGGTCACCGTCCCCGAGGCGATCACGGTCACGAAGTCGGCGATGGTCGGGGTCGTGGCCGTCGTGCTGGTCTCGGTCGAGGTCCAGACCGGGCTGCCCGACGACGTTGAAGACGATGAGGAGGAAGACGACGAGGACGAGGCCGTCGAGGAGCTGCTAGCGCTCGACGAGGTCGTGCTTGAGGTGGAGGGGCTTCCGCCGCCGCCGCCACAGGCCGCCAGGCTCGCGACGCCCAGGGCCGAACCGGCCCAGACGCCGCCGATCAGGGTGCGTCGGTCGAGTCCGCTGTTTCCCGCCATGGTTCCTCCCGTAACGAAGGGCGAGGCTGGGCGGGCGGTGCGGTAATTTTCCGACGGCTGCGTAACGCTCGCGTATCGGCGGTCGGCGAGCCGGGGCTCAGCCGCTGGCGCCCTTGCTCTCCCACCCGTCCACGAACGGGAACCGCTTGTCCCAGAACTCCGCCAGCCGCGGGTCGGCGTCCACGCGGCGCACCACGTCGGCCATCTTCGGCGCGCGGTCGTAGAACCGCACCCGGCGCGAGCCCCAGCGGCTGACGACGGCGACATAGAGGTCGAGCACGGTCAGCTGGTCGCCCAGGATGTAGGCGCCCGGCTCGACCTGGGCGTCCATCATCGCCCAGCAGTCGGCGATGCGGTCGGCGGTGGCGGCCTTGACCCTGCCTTGCGCTTCCGGATCGGGGCCGGCCAGCCGCGAGGGATCGTCGCGCACCCAGAACAGCGAATAGATCGAGGCCGGGATGAAGGTCATCCAGCGCAGGAACTGCCCCCTGCGCGGATCGCCGACGGCGGGTCCCAGCCGCGCCTCGGGGTGGTTGTCGGCCAGCCAGATCAGGATCGCCGCGCTCTCGGTGATCGTCTCGCCGTCGGGGGTGACAAGGGCCGGGATCTGCTTCATCGGATTGACGCCGACGACCTTGGCCTGCTGCGCCGCGCCCTCCCAGGTGGGCGCCTCGATGACCGTGTAGGGCTGCCCCAATAGGGTCAAAGTCGCTTCGACGGGGACCGAGCCCGAGCCAAGCGCGCCATAGATGGTGTAAGCTCGATTCATCATTGGTTACCCATTCTGCCCACAACATCTTGTGTGCTGAGACAATCTGACCACTAGATGCGCGCCGTCGCCCTGCGCTATCTAGATCCTACTCGCCCGCTCGATTCGCGTCCGCCCGCTCTGGAGACCGCCCATGTCCGCCTCGCTGATCACCACGCCCGGCCTCATGATCCCCTCGGGCGGCTACAAGCCCTTCCGCTATCCCTGGGCCTATGACTTCTGGAAGAAGCAGCAGCAGGTCCACTGGATGCCGGAAGAGGTGCCGCTGGGCGAGGACCTCAAGGACTGGGCCGTCAAGCTGAACGACAAGGAGCGCAATCTGCTGACGCAGATCTTCCGCTTCTTCACCCAGTCCGACGTCGAGGTGCAGGACAACTACATGGAGCGCTACGGTCGGGTGTTCAAACCGACCGAGGTGAAGATGATGCTGGCCTCGTTCGCGAACATGGAGACGATCCATATCGCGGCCTACGCCCTGCTCCTCGAGACCATCGGCATGCCCGAGACCGAGTTCTCGGCGTTCATGGAATACGAGGCCATGAAGGCCAAGCATGACTACATGCAGACCTTCGGCGTCGACAGCCATGCCGACATCGCCCGCACGCTGGCCATGTTCGGCGGCTTCACCGAAGGCCTGCAGCTGTTCGCCTCGTTCGCGATGCTGATGAACTTCCCGCGCTTCAACAAGATGAAGGGCATGGGCCAGATCGTCTCGTGGTCGATCCGCGACGAGAGCCTGCACTGCGACGGCATCATCAAGCTGTACCACGCCTTCAACAAGGAGACCGGCGCGGTCACCAAGAGCGTGGCCGACGACATCGTCGACTGCTGCAAGACCGTGGTCGGCATGGAGGACAACTTCATCGACCTGGCCTTCGAGGCCGGCGACATCCAGGGCATGACGCCCGACGACATCAAGCAGTACATCCGCTTCGTCGCCGACTGGCGCCTGCGCCAGCTGGACCTGCCGGAAGTCTACGGCGTGAAGGAAAACCCGCTGCCGTGGCTGCAGGCCCTGCTCAGCGGCGTCGAGCACGCCAACTTCTTCGAGGCCCGCGCCACGGAATATTCCAAGGCCGCGACCAAGGGCCAGTGGCACGGCGCCGACGGCGTGTGGTCGAGCTTCGAGGCCATGCTCCAGAAGCGCACCGACATCGTTTCGGCCGACCACTGAGGTCCGCGAAACCGTCGTGACGAGATTGACGCCGCCCGCTAAGCCGGGCGGCGTTTTTCGTTCTGGAGAGCATGCATGCGCATCGCGGTGATCGGTCCCGGCGCGGTCGGCGGGACCCTGGCGGCTTGGCTCGGCCAGGTTCATGAGGTCACCCTGTGCGCCCGCACCGCCTTTACGCGGCTGGAGGTCGAGACGCCGGACCAGACCCTGGCAGCGACGCCGACGGTGCTGACCGATCCGGCGGAGGCGACGCCCCATGACTGGGTGCTGGTCACCACCAAGACCTATGACGCCGCCGGCGCCGCCGCCTGGCTGGCCGGACTGGTCGGACCGCAGACGCGGGTTGCGGTGCTGCAGAACGGCGTCGAGCACGTCGAGCGGTTCAGCCCCTACCTGCCGGCCGAGCGCATCGTCCCGGCGGTGGTCGACATCCCGGCCGAACGCACCGCGCCCGGCGTGATCCGCCAGCGGCGCCTGGGCTGGATCAAGGTTCCGGCCGGGGCGGCGGGAGAGGCCTTCGCCGGCCTGCTGGCCCATACGCCGATCGAGGTTTCGACCACCGACGACTTCAAGACCGTCGCCTGGCGCAAGCTGGCCCTCAACTGCGCCGGCGCCGTCAGCGCCCTGACCCTGAAGCCGGCCGGGGTCGCCCGCCGCGACGACATCGCCGCGATCATGCGCGACCTGGCGGCCGAATGCGTCGCCGTGGGCCGCGCGGAAGGCGCCGACCTGCCGCTGGAGCTGCCGGACGAGGTGGTGGCGGGCTATCGCGCCAGCCCGCCGGACGGGGTCAACTCCCTGCACGCCGACCGCCTGGCCGGCCGCCCCATGGAGATCGACGCCCGCAACGGCGTCATCGTCCGCAAGGGCGCCGCCCACGGGATCGCCACGCCGGTGAACGCCATGGTCGTGGCGCTGCTGGCGGCGGCGGGGGAAGGCTAGGGCTTCAGGAAGCCGCCCAGCAGGCCGCCAACGGCGCCGCCGATGCCCTCGTCGGGCAGCTTGCCGCCCGGGGTCAGCTGGTCGACCAGGCCGGGCAGGATCTCCGACAGCTTGGCGGCCGCGGTCTGGGGATCGACGCCCAGCTTCTCGGCGAACTGGCCGACGGCGCCCGAGCCGAGCACGGCCTGGATCTGTTCGGCCGAGACCGGCAGGTTGTGGCCGCTGGCGACCCACGACTGGGCGACTTCGCCCAGGCCGCCCTTCTGGAAGGCGTCGACGAGGCCGCCGACCCCGCCGGCCACGCCCAGGCTCTTGACCGCCTCGGCCAGGTCGCCCTGGCCGCCCAGCAGACCCGTCAGATTGTCCAGCAGACCCATGGTGTCGCTCCGCTCGATCGCCGCCGACCCGTCGCGGGTCCGCTGACGTCGCGCCATTAAGACCCCGAGGCCGGCGAGCGGCCAAGAGAAAAGGCGCGAGCCGGAGCCCGCGCCTTTCTCGACGTCGCTATGGAGGCGCGGTCGGCTACGGCCGGTCCTTCTTGGGGATGGCGGCGATCTCTTCCGGCGTCAGCTTGGTGATGGTCTTGGCGCGGATCGGCATGGCGAAGCCGCTGCTGTCGGAGACCTTGAGGTCCAGGTCGATGGGGTTGCAGACGGTGTCGATGCCGCGAACGGTCGAGACCAGGAAGTTGCCCGGCCAGGTCAGCTGGTTGCTGCCCCAGGCGAGGTCCACCTTGTAGACGTCGCGATTGCGCACCTTCATGTAGAGGGTGTTCTTGTCGGGGGCGCTCCAGCCCTGCCAGTCCGACAGCTGGAAGCACTGGCGCTGGGCCTTCTGCGGCGCGGCGGCGGTTTCTTCGGGGCTGTTGGCGGCCAGAGCCGGGGCCGCGAGAAGCGCGCCGGCGAGACCCGCCCCGATCAGCGTGGCATGGGCGATGGTTTTCAGCTTGACCATAGCGTTTGTCCTTGCAGTCCCTCTCGCGAAAGATTGGGCCTGACGAGGCCGCCGTCAATGGTCAAGGCGTCCCATTTTGGGGCCGGGGAGGGGGAAGGTTTCCCCGTGGATGATCCACGACCCCCCAAACCGTAAAACCCCCGCGAAAGCGGGGGCCTAGGCTTTTTATCGTAGAGCGCGGTGCGTTTCAGAAAACGCCTGGGTCCCCGCTTTCGCGGGGATTTTACGGAAGAAAGTATCAGGCCGTTGCCGTCTCGGCCTCCGGCTGGATGTCCTCCAGCTCCCCTTCCCACTTGGCCACCACGGCGGCGGCCACCGAGTTGCCGACCACGTTGGTCGCCGAGCGGCCCATGTCGAGCAGGTGGTCGACGCCGAGCACGAGGGCGATCCAGGCCTCGGGCAGGCCGAAATAGGTCAGGGTGGCCATGATGACGACGAGCGAGGCGCGCGGCACGCCGGCGATGCCCTTGGAGGTCACCATCAGCAGCAGCAGCATGAAGATCTGCTGCTGGATCGTCAGGTGCACGCCGTGGGCCTGCATGATGAACATGGTGGCGAAGGTGCAGTAGAGCATCGAGCCGTCGAGATTGAACGAATAGCCCAGCGGCAGGACGAACGAGACGATGCGGCGGCGCACGCCCACCTTGGGCAGGCTGTCGAGGATACGGGGGTAGGCGGCTTCGGAGCTGGCGGTCGAGAAGGCCAGCAGGGCCGGCTCGCGGATCACCCCGAACAGCGGGATGGCCCGCTTGCCGAGCACCACGAAGGCGGCGGCGAACAGCAGCACCCACAGCGTGCCCATGGTGGCGTAGAAGCCGAGCACGAACTTGGCGTAGGTGCCCAGCATGGCCAGGCCCTGGGTGGCGATGGTCGAGGCCAGGGCCGCGAAGATCGCCAGCGGGGCCAGCTTCATGACGAAGCCGGTGACCTTGAGCATGATCTGGGCGCACTGCTCGACCAGATGCAGCACCTGCGGAGCCTTGTCGTCGAGGGCCGCGACGGCGGTGCCGACGAACAGCGAGAAGACGACGATCTGCAGGATCTCGTTCTTGGCCATGGCGTCGAAGATCGAGGTCGGCACCAGGTGGGTGATGAAGCCCTTCAGGGTGAAGGCGTCGGTCGAAGCGGCGGGTTTGGACGAGACGGCGGCCTCGACCAGATGCAGGCCATGGCCCGGCTGCAGCAGGTGGACCATCAGCAGGCCCAGCAGCAGGGAGACGGCCGAGGCGCCGATGAACCAGCCCAGGGTCTTGGCGCCGATGCGGCCCACCGCGGCGGCGTCCTCCATGTGGGCGATGCCGGCCACCAGGGTGGTGAACACCAGGGGCGCGATGATCATCTTGATCAGGCGCAGGAAGATGTCGGTGATCAGGCTCAGGCCCGAAGCCGCCGACTTGGCCCCCTCGGCGTCGAGGAACTGGTTGCACCCCCAGCCGACGAGCACCCCCAGCACCATCGCGCCGATGATCAGATAGGCGAAGCGTTTGTTCATCCCGGGTCCCCTGGGCCCGTCGGCGTCGACGGCTGGCTTATGGAGGAACGACGCGCGAGAGGGTCCGCGCCGCCATTCGCTCCTTATTTGAGCATTTCCGCCCTTGTGGCCGACGAACCTGGGTTCGTCCATGCCCTAGAGGTGATCTAGGTCGGCTTGCCTGGCGTCACGCCGGATAAACAGGCGCACCTGTAGAGACGAAAGGCCGTTGCACGTTCCCGGATTGACCCGGCGGCGAGCGACTTCGCTAAGTAAGAAAGTTTTCCACCTGGACGGGGCGCCCGTCTCGCCAATGTCGTGAAATGTCGCTATAAAGACCCATGTCAAACCAAGAAAAAGCGATCGCCGTCGTCGAGCGGCTCAACTCCGAATACCAGCGCGCCGTCGAGGCCCTGCGCACCGCCCTTAGGGCCTATCTCGAACATGGAACCCGCCCCGACCCGCAGATGCGGTTCGACGGCTCGTTCACCTATCCCGAGCTGCGCCTGACCTACGACCCCGAGGCCCTGCCGCCGAAACTGGCGCGCGCCTTCGCCCGGGTCAGCCGTCCGGGCGTCTATTCGACCACGATCACCAAGCCGGCCCAGTTCCAGGACTACCTGGTCGAGCAGCTGACCCTGCTGATGGACGACTTCGAGGTCGAGATCGAGGTCGCCCGCTCCGAGCAGGAGATCCCCTATCCCTACGTGCTGGACGCCAGCATCGACCTGAACCAGGCCGACGTGCGCAGCGAGGACATCGCCCGCTTCTTCCCGACCACGGACCTGGCCTTCATCGGCGACGAGATCGCCGACGGCGTCTGGAGCCCCGCGCTGGAGGAAACCCGGCCGCTGGCTTTGTTCGACGGCCTGCGCACCGACTTCTCGCTGGCCCGCCTGCGCCACTACACCGGCGCCCCGGCCGAGCACGTGCAGCCGTTCATCCTGTTCACCAACTATCACCGCTATGTCGACGAGTTCGTCCGCTGGGGCGTCGAGCAGCTGAAGAAGCCCGATAGTCCGTACACGGCGCTGTCGTGCTCGGGCGGCGTGGTGGTCACCGCCGAGACGCCGAACGCCGAGCAGGCCATCGCCGACGGCGCGTGGCGCAAGCACCAGATGCCGGCCTACCACCTGATCGCTCCTAACGGTCAGGGCGTCAGCCTGGTCAATATCGGCGTCGGCCCGTCCAACGCCAAGACCATCTGCGACCACCTGGCTGTGCTGCGCCCGCAGGCCTGGCTGATGATCGGCCACTGCGGCGGCCTGCGCGACACCCAGACCATCGGCGACTACGTGCTGGCCCACGCCTATCTGCGCGACGACCACGTGCTGGACGTGGTGCTGCCGCCGGAGATCCCGGTGCCGTCGATCGCCGAGGTGCAGCGCGCCCTCTACGACGCGGCCAAGGCGATCAGCGGCGACACCGGCCAGGAGCTGAAGAAGCGCCTGCGCACCGGCACCGTGGTCACCACCGACGACCGCAACTGGGAACTGCGCCACAGCCTGTCGGCCCTGCGCTTCAACCAGAGCCGCGCCGTCGCCATCGACATGGAAAGCGCCACCATCGCCGCCCAGGGCTACCGCTTCCGGGTGCCGTACGGAACGCTGCTGTGCGTGTCGGACAAGCCGCTGCACGGCGAGATCAAGCTGCCCGGCCAGGCCAACGCCTTCTACGAGCGGGCGATCAGCCAGCACCTGCAGATCGGCATCCTGACCTGCCAGCTGCTGCACGAGGAAGGTCCCAACCTGCACTCGCGCAAGCTGCGCGCCTTCGACGAACCGCCTTTCCGGTAAGGAATTGGCCGGTAAGCGCGGCCAGTCCGAAAACGACGAAGGGGCGGTGGTCATCCACCGCCCCTTTTTCTTTGAAGTCCTGCCGCCCTACCGCGGAACGCTGAAGGCGATCGGGATCGTCACCTGGCCCCCGGCGATGGGTTGGCCGTCGATGGTCTTGGGCTGCATGCGGAAGAACTGGCTCAGTTGCAGGGCCGCGTCGCCGAAGGCGTAGGGCCCGTCGCTCTGGCGGACGACCGCGCAGTTCTCCAGCCGGCCGTCGAGGGCGACGCCGCAGGTGATGAGCGCCCGGCCGGAGGCCTTCGCCGCCGCCGCGTCGGCCGGATAGTAGCGGGCCAGATCGTTGGCGTCGGGCTTCTCGATCCAGTCGGGGCGGGTGATCACGGCTGGCTCGGGGGCGGGCGCGGGATTGGCGGCCCAGACGGCGCCGGCGGCGGTCGAGGCGACCAGGGCCACGAGAGCCAGGCCCGCCTTGCGGCGCAGCGGGGTGACGGAGGCGGTGTTCAGCATGATCAGTCTCTCCTTCAGGGGATGGGGGCCCGTCGCGGGCCAATGGCAGCCGAGCGGGGCGTGGGCGCCGCCCAGCACCGAGCCGAGCAGGGTTTCGGCGTAGAGCCGGCGGGCGTGCGGGTGGCGGTCGATCACCGCCGCGTCGCAGGCGATCTCCTGGTCGATCCGCAAGGCCCGGGCGGCCAGGTGGACCAGCGGGTTGAACCAGCACAGGCATTGCAGGGCGACAGCCAGGCCGTTGATGCGGGCGTCGCCGCGCCGCAGGTGGACGTCTTCGTGGGCCAGCACCAGGGCGCGGGCCTCGCCCTCGAAGCGGTCGGCGAAATCGGCCGGCACGACGATGCGCGGGCGCAGCCAGCCCAGGACCAGCGGGCCGGCCTCGACATGCTCGCCGCGCAGCACGGCCGGTTGCCCGTTGAAGGGCGTGAGGCGGCCGACGGCGCGCACGAACCGCAGCTGGCGCACGGCGAACAGGCCGAAGGCGGCCAGCACGCCCAGCTCCCAGATCACCAGCAGCAGGGTCGGCAGGGCGGGGGCCTTGGCCGCGACCGGGGCGACGGCCTTGCCGGCGGTGGCGACGAGCTCGACCGCCGGGGCCATGATCGCGGTCGGGGCGGGGACGGGAACCAGACTGACCAGGGCGCACAGCGGCGGGGCCAGCCACAGCATGTAGGCCGCCAGCGGCCCGAACCGCCGCCGCACCGGCCGGCGCAGCAGCATCACCGCCAGGATCGCGGCGGCCAGGGCGAGGTTGGCGCGCAGCAGCGCCTCCAGCAGGGCGCCGCTCATTTGGAGATCCTCTCGACCAGGGCCTTCAGCTCGGCGACGTCCTCGTCCGACAGCTTTCCGCCCTCGGAGAACTGGGTGACCAGCGGCGCCAGCCGGCCGTCGAACAGCCGGTCCAGCAGGCCCTGGCTCTCGGCCTCGACATAGTCGCGGCGGGCCAGCAGCGGCGTGTAGAGATAGCGGCGGCCGTCCGGCTTGGCGGCGATGGCCTTCTTCTTCAGCAGGCGGCTGATCAGCTGCTTGACCGTGCCCTCGGTCCAGCCGTTGGGCGCGCCCACCTCGCCGATGATGGCTTCGGAGGTCAGCGGGCTGGACCGCCACAACGCCTCCATGATCACGCTTTCCGCCGAACTGATCCTCACGGCGCTCCCCGCTGCTTGCGATGACAAACGTCAACGATGTGACGTTGACGCTTGTCATCAGTGTCGTCAATCGGCGTTATCGGGTGAGCAGTTTGGCCCTTGTCGTCTTGCGCGGTCTTGAGGAAGCTGGGCCGTGACTTCGCCGATGGGGACGACATGCGCTCGAAAGACGGACTTGTCGTCCTGTTGCTGACGGCGACCTTGGTGGGCTGCGCCAGCCGTCCGGCCCTGCCGCCGACGCCGCTGTTCGCCGGCCTCAAGGGCGGGGAATGGGAAGACGAAGACGCGACCCGGCTCATTCGACAGCGGATAGGCGATCGATTTCCCATCGGCGCGCCGGAGGCGGGGCTGGCCGACTATCTGGCGAGCCAGGGCATGAAGCCTTCCGAAAGTCGCGTCTACATCGCCGGCCTGGTGGGGCTGTGCCGGACGCCGGTCATGGTGAGGTGGCGGGCCGATGAGGCCGGCAGGATAGCGGAGCTGTCCATCTTCTACGCCGACACCAGCTGCCTCTAGGCCAGTTGCCTCCAGGCACGCGGCGCCGGCGCCTGGATCGGCGCGCCTCCCTGCCGCCTGATTGCTAGCGCGAGGCCCGGTCCAGGAAGCCGACGATCCCCGCCGCCAGGGCCGGCTCCATGACCGCGCTCATGTGGTCGCCGGGCACGCGCTGGGCGCGAGCGTTGGGCAAGAGGCCGGCCAGGGCCTCGGCCGAGCCGTTGTCGTCGTCGCGCTGGCCGGCGATGACCAGGGTCGGGACGTCGATGCGGGCGATGTCTTCGGCCGAGGTCGGGACGAAGGCGTTGAGCACCCCCAGCATGGCCTCGGGCTTGAGGCCGCCGGCGGCGATCATCGCCTGGACGCGACGGCCGACGCGGGGGTCCTTGGCCTGGTCGCCGTTGCGGATGGCGTCCTCGAACATCGCCGCCCGTTCGCCCGCGCCCATCAGGCCCGACGCGCCCATGCCGGCCAGCACCAGCCGCTCGGGCCGCGCCCCGCGCACCAGCATCCGCACCGCCGTGCGCGCGCCCAGCGAATAGCCGACGAGGTCGTAGTCGGTGAGGTGCAGGTGCGAGACCAGCGCCTGCTGGTCCATGGCCAGCACGTCGGCGGGCCAGGCGGCCGGATCGGTCGGGGAGTCGGAGCGGCCATGGCCGCGCAGGTCTGGAGCGATCACCTTGCGGCCGGCCTGGGCCAGGGCCGCGGCGATGCCGGGCAGGAACCAGTTGCTCTCGGCGCTGGCCAGAAATCCGTGCAGCAGCAGGGTCGGCCAGCCCTCGCCCAGGGTGCGGTAGGCGATGGAAACGCCGTCGAAGCTCTGGAATCGCTGGACCGGAAGCATGGGGGCAGCTTCCGCGCAGTTGCACGATCCGTCCAGTCGCCTGAGCGGACGTCTCGATTTCGTCGCCGTGGATCGCTACATCGGGGCCATGACCCGTCAAATCCCCCTGCAAGGCGTCGAGAACTTCCGCGACTACGGCGACTACGCCGCCGGGGCGGGCCGGTTGAAGAAGGGCCTGCTGTTCCGCGCCGCCCACCAGGCCGACGCCACCGACGAGGACCTCTCGGCCATGGCCGGCCTGGGCATCGTCACCATCGTCGACCTGCGCCGCAGCCAGGAGCGCAGCCACCAGCCCTCGCGCCGCTGGGAAGGCTTCGCCGCCGAGGTGATCGACAACGACCTGGGCGGCCAGGGCGACGATCCCTGGCTGACCTTCCTGCGCGGCTGGGATTTCTCGGAAGGCGACTTCCGCGGCTACATGATGGAATCCTATCGCCGGAAGCCGTTCACGCCGCGCCACGTCGATCTGTTCAGGCGCTACTTCGCCGCCCTGGCCCAGGCCAAGGGCCCGGTGCTGATCCACTGCGCCGCCGGCAAGGACCGCACGGGCCTGCTGGCCGCCCTGACCCACAGCCTGGCCGGCGTGTCGCGCGACGACCTGGTCGAAGACTATCTCGCCACCAACGATCCCGAGCGCTACGGCCGCATCGGCGAGCAGATCGGCCGTCACTTCGCCGACTACACCGGCGTCGTCCCGCCCGAGGCGGCGATCCGCGCGGCCCTCGGCGTCGAGGCCGAATACATCCTGGCCTCGATCGAGGCCATGGAGGCGGCCCACGGCTCGATCGAGGCCTATCTGGAGGCCGTGCTGGGCGTCGACGCCAAGGCCCGCGAGGCGATCTCGGCGCACATCCTGGCGTAGCTTCGCCTACGAGCTAGCGGGACGCCTCCGGAAAACCGGCCAGCTTCCGCACGTCGCCGGGATCGTGCTGGACGATGATCCGCGCCTTCAGGGTGGTCGCCAGCAGGGCGAGGCGATCGATCGACGCCAGGGAGTCGGCGCGGTCGGTGTTCCAGGTCGGCACGCGGCGCGGGGCCAACTGGGTCTCCAGGTGGGCGACATCGCCGCTGAGGATCACCGTCCCGGTCTGGGGAAGCCGGACCAGCAGCGCCTGTTCGCCGGGCGTGTGGCCGGGCGCGGCCAGGATGGTGACCGATCCGTCGCCGAACACGTCGCGGTCGCCCTGGATCGGATCGACGGCGCCGCCGCCGGTCAGCCAGGGCGCCAGCAGGCTGGGATCGGCGAAGGGCGGCGATCCCGCGCGCAAGGCGGCCAGGTCCGCCGCGCCGATCAGCAGGGTGGCGCGCGGGAACAGGGCGGCCTGTCCGACATGGTCGAAATGATAGTGGCTGATCGCCAGCTGGCCGATCTGGTCGGGGCGCACGCCGATCGCGGCCAGCTGGCTTTCCAGGTCCTGGTCGAGCGTGGCGCTGATCGGCTGGTCGTCGAGAGGCTTGCCCAGCAGCGCGCGCGGCAGGCCCGCGTCCCACAGCAGGTAGTCGTCGCCGTGCCGGATGAGATAGCAGCCGTTGCTGAGCTGGCGCGTCTGGCCGGCATAGGCGCCGGTGTCGGACAGCGGCGAGGCGTCGTTCATCTGGATCCGGCCGCAGTCCAGCCGCCACAGGCGCAGCGGCACCGGCGCCGGTGTGGGTGTCGCGGCCGTCGCCGGAACCGCGCCCAGAGCGCCCAGGGTCAGGAAAAGGCTCGTCGTCAGTCTCAGCCAGGTTCTACGCATGTCGTCCTCACTCGTGGATGGAGGATCGACTAGCCGGCGAACGGGCGGAGCAAGGCCCCCGGATGCTCGACCATGAGCCCGAAACGCTCGCTTTGCGGCTTGCCTCGCCGCACCTACCCGTCGAAGGGTTCGGCCATGGACCTCGACCGTTCCGCGATCACCGACAAGAGCCTGCGCCAGGCGTTGCTGGCGCGGCTGGCGGCCCTCAGGTCGCGGGGCGCGGCGGGGGCGCATCACTATGCCGGGTCCGATGGCGGCGCGGTGTTCGGCTATTGCTGCTTCGTCCGCGAGCGGATCGCCCAGCTGCGTCTTTCCGATCCGCTGATCGTCGTCGTGCTCAGCGGCGCCAAGGAGCTTTGGGCCGGCGAGCGCTGCGAGCGCATTCCGGCCGGCGTTCCGTTCGTCATCCCGGCCGAGGTGACCTTCGACATCGTCAATGCGCCGGACGCCGCCACGGGGCGCTACGAGTCCGTCGCCATCACCATCGACGAGGCGCTGCGGCGATCGGCGCGACGCCTGGCCGGCCCGGGGGATCAACCGGAGCGGGCCGGACGCCGGGCTTCCAGGTCGGCCATCGCCCTGACGCCGGATCTCGTCGAGGCGTTCGGCCACGCCGCCGCCGCCCTGACCGATCCTGGCCAGGCGACGGCCCTGGCGCGCCACCGCATCCTCGAGATCCTGCTGCTGGTGCGGCGGGCGCCGGCCGCGGCCGGTCTCTTCGCCACGACGATCCGGACGCGGGCCGAGGAGATCGTTCGCCAGGATCCGGGGCGGAGCTGGCGGGTGGAGGCCCTGGCGCGGGCCATGGGCCTGGGCGCCTCGACCCTGCGGCGACGGCTGGCGGCCGAAGGCGGATCGTTCCGCCAACTGCTGCTGGAGGCCCGGATGGCGGCGGCGCGGGAGTTGCTGACCCACGACGCCTATAGCGTGGCCCAGGCGGCGCAGGCGGCCGGCTACAGTTCGCGGTCGCACTTCGCGCGGCGGTTCCGGGTCGCCCATGGGGTCCGTCCGGGTCGCCTGCGCGCGGTGACGACGTGACAAACGCTCGTTTGCGGGCCAGGCTCCGCTTCAGGGTCGCGTCAGACGGCCCTCAGGGAAGGGCGGAGAGGCATGAGCGAGGTCCTGGACGGCGCGCCGTCGGCCGTGGGTGAAGGCTCGCGCGTCCCCCAATCAGCTCCGGTTAAGGCGCCTCTGACGCGAGGGGGGCTGTCCTGGGTGCTGCACCAGGGCTCGCGCGACGTCTATGTGGTGCTGGTCACCATCTATATCTTCGCCCCCTACTTCTCGGGCGTGCTGGTCGGCGACCCGGTGCGGGGCCAGGCGATCATGGCCCAGATCGCCACCGCCTACGGCCTGCTGGTGGCCCTGACCGCCCCGGTGCTGGGCGCGTCGATCGAGCAGTACGGGCCGCGCAAGCCGCTGATCACCCTGGCCTTGACCACCATGCTGCCGCTGCTGGTGCTGCTGTGGTGGGCCATGCCCGCCGGCGGACTGCCGCTGTGGGCGACGTCGCTGACGCTGATCGTGCTGGGCGTGGCCTATAACTGGGGCGACGCGCTGAACAACGCCCTGCTGCCGCGCGCGGCGGCGAGCCCGGCCCAGGCGCCGCTGCTGTCGGGGCTCGGCTATTTCCGGTCCAACGGCCTGTCGGTGCTGATGTTGGTGCTGATGCTGTGGGGCTTCGTGCTGCCGGGACAGGTGGACTGGCCGGGGATCCCCAGGACGCCCCTGCTGGGACTTTCCACCGGCAACCACGAGCCCAGCCGCCTGGCCGGGCCGCTGTCGGCGCTGATCATGGCCCTGGGCGCGATCCCGTTCCTGCTGTGGACGCCGGACGCGCCGCGCACCGGCCTTTCGGCCCGCGCCAGCCTGACGGCGGGCCTGGCGTTGCTGCGTGACACCTTCGCCAACCTCAAGGGCCATCGCGACGTGGCCACCTTCCTGGGCGCGCGCATGCTCTATTGCGACGGCATGACCGCGCTTCTGGTGTTCGGCGGGCTGTTCGCGGCCGGGCTGATGGGCTGGGGGCCGCTGGAGATGCTGGTCTATGGCGTGTCGCTGAGCCTGGTCGGCTCGCTGGGCGGCTTCCTGGCCCCGGCGCTCGACCGCCGGCTAGGGCCCAAGCGGGCGGTGCAGGTCGAGATCGCGGGCTGTCTCGTCGCGCTGATCTGCGCCCTGGGCATGCGGCGCGACCGCATCCTCTATGTCTTTCCCTATGATCCCGCCGGACCGGCGGTGTGGGACGGGCCGCTGTTCCGCACCGCGCCGGAGCTGCTCTATGTGGGGCTGGGCCTGATCATCGCCGTCTGCGTCACCGCCCAGTACGCCTCGAGCCGCACCCTGCTGGTGTGCCTGGCCCCGCCGGACCGCACGGCGGCCTTCTTCGGGCTCTACGCCCTTTCGGGCACGGCGACGGTGTGGCTGGGCTCGGCCCTGGTGGCGGCGGCGACCTCCGTCTTCAAGAGCCAGGTCGCCGGCTTCCTGCCGATCGTCGGCCTGCTGGCCCTGGGCTTCATCGCCCTGTTCGCGGTGCGCGGCGGCGGACGGGAAGCTTGAGGCGCTAGCCGGACGGGCCTATCACCCGCCGATGCGCGACGTCGCCCTCATCGCCGCCCCCTGGCGCGACCCTCTCTGGGCGGCGGCCCCCTGGCGGGACGAGCCCTTCGCCTGCGCCCTGCTGTCGGGCGGGGCGGGCGAGCGCTGGTCCTACCTGCTGCGCGATCCCGACCAGACCCTGACCCTGGCGGCCGACGATCGCCGCGATCCCTTTCAGGCCCTGGCCGCCCTGGTCGGCCCACCGCTGCCCGCCGATCCGGAAGGCCCGCCGTTCCAGGGCGGGGTGGTGGGCCTTGCGTCCTACGAACTGGGCGATCGGATCGAGGCTCTGGATCTGGCGCGCGGGGACTGGCCCGACCTAGTCTGCGCCCGCTATCCGGCCCTGCTGGCCTTCGACCACCTGGCGCGGACCATCGTCGCCGTCGGTCGGGGCGAGGGGAAGGCGCAGGCCGAAAGCCGGGCCCGCGCCGCCCTGGCCTGGCTGGACGCTCCGGCCCGCGACCCGTTCGAAGGCCGGCTGTGCGAGGCGCTGCAGCCCGAGCCGCCCGCCGCCTACGAGGCGGCGGTCGCCGAGGTGGTCGAGCGGATCCTGGCCGGCGAGATCTTCCAGGCCAACATCGCCCGGGCCTGGCGCGGTCGTCTGGCGGCGCAGGTCGATCCCTTCGATCTTTTCGTCCGTCTACGGAGTATGAGCCCGGCGCCGTTCGCGGCCTGGCTGCGCCTGCCGGGCCGGGCCATGGTCTCCAACTCGCCCGAGCGGTTCCTGAAGGTGCGCGGCGGGGCGATCGAGACCCGGCCGATCAAGGGCACCCGGCCGCGCGGCGCGACGCCGCCGCAGGACCGCGCCCTGGCCGCCGAACTGCTGGCCAGCGCCAAGGACCGGGCCGAGAACCTGATGATCGTCGACCTGATGCGCAACGATCTGGCCCGCGTCAGCCCGGCCGGCAGCGTGCGCACGCCCGAGCTCTTCAAGGTCGAGACCTACGCCAACGTCCATCACCTGGTCTCGACGGTGGAGGGACGGCTGAAGCCGGGCCTCGGCGTCGCCGACCTGTTGCGGGCGACCTTCCCGCCTGGCTCGATCACCGGCGCGCCCAAGGTGCAGGCCATGAAGGTGATCGCCTCGCTGGAGGGGCCGCGCGGCCCCTATTGCGGTTCGCTGTTCTGGGCCGGCTTCGACGGGGCGTTCGAGTCCAGCGTGCTGATCCGGTCGGTGGGGCTGGTCGAGGACGCCGAGGGCTGGCGGCTGGAAGCCAAGGCCGGCGCCGGCATCGTCGCCGACAGCGACCCGCTGGCCGAGCGGCTGGAGACCGAGGCCAAGATCGACGCCCTGCGCCGGGCGCTGACCGGGGAGGGGGCATGACCATCGACGCCGTTCCTTTGAGCGCCGTTCATTTAAGTGACAGGGGCCTGCTGCTGGGCGACGGCCTGTTCGAGACCCTGCTGGCGGTGGACGGGGCGGTCCGTCAAGTCGAGGCCCACCTCGATCGCATGGCCGCCGGTTGCGAGGCCCTGGGCCTGCCGCCGCCGGATCGCGCGGCGGCCCGCGCCTTGATCGAGGCCGCCCCCGCCGAGGCGGGTCTGGCCGAAGGCCGCGCCGCCGTGCGCCTGACCCTGACGGCCGGCTCGGGCGGGCGGGGGCTGGATCGGCCCGAGGCGCCGGCCTTGCGGCTGTTCGCCTCATGCGCCGCCGCGCCGCCGGCCGGTGCGCCGGCGTCGGCGGTGATCGCCACGGTCCGCCGCAACGAGGGCTCGCCGGCCTCGCGGCTGAAGACCCTGGCCTATCTCGACAACGTGCTGGCCCGCGCCGAGGCCCGGGCAGCGGGAGCGGACGAGGCCCTGATGCTGAACAATCGGGGCGAGCTGGCCTGCGCCTCGGCCGGCAACCTGTTCTGGCTGGACGGCGAGACCCTGGCGACGCCCGCCCTGGCCTGCGGCGTGCTGGCCGGCCTGGCGCGGGGGCGGGTGATGGCCGCCGCGCGCGCCATGGGCCTTTCGGTGGTCGAGGTCGCCGTGGGGCCCGAGGCGCTGGCCTCGGCGCGGGCTGTGTTCCTGACCAACAGCCTGACGGGTGTGCGGCCGCTGCGGCGGCTGGACGGCCGCGCGCTGGGCGAGGACCCGCGCGTCGCGGCCCTGGCGGCGGAGATCTAGCGCCCTAGGAGGTCGCCCAGGTCACCGAGTCGGACTTGCGCGGCCGCAGGTAGAAGGTGCGCTTGAAGGTGATGCTCTTGGAGATCAGCATCGAGGTCGGCGAGGCGTAGGTGTAGCTGGCCGTGCTCATGATGACGCTGCTGCTCTTGGGCAGCACGCCGTCCGAGACGGTGACGCTGGCGTTGGCCTTGGGGCAGTCCGAGGCGTTGCTGTTGGCGGTCCAGGCCACGGTGCCCTTGCGGGTGCCGTCGGAGGCGGCCGCGGTGGTGTCCGAGGTCAGGCTGACCAGGCACATCTTCAGGTTCGTCGACGAGAACGGCGACATCACCGTCTTGCCGATCGCGAAGATGTCGGTGATCCGGCTCTGGGTGATGGTGGCGTTCTGGGCCGCGATGTCGCCGATCAGCGAGGTGGTGTGGCTGAGGCGGCGCTGGGCCATCATCGCCTGGGTCACTTCGCACATGCCGAAATAGAAGAGGATCAGCAGCGGCGCCAGTACGGCGAACTCCACGGCCACGGCGCCGCGGGTGTCGCGCCAGAGGCGCGCGCGGGAGAGAAGGCGGGCGATCATGAGGGGCACGTCACGCTGCTGGCCGTGGTGCTGTTGTACGGCTCGTTGACGAAGGCGGTGGCGGCGGTGAGCGTGCGCTTGCCCTGGCTGTTGGTCGACAGGGCGCTCTGCAGCAGCGGCGTGATCACCGGCCAGGCGTAATAGGCGCGCACCACGACCAGCGAGGCCGGGCCGCCGGGATCCCAGCAGGTGGTGGTCGGGGTCGTCAGGCTGCTGGCCGAGGCGAAGGTGCTGACCGTGCGAACGTCGACGCGCAGGGCCGAGGCGCAGGGGCCCTCCAGCCAGGTCATGCGCGTGCAGACCGCGCTCTTGAAGCTGCTGGCGGTGCCGCTGGCGACCTGCACCTGGCCGGTGCGGATCTCGCGGCTGGTGTCGATGACCGCGTTCTCCAGGGTCACGCCGGCGAAGAAGATCAGCCCCAGCTCGATCAGGCCGAAGAACAGCAGCAGGAACGGGATCATCAGCAGGGCGAACTCGACCGCCGTCGCGCCGCCTTCGTCGCGCGCCAGGGCGGCCGCGCGACCCATGCGCAGGCGGCGGGCGGCGAGCCGCAGGCGGGCTCGGAACGATAAGGGCGGAGTCCCCATGCGAAGGTCCGTGGCTGATACCGGGCGACCTTAGCCCACGCTCCCTAACCGCCTCCTAATCGCGGGGCGGCGGGATCTGATCAGGAAGATGCGCGCGCCCGCGTATGTACGCGGGCGAGGGCGGCGGCTTTAGGGCTGGCCGGCCGCCGGGGCGCTGGTGGTCGAGGTCAGGACGGTGCAGCGACCGTCGCAGGCGTAGGTCGAGGCGTTGGCGCCGCGCTGGACGGTGACGGCGTCGGCCGAGACCTCGGTGACCAGCACCTGGCCGCCGGCCAGGGCGCGGCCCTGGGCGTCGAAGGCGAACACGGTGGTCACGCCCACGCGCTTGCCCAGGATCACCAGCGTGCGGTCGTTGACCACGCTGACGTCGGCGATCTGCGGGTCGCCGACCACGATCTCGCGGGCCGAGCCGTTCAGCGGCAAGGTGGTCGCCTGGCCGGCGGCCACCGAAAGGGTGCGAGGCGCGGCCGGCGAGGGCGCCGGAGTAGCAGCCTGAGCCGCGGCGGCGGCCGCGCAGAGGCTGAAGAAAGCGACGATGGCGAGCGAGAGGCGGCGCATGGCGGTCCTGTCGGAGCAAATTCAACGCCCATGACTTTGCGGAAGAATGGTCAATAAAAGACTAAGGACTGCTTGCCTGCGACAAACTGGACTGTTCAAAAGTCCTTAGAAATAAGGCGGTTGCGACGCTCCAAAACCGACTTGGTTAAGAGTTGATAATGGTAAAATTAAATAAACCAAAAGAAAAATCGCAGAAAAGTTCTGTTGTTTACTGTCGATTAAGCGAGGTTGGCGAAATTGATCGTGTTTTCGGGGGTGAACAAGTCGCAGCGGCTTGCTGACCCAGCCAAGTTTTTCTCAGCAGGAGATCAAGTCATGTCGAAGTTTGTCACGCGCTTCCTGAAGGACGAGTCGGGCGCCACGGCCATCGAATACGGCCTCATCATCGCCCTGATCGCCGTCGTCATCGTGACCGCGTTCACCACCCTGCGTCCGGCTCTGTCGAGCGCCTTCGGTAAGGCCACCACCGAGCTGAACACCGCGGCGGCCGGCTAATAGCCAGCTGTTGATGGAGAGGCGACCGATGGTTGTGTTCTGCGAACGCTTCCTGAAGGACAGCCGGGGCGCGACCTCGATCGAATACGGCCTCATCGCCGCCTTGATCAGCGTCGTCGTCCTGGCCGCCGTCCAGCTCCTGGTTCCGGCCATCGCCGGGGCCTTCGGCCAAGCCGAGACCCAGCTCAGAGCCGTCGCGCAGTAAAAGCGACAGCGCCGAGCTTCAGAACTTGGGCCGCGTCCTCGCAAGGGACGCGGCCCTTGTCTTTTTCGGGCTCTGCTTTCGCGATCTCTGGCGAAGTCTTCGGCTTCGTTTCGGCGCCGCTCGGAAACCATTGCTTCATTGGCCGTGGGGTAGGGTTGGTTCAGCAGCCGTCCGGAATTGCAGATGCAGACCCTGTCCTTTCTTCCCCTGATCGTCTTCGCGGGCCTGGCGGTGGTCGCCGGCCTGAAGGACGTCACCAGCTACACCATCCCCAACTGGATCTCGCTGGCCCTGCTGGGCGCTTTCCCGTTCGCGGCGCTGCTGGGCGGCGTGGGCTGGACCACGGCGGGCCTGTGCCTGGCGGTGGGCTTCGGCCTGCTGCTGGTCGGCATGCTGATGTTCGCCCTGCGCTGGGTGGGCGGCGGCGACGCCAAGTTCCTGGCCGCCTGCGCCCTGTGGATGGGCGTCACGGGCCTGCCTTCGTTCCTGCTGATCACGGCCCTGGCCGGCGGCGCCCTGACCTTCGGCCTGATGAGCCTGCGCTCGGGATGGCTGGAGCCGATCATCGCCGGCAGCCCGGCCTGGGTGCGTCGTCTCGGCGACAAGAAGGGCGACGTGCCCTACGGCGTGGCCATCGCGGTCGGCGCCCTGGCCGCTCTCCCGCAAAGCGCGATCGGCCTGGCGATCCTCAACTAATTTCGGCGCGCGCCGCGTTCGGCGGCCGCGTCAGGCTGTCGCGGCCGGGAAGCCCTTTGGAGGGCGGGTCCTTTAGCGGCTGTTAACCATGGGCGCCCCAGTCTGGGATGCGGCCAGAACGGCTGTCGATCCAAGCGTCCGCTGGCCTGAAGGCCGCGACGCCCGCAGCCCGCCTCGCCGACCAGAGCCCCGCCCGCGCATGAATCCCGTCAGAATCATCATCGTCCTGGTGGCCGCCGTCTCGGCGATCGGCCTGGCCGTGCTGATGCAGAAGGCCGTCGGCGGCAAGCCCGCCAAGGCCGCCGCTGTCGCCTCGGCCCCCGCTCCCGGCCTCGACGCCAAGCCCATGACCCTGGTCCTGGTCGCCAAGCGCGACCTGTCGATCGGCGCGCGCCTGGGCCATGACGACGTCGAGTGGAAGGCCTGGCCGGCCGACGCCGTCAGCCCCGTCTACATCACCAACGGCGCGGCTCCGGTCGAACCCGCCAACGGCGCGGCCAAGGCGGTCAAGACCGTCGGCGACGCCACCGGCCTGGGTGGGGCGGCTCCCGAAGCGGCCGTCGAAGGCGCGATCGTCCGCGACCCGCTGCTGGCCGGCGAGCCCATCGTGCCGCGCAAGATCGTCCGCGGCGGCGAGGGCGGCTACCTGTCCGTCGTGCTCTCGCCCGGCGCCCGCGCCATGGCCGTGCCGGTCACCTCCGAGACCGCCGCCGGCGGCTTCATCCTGCCCGGCGACCGGGTCGACGTGCTGCAGACCCGCGACGCGCCGAACACCGAAGGCGCCAGCTCTGGCAAGCAGGTGATGGCCGAGACCGTGCTTCAGAACATCCGCGTCCTGGCCCTGGACCAATCGACCACGGCCGACAAGGACGCCAAGACCATCGTCGCGGCCACCGCCACCCTCGAGGTGCGCCCGGCCGAGGCCGAGGCCCTGACCCGCGCCAAGGCGTCGGGTCCCGTCACCCTGGCGCTGCGCGCCTACACCGACCTGGGCGGCCCGTCCGGCGTCGCCGCGCCCACCCAGGACTCCACGGTCATCCGCATCAATCGCGGCGGACAGACTTCTAGCATCGCGGTGCGCCAATGATCCGCCGGTTCGCTTCCGTTTCTCTCGCCGTCCTGACGGCCCTGGCGCCCGCTATGGCCCCCGTGGCGGCCTGGGCCGACGGCCCGCCGGCCGGCGACCGGGTCTATCGCCCGGCCCGCGCCGTCTCGCGCCCCGTCGCGGCCGTTCCCGACTACGCGCCGGCGCCGGTCGCCGACCAGGTGCTGCGCATCGACCTGACCGCCGGTCCGGGCGCCCGCACGCTGAACCTGCCGCGCGGCAAGTCGGCGATCATCGAGCTGCCGTCCGACGTGCGCGACCTCTTGGTGACCAACCCGCAGGTGGCCGACGCCGTGCTGCGCAACCCGCGCCGCATCTATGTGCTGGGCCTGGGCAAGGGCACGACCGACGCTGTGTTCTTCGACGCGGCCGGCCGCCGGCTGCTGTCGCTGGCCATCCGCGTCGACGAGGACTCCAGCACGCTGCAGGACACCCTGCGCAAGGTGCTGCCCGCCTCGCGCATCGAGGTGCAGGCGGTCCGCGACAGCCTGATCCTGACCGGCATGGTCGCCAACGCCGCCGAGGCCAACACCGCCTCGCAGATCGCCGCCCAGTTCGTCTCCAAGCCCGACCAAGTGGTCAACCTGCTGTCGGTCGCCGGTAAGGACCAGGTGACGCTGAAGGTCCGGGTCATCGAGGTCCAGCGCAACATCGTCAAGCAGCTGGGCGTCAACGTCTCGGCCGCGCTGAACCAGCTGGGCAGCAACAACTTCTCGATCGGCTTCGAGCCCAAGTACGCGATCAACAACGGCCTGCAGGGCGGCGGCACGATCGGCGCCACCATCGGCGGCAGCAACAACAGCGCCACGGCCAGCGTGCAGGCGCTCGAGCGCGTGGGCCTGGTGCGCACGCTGAGCGAGCCGAACCTGACGGCGGTGTCGGGCGAGGCCGGCCGCTTCCTGGTCGGCGGCGAATTCCCGGTGCCCGTCGACATGTCGGAGACCGGCAAGGTCACCCTGCAGTTCAAGCCCTACGGCGTCAGCCTGGGCTACACGCCGGTGGTGCTGTCGGGCGGCCGCATCTCGCTGAAGCTGTCGACCGAGGTTTCCGAACTGACCAGCGTCGGCGCCTACAGCCTGACTTCCGGCACCTCGACCGTCGTGGTGCCCGGCCTCAGCGTGCGCCGCGCCGAGACCACGGTCGAGCTGCCGTCGGGCGGCTCGCTGATGATCGCCGGCCTGCTGCAGCAGCAGAGCAAGGAAAACATCGACGCCCTGCCGGGGCTGAAGAGCCTGCCGATCCTCGGCGGCCTGTTCCGGTCGCGCGACTATCTGAACGGCGAGACCGAACTGGTGATCCTGGTCACGCCCTACATCGTCGATCCGACCAAGCCGGCCGACCTGCAGACGCCGGCCGACGGCCTGCGGCTGGCGGGCGACATGGGCACGGTGCTGCTCGGGCGGCTGAACACGGTGGTCAACGCGCCGGCCGGCGCCAACGCCAACCGCAGCTATCAGGGGCCTGTCGGCTATGTCATCGAATAGGGACGCGGCCATGACGCGATGCAACCTCCAGCGCCTGGCCGCGACCGTCGCGGGCCTGGCCGTGCTCACCGCCCTGTCGGGTTGCGCCTCGGCCATGAACGAGGCGCGCGCCGACGCCGCGCCGATCGCGCCGCCGCCGGCGACGACCGAGACCCAGCAGTGGGAAGACCGCGTGCGCGTCGACTCCGCGCCGGACGAGATCCTGCTGGCCATCCACGCCGAAGGCCTGTCGCAACGCCAGGCCGAGGCGCTCGACGCCCTGGCCCTGCGCGGGATCCAGGCCGAAGCCCGCGAGATCGTCATCGGCGCGCCGGCCGGCGGCCGCGACCTCCGGGCCGTCGATCGGATGGTCTCGGCCGCCCGCGCCCGCCTGACCGCGGCTGGGACCGGCGACGCCGACATCCGCGTGACCAGCTACGACGCCGCCGGCGACAAGAGCCCGGTGCTGCGCGTGGGCTATCTGCGCCACACGGTGAGCACGCCCCTGTGCGGCCAGAACTGGGAAAACCTGACGGCCACCCGCAAGAACGACGTCTACGGCAACTTCGGCTGCGCCATCACGGCCAACATCGCCGCCCAGGTGGCCAATCCGCAGGACCTGCTCGGGCCGCGGCCGACCGCCCCGGTCGACGCCGGCCGCCGCGACACCGTGTTCGACAAGTATCGCAAGGGCGAGAAGACCTCGTCGGTTCGTGAGCCCCAGGCGTCCGGGGTCGTTTCGGAGGCGGTGAAGTGACGACTCGCGACCACGACCCCTTCGACCTGGGCTTCGAGGCCGACGACGAGTTCGCCTCGCCGGCCGCCGGCGATCCGTGGCGGGCCGCCCCCGCCGCGCCCATGGCCGCGCCCTCAGGCGCCCCTACGGCTGCCTACGCCGCCGCCTCGACCGCCCTCGGCGCCGATCCGTTCGCCGACTTCCCGCCGGCCCGTCCGCGTGTGGAGGCCGCTCCGCCCGTCGCGCCGTCCAACCCGTTCGCCGAACTGGCGCCCGCGGCCGCGGCCGCCTTCGCCGCCGCCCCGGCCGCTCCGGTCGCCCAGGTCGCGTCTCTGGATATCGCCCGCCCGCAGGCCGCGCCCCAGGTCCAGACCTGGTCCGCGCCGCCCGCCGAGGACATCCTGCCCGGCGCCGACGCCACCACCGGCGAGGCCAGCGTGCCGCGCATCGCCATCCACGCCTTCGGCGTGCGGGCCGAGACCCTGGCGATCATCGAGGCCGCCGCCGCCGACCGCCGCATGGCCCGCGCCAGCGTCACCGCCCGCTCCGGCGGCCTGGAAGCGGCCGTCGACTTCTATCAGAACCAGCCGACGCCCTCGCTGGTGCTGGTCGAGACCATGGACTCGGCCCAGCGCATGCTGGCCCTGCTGGACGGCCTGGCCCAGGTCTGCGACCCCGGCACCAAGGTCGTGGTCATCGGCCAGACCAACGACATCGCCCTCTATCGCGAGCTGATGCGCCGCGGGGTCAGCGAATACCTGACCCAGCCGCAGAGCCCCCTGCACGTGATCCGCGCGGTGTCCGCGCTGTATGCCGATCCTTCCGCTCCGTTCGTCGGCCGCCAGGTGGCCTTCGTCGGCGCCAAGGGCGGGGTGGGCGCCTCGACCCTCGCCCACAACTTCGCCTGGTCGATGGCCGAGCGCGTCGAGGCCGCGACGGTGATCGTCGACCTCGACCTGCCGTTCGGCACGGCCGGCCTCGACTTCAACCAGGACCCGCTGCAGGGCGTGCTCGACGCGCTGAGCCAGCCCGAGCGCCTGGACCCGGTGCTGATGGACCGCATGATGGTCCGCTGCGGCGACCGCCTGTCGCTGCTGGCCGCCCCGGCGACGCTGGAGCAGGACTACGACATCGGCGCCGACGCCTACGAGGAGGTGACGCAGAAGATGCGCGGCGCCGCCCCGTTCGTGGTGCTGGACCTGCCGCACAGCTGGGCCCCGTGGACCCGCCGGGTGCTGGTGGGCAGCGACGATCTCGTCATCGTCGCCACGCCGGACCTGGCCAGCCTGCGCAACGCCAAGAACATCGTCGACCTGGTGCGCCAGGCCCGTCCCAACGACGCGCCGCCGCGCCTGGTGCTGAACCAGGTGGGCGTGGCCGGCCGTCCCGAGATCCCGGTCAAGGATTTCGGCGAGGCCCTGGGCGTGACCCCGTCGCTGGTGTTGCCGTTCGATCCCAAGCTGTTCGGCCAGGCCGCCAACAACGGTCAGATGGTCGCCGAGGTGGCTCCGAAGTCGAAGGCGGCCGAGGGCATCGACCACCTGGCGCGGCTGATCAGCCGCCGCGAGGCGCCGCCGGCGGCCAGGTCGGCGTCCATCCTGTCGGGCCTGTTCAAGAAGAAGTAGGGGCGAATGTTCGGCAAGCGCGATCAGGCCACCGTCACCGAGCGTCAGGCGCCGCCGCCCGCCCCCACGGGCGGCGCGGCCATCGCCACGCGCCCGCAGCGCGTCGAACCGACCGCGCCGCCGCCCGCCCCCAAGGCCTCGGCGCCCGCGCCCAAGCCCACGCAAGGCCTGGAGCAGCTGCGCGCCGCCCAGGGCGCGGCCAACCAGACCGCCAACATCGTCCGTGAGCAGAGCGACTACTACCACGCCACGAAGACGACGATCTTCAACGCCCTGCTCAACACCATCGACCTCTCCCAGCTGGCCCAGCTCGACCAGAAGCAGGCCGCCGAGGAGATCCGCGACATTGTCGCCGAGCTGGTGGCGATCAAGAACGTCTCGATGTCGGTCTCCGAGCAGGAGCACCTGGTCCAGGACATCATCAACGACGTCCTCGGCTACGGTCCGCTCGAACCCCTTCTGGCCCGCGACGACATCGCCGACATCATGGTCAACGGCGCGCACCGGGTGTTCATCGAAGTCTCCGGCAAGGTGCAGCTGACCAATGTCCGCTTCCGCGACAATCTGCAGCTGATGAACATCTGCCAGCGGATCGTCAGCCAGGTCGGCCGCCGGGTCGACGAAAGCTCGCCGATCTGCGACGCCCGCCTTCCCGACGGCAGCCGCGTCAACGTCATCGCGCCCCCCTTGGCGCTGGATGGTCCCACCCTGACCATCCGGAAGTTCAAGAAGGACAAGCTGACGATGAAGAACCTGGTGGAGTTCGCCTCCATCAGCGCCGAGGGCGCGCGCGTCCTGGGCGTCATCGGCGCCTGCCGCTGCAACGTCATCATCTCGGGCGGCACCGGCTCGGGCAAGACGACCCTGCTCAACACCATGACCGCCTTCATCGACCCTACCGAGCGGGTCGTGACCTGCGAGGACGCGGCCGAACTGCAGCTGCAGCAGCCGCACGTGGTGCGCCTGGAAACCCGTCCGCCGAACCTGGAAGGCCAGGGCGCGGTGACGATGCGCGATCTGGTCAAGAACTGTCTGCGGATGCGTCCCGAGCGGATCATCGTCGGCGAAGTCCGCGGCCCGGAGGCGTTCGACCTCCTCCAGGCCATGAACACCGGCCACGACGGCTCGATGGGCACGCTGCACGCCAACAGCCCGCGCGAAGCCATCAGCCGCGTCGAGAGCATGATCACCATGGGCGGCTACGGCCTGCCCTCCAAGACCATCAAGGAGATGATCGTCGGTTCGGTCGACGTCATCATCCAGGCCGCCCGTCTGCGCGACGGCTCGCGCCGCATCACCCACGTCACCGAGGTGGTCGGGCTGGAAGGCGACGTGATCGTCACCCAGGACCTCTTCGTCTACGAGATCACCGGCGAGGACGAGCACGGCAAGGTGCTGGGCAAGCACCGCTCGACCGGCATCGCCCGGCCGCGCTTCTGGGACCGCGCCCGCTACTACGGCCTCGAGCGCGAGCTGGCCGAAGCGCTGGACGCGGCTGAGTAAGAGGCGGCCATGTTCATCCTGATCGCCGTCCTCGGCTTCATCACCATCGCGGGCCTGGGCTTCGTGCTGACGGGCGGCGGCGAAAGCGGCGGCGCCAAGGCCGCCAAGCGCGCCCAGGTGATCGTCGGCGGCGGCGAGCGCCAGGCCGCTGCGCGGGCCAAGGTCGCGGCCAACACCCCCGACGCCCGCCGCAAGCAGATCCTCAAGACGCTCAAGGAACAGGACAAGAAGCAGAAGAAGGCCACCCTGACGATCGCCGCCCGCCTGCGCGCCGCGGGCCTGGGCGAGAACGTCAAGATGTTCTGGATCATTTCCGGCGTCCTTGGCCTGATGGTCATGCTGGTGCTGCTGATCGTGCAGAAGATCCCGCTGGTGGCCCTGGGCGGTGGTTTCGCCGCCGGCTTCGGCCTGCCGCGCTGGGTGGTCGGGTTCCTGGCCGCCAAGCGCACCAAGAAATTCACCGAGGCCTTCGCCGACGCCGTCGACATCATCGTCCGCGGCATCAAGTCGGGCCTGCCGGTGCACGACTGTCTGAAGATCATCGGCAAGGAATGCCCCGAGCCCCTGGCCGGCGAATTCCGGATGCTGACCGAGAACATCGGCATGGGCATGCCGATCGACACCGCCCTGGAGCGCCTCTACGAGCGGATGCCGACCTCGGAAGTGCGGTTCTTCGCCATCGTGCTGAACATCCAGCAGAAGACCGGCGGCAACCTGGCCGAGGCGCTGGGCAACCTGTCGACCGTGCTGCGCGCCCGCAAGCTGATGACCGAGAAGATCAAGGCGCTTTCCGCTGAAGCCGTGGCCTCGGCCTTCATCATCGGCTGCCTGCCGCCGGGCGTGATGGTGCTGATCACCGTCATCGCGCCGGACTACATGACCACCCTGTTCACCGACACCCGCGGGCGGCTGATGCTGCTGGGGGCCGCGATCTGGATGAGCATGGGCATCTTCATCATGCGCCGCATGATCAACTTCAAGTTCTAGGGAGGGACGACGCATGGCCGCGATGCTGACCGACCCCTCGAACCTGCTGACCGCCTTCGTCGCGCTGGTCGTGTTCGCCACCATCATCACCCTGGCCGCGCCGGTGATGAACAGCAGCGGGCTGGAAAGCCGGCTGAAGTCGGTGGCCAACCGCCGCGAGGAGCTGCGCCGCCGCTCGCGCGCGGCCCTGGCCAACAAGGGCGCCGCCGGCGGCGGCACGCTGCGCCACACCGACGAGGGGATGTACAAGACCATCGTCGACCGGCTGCAGCTGTCCAAGCTGCTGGAAGATCCCAAGGTCGTCGACAAGCTGGCCCAGGCCGGCTTCCGCGGTCCCAAGCCGGTGTCGACCTTCTACTTCTTCCGCTTCGTGATGCCGTTCGCCTTCGCCCTGCTGGCGGCGACCTACCTGTTCGGCATCAACGGCTTCGGCCTGCAGACCATGCAGAAGCTGGCCCTGTGCGTGGGCGCCCTGACCATCGGCTACTACGCGCCCAACCTCTACATCCAGAACGTCGCCCAGAAGCGCCGCGAGTCGATCGTCTCGGCCTTCCCCGACGCCCTCGACCTGCTGCTGATCTGCGTCGAGAGCGGCATGTCGATCGAGGCGGCGATCCAGAAGGTCGGCAACGAGGTCGGCTCCAGCTCGATGGAGCTGGCCGAGGAGCTTTCCCTGCTCACCGCCGAGCTCTCCTACCTGCCCGACCGCCGCCTGGCCTACGAGGGCTTGGCCCGCCGGACCAACCACCCGGGCATCAAGTCGGTGGCTACGGCCATGATCCAGGCCGAGCGCTACGGCACGCCGCTGGGCGCGGCCCTGCGCGTCATGGCCAAGGAAAACCGCGAACTGCGCCTGTCGGCCGCCGAGAAGAAGGCCGCCAGCCTGCCGCCGAAGCTGACCGTGCCGATGATCGTGTTCTTCCTGCCGGTGCTGTTCATCGTCATCCTCGGCCCGGCGATCCTCAAGATCTCCGACCTGATGGCCAAGAAGCCGGTCGGCTGACGCGGCCTCAGAGGTTCCGCAGCAGGAAGTCGGCGCGATCGCGCACCGCGCCGCTGCGGTCGTCCAGCAGAGAACGGGCGATGTCGGCGGCGTCGGGCATTTCAGCGCGCCGGGCGTAAAGGCCATCCACGGCGACCTTGCGGACGAGCGCGAAGCGATCGCGTACGGCCGCGCGGATCAAGGCGTCCACATCGTGGGCTTCCAGCGGACGTTCCTTGGTCAGCATCACGCGTCGCCGTAGGCCGTAGGCCTTGTCGATCCACTTCCAGCCATAGCCGACGGGCCAGCGGGCGCGGCCGAACACCAGGGTCTCCAGCGCCACGGCCCGGACCGCCGGCATGGAGGCGCTCGCGGCGAGGGCCGGCAGGTGAGCGTCCACGGCCGGAAACCGCAGGATCGCTTGCAGGACGGCGCGGCCGGGGCCTGAGGTCATGGCCTCAAGTTCGCCCGCCAGGTGCTGGATCACGTCGGGACGAGCCAGGGCGGCGTCCAGCACGGCGGCCTCGCTCGTCCACCGGCTCCACGAGTGGCGTCGCTGCAGCAGGTAGTGCGCGGCGCTGGCCACGGCCTCGGGCGGGGCCAGGGGCAAAAGGCGCTCGGCGGCGGCCTGGGCCGCCTGACGCACCTCCGGGACCCAGTCGTTGAGTCGGATGGCGATGGCCAGGAATTCGAAGGCCGCCGCCGGCGGACGGTTCAGGCATTGGAGCGCGGCCTGGCGCAGGTAGCCGTTCGGGTCGAATGCTATCAGCCAGGCGATTTCAGGATGCTGGCGCAAGAGGCGTCGGCCGCGGTCGCGCCGGTCGCCTTGGGTGGAGAGGAAATACCAGCTTTGCTTCGCGCCCAGATTGGCGACGTCGTTGGGCGCGGCGGCGCGCAGGATCGCGAGGGCTTCTTCGGCGTTCGCCTGGTCAAAGGCGACGGGAATGGCCTCTTGTAGCGAGGCCTTGTTGGCCGGAGGGTCCAGCAGAGGCCGAGGCGTCGTTTGGACGCCCGGTCCGGCGAGCCTTTCGATCAGGGTTCTTATCCAGCGCATGGCCGCCTCCTTCGGCGGGCAGCCGTGGACGAAAAGGCGTGAGCGCGCAACTTCAAGCTTGGCCTTTCGGCCTTCTCTCCGAAAAGTTGGTCTCGCGCGTCGGCGATCACTCCGCCGCGCGCGTCTCCGCCTCCGCGCGGACGGCGCCGGCCAGGAAGGCCGCGTGGGTCGGCAGGGCGTTCGCCGTGCGGGCGGCGGCGTGGGCCAGGTCGGCCAGCCAGTCGTCGACGCGGGCGTCCGCAACCGCCGCCGTCATCGGGTGGGCGGCGGTCGGCGTCAGGCCCTGGCCCAGCAGCACCTGCACCCAGCTGGTTTCCTTGAAGAGGTCGTCCTCGTGGCTGAACACCCGGCCGGGGCCGGTGAACAGCGACAGGCGGTCGGCCAGGCTGCCTGGGATCTCCATCGCCTTGCGGCTGGCCCAGAACGGCGTGTCGTCGCGCTCGGTGGCCTTGTAGTGCAAGACGAGAAAGTCGCGGATGCGGGCGTATTCGTCGCCGGTCTGGCGGTTGAACTCGGCGATCAGGGCCGGGTCGAAGCCCTTGTCGGGGAACAGCGCCAGCAGGCGCGCCAGGCCCGATTGCACCAGGTGGATGCTGGTCGACTCCAGCGGCTCCATGAAGCCCGACGCCAGGCCCAGGGCCACGACGTTGCGGTTCCAGAACGCCTTGCGGCGGCCGGTGACGAAGGTCAGCAGGCGCGGCTGCGCCAGCGGTTCGCCCTCCAGATTGTCCATCAGCACCTGGCGGGCCGTCTCCTTGTCGGTCCAGGCGCTGGAGAAGACGTGACCGTTGCCGGTGCGGTGCTGCAGGGGGATGCGCCACTGCCAGCCGGCGTCGCGGGCCCAGGCGCGGGTGTAGGGAACCGGCGGGGCGGCGTCGCGGCTGGGGACGGCCCAGGCGCTGTCCATCGGCAGCCAGCGCGACCAGTCCTCGTAGCCGGTCTTCAGCGCCTCCTCGATCAGCAGGCCCCGGAAGCCCGAGCAGTCGATGAAGAGTTCGCCCTCCACCCGGCGGCCGTCCTTCAGGGTCACGGCCCGCACGAAGCCGCTGTCGGAGTCCTGGTCGACCCCGACCACCCGGCCCTCGACCCGCTGCACGCCTTGGGCTTCGGCATGGCCGCGCAGATGGCGGGCGTAGAGCACGGCGTCGAAGTGGAAGGCCCAGTTCAGCGGCTCGCCGCTCTCGGGAGCGACGCGGGCGAAGCGCCCGGCGCGGGCGGCCAGGGCGTTGGCCGACCAGGCCCAGAAGTCCTCGCCGGCGGTTCCGCGCCGGCGGGCGTCCAGCCACCAGTGGTGGAAGGGCGTGGTGCCCAGCGAGCGTCCGACTTGGCCGAAGGCGTGCATGTAGCGGTGGCCGGGGCGCAGCCAGTCGACGAACTCGATGCCCAGCTTGATGGTCCCCTGCGTCGCCCGCAGGAAGGCGTCTTCGTCCAGGCCGATGAAGGCGTTGAAGAACCGCAGCTGCGGGATCGAGGCCTCGCCGACCCCGACCGTGCCGATCTCCTCGGACTCCACCAGCGTGATCTTGGCGGAAGGGCCCAGGGCCCGGACCAGCAGGGCCGCGCTCATCCAGCCGGCCGTGCCGCCGCCGACGATGACCAGGTTGCGGATCGGTCCTGCGTTCATGGCGTGCTCCCTGGCGCGACCCGCGCCCGCCTTCTTGCGAGGCGGCTGCGCATCGTCGCGGTCTCCTGAAAAAAGAAAACCCCCGTCGTCGCAGGAAGCCGACGGGGGCGCGAGGACGCGGGGGAAGTGCGCGCCTTAGAACTTGTAGGCGACACCGACGAGGTAGGTGCGGCCGTACTCCTGGTAGTCGATGATCTGGCGCTCATCGCCGTTCTGGTAGGTGACGAAGGGCTCGTTGGTCAGGTTGTTGACCTGGGCCGTCAGCGACAGGCCCTTCAGCGGGCCGTTCTCGAACGAGTAGCCGATCTGGCTGTCGAGCACGGTCTCTTCCTTGACCATCCGGTAGGTGCGGCCGTTGCCGAAGCCGGAGACCTCGCCCAGGAACTTCGAGCGGTAGCGCTCGCTGAGACGGGCCGAGAAGCCGCCCTTCTCATAGTAGACGGTCAGGTTGCCGACGGTCTTCGACAGGCCCGGGATCGGGATCGACGGGTCGCTCAGGCTGTACTGGATCTCGCTCTCGGTGCGCGAGGCGCTGAAGATCGCGCCGAAGCCCTCGAGGACGGGGTGGATCAGCGAGCCCGGCATCGAGACCGTGAACTCCAGGCCCTTGATCGAGCCGCCCTGGCCGTTCTGCGGGATGGTGATGTAGCCCTGGCGCAGCACCGGCTCGGGGTTGGCGCCGATCGGATAGCCGGTGAAGTCGTGCAGGACGCTGGCGTCGTACACGTAGGTCTTCAGGTCCTTGTAGAAGGCGGCCAGCGAGACATAGGCCTGGCGGCCGAAATACTTCTCGTAGGAGACGTCGATGGCGTTGGCGCGCCACGGCTCCAGCTCAGGGTTGCCGCCGCTGCCGCTCCAGGGCGAGTTGGCCAGGCTGGTGCTGGTCGCGAGCGCCGAGTTGTAGCTGTAGTTGGTGCTGGCGCGCATCTGGTCCATCCGCGGACGGGCCAGGGTGCGGGCCGCGGCGAAGCGGATCACCTGCTCGTTGGGCAGGCGCAGCTGCAGGTTCACGCTGGGCAGGAAGTCGACATAGCTCGTGCCGCCCGACAGCTGGGTCTGCTGGGTTGCCGTGCCGGTGCCGCTGGCGCCCAGGGCGTTGGAGCTCTGGTCGGTGTTGACCACCTGGAAGCCGAAGTTGCCGGTCAGGGCGTGGCCGCCGACCTCGGTCTCGATGTTGGCCATCAGGTAGCCGACCGTGACCTTCTCCTCGACTTCCCAGCTCTTGACCAGGACGTCGGCGTTCGGGTTGCGGATCTTGGTGTAGGTCCCGTTGTTGAGCAGCGAGAACGGGTCGTAGGCGACGACGCCCGACAGGCCGGCGAAGCCCAGCGAGGTGACGCCCAGGATGGCGCTCGACGGGATCGTGACGCTGGCCGGGGCGCCGACGACGCTCAGGAACCATTCGTCGTTCACGAGGCCCTTGGTGCGTTCGCTGTAGTTGACGCCGAAGGTGATGCTGGACAGGCCGCTATCGGGGTTCAGGTCGCGCTTGGCCGAGAAGCGGGCGGCCTTCAGCTCGTCCTCGATGGTCGGCATGTTCAGGTAGCCGTCCTGGCCGCCCGTGACGACGTCGCCGCCCCAGCCTTGCGAGCTGGTCAGCTTGGTCACCGCCGGATCGCCGTAGTTCAGGGCGTTCTTGAAGCTCGCCCCGTGGTCGCTCATCGAGAAGCTGACGGTGTCTAGCGCGCCCAGGGTGTTGCGGCCGGTGCCGGCGTAGGTCTCCAGGATCATGTCGGTGCGCTCGACCTTCGACCAGGAGAGGTCGGTGTCGATGGTCCAGCTGTCGCCGACGCTCCAGCGGTTGTTCCAGCCCAGCGACCAGATGTCGGCGTCGCGGTCGTTGCCGTCGTTGCGGATCACCGGCTTGACGTTGGAATAGGTAGCGTTGGTGATCATGCCGCCCGAGGCGGTGGTCCCGCTGATGGCGGGACCGGGACGCGTGCCGTTGGCGTCGGTGGCGCCGCCGCCCCAGGCCAGCGGGATCTCCATGCCGCGCACCAGCTGGTGGTTCTCGAACTTCGAATAGAAGACGTCGAGCGTGCTGGTGAAGGTGTCGGTCGGGGCGAACTCGACCGTGGCCATCACGCCGTCGCGCTTCAGCTTGCTCGACATGGCGGTGACCCGCGCGCCGCCGAGCACCAGGTTGCCGGCGCCGTCGGTGGGATAGCCCCAGGCGTTGAAGCGCTGGGCCTGGTAGGGCGACTCCATGTGTGCGTAGCCGATGGCGACGCCCAGCTTACCGTCCATGAACTGGTCGATGTAGGAGATGTTGAAGCGGTTGCCGTGGGCCGACGAGCCCGGGTTCAGCGCGCCGATGTCGTTCCACTCGTAGCGGGCGCCGACGGCGAAGGCGCGCTTGCCGAACTTCAGCGGGCGGATGGTGCGCATGTCGGCGGTGCCGGCCAGGCCCTGGCCCAGCAGCGAGGCGTCGGGGGTCTTGTAGATGACCACGCCGCTCAGCAGTTCCGACGGATACTGGTCGAACTCGACGCCGCGGTTGTCGCCGGTCGAGACCTGCTCGCGGCCGTTCAGCAGGGCGGTGGTGAAGTCCGGGGCCAGGCCGCGGATCGAGATCACCTGGCCGCGGCCGTCGAGGCGCTGGGCGGTCAGGCCGGGCAGGCGGGCGATCGACTCGGCGATCGACACGTCGGGCAGCTTGCCGATGTCTTCGGCCGAGACGGCCTCGACGATCGAGGTCGAGTCCTTCTTCAGCGAGATGGCGCCTTCGATCCCGCGGCGGATGCCGGTGACGGTGATCTCCTCGACGGTGTCGGGTTCGGTGGTCTGGGCGGCGGCCGGCGTGGTTTGAGCCTGGGCGGCTCCGGCGGCGATCATCAGCGCCAGCCCCGTTCCGCCCATCAGCGCCGCGCGGCGCAGCTTGAATCGGATGTCCATGATGTTCCCTCCCGCAAGTGGTGTCCGCGCGGTTCCTCCGCGCCGTGTTGCGCAAATTACTGCAAACAGGTGCCGGCTTTTGCAACTGAAAAATGGATGGATTGTCATGTTCGTTGACTGGGAGGTGCGCTTTCCACTGCTTTCACAGGGTTTTTGCGGCTATTTCGCCACAGTGCGACAACCTTGCCGTTCATGCTCGTGAGGCGAATGGATTGACAGCAGGTCAGCGGCTTTGCAAATCTATGCAAAATTGACGTGGCGACCGGGTCGTCGAAGATCGCGACGCTAGGGATGGAGGGCAGGGGGATGGACACCCGCAATCGGTGGGGGCGGCTGGCGGCCGCGCTCGGCTGCGCCAGCCTCGCCGCGACCGCCGTCCCGGCCGTGGCCGCCGAGACCTTCCGCGCCAGGCTCCCGCAGGACGAGGTGATCTACTTCGTGCTGCCCGACCGCTTCGCCAACGGCGATCCGTCCAACGACCGTGGCGGGCTGAAGGGGGCCAATTTGTCTGAAGGCCGCCTGGCGACCGGCTTCGACCCGGCCGACAAGGGCTTCTTCCACGGCGGCGACCTGAAGGGCCTGGCCGGCAAGCTCGACTATATCCAGGGCCTGGGCGCGACCGCGATCTGGCTGGCCCCGATCTTCGCCAACAAGCCGGTGCAGGGCCCCAAGGGTCACGAGAGCGCGGCCTATCACGGCTACTGGATCACCGACTTCACGACGGTGGACCCGCATCTGGGAACCAAGGCCGACTTCAAGGCCCTGGTCGAGGCCGCCCATGCGCGCGGCCTCAAGGTCTATATGGACATCGTCGTCAACCACACGGCCGACGTCATAAAGTTCAAGGAATGCGAAGGCCGCCGCTGCGACTACCGCAGCAAGGCCGACTATCCGGTCAACCGGCGCGGCGGCGTCTCGGGGGCTGCGATCAACGCCGGCTTTTCGGGCGACGCCGACGGCTCGGCCGGGAATTTTGCAAAGCTCACCCGGCCCGACTTTGCCTACACGCCCTACGTTCCGGCGGCCGAGGCCAGGGTCAAGAAGCCCGACTGGCTGAACGACCCGATCTGGTACCATAACCGCGGCGAGAGCGACTTCGTCGGCGAGAGCTCGCTCTATGGTGACTTCGCCGGGCTCGACGATCTCTACACCGAGAACCCGCGCGTGGTGGCCGGCTTCATCGACATCTACGGCGCCTGGATCGACGAGTTCGGCATCGACGGCTTCCGCGTCGATACCGCCCGCCATGTGAATCCGCAATTCTGGCAGGCCTTCGTGCCGGCCATGCAGGCGCGGGCGGCCGCGCGGGGCATCCCCAACTTCCACATCTTCGCCGAGATCGCCGATCCGGATCCGGTGGCCCTGGCGCGTTCGACCGTGGTCGACGGCTTTCCGGCCGCGCTCGACTTCGCCTTCCAGCAGGCGGCCACCGAGACGGTGGCGGGCAAGGCCGGGACCGACCGCTTCGCCCGGCTCTACGCCGCCGACGCGCTCTATCGCGGCGGCGAGGCGGCGGGTCTGCAGATCCCGACCTTCCTGGGCAATCACGACATGGGGCGGTTCGGCCGCCGGCTGGTGGCGGGCAACCCCGGCGCTTCCGACGACGAGCTGCTCAAGCGCGACGTGCTGGCTCACGCCCTGCTGATGTTCCTGCGCGGCGCCCCGACCCTCTACTACGGCGACGAGCAGGGCTTCACCGGCGACGGCGACGACAAGGACGCCCGCGAGGACATGTTCGCCAGCCAGGTCGCCGCCTACAACGACAACCGCCTGATCGGCGGCAAGCCGGGCTCGGCCGACCGCTTCGACACCGGCGCGCCGCTCTATCGCGCCATCGCCGGCATGGCCAAGGCGCGCGCCGCCGACCCCGCCCTGCGCGGCGGCCGGCAGGTCATCCGCGCCGCCGGCGACAAGCCCGGCCTGCTGGCCGTTTCCCGTATCCTCCAGGGTCGTGAGACCCTGGTCCTGTTCAACACCGGCCAGACGCCGGTGGAGGCCCAGGTCGAGGTCGAGACGACCTCGGCCGCGTGGCGCTCGGTCGTCGGCGCCTGCGCGCCGGCGTCCGCCGCCCCGGGCAGCTACCGCGTGACGATCGCGCCGCTCGACTACAAGATCTGCGTCTCGGAGGGCGCGCCCCAGTGACCATCGAAAGCCTGGCGAACCCCGCCGCGTCTCTTGCTTCCGTCCCCGCCGCCGAATGGTGGCGCGGCGCGGTGATCTATCAGGTCTATCCGCGCAGCTACGCCGACTCCAATGACGACGGGGTGGGCGACCTGCCGGGGATCACCGCGCACCTCGAGCATATCGCCTCGCTGGGCGTGGACGCGATCTGGCTGTCGCCGTTCTTCGCCTCGCCGATGAAGGACTTCGGCTACGACGTCTCGGACTATCGCGACGTCGATCCGATCTTCGGAAGCCTGGCCGACTTCGACGCCCTGATCGAAAAGGCCCACAAGCTGGGCGTGAAGATCATCATCGATCTGGTGTTTTCCCACACCAGCGACGAGCACGCCTGGTTCGCCCAGAGCCGCGAAAGTCGAGATAATCCGTATGCGGATTGGTATGTCTGGGCCGACGCCAAGGCCGACGGCTCGCCGCCGTCCAACTGGCAGTCCGTCTTCGGCGGCCCGGCCTGGACCTGGGACGCCCGACGCGGCCAGTACTACATGCACAACTTCCTGGCCTCGCAGCCGCAGCTGAACCTGCACAATCCGAAAGTGCAGGAGGCCCTGCTCGACGTCACCCGCTTCTGGCTGGAGCGCGGGGTCGACGGCTTCCGCTTCGACGCCATCAATTTCTCGATGCACGACCCGGCCCTGCGGGACAATCCGCCTATGCCGCCGGGCGGCAAGCGCACCCGGCCGTTCGACTTCCAGGACAAGGTCCATAACCAGGGCCATCCGGACATCCCGAAGTTCCTGTCCCGCCTGCGCGCCCTGACCGACCAATATGGCGACCGCTTCTCGGTGGCCGAGATCGGCGGCGACCGGGCCGACGAGGAGATGAAGCGGTTCACGGCCGGCGAGGATCACCTCAACAGCGCCTACAGCTTCCTCTACCTCTATGCCGACGAGCTGCGCGACGAGCTGGTGCGCAGCGGCGCCACCGACTGGCCGGGCGCGCAGGGCGAGGGCTGGCCGTCCTGGACCTTCTCCAACCACGACGCCCCGCGGGCGGTGTCGCGCTGGGCGCGGGGCCGCGACCGCAAGGCTTTCGCCGAGATGGCCCTGCTGCTGCTGATGACCCTGCGCGGCAACGTCTTCGTCTATCAGGGCGAGGAGCTGGGCCTGCCCCAGGCCCATGTGCCGTTCGAGCGGCTGGTCGATCCGGAAGCCATCGCCAACTGGCCCCAGACCCTGGGCCGCGACGGCGCCCGCACCCCGATCCCGTGGAAGGCTGGCGCGATCAACGCCGGCTTCTCCACCGTCGAGCCCTGGCTGCCGGTCGATCCGGCGCACCTGCCGCTGTCGGTCGACGCCCAGGAAGCCGACCAAGGCTCGACCCTGCACGTCGCTCGCCGGCTGATCGGCCTGCGCGCCCAGTGGCCGGCCCTGAAGACCGGCGGCATGCATCTGGTCGACACCAACACCCCGCTGCTGGTGTTCGAGCGCGGCGAGGGCGAGGCGGCCCTGCTGTGCGTGTTCAACATCGGCTTCGAGGCCGTGGCCTGGGACCTGCCGGACGGCTGGACGGTGGTCGACAGCGTCAATCTCGGCGCGCCGGGCTCGGTGCCGCCGCTGGGCGGGCTGCTGGCGAAGCGGGGGTGATCTCTCACCCCAATTCTCCCGTCATTCCCGCCCTTGTGGCGGGAACCCCTCTGTCAGCCGCAGGTGCGAGTGAGGCGGACCGCCAGCGGTCCGCTTGCGTTTCCCACGCTAGCGGAACCAGGGGTTCCCGCCACAAGGGCGGGAATGACGGGCTGAAAGGTGAGGGGAAGGGTGGGCAGCAGGAGCGGCTACCCCCCGCAGCTCTCGCGGATGATCAAATCCGTCGGCACGCGCTCGGACCGGCTCGCGCCCTGCCCGCTGGCGTCCAGCAGCTTCGAGACCATCAGCCGCCCCGCCTTGGCCGTGTCCTGCGAGATCGTCGACAGGGCTGGGCGCGAGTAGCGGGCGAAGGGCACGTCGTCGTAGCCGATCACCGAGACGTCGCCGGGCACCGACAGGCCGGCATGCTGCAGGGCGCGGATGGCGCCGAGCGCGATCAGGTCGGAGGCGGCCACGACGCCGTCGAACTTCACGCCGCGCTGGATCAGGCTGTCGATGCTGGCCTCGGCCGACTCGACCTCGAAGTGGGCCGGCACGATCAGGTCGGGATCGACGCCCAGGCCGAACTGCTCGACCGCGTCGAGATAGCCGCGGTGGCGCTGCATGGCTTCCGGCGCCTCGGTGTCGCCCAGGAAGACGATGCGCTTGCGGCCGAGGCGCGCCAGATGCAGCGTCGCGCGCTTGGCGCCGAGGGGATTGTCCGAACCCACCGAGCAGTAGGCCTGGTCGGGCAGCTGCGCGCCCCAGACCACGAAGCGGGCCTCGGTCTCGGCCAGGCGGTTGAAGGCGGTGTGCAGCCAGGACTGGCCCAGGAAGATCACCCCGTCGGCGCGGCTGGTGGTCATGGCCGCCGAGAGGTCTTCGAAGCTGCCCGGGGCCACGTGGCTGACCAGGATATCGCAGCCGCGCTCGCGGGCCGCTTCGCCGACGCCGGCGAACAGTTCGAGGAAGAACGGGTCCGAGAGGCGCCCCTCGCGGTGCTGCGGACGCGGCACGACGATGGCGATCGTGCCCTCGGCGCCGATCGGGCCGGCGGGCATGTAGCGGCGGAACGGATAGTCCATCTCGCGCGCCAGCTTCCAGATCAGCTGCTTGGTGCGCTGGTTGACGGCGGGGCTGTCGTTCAGCGCCCGCGAGGCGGTGGAGATCGAGACGCCGGCCATCCTGGCCAGGTCTTCCAGACGCGTCGCCCCCTTGCTCACCGTTCCCCGTCCCCGTGCGTTTTCGCGGCCGCAAAATTTGCCGCAAAAGTTTTCAGTACCCCTCTTAACGCATCGACGCCCGCGCTTGGCAAGTGCGGCGCCATGCGGTGTCCAGGAGCAGAAGCATGATCCTACGCCTTCTCGCCATCGCCGCCCTGGCGCTCGCGGCGTCGCCCTCGCTGGCGGCCGTCACGGCGACCGCGACCTCGCCCGACAAGGTGCTGAGCGTGTCGGTCACCACCGACAACGACGGCCAGCCGACCTACTCGGTCAGCCGCCTTGGCCGGCCGGTGATCGCCCCGTCGAAGCTGGGTTTCATCCTGGTCGACGCTCCCAAGCTGCAGCGCAATTTCGAGGTCGCGGACCAGAAGACCCGCAGCGTCGACGAGACCTGGGACCTGCCCTGGGGCGAGCGGAAATCGGTGCGCAATCGCTTCAACGAACTGCGTGTCACCCTGGTCGAGAAGACCCCGCTGCACCGCCGGCTCGACGTGGTGTTCCGGCTCTATGACGACGGCCTGGGCTTCCGCTACGAGTTTCCCGAACAGGCCAATCTGAAGACCGCCCGCATCGGCGAGGAGCTGACCGAGTTCAGCCTGGTGGACGAGGCCACCGCCTGGTGGATCCCGGCCTATGAGTGGAACCGCGAGGAATATCTCTACAACAGGACGTCGGTCGAAGAGGTCTCGGTCGCCCAGACGCCGATGACCCTGCGCACGAAGGACGGGCTGCACGTCTCGATCCACGAGGCGGCGCTGGTGGACTACGCCGGCATGAACCTGGCCCGCGCCCAGGATCGCCGCTTCAAGGCCAGCCTGACGCCGGGGATCAGCGAGGCCAAGGTCGAGCGCGCCCTGCCGTTCCCCACGCCCTGGCGCACCCTGCAGATCGCCGACAACGCTGGCGGCCTCGTTACCTCCAGCCTGATCCTGAACCTGAACGAGCCCAACAGGCTGGGCGACGTCTCGTGGATCAAGCCGATGAAATATGTCGGCGTCTGGTGGGAGATGCACCTCGACCACAAGACCTGGGGCTCGGGTCCCAAGCACGGCGCGACCAACGAGAACGTCATGCGCCACATCGATTTCGCCGCCAGGCACGGCCTGGGCGGGGTGTTGGTCGAGGGCTGGAACAAGGGCTGGGACGGCGCCTGGTTCGCCGACGGCTCGGAGTTCAGCTTCACCGAGTCCTATCCGGACTTCGACCTGAAGAAGCTCACCGACTACGCCCGCAAAAGGGGCGTCGTTCTGATCGGCCACCACGAGACGGCCGGCAACACCGTCGTCTACGAGCGCCAGATGGACGGCGCCTTCGACCTCTACAAGTCGGTCGGCGTGCCGGCGGTCAAGACCGGCTATGTCGCCGACGCCGGCGGCGCCCAGGTGCTGGGGCCGGACGGCAAGGTCCACTTCGCCTGGCACGAAAGCCAGGCCCTGGCCGAGCACCACGTGCGGGTGCTGGAGGCCGCCGCCAAACGCCAGATCGCCATCAACTCGCACGAGCCGATCAAGGACACCGGCCTGCGCCGCACTTACCCCAATTGGATCAGCCGCGAGGGCGCGCGGGGCATGGAGTTCAGCGCCTGGGGCCAGCCGGGCAATCCGCCCGAGCACGAGGCCAACCTGGTCTTCACCCGCCTGCTGGCCGGGCCGATGGACTACACGCCCGGCATCTTCGGCATGAAGACCAAGGCCCCCGACGGCGTGGCCACCACCTGGGCCAAGCAACTGGCGCTGTACGTCGTCATCTACAGCCCGATCCAGATGGCGGCCGACCTGCTCGAGAACTACGAGGCCAATCCGAAGCCGTTCAAGTTCATCGAGGACGTGCCGGTCGACTGGGCCGACACCAAGGTGGTCAACGGCGAGATCGGCGACTTCGTCACCATCGCCCGCAAGGACCGCAAGAGCGACGACTGGTACCTGGGCGCGGTCAGCGACGAGCAGGGCCGAGTGCTTTCGGCGCCGCTGTCGTTCCTCGATCCGGGCCGCAAGTACCGCGCCGAGATCTATCGCGACGGTGAGGCGGCCGACTGGAAGACCGCCCCGCAGGACATCGTCATCGAGACCCGCGAAGTCACGGCGGCGGATGTGCTGACGCTGCGGCTGGCACCCGGCGGCGGCCAGGCGATCCGGTTCGTGGCTTTGGGGAAGCGCTAAGCGTTTCCCTCCCCCGTAAAATCCCCGCGAAAGCGGGGACCCGGGCTTTTTCTGAAGTCCTCTGCGCTCGACGATAAAACACCTGGGCCCCCGCTTTCGCGGGGGTCTTAAGGGGGGGAGCCTACCCGAACACCAGCGACCGGTGCGCGCCCACCCCCGCCAGCACTCCGTCGGCGGAAGCCAGGGTGGCGTTGTGGTTGGCCCTCGCCGCGTCGCCGGCGGCGAAGACGCCCGGCACGCTGGTGGCCTTCCAGTCGTCGACGGCGATCAGCGGGCCCAGCGGGCCGTCCTGGAAGGCGCAACCCAGGCGCTGCGCCAGCGGGCTGGCCATGCGCACGGTCGGCGAGGCGAAGATCGCCTCGATGGCGACGATCCGGCCGTCGGCCAGGCGGGCGCCGGACAGCGCCGGCTCCTCGCCCAGCAGCGCGACCACCGGAACCTCCTCGATCGCCACGCCGCGCGCGGCCAGCTTCGCCCGGGTGTCGTCGTCGATCGGCAGGCCCTGGCTGAACAGGGTGGTCGGCCCCCAGTCGGGCAGCATCTGGGCCTTGTGGGCGTCCATGGCGCTGCTGGTCAGCACGCCCAGTCTTTGGTCGCGCGCCTCGTAGCCGTGGCAGTAGGGGCAGTGCAGCACGCTGGCGCCCCAACGGGGCTTGAGGCCGGGGATGTCGGGCAACTGGTCGGCGACGCCGGTGGCCAACACCAGGCGTCTGCCGCGCACGTGGCGGCCGTCGCTCAGGGCCACGGTGAAAGCCTCGTCTTCGGCGCCGGCGTCGCGCGCCTCGCCCTCGACGAACGACACGGTGGGATAGGCCGACAACTGGCGGCGGGCTTCGCGCAGGATGTCGAACGGCGCCTTGCCGTCCTGGCCGAGGAAGCCGTGCGAGGCGTCGGCGAAGCGGTTGCGGGGCAGGCCGGCGTCGACCACCAGCACGTCGCGGCGGGCGCGCGCCAGCTGCATGGCGGCGGACAGGCCGGCGAAGCTGCCGCCGACGACGATGACGTCATGACTCATGGTGGGGATCCTCGCAGCCGGCCGCCTGCAGCACGACGCGGCGCGGGCCGATCTCGGCGGCCAGGTCCGCCAGGGTGATGTTCGACAGGCGCTGGTCCAGCAGCCGGCGAGCCTCGGACACGGCGTCGTCCAGGGCGGCGTTGACCGCCTGCTCGACGACGCAGCCGGGGCTTTCCTCGGCCTTGCCCAACGCCAGCACCGGCTCGTCCAGGGCGGCCTGGATGTCGGCCAGGCTGACGGCGTCCAGCGGTTTCAGCAGCGTCCAGCCGCCGCCGTGGCCCTTGGTCGAGCCGACGATGCCGGCCTCGCGCAGGCCGGCGAAGGTGCGGCGGATGACCACCGGATTGGTCGCGGCCCAGCCGGCCAGGACCTCGGAGGTCAGGGCCTTGTCGGGCTGTTCGGCCATGTGCAGCAGCACGTGCAGGGCGACGGAGAGGCGGCTGTTCCGTTTCATGTAATTATACATGTTACGTGATTGGGCGAGATGCAAGGGGACTTCTTTTCCGCCCGTCATTCCCGCCCTTGTGGCGGGAATGACGGGAGTTGGGAGTGCAAATTTATGAGAATTATTGCCTTTCGCGCGTGACTTCGGACACCTGAGCGCCAGGCCGTGTTACGCCAACAGCAATCGTTTCGGGGCGATATGTCCTAGAAAGGCAGCGATAATCCCACTTCCTCATTGCATCCCTGTGCACCCCATGCGCAAATGTCCGCCGCAAAGCGCATTGCAAAAACTTGCGCAAACGGCCGGGAAAACCGGCGGCGTCACGGCGGGGAAGCGATGACCAAGGCCAGGCTGAGCCTCTTCCAGATCTGGAACATGTGCTTCGGGTTCTTCGGGATCCAGATCGGCTTTGGCCTTCAGAACGCCAACACCAGCCGCATCTTCCAGACCCTCGGCGTCGAGATCGACCACCTGGCCATCCTGTGGATCGCCGCGCCGGCCACGGGCCTGCTGGTGCAGCCGATCATCGGCTACCTGTCCGACAAGACCTGGGGGAAGCTCGGCCGCCGCCGGCCCTATTTCTTCTGGGGCGCGATCCTGACCACGGCCGCCCTGATCCTGATGCCCAACTCGCCGTCCCTGTGGATCGCGGCCTCGGCGCTGTGGATCATGGACGCCTCGATCAACATCACCATGGAGCCGTTCCGGGCCTTCGTCGGCGACAACCTGCCCGACGAGCAGCGCTCGACCGGCTACGCCATGCAGAGCTTCTTCATCGGGATCGGGGCCGTGCTGGCCTCGTGCCTGCCGTGGATCCTGACCAACTGGCTCGACGTGGCCAACACCGCCCCGGCCGGCCAGATCCCGGACTCGGTACGCATCGCCTTCTATGTCGGCGGCGCGGTGCTGCTGGCCTCGGTGCTGTGGACGGTGTTTTCCACACGCGAATACAGCCCCGAGCAGATGGCCGCCTTCGAAGCCGCCGAAGCCGCCGCGAAGGGCGAGGCGGTCGCCGTCGAGGCGCAGGCTGAAGGCCGCGGCGTCGCCGCCTACCTGACCGGCGGCGTGGCCTGGACGATCGCCGGCCTGGCGGTCGCGGTGGGCGTCTACGCCGCCCGGCTGGAAAAGGAGCTCTACGTCCTGGCCGCCCTGATCGCCGGCTTCGGCGTGGCGCAGCTGGTCGCCGGTCAGCTGAAGGCGGGCGGGCGCACCCGCAACGGCTTCTCCGAAGTGGTCGAGGACCTCTTCGCCATGCCCTCCACCATGAAGCAGCTGGCCGTCGTGCAGTTCTTTTCGTGGTTCGGCCTGTTCGCCATGTGGATCTACACCACGCCCGGCGTCGCGGCCTTCCACTACGGCGCGACCGACGCCAGCTCGGCGGCCTACAACGCCGGCGCCGACTGGGTGGGGGTGCTGTTCGGGGTCTATAACGGCGTGGCGGCCCTGGCGGCCCTGCTGATCCCGGTGATCGCCCGCGCGACCAGCCGCCGCGTCGCCCACGCCTTTTGCCTCGTTCTGGGCGGTCTTGGCCTGCTGTCGTTCCTGGTCATCCGCGACCCCAAGCTGCTGATCGTCGGCATGGTCGGGGTCGGCTTCGCCTGGAGCTCGATCCTGTCGGCCCCCTATTCGATCCTGTCGGGCTCGGTGCCGGCGCGGAAGATGGGCGTCTATATGGGCATCTTCAATTTCTTCATCGTCATCCCGCAGCTGCTGGCCGCCACCGTGCTGGGCCTGCTGCTCAAGACCTTCTTCGGCGGCCAGGCGATCTATGCGCTCGTGCTGGGCGCGGCCTCGTTCCTGATCGCCGCCGTCGCCGTCTTCGCCGTCAACGACCCGGGCGAGCCCAAGCGGCTGGCCAAGTCTGCTTCGTGAGGCCCCCCATGCGTACCCTCAAGACCCTGATCCTCGCCGCCTCGGCCCTGACCGTCGGCGCCTCGGCCGCCTGCGCGGCTGAGCCTGCCACCACCTGGGCCTATTCGGCCAAGACCGCTGTCGGCGCCTCGTACGAGGCCTATGTCGACGGCGCCTACAAGGACGGCGGCCGCACCGGCGCGGTGTCGAAGGTGTGGTTCTCGGTCGCCGACGGCGTGATGACCGAAACCATGTACGGCCTGATCCACGAGGCCCAGATCAAGCAGATGCGGATCGCCGTGAAGACCTCTGACGGTCTTGTGGTGGAGGGCCGCGACACGACCGCCAAGACAGAATATCTGTATACGGATAAAAAGGGCCGGCCGCTGTCGCCGGCCTACAAGATCACCACCACCGACAAGGCCGGCCGCTTCGTCATCGAGAAGCGGATCTTCACCGATCCCGACCGCAACGCCCTGTTTTTGCGGGTGACGGTCAAGGCCCTCAAAGGGCCGGTGACGCCGTTCCTGGTGCTGGAGCCGCATATGGCCAACACCGGCGGCAACGACGTCGGCTCGGCGGGCGCGCAAGGCCTGACGGCCGGCGAGGGCAAGGTCTACCTCACCCTGCGCGGCGACCGCCCCTTCGCCAAGGCCGCCGCCGCCAAGCTGGAAGGCAATGACGCCCTGAAGATCCTCGACGGCGGCGTGCTTGAGGGCGCCTCCGAAGCCAAGGGCGCGATCGTCCTGGCCGCCCAGCTGCCGACCCTGGCGGCCGGCGAGGCGACCTACGACTTCGCCATCGGCTTCGGCGCCGATCCGGGCGCCTCCAGCCAGACGGCCATGGCCAGCCTGAAGACCGGCTATGCCGAGGTGCTGGCCCGCTACAACGGCGAGGGCGAGCGGGTGGGCTGGGCCGACTACATCGCCTCGCTCTCGGAACTGCCGCGCGTGGCCGCCCAGAGCGCCGACGGCGGCAAGCTGGCCTATGCCAGCGCCCTGATGCTGAAGGTGCAGGAAGACCGCACCCACGCCGGCGCCCTGATCGCCTCGCTGTCCAACCCGTGGGGCGACACGGTGGACGCCGCCCGCCCCTCGACCGGCTACAAGGCCGTCTGGCCGCGCGACTTCTACCAGTGCGCCATGGCGCTGGCGGCCCTGGGCGACAAGGAAACCCCGCTGGCGGCCTTCCACTACCTGCCCACCGTGCAGGTCGGCCCGAAGACCCCGGGTAACAAGGGCGCCGGCGGCTGGTTCCTGCAGAAGACCGAGGTCGACGGCACGCCCGAATGGGTCGGCGTCCAGCTCGACCAGACGGCCATGCCGATCATGCTGGGCTGGAAGCTGTGGAAGCTGGGCTGGCTGTCGGAAGCCGATCTCAAGGCCTACTACGCCCGCATGATCAAGCCGGCCGCCGACTTCCTCGTGGATGGCGGCAAGGTGAACATCGGCTGGAACCACGAGACCATCGTCCCGCCCTTCACCCAGCAGGAGCGCTGGGAGGAGCAGGACGGCCACTCGCCCTCGACCACGGCCGCGGTGATCGCCGGCCTCGTCACCGCCGGCGACATCGCCGATCTGGCCGGCGACACGGCCTCGGGCGACCGCTATCGGGCCACGGCCGACGCCTATTCGGCCAAGGTCGAGGCGCGGATGTTCACCACCAGCGGCAAGTTCGGCGACGGCAGCTACTTCATGCGCCTGAACAAGAACGAAGACCCCAACGACAAGGCCCCGATCGGCGCCGCCAACGGCCAGATCGCTCCGCCCGAGGACGAGGTCGTGGACGGCGGGTTCCTGGAGCTGGTCCGCTACGGCGTGCGCCGGGCCGATGACAGCCACATCGCCGGCAGTCTGCCGGAGCTGGACGACACGGCGCGGGATGACCTCTATCGCGTGCGCTACGACTTCAGCTTCCCGGGGGTGAAGGGCGAGTTCCCCGGCTGGCGGCGCTACGACGTCGACGGCTACGGCGAGGACGCCAAGACCGTCGGCAACTACGGCGAGGGCGGCGAAATGAGCCCCGGCCAGCGCGGCCGGGTGTGGCCGATCTTCACCGGTGAGCGCGGCCACTACGAACTCGCCCTGGCGGCCGAGAAGGGCAAGGTCGGCAAGGGCCAGATCGACGCCATCCGCGCCCGCTACGTGAAAGCCATCGAGCTCTTCGCCAATGACGGCCTGCTGATCCCCGAACAGGTCTGGGACGGCGTCGGCGCCGACGCCCGCCACCCCTATGTGAAGGGCGAAGGCACGGACTCGGCCACGCCGCTGGCCTGGTCGCACGCCGAGTATCTGAAGCTGCTGCGCTCGCTGGCCGACCGCCAGGTGTGGGACCGCTACGAGCCGGTGGCCGCGCGCTACGCGAAGTAGGGGGCGGTTTCGCCCGGGCGCGGGGTCGTCTACGACTTCGCCTCGGGAGGAACGCCATGACCGGTCAGCCGATCACGCTGAGGCTGCGCATCCAGGATCCGATCCCGGGCGTGGCCTACAGCCTGCAGGACAAGAAGAACCATCCCGTGGGGCCGGTGACCGCCGGCGATGCGCCGCTGGCCCTGGACGTCTCCGTGCGCGTCGCGCCCGGCCCGCGGTTCCTGGGCGAGTTCGTCCGCAGCGAAGGCCCCAGCCGGCGGTTCGTCTACATCGCCATCGGAACCTCGGCCGGCGATCACGCCTCGCCCTGGAGCCGGCGCGCCAAGATCGACATCCACACGATCCCGGCCGACCTGCTGGCGCGGGCTCTGGAAGGCGTGGTGCTCGAAGTCCTCCTGCCCGGCAAGGCCAGGGACGGCGGCCCGGCCTGCGCCACCGTGGTTCCGCTTGAACCGTGGCGAGTGGCCGACTGACGCTCGTCGGAGCGCGCCGCTTTCATGGAGCGCGGCCAAGCTTCGGCTTGTTCGCCGGACGCGCGTCTGCAAGGCTCCACCCATGACGGTGGAGCCCCGCATCAGCAATCCAGCGGCGATCGAGGCCGAGGATATCCGGCGCATCCTGGCGGTGGGACGCGAACCCATCGTCCAGTTCTCCACGCCCCCATCAGCCGACATGCTGGAACGGGTGAACGAACTTTGCCGGACTTTCGGCGAGGCGCTGGAGGTGCGGTTCTATACTCACTTCGACAGCGTGTTCGACGCCGACCTCCTGGCCCTGCTGCCGGACGTGCGATGGCTGACGCTGGACTGCCTGAGGCGGATCGAGAACGTCGAGCGCGTCGCCGACCTGCCGCGCCTGACCCGCTTCGGGTTCGGGGTGGAGGATTTCGACCGGCCTGATTTCCTGGACCTGCTGCCGCTGGAGCGGCTGACCCACCTGTCCGTGGGTGAAAATATTCGACGCGACTTCGACCTGTCGCCCCTGGCCAGGGCGCAGGCCCTGACGGACCTCCAGATCGTCGGCCATACGCGCGGCATCGAGGCGGTGGCGGGGCTGCGGCAGCTTCGCGCGCTCGACCTCAACAGCATTCCCAAGAAGCAGGACCTGGGCTTCGTGTCGGACGTGGCGAATCTGCGATCGCTGCGGCTGGTCCTCGGCGGTCGTGACGCCATCGACGAGATCCGGCACGAGGGGTTGGAGACGCTGGAGATCATCCGCATGCGCGGGCTGGCCGACCTGGGGAGCCTGACGCGCTTTCCCCGCCTGCGCCGTCTTCACGTCGAGGACCAGATCCGTCTTGCCGCGATCGACCTGGCCGGCCCGCCGCTGGAGGAGGTCTTCGTGCTGAACTGCAAGACGCTCGCGACCCTGACCGGGGTGTCCGAGATCCCGAGCCTGCGGCATCTGCGGGTCTACGGAACCGGGTTGGACCTGAACGAGCTCGCCCGCCGCGACTGGCCGCCCGCCATGGACCTGCTGGCGCTCTATTCGGGCCGGGTGAGGGAAGACGAAAGGATCCGGGCGATCCTGGATGCTCGTGGCTACAGGGAGTTCTCGTAGGCGACCTTGATGCGCCCGAGCCGTCTGTCGCGCCGTGTGGACTCGACCTTTGATGGCGCCGGCGATAATTCTCTCGCCATGATGTCGCTTCTCGCCGCCCTCGCGCTCGCCGCCGCCCAGCCCTCCGCCCCGGATCCGGCGGCGGCCCAGGCTCTGTGCGAGGAGACGGCCGCAGTACTGGCTGCGCCGCTGTCGGAGCCGGCCGGCGTTCGCTACGCCGCGCGATGGGGCCACTTCCTGCGCGATCCCGCGCCCTATCCTTTCAGGCCCGAGGCGGTGGTGGCGGCGGCGCGGGCCAACTGCGTCGGCTCGGGACCGCGCAGCAGCGACTGGATGTTCCTGCAAGGGGTGCTGCAGTCTTCGGGCCGGGCCGCCGAGGCCTTGCGGCTGGCCGAGGAGCGGGTGCGGGTCGAGCCTTCGAACGACGCCTGGGCCGGCCTGGCGGCCGCGCGCCTGCGCCAAGGCGACGAGGTCGGAGCCCTGGCCGCCTGGCGTTCGCGGCGGAGCGCCGGCGAGAGCGATCCGCGCGCCCTGGCCGAGATCACGTCCCAGCTGCTTCACCTGATGAGCGGCTCGCCGGATCGCAAGCCGAGCCTGGTCTACGCGCAGGCCAATGTGCGCCTGTGGCGGTCGATCCTCGACGCCGGCGGCGGTGAGGCGGACAGGGACCAGTTCGGGCTCGCCTCGGCCCTGCGCGCCGAAGGCGACCTGCTGGAGCTGTCCGGCGACGCACGGTCCGCCGCCGATCGGTTCGGCGAGGCGGTCGCCCTGGTCGAGGCGCGGCTCGCCCAGGCGCCCGACGACTTTTCCAGGCAGGAGCGCAAGGCCGGCCTGATGCGCCTCTACGTGGCCCGCTCGCACGCCCAGGCCGCCGCCGGCGACCAGGCCGGCGTGATCGCCACGGCCCGCAAGGCCGCGATCCTGGTGGACGGCGAGCGCTTCCTGCTGCCCAACGCCACCGTCCTCGACCAGATCGCCACCGGCCGCTGGGGCGGCGATCTGACCGCTGCACCGGTGGCCGAGGCCTTCGGCGGCTTCGGCCGCGACCTCTTGAAGGTGGACGCGCCGCGCGAGGCGGTCGGTTTCCTGCGGGCCTCGGACGCCGTCTGGAAAGCGCACGCCAAGGCGCAGGGGCGGGCGAGCGACGGGGCTTCGGAGGTCCTGCTGGCCCGCGCCCTGCGGCTGTCGGGCGACGCGCCCGCCGCCCTGGCGACGATCGACCGGGGCCTGGCCCTGGCCAGGAAGGCCGGGACCGACGACAGCAGCTGGTACTGGACCGGGGCCGGGCTGGAGCGGGGCGAGGCCCTGCTGGCCCTGGGCCGCGCCCCGCAGGCCTGCGCCGCCTTTCGACAGGCGCGGCCGGCCGTCGTCCACGCGACGCCCGAGCCGCACATCGCCGAGATGCTGGCGACGCTGGACGTCCGGCTGGCCGACAGGGCCTGCGCGCCGGCCGGAACCTGACGCGGCGCCCGCCTTTCTTCCACCCTCGACTCCGGCTAAGAACGGAGCATGAACGCCGTTGACCCCTACCTGATCCTCGCCCTCGTCTTCCTGGCCGCCGCGGCAGGGGCGGTCGTCTGGGCGCTGATGGCGCAGCGCAAGGCCGCCAGCGCCGAGCAGGAGGCCTGGCGGCTGGGCGCCCAGCTGGAGCAGGCGCTGGACCGCCACCGCATGCTGGAGGACCAGTCCAAGACCCAGATCGAGCTGATCCGCGCCCAGGCCGAGAAGAGCGCCCAGGCCGTGGCCGAGCAGCTGATCAAGCGGGCCGACGAGAACGCCAAGAGCCGCGACCAGCTCACCCACGCCCGCCTTGAGGCGCAGCTGAAGCCGGTGGCCGAGACCCTGGCCAAGTTCGAGGCCCAGGTCACCGCCGTCGAGAAGTCGCGGGCCGAGGAAAGTGGCGGCCTGAAAGCCCAGATCGCCGCCCTGATGGAGGCTTCGGCCGCCACCCAGACCGAGGCCCGCAAGCTGTCGGCCGCCCTGCGCCGGGGCGCGGGCGTGCAGGGCCGCTGGGGCGAGCAGATGCTGCGCAACGTGCTGGAGATGGCCGGCCTCAAGCACGGCGTCGACTTCACCGAGCAGGTGTCGCTGGACGGCGGGCGCGTGCGTCCCGACGTGGTGGTGCGGATGCCGCGCAACGCCGCCTTCGTCATCGACGCCAAGTGCTCGCTGAACGCCTATCTGGAAGCCCAGGACGCGGCCGACGACGTGGCCCGCGAGGCCGCCTATCTGCGCCACGCCGCATCCCTGCGCGAACACATCAAGTCGCTGTCGGCCAAGGCCTATTGGGACGCCCTGGAGGTCTCGCCCGACTTCGTGGCCATGTTCGTGCCCGGCGACGGCATCCTGGCCGCCGCCCTGGAGCGCGCGCCCGAGCTGATGACCGAGGCCATGGAGAAGCGGGTGATCATCGCCACGCCCTCGACCCTGTTCGCGCTGTGCAAGGCGGTGTCCTACGGCTGGCGGGTCGAGGAGCAGGCCAAGAACGCCGTCGAGGTCGCCGCCCTGGGCCGCGAGCTCTACAAGCGGGTCGCCGACATGGGCGGCCACGTGGCCGGGGTGGGCCGCTCGCTCTCCCAGGCGGTCGACAAGTACAACGCCTTCGTCGGCTCGCTGGAGAGCCGGGTGCTGCCCAAGGCCCGCGAGTTCGAGAAGCTGAAGGTCGAGCACGGCGGCAAGGGCATCGAAGAGCTGACGGCCGTCGATACGGCCGTGCGTCCGGTCACCAAGCTCGAAATCGCGGCCCCGGATAGCCAACCGACGGACGAGGTGGGACAATCGCCCGCCTTGACCCTCGGAAACGGGACGCCTACCTGAGTGACGTTATGGCCATCCGTCGCATCCTCACCATCGATAACGCCGCCGATCTGGCGACCCTGAAGAAGATCTCCACCCCCGTGGAGGCCGTCACCGACGACCTGCGCGTGCTGATGGATGACATGCTCGAGACCATGTACGACGCGCCCGGCATCGGCCTGGCCGCCGTGCAGGTCGGCGAGCCCGTGCGCGTGATCGTCATGGACCTGGCCCGCGAGGGCGAGGAGCCGGCCCCGCGCTTCTTCGTCAATCCCGAGCTGTTCGACCCGTCGGAAGAGCTGTTCGCCTACGAGGAAGGCTGCCTGTCGGTGCCGGAATATTACGACGCCGTCGAGCGTCCGGCGAAGATCAAGGTGCGCTACCTGAACTACCAGGGCGAGCCGGTGGAAGAAGAGGCCGAGGGCCTGTTCGCCGTCTGCATCCAGCACGAGATGGACCACCTGGAAGGCGTGCTGTTCATCGACCACCTGTCGCGCCTGCGCCGCGACCGCGCCATGGCCAAGGTCAAGAAGGCGCGCCGGGCGGCCTGATCCGCCGACGCTGAGTTTCAATGAAAAGCCCCGGTCCGCAAGGCCGGGGCTTTTTCTTTGATCCCTCTCCCCTTGCGGGAGAGGGTGGCCTCGCAGCGCGAGGTCGGGTGAGGGGTCTCTCAAACCTGTCCGCCGCGACGGCGGAACGACTGGGTACGGCGTTCGACTTCTGAGAGACCCCTCATCCGACGCCTTCGGCGCCACCTTCTCCCGCAAGGGGAGAAGGATCGGGGTTTCCCCGCAGCGCTTCCCGCGCTAACCCGCATCCGCAATGCCTCAGTCCGTCCGCACCGCCTATCGTGAGCGCCTCGCCGCCGGCGAGCTTCGTCCCGACGTCGCCCAGGCCGCCGCCATCGAGGCCCTGGCCCGGCTGGAGGCCGATCTCGACGGGGCCGGCGAGCCCAGCTTCTCGTTCTTCGGCCGCAAGCCCAAGAGCCAGCGCGGCCTCTACATCTGGGGGCCGGTCGGGCGCGGCAAGTCGATGGTCATGGACCTGTTCTTCGACAGCGCCCCGGTGCACCGCAAGCGGCGCGTCCACTTCCACGTCTTCATGGCCGAGGTGCACGCCCACATCGACGCCTGGCGCAAGGGCGACGCGGCTGAGCGGAAAGCCCGCTTCGGCCGCCACAAGGGCGACGACCCGATCGCGCCGACGGCCGAGCTGATCGCCGACCAGGCCCGGCTGCTGTGCTTCGACGAACTGCAGGTCACCGACATCGCCGACGCCATGATCCTGGGCCGGCTGTTCGAGGCCCTGTTCGCCGAGGGCGTGACCCTGGTCGCCACCTCCAACCGCCCGCCCGACGACCTCTACAAGGACGGTCTCAACCGCCAGCTCTTCACCCCCTTCATCGCCATGCTGAAGGAGAAGATGGAGGTCGTGGCCGTGCGCGGGCCGGTGGACTTCCGCCTCGACCGCCTGCGCGCCGGCCGCACCTGGCTCTCGCCCCTCGACAAGACCACCGAGGTCGAGTTCGACGCCCTTTGGGCCGACATGCTGGACGGCGCCGAGGAGACGGGCGCGACGCTGGAGGTCATGGGCCGCAAGCTGCGCCTGCCGCGCGCCGCCGGCGGCCTGGTGCGCAGCTCGTTCGCCAGCCTGTGCCAGCAGGCGCTGGGGCCGCAGGACTACCTGGCCCTGGCCGCGCGCTTCCACACCATCTTCCTGGAGGACATCCCCCTCCTGGTTCCGGAAAAGCGCGACGCGGCCAAGCGCTTCAACACCCTGATCGACGCCCTCTACGAGGCCGACGCCAAGCTGGTGGCCCTGGCCGCCGGCGAGCCCGAGGCGCTGTATCCGGCCGGCGACGGCTCGTTCGAGTTCGAGCGCACGGTCTCGCGCCTGCAGGAGATGCGGTCGGCGGACTACGTGGCGCGGGTGCGGGATTGAGCATGAGCGTCAAGGATCGGGTTCGCGTTCGCGAGACCAGGCTGCTGTCGGACAACTGGTACGTCCTGAAGACGACCAGTTTCGATTGGCGGCGGCGCGACGGATCGTGGCAGGCCCAGAGCCGCGAGACCTATGATCGCGGCAACGGCGCGGTGCTGCTGCCCTATAGCCTGGAAAATCGCACGGTGCTGCTGGTCAGGCAGTTCCGCTATCCGGCCTTCGTCAACGGCTATGACGACCTGCTGATCGAGGCGGCCGCGGGGCTGCTCGACGACGCCGACCCCGAGACGCGCATCCGCGCCGAGGTCGAGGAGGAGCTGGGCTATCGTCTCGGCGGCGTCCGCAAGATTTTCGAAGCCTTCATGAGCCCGGGCTCGGTGACCGAGATCCTGCATTTCTTCGTGGCCGAGTATGACGCGGCGATGCGGATCGGCGACGGCGGCGGCCATGCCGACGAGGGCGAGGACATCGAGGTTCTGGAGCCGACCATCGATGCGGCTCTGGCCATGATCGCCGATGGCCGAATCCGCGACGGCAAGACCATCATGCTGTTGCAGTGGGCCGCCCTCAACCTGTTCAAGGCTTGAGACCCGCTGGGCGTCTCCACGGCGGCGAAGAGGGCTCAGAACGCCCGGTCCAGCGACACCGTGAACCGGCACGTCAGCCCCGTCTCGGCGTAGTCGATGGCCACCTCGCCGCGCAGTTCGGCGCCGATGCTGCGTTCGATCAGGCGCGAGCCGAAGCCGCGACGGGCCGGCGCGGCCGCCGGCGGGCCGCCGGCTTCGCGCCATTCGAAGCGGAGCGTGCCCGGCGGCTCGACGCTCCAGGCCAGATGCAGTTGGCCGGCCTCGACGCTGAGCGCCCCGTACTTGGCGGCGTTGGTGGCCAGTTCGTGGAACACCATGCCCAGCGACAGGGCCACCCGGGCCGGCAGGTTGACGTCCGGCCCGTCCATGACGATGCGGCCGGCGTCGTAGGGCGCCAGTTCCTGGGCCAGGATCGGGCGCAGGCCCGCCCCCGCCCACTGGCTGTCGGTCAGGGCGTTGTGGGTTTGGGACAGGGCCAGCAGCCGCGCCTCGAAGGCCCGCACGAAGGCTTCGGGTTTCTCGACCCCGCGCAGGGTCTGGCGGGCGATGGCTTGGACGGTGGCCAGGGTGTTCTTGACCCGGTGGTTCAGTTCGTCGAGCAGCAGGCGCTGCTGTTCGCCGGCCAGCACCTTGTCCGTCACGTCCGAGCCCTCGACCAGCACGCCCGACACCGCGCCGTCGGCCTCGACGATCGGCTGGTAGATGAAATCCAGGAAGCGGTCCTCCAGCGGACCGTCCGGGGTGCGCTGGAGGGCGACCTTGATCTCGCGGCCGACGAACGCCTCTCCACTGGCGCTGACCCGGTCGAGCAGGGCGATGAAGCCCTGTTCCACCACCTCGGGCAGGGCCTCGCGCAGGGGCAGGCCGAGCACGTCGCGCCAGCCGATCAGCTGGCTGTAGGCGTTGTTGACCAGGTCGATGCGGTGGTCGGGGCCGCGCAGCACGCCCATGAAGCTGGGCGCCTGCATGAACAGGCGGCGCAGGTCCGCGCTCTGGGCCTCGGCGGCGCCGGCCCGCAGCAGCACGTCGTCCTGCAGCATGGTCATCTCGCCGCGCCCGAAGGCCACGTCCTTAAGCCGCTGGATGGCGGTGACGTCCTGGGTGTGCTGGACGATGTAGGCCGTGCGGCCGTCCGGACCGGGAATCGGCGTGTGGGTCGCGCTCCAGATCCGGTCCTCGAAGCCGCCGCCCAGATGGGCCGGCCGCTCGATGGCGTAGGGGATCAGCGGCAGGTGGTCGACCTTGCCGCTGTCGCGGGCCCGGACCAGCGAGTCTTCCACGCGAGCGCGCGACTCGCCCTGGCTGGGGAAGGCCTCGAAGACATGCAGGCCGGCGATGTCGTCCCAGCGGCGGCCCAGGGCGTCGAGATAGGCCTGGTTGGCCGCCACGTACCGCAGGTCGCGATCGAGCATCATGTATGGGGTCGGAAGCCGGTCGAACACGGCCTCGAAATCGATCGGCCCGGTCATCCCCTGGATGTTTCTCCCCATCGGCAGCCAGCCATAACGCAAGCTTGGCTTGAGCGGTTCCTGCATTCACTCGCCAGGCGAATTGAGAACGTATCTCAAGTAATGGCCGTTTCGTTGACACCCCGGCGCTCGCGCTTAAAAGCGTCCCGCAACGCACAAATCCACAGGTTGGACGTAAAAATGACCGAGACCAGCCGGGGGCTCCCAGAGCGTCCGCTGTCGCCGCACCTCCAGGTCTGGCGCTGGCACATCACCATGGCGTGCTCGATCCTGCACCGCGCCAGCCTGTTCGCGCTGTATGTCGGCGTCCTTCTGCTGGCGGGCTGGGCCCTGTCGCTGGCCTCGGGTCCGGACCACTACGCCTGCTACACCGGCCTGCTGGGCTCGCTGATCGGCAAGCTGCTGCTGTTCGGCATCACCGTCGCGGTCTTCTACAACGTCGGCTACATCGTCCGTCAGAGCTTCTGGGACCTGGGCAAGGGCTTCGCGCCCAAGACCGCCGACATGACCGGCCTGGCCGTGATCGCCTTCGCGATCGTCGCCGCCGCCGTCACCTGGATCATCGCCGCCGCGACCGGAGCGATCTGACCATGAGCACCTCCAACAGCCCCTTCCGCACCCCGCTGTCGCGCGCCCGCGGCCTGGGCGCCGCGCACCACGGCGTGAGCCACTTCATCTCCGAGCGCATCTCGGGCCTCGCCCTCGTGCCGCTGTTCATCTGGGGCGCCTTCGCGGGCATCCGCCTGGCCGGCGCCGACTTCGACACCGTCGCGGCCTGGGTGGCGATCCCGCTGAACGCCGTCCTGCTGTCGCTGCTCTTCGTGGCCCTGCTGGTCCACCTGAAGAACGCCATCCAACTGGTCATCGAAGACTATGTCGAAGCCTTCGCCCCCAAGGCGGCGCTGGTCATCGGCAACCTCTTCGTCTGCATTCTCGCCGGCGCCGTGGGGATCGTCTCGATCCTGAAGATCGCCTTCACCGGAGCCCTTTGATGTCGGCCTACACGTTCATCGACCACAAGTTCGACGTCGTCGTCGTGGGCGCCGGCGGCTCGGGCCTCCGCGCCGCGCTCGGCGCCGCGCAAGCCGGTCTCAAGACCGCTTGCATCACCAAGGTGTTCCCGACCCGCAGCCACACCGTGGCGGCCCAGGGCGGCATCTCGGCCTCGCTCGGCAACATGGGCCAGGACGACTGGCGCTGGCACATGTTCGACACCGTCAAGGGGTCGGACTGGCTGGGCGACCAGGACGCCATCGAGTACCTGACCCGCAACGCTCCGGCGGCGGTCTATGAGCTCGAGCACTGGGGCGTGCCGTTCTCGCGCACGGCCGAGGGCAAGATCTACCAGCGCGCCTTCGGCGGCATGACCAAGAACTTCGGCGAAGGCCCGATCCAGCGCACCTGCGCGGCGGCCGACCGCACCGGTCACGCGATGCTGCACACGATGTACGGCCAGTCGCTGGCCCACGACACCGAGTTCTTCATCGAGTACTTCGCCCTCGACCTGATCATGGAAGACGGCGCCTGCCGCGGCGTGACCGCGTGGAAGCTCGACGACGGCACCCTGCACCGCTTCCAGGCCCAGACCGTGATCCTGGCCACCGGCGGCTACGGCCGGGCCTACTTCTCGGCCACCTCGGCCCACACCTGCACGGGCGACGGCAACGCCATGGCGCTGCGCGCCGGCCTGCCGCTGCAGGACATGGAATTCGTGCAGTTCCACCCCACCGGCATCTACGGCGCCGGCTGCCTGATCACCGAAGGCGCCCGCGGCGAAGGCGGCTACCTGACCAACTCGGAAGGCGAGCGCTTCATGGAGCGCTACGCCCCGTCGGTTAAGGACCTGGCGCCCCGCGACATGGTCAGCCGCGCGATGACCATCGAGATCCGCGAAGGCCGCGGCGTGGGCCCCAACAAGGACCACATCTTCCTGCACCTCGACCACCTGGATCCGAAGATCCTGGCCGAGCGCCTGCCGGGCATCTCGGAGACCGCCAAGGTGTTCGCCGGCGTCGACGTGACCAAGGCCCCGATCCCGGTGCTGCCGACCGTCCACTACAACATGGGCGGCATCCCGACGAACTACCACGGCGAAGTGGTCACCAAGGCCGGCGACAACCCCGACCAGGTGATCCCGGGCCTGATGGCCGTGGGCGAAGCCGCCTGCGTGTCGGTGCACGGCGCCAACCGCCTGGGTTCGAACTCGCTGATCGATCTGGTGGTGTTCGGCCGCGCGGCCGGCCTGCGCTGCGCCGAGACCCTGACCCCCGGCGCCAAGCAGCCGGAACTGAAGGCCTCGCACACCGAAGCGCACGTCGCGCGCTTCGACCGCATCCGCAACGCCAACGGCTCGACCCCGACCGCCGAACTGCGCCTCGAAATGCAGAAGGCGATGCAGGAAGACGCCGCCGTGTTCCGCACCGGCGAGAGCCTGGACAGCGGCGTGGCCCGCCTGCAGGCCGTCTGGGACAAGAAGAACGACGTCAAGGTCTCCGACCGCGGCCTGGTGTGGAACACCGACCTGATGGAGACCCTGGAGTTCGACAACCTCATCGGCCAGGCGGTCGTGACGGTGAACGGCGCGGCCAACCGCACCGAGAGCCGCGGCGCCCACGCCCGCGAGGACTACTCCGACCGCAACGACGCCGAATGGATGAAGCACACCCTGGCCTGGCTCGACAACGAGACCGGCAAGGTGAAGATCGATTTCCGTCCGGTGCACAACTACACGATGTCGACCGACATCGACTACATCCCGCCGAAGCAACGGGTTTACTAGGGGAACGCAGATGGTCCAGCTCTCTCTTCCCAAGAACTCCCGCGTTCAGAGCGGCAAGCACTGGCCGGCCCCGGCCGGCGCCAAGACCGTGCGCTCGTTCAAGATCTACCGCTACGATCCCGAGACCGGGATGAACCCGCGGTGGGACACCTACGACGTCGACGTCGAGGCCTGCGGCCCGATGGTCCTGGACGCGCTGCTCTACATCAAGAACACCATCGACCCGACCCTGGCCTTCCGCCGGTCGTGCCGCGAGGGTGTCTGCGGCTCGTGCGCGATGAACATCGGCGGCCGCAACACCCTGGCCTGCACCCACGGCCACGGCGAGGTGCCCGGCAAGGCCGTGCAGATCAGCCCGCTGCCGCACGTGCCGGTGGTCAAGGACCTGATCCCCGACCTGACGCTGTTCTACGCCCAGTACGCGTCGGTCGAGCCGTGGCTGCACACCACGACCCCCGAGCCGCAGAAGGAATGGCGCCAGTCGCCGGAAGATCGCGAAAAGCTCGACGGTCTCTACGAGTGCATCCTCTGCGCCTGCTGCTCGACCTCGTGCCCGAGCTACTGGTGGAACGGCGAGAAGTACCTGGGCCCCGCGGCCCTGCTGCACGCCTACCGTTGGCTGATCGACAGCCGCGATGAAGCGACCGGCGACCGCCTCGACGACCTCGAGGACCCGTTCAAGCTCTATCGCTGCCACACGATCATGAACTGCGCCCAGGTCTGCCCGAAGGGTCTGAACCCGGCCAAGGCCATCGCCTCGATCAAGAAGATGCTGGTGGAGCGCGTGGTCTGACGACCGCCCGTTCGCCGATATCCTCGACGGTTTGGAAGCCTCGCCGCTCAGCGGCGGGGCTTTCGCATGCCGGCCGTCCTGTTCGCCTGCCGCAGTTTCCGGACGCCGCTCTTCACGTCGGGCTCGGTGCTGTCTATGGCTGGAGGCGGATGAACCCTCGGCTCGGCTTGCAAAAGATGACGGGGTCGTCAATTTTGTCGTGGAGGCAGACGCGTTGAGTGAAGCGGTCGTGAGCGATCCTAAAGCCAAGGTGGTGATCGTGGGCGCGGGTCATGCCGGCGGCTCGGCGGCCGCCTTCCTGCGCCAGTACGGCCATGAAGGCCCGATCGTGCTGATCGGCGAAGAGCCGCTGCTGCCCTATCAACGCCCGCCGCTGTCCAAGGCCTGGCTGAAGGGCGAGGCCGACGCCGACAGTTTGGCCCTCAAGCCCCAGGAATGGTACGCCGAGGCCAATGTCGCCCTGCGCCTGCAAGGCGTGGCGACCAGCCTCAACCGCGGCGACCGCACCGTGACCCTCGCCTCGGGCGAGGTGATCTCCTACGACTTTCTGATCCTCGCCACCGGCGCCCGCGCCCGCGCGCTGCCGATCCCCGGGGCCGATCTTTCCGGCGTCCTGGCCCTGCGCACGGCGGCCGACGCCGAGGCGCTGAAGGCGGCCCTCGGTCCGGGCAAGCGCCTGGCCGTGGTCGGCGGCGGCTATGTCGGGCTGGAGGCGGCGGCCTCGGCCCGCGCCCTGGGCGCCGAAGCCACCGTCATCGAGCGCGAGAGCCGGGTGCTGGCCCGCGTGGCCTGCGAGACCCTGTCGACCTTCTTCCAGGACTATCACGGCGCCCGTGGCGTCACGTTCGAGCTGAACGCCAATGTCGAGGCGTTTGAAGGCGAGGGCGGCCGGGTGACCGGCGTGCGCCTGAAGGGCGGCGAGGTCGTGGCCTGCGACGCGGCCCTGGTGGGCGTCGGCGCCCATCCGAACGTCGAGCTGGCCCAGGACGCCGGCCTGGAGTGCACGGGCGGCATCGTCGTCGACCTCGAAGCCCGCACCAGCGATCCGCGCGTCTTCGCCATCGGCGACGTCGCCCACCGGCCGCTGCCGATCTACGAGCGCCAGTTCCGGCTGGAGAGCGTGCCCAACGCCCTGGAGCAGGCCAAGCAGGCCGCCGCCGCCATCGTCGGCCGCGCGGGTCCGCCGCCCGAGCTGCCGTGGTTCTGGTCCGACCAGTACGACCTCAAGCTCCAGATCGCCGGCCTGCCGTTCGACGCCGACAGCACGATCGTGCGCGGCGACGTGGCCGCCGCCAAGTTCGCCGTCTTCCACCTCAAGGGCGACCTCGTCCAGGCCGTGGAAGCCGTCAACGCCCCGCCGGAGTTCATGGCGGGCAAACAATTGATCGCCAAGCGAACGCCCGTGTCTAAGACAAAGCTGGCGGATCCGGCGATATCCATGAAGGAAGTGGCGGCCTGAAAGCCGCCCTCTAGCTACGCAGGGGAACCATGGCGAAGATCACCTACATCGAATTCGACGGCACCGAGCACGTCCTCGACGTCAAGCCGGGCCTGACGGTCATGGAAGCGGCGGTGAAGAACAACCTGCCGGGCATCGACGCCGACTGCGGCGGCGCCTGCGCCTGCGCCACCTGCCACGTCTATGTGGACGACGCCTGGGCCGACAAGACCGGCGAAAAGTCGGCCATGGAGGAGTCGATGCTCGACTTCGCCGAGAACGTCGAGCCCAACAGCCGCCTGTCCTGCCAGATCAAGGTCAGCGACGCCCTTGACGGCCTGGTCGTGCGCCTGCCGGAAAGCCAGCACTGAGGGCGATCGCGCCCCGATTGCGGTCCTGCGCCCGATCCGTGTAGGGTCGGGCCATGGCTCAAGCTGACCGTCCGCCCCTGGATCACATATTCGCCGGACTGCTGAACGGCGTGGCGATGTCGTCGATCGGCGCCGCCGTGCCGGCGTTCTTCGCCTGGGGCGCGATCACCCACTACGACGGGGATGTCCCGCCGTTTCGGGTCGGCGACCTGCTGGCCGAACCTTTCGACACGATCATCGCGACGGTGCTGCTGCTGGCGAGCGTTCGCGCCCTGATCTTCGGCGTCGGCCTGATCGCGCGGAACGTCGCGCTGCTGCGCGCGCGCCGCGCGGCGTAGGGGCGCGAGCGCCCCTAGTTATAGACCGCCTGATAGGTCACGCCCTGGGCGTCGCGGCCCAGCGGCACCAGGAACATGTCCACCTCGCCCTGCACGGCGTTGCGCACCCGGTAGACGGCCTGGGGCAGCACGTGCTGCACGTTCGACTTGAACACCAGGCTGAACGGCGCGCGCTGCGAATTGGGATCGTGGGCCTTCAGCGGCTGGATGTCGATCAGGGTCAGGTGCATCGACCCGCCGGCGACCAGCAGTTCGTAGGTCGTGTTGGCCTGAGCGCCGAAGCTCTGCATCTGAAGCAACTGCATGGTGGTCCTTCCCCCTCTACCAGCGGCGCGGCGTCGACCGTCCAGCGCGCATCCGGAACAGGGCTGCACTTTGGCGCGCGGCCGCGAACCGCGCAACCGCCGAGCTTTGTGCAAATGCGCACGGCAGCCCAAAGCGTCCCGGGCAGGGCCGGTATTGGAACCTGGAAAGGGAGAAAGTGGTGCCGCCTAGGTGACTCGAACTGAAACCGTACCTTGAACCCTGAAATCCTTGAATTATAAGGCCGCGGGTAGTGTTACGGTCACACAGGAATGCCTCTTTATGGTCACACAGTCAGGCCGCTGGCAGCGCCTTGATGGTTCGACGTAATCGAGTTCTGCTAGGTCGCAGAGGCGCTAGGTCGCGATCCGTCAGAGGTGCTTAACGAGTTTGTCGGTCGTGGACGTTGCTGAGCCGCTTGCGATCTTCAGCATTGGTTGCCGGCTACAACCCTGCGCTAATCGGCATTATTCCTTTTCGATCGCATTTTTCTTTCGCCTCGATGGGCGCGCCTTTACTGGATTTATCGACCACATTTTGAGAATTGAGCGGATCGCTTCGGCTTGAAGGCTCAGTTCGATCTTCTCAGCCGCGGCGCGGGCCATTTCAGTTCGCGTCGACTGCTCAGCCCTGGCGACGAAAGGAGCGAAAAGTTCAGCGACATCCTTCAAATCGGTCAGAGAAGCCTCGTCAGCTGACGCAACTATCGGCAGCAAAATCATGCGAACATTCCTGTCGACATCCCGATCAAAAACCCCGGGCCGAACAATTTCATTCGCAAATGTATAAATTACGCAGGCCGCTATTTCGTGACTAACGTCCTTAATGCGATCGATTATATTTTGATCGAAAACCATCCTCTGATCATCATCAAGTCCATCGAGAATTAGCTCCCAATCAGTCGGCCCATCACTCGGATAGTGAGGGCCATTTTGTATCAACCATTTCACATATTCATTCGCCGCCGCGACAAATCCCTCTGGTGGAGCAAAATTCGCCAGATTCTTCGCCAGTTTTTCGAGGACCTTGATAGCCGGCGACGCCGCTTGAAACTGAGCGAGCCACCACTGCTCCCCCAACCCTTCGAAGCGCTCCGCGATTTTTCTGCTAAGCGCCTCACTCGTTTGATCCGAAAGGAAGGCGTTCGCTACCCGGAAGAAGAGATCGATATCAAGCGCCATAAAACGCTTTTCGAATGTCGAGTCTTTTGAGAGGCGTTCGATCAGTGCTCTGGACGCACCATCGCCGATAGTTTCCCGTATATTATCATATGCGGCCAACAAATCGGTTGCGTAGAACCAGTCGAAATATTCTGTCTTTAGCAGTTTATCAATCACGTCGATGGTCAACGGTCGCCACGATTGCTCAGAGTGGGCAAGTGAAAGCATGGCCAGGAGATTGCTTTGCGTACTAAATCCGAGCAACGACTCCACAATTGCGTCGGCCACTCGCGAGGTATCGTCGCGCTCCAAAAAGCTTAAACTTCGAGTGATTGAAACACCTGAAGCGCTTTCGCCGTAGTGCTGGTTTGGATCTATCGATGGATAATAGTTCGCTGTTGCCAGCAATAGGGTGCCAATTTCATCGAAATAATTCAGACTATCAGCGATAGCAATTCTATTGGCGAGAATTCCTTCGGCGCCAAGGCTGGGTAGCCTGCTCGAAGCAACTTTATGATCGTCCAATATTGCCCTTAGGGCGTAGTAGAGATCCATATCGTTTGCGGCGTTTCTGATCGCGGTATCCGCCGCGTCAAAAATTGGATCAAAATTCCAGGTGCCGCTCACCCAGCCCAGCGTCACGATGCGGTCATACCAGCCCCGGTCGATGCCGGGCGTCGCTGCCTGTCGAGCAACGAGATCCACGATCTCGTCTCGCCCAACAGAGGGCTGAAGATCTCTAACCAGTTGCTCCCATTTGTCTCGCGCGCCCAACTTGACGGCCGCATCGATCGCCTGAGTATAGAATAGAGCGTCGCCCGGTACGAGCAGCCCTTTGGTCAGATCCTTTCGCCCTTCCATCCCGGGATCGCATGCCCATACCTCAGTAAACCATGCGCCGCCGCCGGCTCGCGCCGCCTCCGGCCCATAGGTTTTAAGTGCGCTCAGCAGGTGGTGTGAAATCGATGCGCCGCCACGCTTGACTAGCGCTGCCACCCCATTCGCCGCGAGCCGAATTGCCTCAGTGCGGCCGGTGGTGGATCTAGCGAGCTTCAGAAGTGCTTCCCACGCTTCGGAATTTCGGAGGCTGCCGCCCTCGACCCGATCCAGCAGCGCCGCTGCAGAAAACACATCGAAATCTGTAGCTGGTAGGGCCACGCTTTCAATTACTCGCCCAAGCACGATCTCGAAGCCGGGTGATTGCGAGAGCTCGAGGAACCGTTCAACGTCTTCATTCAAGATTGCGCTGCCGATCTCTGGCCCCATGAGGATCTGTAGCGCCTTGCCCGTTTCCACCCCAAAATGAATGGCGGCGACGTTCTGACGCCAATCCGGATCAATTGAGTTCATCAGCGACGCGCCCGGAGCGCTGTCGCCGATAATTTCGGAAAATTGATCGAGGTGGTCAGAGAAGGCAGCGTGGTAGCAAGCTGCGCTCAGGGGTAGTTCAAGCTCCCACTGTAGAAGGACAGAAACAATTCTATTTACATAGGAATTTATCCTTCTAGGTGTCGTCGAGTTTTGCTCTCTGAAGAGGGCTACCGAAGCTTCAAATATCTTAATTGCAACGTGCGAGTCCTCGTCAGTGAGTGAATCACTTGTCGCGAATTGCAATTTTTCTTTCAGATAATTTTGCCAATCGGATGTGACGGGCGGCGTCACGCGCAGAGTGGCGTCGAACGTCTTTTCGACGAAGGCGGCCGCATGGAAGCGAGCCTCATCCCTCGTATCCGCCTTTGTGAAAATTCTTTCGATCGCGCCAGCATCGAGAGGTACGATCACCCATGGGCGATACTTTGTTTCGCCGCTGGAGCTGTCGTGGATCAGTAGGCTCCGGATGGTAGACCAAAAGGCGATCGCCTCCTCGGCCGGAATGCGGTCAAGGTTGTCAATAATGATAACCAATGAACCATCCGCACTCCCCACCGCACTCATTATCTTGGTGTATATGGCCCTAAATTCGAACGAAGTCGGCTCGGGTGTTTTTGTTATTTTGTTGGTCGTCCGCTCCACGGCCTTGTTGAAGAACATGGATGCCATGGTCCGGTCTTTGTGCGACTCATTGTGAGTAAGCCAATTCTTCTTTGAAAAGAATACTTTGTTGAATGGATTTATTGTGTGCCGCCAGGATATATAATTAATCACTACAATAATTGCTGGCAAAAATGTAATGCATAATCCAATCACATTTGCATAGAGAAATCCAGCTCGACCAAGGTCAACTATAGTCCGACTATCCGCGAGCCTCACCCCAAGTGGCACAAACAGGAGGGTTAGGCCTATGAAAAAGCCCCAAGCCGTTAGGGATGGGGTCGTCTTCACCTCTTGAACTTCAGCTCGTCGCTGTATGGATTCTAGGTCGTCTTCCCAGTCGATGTCCGGGCAAATTTCTTTTTGACGAACAAATGCTACAAGCGATTCAATCAACGCCCTGCGCGGAGAGTCGCTCTGATGAAGCCAAGCATCGAATATGAAGAAGTGGGGTGCTTTCGCACCTGAAGGGGTCGCTCTCGCGATAGCGCCTTCAGCAAGACCAACGACCGTCGACTTTCCGCTCCCCCAAGGCCCTAGCAAAGCGATCAGGCGGACTGCTGGGTCCCGCAAGAGGTAGGCTAGCGCGTTTGCCACCCTTTTGTGTCCGCCGAAGAAGTCCTCGTTCGCCGCACTATCCTTAATGAGCTGCAGCTTCCGGGTGGTCGGCATTTTTCAACACTCAAAGGCTTCGGCCGCGCTCGGCTCTTATGGTGCCGCTTAGAAAAGCGGACTACGCCAGCCTGTCAACTTTAAGGATGGGTCAGTGCAGATTGCACTCAACCTAATGGCTCCGCAGCTGTTGTAGGCGCGCCAAATGGCGTCTCACAGTGCTGAACCGCGCGTAAGATACCGGCGTCTCAGGAGGAGCGAATCCGACCCTGCCCATGAATGCTAAATCCCGGTGTGGTGCGAAGATCCGTTCGCTACCGAGATGGCGTCCGATCCAACCGATAATCGTACCGGGTAGAGTCACGAACGGGCTCTAGTGACGTCCGTCCAAGCTAAAGCCACACCCACTAGGACCCCAAACCGCGACCGGGTTTAAAGCCCTTCCGGTAGGGTCGAACTCTTTATCCTGCTGGAAGTGGTGGTGCCGCCTAGGTGACTCGAACACCTGACCTACGCATTACGAATGCGCCGCTCTACCGGCTGAGCTAAGGCGGCCCACGGCCCGTCTGGCGAGATTCGCCGGGCGGAGGGAGCGCCTATTTAGCGGGGCGCGGGCCGCTTGCCAAGCGTCGGCGTGCGTTCGTGTTGCGACGGGGCGCCGGAGCGGGTCCGGGAGCGTCCGGCGAGGGCGGATCGTCGAGCCCGCCGGCGTCGTCCAGGCCTGGGTGGTCAAGGAACGGGATCAGGGCGCCGCCGGTCTCGGCCGCGTGCACGAAGGCGGTGGATTCGGCGTAGGCCGACTGCCCGTAGGCCGAGGGCAGCTCGGGCAGGTCGCTCATCGTGCGCTCGCGGCGCTCGAATCGCGGATGCACCAGTTCGCCGGTCTCGGCGTAGCTGGCGGCCAGGCGGGCCCAGTCCTCGCGGCCGTAGGCGAAGGCCTGGCCCTCGGGGTCCAGATCGCTCCAGTCGGGCTCCTGCGGGGCGGCGACGCCCCGGGCGACCCAGGCGCGGGCCTCGTCGGGCTCGCCGCCCGCGAAGGCCACCCGCGCCATCAGCCCGGCCAGGCGCGCGGTCGGGACCGGCTCTTCCGGCAGCAGGCGGGCGGCGGCGCTGGCGGCGGCGGGGTCGCCGGCGATCAGGGCGCTCTCGACCTTGAGGATGCGGCTCTCTCGCGCCTCGGGCTTCAGCTGGGCCAGGGCCGACAGGCGCGCGGCGCGGGCCTTGGGCGTCTCGCTGGTCTTCAGGTCGCGATAGGCCAGCCAAAGAGCCGGGTGCGGCGCGCCCTTCCAGGCGGCCTCGATCAGGGTTCCGGCCTTGGCGGCCTTGCCGTCGGCGGCCAGCAAGCGGGCGGCCATGACCACGCCGGGGGCGAAGTCGGGCTTCAGCTTCACCGACTGCAGGGCGAAGTCGAGGGCCTGCGACAGACTCTTGGGCTCGTCGGACTCTTCGAGACTCGCCGCGGAAGCGGCAAGGAGCGCGGCGCGGGCGCGCTCGGCGACGGCCGGCGAGACGATCTTGCGCTCCTGGCCGCCCTGGACCAACTGCAAGGCGGCCGCCCAGTCGCCGGCTTCCAGCTTGGCTTCCAGCAAGGCGCGCCAGGCCCACAGGGCCGAACGGGCCAGGCCATAGGCGGTCTCGGCGTGGCGCAGGGCCAGTTGGCGGTCGCCTTCGGCCAAGGCCAGCTGCATCAGGCCGCGCAGGCCGGCCAGCCGCATCTCGGGAAAGCCCAGCATGGCGTTCCAGGCCTGGCGGGCGGCGACGTTGTCGCCCGCGGCTTCGGCCGCCTGGGCGGCCAGCACGCGGACCAGGGCCGGGGCGTCGTCATTGAGGTCGGCGGCCTTCTGGGCCAGGCGGCGGGCTTCGGAGCCGTCGCCGGCCGCTACGGCGAGAAAGCCGCGCGACAGGGCCTCGGTCGCCTGCTTGCGCCGGGCCTCGGCGCGGGCGCGCGCGGCGCGCGCGGGGGCCTCGATGATCCACAGCAGGCCGCGCCACAGGGCGGCGGCGACCAGGGCCAGCAGCAGGGTCAGCAGGGCGGCGGCGGCGGCCGTCATCTCCACCCGCCAGCCCAGCCACTCCAGGCTGGCCGCGCCCGGTTCGCCGGTCAGCGAGACCACGACGACGGCGACGACGGCGATGACGACCAGGGCGAAGAGGGCGCGGATCATTGAGAGCCCCCGGCGAGACGGGCGTCGGCCTGGCTGCGCTGCACCTGGACGAGGCCGGCCAGGGCCTGTTGGCGGACCGAGGCGACCAGGCGGTCGATCTCGGCCCGGCGCTCGGCCTCGGCCCGCCAGGCGGCGAGGGCGGGGCGGGCGCTGGCCGGCAGGGCGTCGAGCAGGCGCAGGGCGCCGCCCACGTCGCCGGCGTCGAGCCGGGCCTGGGCGCGGGCCAGCAGGGCGTCGGGACCGCTGCCGGTCGTTGAGCCGACCTGGCGGATGGTGACGACGCGGGAAAGGGCGTGGCCCAGGCGGGCCAGGGCGCCGGCGTCGGGGCCGGGATCGTGGGCGGCGACCGAGACGCTGCCGGCCAGGTCGTCGAAGCTGGCGGCCAGGCCCGCCACGGTCGGGGCGCCGGCCCTGGCCAGGCGTTCGAGGGCGCGGACCTCCGACGACATCGGCAGCACCCGCTCCAGGCTCGCCACGGCGTCGGCGAAGGGCTCGCTGCCCTGCGCGGCCTCGGCCAGGCTGGCGGCGGCCAGGGCGCCGGCGGCGGCGTCGAGGGTGCGCTGCTGGCCCGATTCGAGCAGGGCGATGCGGCCCTCCAGCCGGCCGATCTCGGGCGAGGGGGAGGGCGCCTCAGGCGTGGTCGCGACGACGGGCGCCGACGAAGATGATGTGGCGAAGCCGCCGGCGACGGGCGCGGGGGCGGCGGGCGCTTCCGGGGTCGCGCCGCGTTTGGCGAACCAGGTCGGGCCGTAATGGGCGATGGCCGCGCCGGCTCCAACGCAGATCACGCACAGCCCGATCATCACCCAGAACATGGGGCCGAGCAGGGGCTTCCTGGCGTAGAGGGCCGGGTCGCTGGGGGCGGCGATTTCGGTGGGATCGGGGGCGGCGCTCATGGTCCATTCGTGCCCCACGCGCGGTTTGCGTGCAACTTCGCCTTAAGGGACGAGCAGGTCGAACAACGCTGTTTCGCGGGGGCGCGGCGCGGCGGCCACAGCGCCCAGCCGTCCGTCGGCGACAAGGCCGGCCAGCGGCGCGGCCACGGCGGGCGACAGGCACAGCGCTCGCAAGGCCGGGGCGGGGCGGGCTTCCAGCACCGCCGCCAAGGCCCGCGCGGCCTTGGGCGAGTGCAGCAGCACGGCGGCCAGGTCGTCGAGGGCGTCCAGCGTCGCGGCGTCCGGGGCGCGCGTGACCGTCTCGTAGACGGCGACCGATCGCGCCTCGATCCCGGCGCTGACCAGGGGCGAGACGAGGTCGCCGGCCGGTTCGGCGGCGGCTGGATGCAGCACGGCGCCGGTGGAACGGCGCTCGGCGATCAGGGCGGCGAGGTCGGCGACATCGCCCTGCGCCGATTCGATGCGCGTGAAGCCGGCCTCGGCCGCGACATCGGCCGTGGCGTCGCCGACCGCGAACACCGGCAGGCCCCGCTCGCCGCTGGCCCGGGCGAAGGCGGCGACGCCGTTGCGGCTGGTGAAGGCCAGGGCGCCGACGCCGGTAAGATCGACCGTCCAGGCGAGGTCGCGGACCTCCAGCAGCGGGTCGATCAAGGGTTCGAAGCCGAGGGCCGAAAGGCGCGCGGCGGTGGCCTCGGCGCCGGGGCGGGCGCGGGTGATCCAGACGCGAGGCGCGCCCGGGGTCATTCGCTCGGCGCGATGATGGCGTCGCCGCCCTCGGCCTTGACGACCGCGCCCAGCTCCAGGCCCAGCGCCCGGGCCTGGCCCTCGTCGTCGGCGCCGGCGAGCGTGATTTCGCCCTCGTGGCGGATGCGGATCACGCCGTCGGGGCTGAGGGCCTCGACGATCAGGTGCAGCTTCGTACCGTCCAGGCGGGCGTGGGCGCCGACGGCCGTGCGGCACGAGCCTTCCAGGGCGTAGAGCGCGCCGCGCTCGGCGGCGACGGCCTGGGTGGTGGCGCGGCAGGCGATGGCCTGCAGCCAGGGCAGGCCGGCGTCTTCGGCCCGGCTCTCGATGGCCAGGGCGCCCTGGCCGGGGGCGGGAGGCGCGGCGACCGGGTCGAGCCAGCTTTGCGGAATGTGGCCCAGACCCAGGCGGTTCAGGCCCGACTGGGCCAGCAGGATGGCGTCGGCCTCGCCGCGCTCCAGCTTGGCCAGACGGGTGTCGACATTGCCGCGCAGCATGACGATGTCGAGATCGGGCCGCACGTGCAGGGCCTGGGCCTGGCGACGCAAGCTGGCGGTGCCCAGGCGCGCGCCCTGGGGAAGGTCTTCCAGCCGCTGGGCCTTGTGGCTGATGAAGGCGTCGCGGACGTCTTCGCGTTCGGGCGTCGCGGCCAGCACCAGGCCCGGCGGCAGCACGGCCGGCATGTCCTTCAGCGAATGCACCGCGCAGTCGATGCGGCCGTCGAGCAGGGCCTCCTCGATCTCCTTGGTGAACAGGCCCTTGCCGCCGATCTCCATCAGCCGGCGGTCCTGGATGCGGTCGCCGCTGGTGACGATCGGGATCAGCTGGGCGTAGGTGGCGATCTCTTCCGGACCGGCGTCGTCGGGGGCGCCGAGGGCTCGGGCGATCCGCGCCTGCATGTGGCCGGACTGGGCCAGCGACAGCTTGGAGCCGCGCGCGCCGATGCGGATGGGTTGCCGGGACACGGTCTGGACGTTACCTGCTGAGCGAAACAACTGCCTTCGCTGCTACAGGAGCGGCGGGAACCCCGCAACCGAATGACAACCCTTACGAACTCGGGCCTGGACAAGGGTCTCACCATCCTCGGGCTGGAGACCAGCTGCGACGAGACCGCCGCGTCCGTCGTGCGCCGGGACGCCGACGGCCGCGTGGAGGTGCTGTCCTCGATCGTCGGCACCCAGTTCGAGCAGCACGCCCCGTTCGGCGGGGTGGTGCCCGAGATCGCCGCCCGCGCCCATGTGGAAGTCATCGACAGCGTCGCGGCCGAGGCGATGCGCGCGGCCGGGATCGGCTATGACGCCCTGGACGGGGTGGCGGCCACGGCCGGTCCCGGCCTGGTCGGCGGGGTGATGGTCGGCCTGGCGTTCGGCAAGGCGGTGGCCCTGGCCCGCGACCTGCCGCTGGTGGCGGTCAACCACCTGGAGGGCCACGCGGTCTCGGCGCGGCTGGGGGCGGAGGTGGCCTATCCCTTCCTGCTGCTGCTGGTCTCGGGCGGGCACTGCCAGCTGCTGGAAGTCGGCGGCGTCGGCGCCTGCAAGCGCCTGGGCACCACCATCGACGACGCGGCCGGCGAGGCCTTCGACAAGATCGCCAAGAGCCTGGGCCTGCCCTATCCGGGCGGTCCGGCCCTGGAAAAGCTGGCCAAGGAAGGCGACGCCTCCAAGTACGAGCTGCCGCGCGCCCTGCTGGGCCGCAAGGACTGCGACTTCTCGTTCTCGGGCCTGAAGACCGCCGCCGCCCGCATCGCCGTGACCCTGACCACCGACCAGCAGCGGGCGGATCTGGCCGCCGCCGTGCAGTTCGCCATCGCCCGCCAGCTCTCCGAACGCACCGACCGGGCCATGAAGCTCTATGCCGAAGGTCACGCGGCCGGCGAGCGCCGCTTCGTCGTGGCCGGCGGGGTGGCCGCCAACGGCGCGGTGCGCGCGGCCCTGCTGAAGGTGTGCGAGGACAACGGCTTTTCGTTCGACGCCCCGCCGCTGGCCTATTGCACCGACAACGCCGCCATGATCGCCCTGGCCGGGGCCGAGCGTCTGGCGGCCGGCATTTCCGATGATCTGGACGCTGTGGCGCGTCCCCGCTGGCCCCTCGACGAGGCGGCGGCGTTATCCAATCCGAGCAACAGTTTCGGTCGAAAGGGAGCCAAGGCATGAGCTTCAAGCACGCGGGCGTCGTCGGCGCCGGGGCGTGGGGCACGGCCCTGGCCCAGGTCGCGGCGCGCGCCGGCCTTCAAGTCACGCTGCAGGCCCGCGAGCCCGAGGTCGTCGCCTCGATCGCCGACAAGCGCGAGAACACGATGTTCCTGGCGGGCGTCGCGCTGGAGCCGGCGATCACCGCCGTGTCCGACATGGCCGCCCTGGCCGATTGCGACCTCATCCTGGCCGTGCCGCCGGCCCAGCACCTGCGCTCGGCCATGGCCGCCCTGAAGCCGCACCTGAAGCCGGGCGTTCCGGTGGTGCTGTGCTCCAAGGGCGTCGAGCAGGGCTCGCTGAAGCTGATGACCGACGTGGCCGCCGAGACCCTGCCGGGCGTGGCCATCGCCGTGCTGTCGGGTCCCAGCTTCGCCGGCGAGGTCGCGCGCGGCCTGCCCGCCGCCGCCACCCTGGCCTGCGAGGACGAGGCCCTGGGCAAGGCGATCGTCGAGGCCATCGCCATCCCGACCTTCCGCCCCTACTGGGCCGCCGACGTGATCGGGGCCGAGGCCGGCGGGGCGGTGAAGAACGTCCTGGCCATCGCCTGCGGCATTTCCGAGGGCAAGGGCCTGGGCCGCAACGCCCACGCCGCCCTGATCACCCGGGGCTTCGCCGAGCTCACTCGCCTGGCCCTGGCCCTGGGCGGCAAGGCCGAGACCGTCGCCGGCCTCTGCGGCCTGGGCGACCTGGTGCTCACCTGCTCGTCCAGCCAGTCGCGCAACATGACGGTGGGCCTCGCTTTGGGCCAGGGCCAGACCCTGGAACAGGCCCTGGCCGGCAAGGTCTCGGTGGCCGAAGGCGTCGCCTCGGCCCCGGCCGTCCGCGCCCTGGCTCAAAAGCTCGGCGTCGAGACCCCGATCTGCGAAGCCGTCGCCGCCATCCTGGCCGGCGAGGTCGATGTCGACAGCGCCATCCTCGGCCTGCTCTCCCGCCCGCTGAAGGCGGAGGTCTAGTTTCAGATTCTCCCCCTCTGGGGGAGGTGTCGGCGAAGCCGACGGAGGGGGGGCCGTTTTCAGCTTCCCCCGCGTTGGCCGGCGTCGCAGCCACACCGCCTCCGGCCCTCTGGGCCACCTCCCCCAGAGGGGGAGGATCTCTAGGAAGGAACCGCCCATGCCGCTCTACGCCATCGTCTGCAAGGACAAGCCCGGCGCTCTCGAGACCCGCCTGGCCGTGCGCCCCAAGCACCTGGACTACCTGAACGCCTCGACGGGCCTGAAGGCCGCCGGCGCCCTGCTGGACGACGACGGCAATCCGATCGGCTCGATCATCGTGGTCGAGGTCGAGGACAAGGCGGCCGCCCAGGCCCAGGCCGACAACGACCCGTTCACCGCCGCCGGCGTGTTCGAGAGCGTCGAGGTCCGCCCCTGGCGCCTGGCCATCGGTTCGTTCTGATCCCCCGACACTGAACGATGAGCGACAACCCCGCCCGCCCCGCGCCCGGCCAGGCGATCTGCGCCCTGGCCGACATCCCCGAGCCGGGCGCGGCGGGTTTTCGCTATCGCGAGGGCGAGGCGATGTTCGCCGGCTTCGTCGTCCGCAAGGACGGCGGGGTCTTCGCCTATGTCGACAGCTGCCCGCACGCCGGCTGGCCGCTGGCCGGGATCAGCGGCCGTTTTCTCACCCGCGAGAACGACCTGATCCTGTGCGGCGGCCACGCGGCCCTGTTCCGCATCGCCGACGGCGCCTGCGTGGCTGGCCCCTGCGGCGGCAAGAGCCTCACCGTCTGGCCCGTGCGGGTCGAGGACGGGCAGGTCGTCGCGGCCTGACCCTTCCTTAACCGATGGTCGGTAAGGCTCTCTCCACTCAAGGAGGAGCCAGGGCCATGGCCGACGGATCTAATCCCGCTTTCGACGCCGAACTGACCGACGCCGTCGACGCGCGCGGGGCCGGCGCCAAGCTGCGCTCCCTGGGCAAGATCAATCCGCGCTTCGCCTCGCAACTGGCCCGCACCATGCTGGCCAAGACCCGCGACCACGACAGCGCCGGCCAGTTCGCCGCCTATTCCGAGGCCAAGGGCTTCGAGTTCACCTCGGCCTGGGCCGCCAACAACATCCCGTTCGTGGCCCCGCTGCTGCGCGACTTCATGGACAAGCGCCCGGCCGCCGGGCCGAGGGTCCGCTACATGGAGATCGGCGCCTACGAGGGCCGGAACCTCGCCTTCATGGACTGGATGTTCCCTGATCGCCTCGAGGTGACGGTGATCGATCCCTGGTTCGACGAGACCCTGAATCCGGAAGAGAAGTACCACGCCGTCGAGCCGCGCTTTCACCGCAACATGGCGCGCACCACCTTCGGCAAGGTCCACACGCACAAGGGCTTCTCGACCTACGAGCTGCCCAAGATGCTCGAGGCCGACCAGAAGTTCGACCTGATCTATGTCGATGGCAGCCACACGGCCCTGGCGGTGATGATCGACCTGTGCTGCTGCGCCAGCCTGCTGGAGGTGGGCGGCATGATGGTGCTCGACGACTACTGGCACGACATCAGCGAGATCGGCGGCCCCGGCGTGAAGCAGGCGGTCGACCAGTTCCACGCCGCCTTCGGCCGCTACTTCGACGTCGCCGCCGTCTACCGCCAGGTGGCCCTGGTGAAGACGGCCGAGATTCCGCGGTAGGGAAGGGTGCCCAAATAATCCCTCTCTCATAGAGAGAGGGAGGGGCCCGCCGCGAAGCGGTGGGAGGGTGAGAGGTTACACTCTGTCCGAACGGAGCACTGCCAAGATGTCTTCGGCGATCCCGCCAGGATCAGCCATGACCCGCTCGTTGGGAAACCTCAAAACCACGTATCCGAACAGCTCCAACACCTGAGTACGGCGTTCGTCGTGGTCCTCGCGCCCTTCATGTGCGGCGCCATCCAGTTCGACGATCAACTTGCCCGCCTCGCAGACGAAGTCGGCGAAGTAGCGGTCTATCGATACTTGCCGCAGGAATCGAAAGCCGCCCAGGCGGCGATTGCGGACCAGCGACCACAGGGTCCTTTCGGCTAAGGTCTGGCTTTGGCGAAGGCGGCGGGCGTTGGCGGTCGCGTCCATGACCACAGCCTGAGTTCGGCCTTCGAGAAACCGCAACGGAAGGAATCGAGATTTTCCTGCAAGCGGTGAAACCTCTCACCCTCCCACGCCTTCGGCGCGGGCCCCTCCCTCTCTCTATGAGAGAGGGGCGTCGAACGACCACCTCCGCAACCTCCGGTCCGCGACCATCGGTCGCTGGCGTGGTTAAGGCCCGCTAGAGGCTCCGCCCCGCATCCTTGCGCGTGAGATCGCGGGGGAGGGGCCTATGGCTTCGCTGAGTCAGAAGATCATGGGCGCCAGCGTCGGGGCGGCGCTGCTGTGTGCGGCCGCGGCGGGCGCCGGCCTGTGGGTGGCCGTCAGCCTGTCGCACGCGCTGGACCGCTCGGCGGCCTCGTCGCGGGTGCTGCGGCTGCACATGCACGCCGACATGATGCACGACGCCCTGCGCGGCGACGCCAGCGGCGCGATCATGGCCACCGACCCGTCGCTGGGCGTCGACCTCAAGCAGGTCCAGGCCGATCTGGCCGAGCACGTCGGCGCCTTCGAGACCGACATCAAGCAAGGCCGCTCCCTGGCCCAGGACCCCGCCGCCCAGGCCGCGCTGGACCAGGTGTCCGCACCCCTGGCGGCCTATATCGCCACCGCCCGCAAGCTGGTCGGCGCGGCGGGCAGCGATCCCGCCGCCGCCCGCGCCCTACTGCCCGAGTTCAACAAGCAGTTCTCGGCGCTGGAGACGGCGATGGAGGACGCGTCGCAGAAGATCGAGGTCGCCGCCCAGGCCGACGCCGACGCCGCCAAGCGCATGGGCGATCTTGGCCAGGTGCTGATGGCCGCCCTGCTGGGCGTGGCGGCCCTGTTCGCCGCCGCCATGGTCATCGCCGCCCGCCGGGTGCTGATCGCGCCGCTGGTGGCGATCACCGGCTGCCTGCGCCGCCTGGCCCAGGGCGACCTGACCGTGGTGCTGCCCAGCAGCGCCCGCAAGGACGAGATCGGCCAGATGACCGCCGCCCTGCACGCCTTCAAGGACGCCGTCGTCGCCCGCCAGCAGGAGCTGGAGGCCGCCGACGTCCGCGAGGCGCTGGAAGAAGAGCGCAAGGCCGCCGAGGCCCGCCGCGACGAGGCCGACGCCACCCAGCGCGCGGTGGTCGAGGCTCTCGGCTCGGCTCTGCAGAGCCTGGCGGTCGGCGATCTGTCGCAGCGCATCGACCAGGCCTTCCCGGCCGGCTACGAGGCCCTGCGCCAGGACTACAACCTCGCGCTGGACAAGCTGGCCGGCCTGGTCGCCGCCTCGCTGGACGGGGTGGCCATGATCCAGGGCGGGGCCCGCGAGATCACCGAGGCCGCCGACGACCTTTCCCGCCGCACCGAGCACCAGGCCGCCAGCCTGGAAGAGACCGCCGCGGCCCTCGACGAGATCACCAGCACCGTCCGCGCCGCCGCCGACGGGGCCGAGCGCGCCCGCCAGGTGGTGGCCCGCGCCCGCCAGGCCGCCCAGGCCAGCGGCGACGTCGTCGACCAGGCCGTCGGGGCCATGGCCGGCATCGAGCAGTCCTCCAGCCAGATCGGCCGGATCATCGGCGTGATCGACGAGATCGCCTTCCAGACCAACCTTTTGGCCCTCAACGCCGGGGTCGAGGCGGCGCGGGCGGGCGAGGCCGGCCGCGGTTTCGCCGTCGTGGCCTCCGAGGTGCGGGCCCTGGCCCAGCGCTCGGCCGAGGCCGCCAAGGAGATCAAGACCCTGATCGCCGCCAGCGCGGCCGAGGTCGGGCAGGGGGTTTCTTACGTGGGCCGTGCGGGCGAGGTGCTGCGCGGCATCGCCGGCCAGGTCGAGGAGATCGACACCCTGGTGCGCGAGATCACCGCCTCGGCCAAGACCCAGGCGCAAGGGTTGGCGGAGGTCAATGCGACCGTGAACCAGATGGACCAGGTCACCCAGCAGAACGCCGCCATGGTGGAAGAGACCACGGCCGCCAGCCACGCCCTTTCCAACGAGGCCACGCGCTTGGCCGACCGCATGGGCGAGCTGAAGATCGCCGGCGGGGCCGAGCGGACCGGTCAGCGTCCGGGTGAACGTCCGGGCGGGCGCCGCGCGGCCTGATTTCCTCCCGCCGCGCTTTGGGTTATCGGAGGGGCGTGACCGCCGCCGATCTCCACGCCCTCGAAACCTGCGCCGACGCCGTCGAGCGCAACGCCCTGGCCCTGAAGCTGGCCGACGCCGGGACGCCAGGCCTGGCCGAGGTGCTAGCGCGGCTGATCCGGCGGCCGGATCTCGCGCGGCAAAGGGGAACGCTGGTCCACGCCCTGGGCATGCTCGACTGCGCGCCCTATGTCGGGCTGCTGGTCGAGCTGGCGATCACCGGCGGGTTCGAGGTCGCCCACGAGGCGGTCTCGGCGCTCGAAGCGATCGACCCGATGCCGTCCGACGAAGGCCGCCGGGCTCAGGCCCGGCTGGACTCGGCACGGGCTGGCGCGGTCGCCGAGGACTGGCGGCAGGATCTGCTGGAAGAGGCCTGGGTCCTGTTCGGCTAGCGGCGCGCCCTCGCTCAACCGCGCGCGGGCTGGTATGGGCAGCGCACGGAGTTTCTGACCACATGACCGATACGATTTCCGACGCCGTGGCCGTGGGCCGCCGGGTGCTGAGCATCGAGGCCCAGGCCCTTTCGCAGATGGCCGACGGCCTGGGCGAGGCCTTCACGCAGGCCGTGCGGGTGATGCACGACGCCAAGGGCCGCATCGTCTGCACCGGCATGGGCAAGTCGGGCCACGTGGCGCGCAAGATCGCCGCCACCCTGGCCTCGACCGGCAGCCAGGCGATGTTCGTCCACCCGGCCGAGGCCAGCCACGGCGACCTCGGCATGATCGGTCCCGACGACGTGGTGCTGGCCCTGTCGAAGTCGGGCGAGGCCCGCGAACTGGCCGACACCCTGACCTACTGCAAGCGCTTCTCGATCCCGCTGATCGCCGTCACCGCCGTCGCCACCAGCCAGCTGGGCAAGGCCGGCGACGTGCTGCTGCTGCTGCCGGATGCGCCGGAAGCCACGGCGGAGGTCAACGCCCCGACCACCTCGACCACCCTGCAGATCGCTCTTGGCGACGCCCTGGCCGTGGCGCTGCTGGAAAGCCGCGGCTTCACGGCCAGCGACTTCCGCATCTTCCACCCGGGCGGCAAGCTGGGGGCGGTGCTGCGCACCGTGGCCGACCTGATGCACGGGGCCGAGGAACTGCCGCTGGTGGCCGAGAGCGCGCCGATGGGCGAGGCCCTGCTGGTCATGAGCCAGAAACGTTTCGGCGCGGTGGGCGTGACCGACGCGGCCGGCGATCTCGTCGGCCTGATCACCGACGGCGACCTTCGCCGCCACATGGACGGCCTGATGGGCCACGCCGCCGGCGAGGTGATGACCAGGAGCCCGCTGGTGATCGCCTCGGGCGCCCTGGCCGCCGAGGCCCTGAAGGTGATGAACGAGCGCCGGATCACCGTGCTGTTCGTCGTCGAGGCCGGCAAGCCCGTGGGCGTGCTGCACGTCCACGACCTGCTGCGGGCCGGGGTTATTTAAAGACCCCTCTCTCTGAGAGAGAGGGAGGGGCCCACGCCGGAGGCGTGGGAGGGTGAGAGGTTACAGCTCGTCCGAACGTGGCGCGGACAGACGCCGAGCAAAGATGGGGCTTAGGGTCGAGGTTTCCCGGCAAACGGTGAAACCTCTCACCCTCCCACCGCTGCGCGGCGGGCCCCTCCCTCTCTCAAAGAGAGAGGGATCTTATGACGGCGCCTACGGGCGCGCCTCGGACCCGAACGCCGCAAGGTCACGGATCAGCGACACGACCGCCTGCTCGACCAGTTCGCCGCCCTTTTCGGGGGTGGCCAGGGCGGGGTCGGAGCCCATGCGGCCGTCGGCGTAGCGGGCGCGGAAGTCCAGCGCCTCGCGGATCGGGCCGGTGGGGGCGATCTTGGGCTCATAGTCCGCCGTCTTGATGCTGTCGGGATAGCCCCACTGGGTCACCGCGATCTCCGACGGGGTGGCGTGGCTGCCGTGGCCGACGGGGAATTGGCGCATGGCCAGGCTGTTGACGCCGTCCAGATCCCACCAGTTCTTCAGCTTCATGGCGAAGGGGCAGCGCTCCCTGCGGAAGCTGTACTCGGCGTAGATCTCGGAGAACGCCGCCTCGATGGTGGCGACGTTGCCGCCGTGGCCGTTGAGGAAATAGATCCGCTCGAAGCCGTGGGCGCCCAGCGAGCGCGTCCAGTCGCCGATCGCCGCCATGAAGGTCGAGGGGCGCAGGAAGATGGTGCCCGGGAAGGCCAGGTGATGCTGGGCCATGCCGACATTGAAGGTCGGGGCCACCAGCACCTCGTCCGAGCGCTTGCTGGCCTCGTGGGCGATGATCTCGGGGCACAGCCAGTCGGTGCCCAAGAGGCCCGTGGGGCCGTGCTGCTCGTTGGAGCCGATCGGCACCACCACCGTCTTCGACCGCGTCAGGAAGGCTTCGATCTCGGGCCAGGTCGAAAGGGCGAGCAGCATGGCTGGAAACTCCGAAAGAAATCCTGGGTCGGCGCGGCGGGGGACCCGCGCCTAGTGTCCGGCCACGGCTTTACGCCCGATGGCGCGCGGAGCCGACCCGAAATTTCAGCATGGGAGCCCGCCATGGGCCTGCAACTCGGCGACATCGTTCCGGACTTCACCCAGGCCTCCACCGAAGGCCCGATCCAGTTCCACGACTGGGCGGCCGGTTCGTGGGTGGTGCTGTTCTCGCACCCCAAGGACTTCACCCCGGTCTGCACCACCGAGCTCGGCACGGTGGCCAAGCTGAAGCCGGAATTCGACAAGCGCGGCGTCAAGGTGATCGGCCTGTCGGTCGACGGCCTGGAGAATCACGGCGGCTGGGCGGCCGACATCGAGGAAACCCAAGGCGCGAAGCTGAACTTCCCGCTGATCGCCGACACCGACCGCTCGGTGTCGAACCTCTACGGCATGATCCATCCCAACGCCTCGGACACCCTGACCGTCCGCAGCGTCTACATCATCGACGCCAACAAGAAGCTGCGCCTGACCCTGACCTATCCGGCCTCCACCGGGCGGAACTTCGACGAGATCCTGCGGGTCATCGACAGCCTGCAGCTGACCGACGGCCACAAGGTCGCCACCCCGGCCAACTGGACCCAGGGCGGCGACGTGATCATCGTCCCCTCGGTCGATAACGAGACGGCCAAGACCCTCTTCCCGGGCGGCTGGGACGAGCAGAAGCCCTATCTGCGCGTGGTGCCGCAGCCCGCGTAAGGGCTTTCGTCCTCGTCGTTCGGCTATTTTTCTTCGAGCATCCCCGCGAAGGCGGGGACCCAAGCCGAGCTAGAGGAAGCTGGCGCTGAACGCGCCCAAACCCGAACGTCAGCTTGGATCCCCGCTTTCGCGGGGATCTAACGGTTTGGGGTGGCCGCGCTTACTGCCGCACCCGCTCCACCTTCGCGCGCTTGCACGGGAGCGCCGCGCGCGCGCAAAGTCCTCCTCCTGGCGTCAACGAAGACGCCGGGGGAGGAGACATCGATGGCCGCAGCCCACGCCCGGGACGTGCTCGCCGTGCTCGACGGCGCGGGTCCGGCCCTGTCGCCGGTGGCGGCCTCCTGGCGGCGCAGCCTCGTCCTGCACGGCCTCGATCCCGAAAACCGCAAGGCCCCCGACACCCTGACCCAGCGCGAGCTGGGCGAGGCCCAGGAGCGGATGGGAGCCCTGCGCGCGGCCGCCTCCGATACGCTGGACGCCCTGTTCCAGGCCGTCGGCGCCTCGGGCGCCTGCGTGCTGCTGACCGACAGCGTCGGGGTGCCGGTCGACCGGCGCGGCATGGCGGCCGACGATCCGGTGTTCCACCGCTGGGGCCTGTGGACCGGCGCGGTGTGGAGCGAGGCCCGCGAGGGCACCAACGGCATCGGCACGTGCCTGGCCGAACAGCGCACCCTGACCATCCACCGCGACCAGCACTTCCACACCCGCAACATCGGCCTTAGCTGCACGGTCGCGCCGTTGTTCGATCCGCAAGGACGGCTGGCCGGGGCGCTCGACGTCTCGTCCTGCCGGCCGGGTCTCGACGGCATGACCGGGCTGATGGAGACGGTGGTCAACGACGCCGCCCGCCGCATCGAGTCCAAGGCTTTCCGCGAGGCCTTCCCCGGCGCGCGCATCGTGCTGCTGGGCGAGGTGCGCGCCGACCGCGCCTCGACCCCGATGCTGGCCGTCGACGCCGACGACGTGGTCATCGGCGCCACCCGCGCCGCCCGCCAGGCCCTCGACCTCACCGACGACAAGCTCAAACGCGGGATGCCGTCGCCCGATCGCGGGGCCGACCTGGAAGACGCCGAGCGCGCGGTGGTGCGCCGGGCGCTGGGCGCGGCCGGCGGCAACGTCTCGGCCGCGGCGACCGCCCTGGGGGTGAGCCGGGCGACGCTGCACCGGAAGATCAACCGGCTGGGGCTGGGGCGCGGCTAGGGGCCGCGATCAGCCGCATCCATGCTTCGCATTCAGGGATTGAATTTTCCGCCCCCGGGAGCGCTGGCTAGCCTGCTTCCGAATGAAGCGTCCGCCGAGGCGCCGACAGGGACGGAACGATGACCAGGAAAATCCGAGGGCTCTCAAGGCTCGCCGGCGCGATCCTCGCGCTGGGCCTCGCCGCCGGTGCGCTGGGCGCGGCGGCCGCCGACCCGGCCCCCTCGGCGCCGCCGAAGACGCAGGTCATCATCCTGACGGACGTGCTCAACGAGCCGGACGACACCCAGTCGCTGATCCGCGCCCTGCTCTACAGCAACGAGATCGAGATCAAGGGCCTGGTCGCGACCACCTCGGCCTGGCAGCGGAGTGCGGTTCATCCCGAGGAAATCCGCCGGCTGATCGCCGCCTACGGCCAGGTCCTGCCCAATCTTCGCGTCCACGCCTCGGGCTACCCTGACGCGGAGAAGTTGCTGGCGACGGTTCGCGCCGGCAGCGCCAGCTACGGCCTGTCCGGGGTGGGCGAGGGCAAGGACACCGAGGCCTCGCGGCTGATCGTCGACACCGTCGACGCCGCCCAGGGGCCGGTGTGGATCTGCGTCTGGGGCGGGGCGGCCGACCTCGCGCAGGCGCTGCACCACGTCAGGCAGACCCGCTCGCCGCAGGCGCTCGCGGCCTTCGCGCGCAAGTTGCGGGTCTATTCCATCTCCGACCAGGACGACGCCGGTCCGTGGATCCGGGCGCGCTTTCCGGAGATCTTCTGGATCGCCAGCATCCACGCCTTCAGCGACTACCCGCAGGCCGCCTGGCAGGGCATGTCGGCCGACACCGTCTTTCCCGATCCCGGCCCCGACACCAAATTGATGAGCCCCGACTGGCTGGACCGCCACATCCGCCTGGGCGCCCTGGGCGGGCTCTATCCCAAGCCGCTGTTCGCGATCGAGGGCGACAGCCCTTCGTTCCTCTATCTGATCCCGAACGGGCTGGGCGATGTGGAGCACCCGGACTACGGCGGCTGGGGCGGCCGATACGGGGCGCTGGCGCCCGGCGTCGGACTGTTCGCCGACACCCAGGACAGCGCGATCGGCGCCGACGGCGCGCCGCACCTGGGCAACCGCGTGGGCGTCTGGCGCTGGCGGGACGCGGTGCAGTTCGACTTCGCCAACCGCATCCAGTGGACGCTTCGCGCGGACTACGGCTCCGCCAACCATCCGCCGCAGGTGGTGCTGCAGGGGCAGGGCGGGCTCGCGCCGCTGGAGATCTCGGTGAAGGCCGGGACGACCATCACGCTCGACGCGGCGGGATCGAGCGATCCCGACGGCGATCCGCTCGTCTACAAATGGTGGTGGTACAGGGACGCTTCGCCGCCGCTGTTCCCGATGACCCCGCCGGACATCCGCACCCCCGCCGGCGCCTCGACCCAGGTCGTGCTGCCCGTCAAGCAGATCGTGCCCGGCGAGAAGGTCTATCACCTGATCCTGGAAGTCCGCGACCAGCCCAAGGCCGGCGGCCCGCCCTTCGTTCGCTACCGCCGGGCGATCATCCACGTTTCGCCCTGATGCGGCGTCGGCCCTGGGCGTCAGCCGCGCGACCCTGCACCGGAAGATCAACCGGCTGGGTCTGAGGCGGAGTTGAACGCCGCTGACGAGCGTTGTGGAAAGCGGCGCCGTCACCGATAGTCCGGCGATGTTCGGAAACTGGTTCAAACCCAAGGCGGTCCTGTCGAAGAACGGTCGCTGCGGGATGTGCGGCCGAAGGCTGGACCAGGCGAACGATCCGCTTTCCGGCGATTGCGGAGGCGATTGTTGGGGCTGCATTGGAGAGGTCGAAGCCGGCATGGGCTGGGACGCCTCCGTTGAGGCCGTTCGCCGGGAAATCCGCGAAGGATGGCGTGACCATAACAGCAAGGCGCGATCGCCGACCGCCTTGGCCGCCCTCGAAGCGATCAAGCAGCTTCTACGCGACGACTGGGATCCCATCGACCTGATGCCGCACCTTCCCGCCGACGAGTACGACAGGTACGCCATCGAGGTGTTTTCGCGGCTGAGCGCCAACGCCTCCGTCTTCGAGATCGCGAACTATCTGGGCGACGTGGAGATGACCGGAATGCCGGATCGCGAGCGGGACCTTCGGGTGGCCCAGAGGGCGGTGACGATCATGAGCGCCCCGGATCTGTCGCAAGCCTGAGACACCTCTACCGCCCTGCCGCTTGCGCCCCGCTCAAGATCAAAAATCCGGGCGCAAGCTCCCCCCAGACGCCGAAGACGGCGCGACGGAGGAAACCATGACCAAGCCAGAGTTCATCGACTCGCTGTCCCGCCCGCCGTTCAAGGCGCGCTACGACAACTTCATCGGCGGCCAGTGGGTCGCGCCGGCCGACGGCCGCTATTTCGACAACGCCTCGCCGATCACCGGCCGCAAGGTCTGCGAGATCGCCCGCTCCCAGGCGCAGGACGTCGAGCGCGCCCTCGACGCCGCCCACGCCGCCAAGGAGGCCTGGGGCAGAACGAGCGCCGCTGACCGCTCGCGGGTCCTGCTCCGGATCGCCGACCGCATGGAGGAGAACCTCGCCACCCTGGCCACCGCCGAGACCTGGGACAACGGCAAGCCGATCCGCGAGACCATGGCCGCCGACCTGCCGCTGGCCATCGACCACTTCCGCTATTTCGCCGGCTGCCTGCGCAGCCAGGAAGGCTCGATCTCCGAGATCGACCACGACACCATCGCCTATCACTTCCACGAGCCGCTGGGCGTGGTCGGCCAGATCATCCCGTGGAACTTCCCGCTGCTGATGGCCTGCTGGAAGCTGGCCCCGGCCATCGCCGCCGGCAACTGCGTGGTGCTGAAACCCGCCGAGCAGACGCCCGCCTCGATCATGGTGCTGTTCGAGTTGATCGGCGACCTGCTGCCGCCCGGCGTGGTCAATGTGGTCAACGGCTTTGGCCTGGAGGCCGGCAAGCCGCTGGCGTCCAGCCCGCGCATCGCCAAGATCGCCTTCACCGGCGAGACTTCGACCGGCCGGCTGATCATGCAGTACGCCAGCCAGAACCTGATCCCGGTGACGCTGGAGCTGGGCGGCAAGTCGCCCAACATCTTCTTCGCCGACGTGACGGCCGAAGATGACGACTATCTCGACAAGGCGCTGGAGGGCTTCGCGATGTTCGCCCTCAACCAGGGCGAGGTCTGCACCTGCCCCAGCCGCGCCCTGGTGCAGAAGTCGATCTACGACAAGTTCATGGAGAAGGCGCTGAAGCGCGTGCAGGCGGTGGTGCAGGGCAATCCGCTCGATCCCGCGACCATGATCGGCGCCCAGGCCTCCGAGGAGCAGCTGAAGAAGATCCTCGGCTATATGGACATCGGTCGCGACGAGGGCGCCAGGCTCCTGACCGGCGGCTCGCGCACCGTGCTGCCGGGCCAGCTGGCCGACGGCTTCTATGTCGAGCCGACGGTGTTCGAGGGCCACAACAAGATGCGGATCTTCCAGGAGGAGATCTTCGGCCCCGTCCTGGCGGTGACCACCTTCGAGACCGAGGAAGAGGCGCTGGAGATCGCCAACGACACCGCCTTCGGCCTCGGGGCCGGGGTGTGGACCCGCGACGGCTCGCGCGCCTACCGCTTCGGGCGCGGCATCCAGGCCGGCCGGGTGTGGACCAACTGCTACCACGCCTATCCGGCCCACGCGGCCTTCGGCGGCTACAAGCAGTCGGGCGTGGGCCGCGAGACCCACAAGATGATGCTCGACCACTACCAGCAGACCAAGAACCTGCTGGTCAGCTACAGCGCCAAGGCGCTGGGCTTCTTCTAGGCGCTTTCCGTTCCTCCCCCTGGGCCTTCGCCGACGGCGGCGGAGGCCCCTTTCTTCCGCCTGGCCACGGCGGAAAGGGGAGCGTGGATGGCCTCAAAACCGACAAATCGAACAAGACCAAGTTTCTGTCGTCAGAAACAGAATTGGTCTGCTTGCGCAGGGGGCGGCGCTTCGCATACTCCCGCTCGCAAGACGACGACTGACGCAGCGGCAACATCGCTGGCGACGACAAGATCGACTGTAGAGACCTTAGGGAGACGCGTGGTGAGCGACGGACAGCTGTTTCCGGTTCCGGAAGACTGGGCGGGCAAGGCCCATATCGACGCCGCCGCCTACGAGGCCGCCGTGGCCCGGGTCGAAAGCGATCCCGAAGGCTACTGGCGCGATCTCGCCGCCCGCCTCGACTGGATAGAGGCCCCCACCAAGATCAAGGACGTCTCCTACGCCAAGGACGACTTCCGCATCCGCTGGTACGAGGACGGGGTGCTGAACGTCAGCGCCAACTGCATTGACCGCCACCTGCCGCACCGCAAGGACGACGTCGCCCTGATCTTCGAGGGCGACGAGCCGGGCGTCTCCGACAAGATCACCTATGGCCAGCTGCACGACGACGTCTGCCGCATGGCCAATGTGCTGAAAGACCTGGGCGCCAAGAAGGGCGACCGGATCACCATCTATCTGCCGATGGTCCCCGTCGCCGCCGTCGCCATGCTGGCCTGCGCCCGCATCGGCGCCATCCATTCGGTGGTGTTCGGCGGCTTCTCGCCCGACAGCATCGCCGGCCGCATCCAGGACTGCGACTCCCGCCTCGTCATCACCGCCGACCAGGGCCGTCGCGGCGGCAAGAAGGTGCCGCTGAAGGCCAATATCGACGAGGCGCTCGAGCAGTGCCCGCAGGTCGAGAAGGTGTTGCTGGTCCGCTGGACCGGCGCCGAGGTTCCGATCGTCGAGGGGCGCGACGTGGTCTGGAACGACGTCCGTGACGCCGCCTCGAACGTCTGCGAACCCGAGCCGATGAACGCCGAGGACCCGCTGTTCATCCTCTACACCTCCGGCTCGACGGGCAAACCCAAGGGCGTGCTGCACACCACCGGCGGCTATCTGGCCTGGGCCAGCTGGACCTTCGAGTCGGTGTTCGACTACCGGCCGGGAGAAGTGTTCTGGTGCACGGCCGACGTCGGCTGGGTCACCGGCCACAGCTACGTCGTCTACGGCCCGCTGGCCAATGGCGGGACCAGCCTGATCTTCGAGGGTGTGCCCAACTACCCGACCCCGTCGCGGTTCTGGGAAGTGGTCGACAAGCACAAGGTCGAGATCTTCTACACCGCCCCCACCGCTCTGCGCGCCCTGATGCGCGAGGGCGACGAGCACGTTCTCAAGAACGACCTCTCGTCCCTGCGCCTGCTGGGCAGTGTCGGCGAGCCGATCAATCCCGAGGCCTGGCTCTGGTACCATCGCGTGGTCGGCAAGGATAAGCTGCCGATCGTCGACACCTGGTGGCAGACCGAGACCGGCGGGATCCTAGTCTCGCCGCTGCCGGGCGCCACGGCCCTGAAGCCGGGCTCGGCCACCAAGCCGCTGCCGGGCGTCAAGCTGCAGCTGGTCGACGCCGAAGGCGCGGTGCTGGACGGCGCGACCGAGGGCAACCTCGTGATCACCGACAGCTGGCCGGGCCAGATGCGCACGGTCTATGGCGACCACCAGCGCTTCTTCGAGACCTATTTCTCGACCTATCCCGGCAAGTACTTTACCGGCGACGGCTGCAAGCGCGACGCCGACGGCTATTACTGGATCACCGGCCGGGTGGACGACGTCATCAACGTCTCGGGCCACCGCCTGGGCACGGCCGAGATCGAGAGCGCTCTTGTGGCCCACGAAGCCGTCGCCGAGGCGGCGGTGGTCGGCTATCCGCACGACATCAAGGGCCAGGGCGTCTACGCCTACGTCACCCTGAAGGCCGACGCGACGCCGACCGAGGAACTGCGCAAGCAACTCGTCCTCTGGGTCCGCCACGAGATCGGCCCCTTCGCCGCGCCGGACGTCCTGCAATGGGCGCCGGGCCTGCCCAAGACCCGGTCTGGCAAGATCATGCGCCGCATCCTGCGCAAGATCGCCGAGAACGCCGTCGACGCCCTGGGCGACACCTCGACCCTGGCCGATCCGTCGGTGGTCGACGACCTGGTGCGCAACCGGGCAGGCGCGAAGGCGGCGTAATCGTCCCTCTCCCCTTGCGGGAGAGGGTGGCCCCGCGGAGCGGGGTCGGGTGAGGGGTCTCTCAGAACCCTCCGCGCGACCCCTCATCCGTCGCCTTTCGGCGACACCTTCTCCCGCAAGGGGAGAAGGGAAGGGCGGTCGCCCTAGCCTCATCCCCCGCCAGGGTTTATAGCCCGGCCATGTTTGAAGGCCTCTCCCCCCTCGCCCGCGAAGCCCGCTCCTGGCCGTTCGAGCAGGCGCGCGCCACCATCGCCCGCGTCCTGCGCGTGCGTCTTCCCGACCGCGCCGACCAGGAGGCCGCCAAGGCCCTGATCGACGCCGGCAAGACCGACGAGGCGGTGAAAGCCTATCCGGCTCTCTCCAAAGCGGTGATCTTCGAGACCGGCTACGGTCCGTCCGGCCTGCCGCACCTGGGCACCTTCGGCGAAGTGGCGCGCACGACCATGGTGCGCCAGGCCTTCCGCGCGTTGACCGATGACGCCATCCCCACGCGCCTGATCGCCTTCAGCGACGACATGGACGGCCTGCGCAAGGTGCCGGACAACATCGAGAACAAGCAGCCGCTGATCGAGGACCTGGGCAAGCCGCTGACCGTCGTCCGCGACCCCTTCGGCACCCACGACAGCTTCGGCGCCCACAACAACGCCCGCCTGCGCGCCTTCCTCGACGGTTTCGGCTTCGAGTACGAGTTCGTGTCCTCGACCGAATGCTACAAGGGCGGCCTGTTCGACGAGACCCTTCTGACGGCCCTGGCCCGCTTCGACGCCATCCAGAAGGTCATGCTGCCGACCCTGGGCGAAGAGCGCCGCGCCACCTATTCGCCGTTCCTCCCCGTCAGCCCCAGCACCGGCAAGGTGCTGCAGGTCCCGACCCTGGAGCGCAACGTCGAGAAGGGCACGATCGTCTTCGAGGACGAGGACGGCTCCAAGGTCGAGGTCCCGGTCACCGGCGGCCACGTGAAGATGCAGTGGAAGCCCGACTGGGCCATGCGCTGGACCGCCCTGGGCGTCGACTACGAGATGAGCGGCAAGGACCTGATCGACTCGGTCAAGGCCTCGGGCGCGATCTGCAAGGCGCTGGGCGGCACGCCGCCGGAAGGCTTCAACTACGAGCTCTTCCTGGACGAGAACAACCAGAAGATCTCCAAGTCCAAGGGCAACGGCCTGTCGATGGAGGACTGGCTGCGCTACGGCGCGCCGGAAAGCCTGTCGTACTACATGTTCCAGAGCCCGAAGTCGGCCAAGAAGCTCTATTTCGACGTCATCCCCAAGGCGACGGACGAGTACCTGCAGCAGCTGGACGCCTTCAGCCGCCAGGAGCCGGCCAAGCAGCTCGACAACCCGGTCTGGCACATCCATTCGGGCAAGCCGCCGCAGCAGAGCTCGCCGGTGTCGTTCAGCCTGATGCTGAACCTGGTGTCGGCCGCCGACGCCTCGACCAAGGAGATCCTCTGGGGCTTCCTGTCGCGCTACATCCCGGGCGCGTCGGCGGAGACCCAGCCGCTGCTCGACCGCCTGGCCGGCTACGCGATCAACTATTACGAGGACTTCGTGAAGCCCACGAAGACCTTCCGCGCCCCGACCGACGTGGAGCGCGCGGCGATCCTCGACCTGCTGGCCAAGCTGAAGGCCATGCCGGAGGGCGCCCAGGACGCCGAGCTGATCCAGAACGAAGTGTTCGAGGTCGGCAAGACCCACGGCTTCGACCCGCTGCGCGCCTGGTTCCAGGCCCTGTACGAGGTTCTCCTCGGCCAGAGCCAGGGCCCGCGCTTCGGCTCGTTCGCGGCGATCTTCGGCGTGGATCGCACGATCGCGCTGATCGAAGAGAAGCTCTCCTGATCCTTCTCCCCTTGCGGGAGAAGGTGTCGCCGTAGGCGACGGATGAGGGGTCTCTCAGAAGTAAAACGCCGCGACGGCTGAACAGCCGTCGCGGCGTTTCTGTACGTGCGACCCCTCACCCGACCTCCTTCGGAGGCCACCCTCTCCCGCAAGGGGAGAGGGAACACAGTGCGACACCGTGCCTCGTTTGATGAACGCTTTCTGAATTTCGAATTAAGGGTTTGTGCGAACTTCGGAGTCTAGGCTGGAACCATCAGAACCAGGAATAGTCCGATGGCTTCCTTCACCCTTCGCCCGCACGACCGTTCGGAATTCGACTCCCTGATCGGCGGCATCGCTTCGCAGTTCCCCGGCGCTCGCATCGAGGCCGCGCACAACGACACCTGGCAGTCCTACCGGGTCGACGTGTCGTGCGAGGATCCCCGCGCCACGGCCCTTCGCGACTGGCTCAACGGCCACCACGCCGCCTGCCCGCGCACCTGATCCCGCGAGCGTTCCCCGATAAGTGCGAAGCGGTTATCGGATAAAGGAATGCTCGAAAGAAGGGTCGGCCGCTACTGGCTGACCCACTGGATGCAGGCCGCCCAGGCCACGCTCATGCGGTCGAGCACCCGGTCGTCGCCGTCGCGCAGCACCGAAGTCAGTTCGATCGTCCGGGCCGTCAGGCGGCCCATCTCGCGGATCAGCACCTCGCCCTGCGTGGTCATCACCACCACCCGGTCGCCGCGTCGCGGTTCGGCCGTCGGCGAGACCAGCAGCCGGTCGCCATCGCGATAGACCGGCGCCAGGGCGTCGCCCTCGATCTCCAGGGCGAACAGGCCCTCTTCCCGCGGCCCCGGCAACTCCACCTCTTCCCAGCCCGACCCGCGCGGCGCCCCCGCCTCGTCGAACATGCCCGGCGCGCCGGCCCGTGTGAGGCCGATCAGCGGCACGCCCGCCCGCCGGCCCGGCGCTGCGGTCTCCGTCAGGGCGGCGAATTCCGAAAAACCCACCCCCGTCGCTTCCAGCACCTTGGCCAGGCTCTCGGTCGAGGGCCAGCGCGGCCGCGTGTCGGCGTCGCCGCGTTTGGAGCGATTGAAGGCGGTGGGATCCAGGCCCGCCAGCTTGGCCATGGCCGAAGGGCTCATGTCGAAGCGTTTGGCCAGGGCGTCGATCGCCGTCCACAGTTCGGCGTGCGAGAGCATCGGATCGTCCCCGAGTCCTGATGACGCCGAGCCGCGGGCGTCCCGAGGAAATTATGCCCAGGGCTTAGGAATGTAAACCTAGCGACAATGGTCAAGGTTGACGTTTACGTAAGCGTTGACGTTCCGCAGGGTCCGGCGTAGCGTGAACGCCGATAACCAACGACCCGGCCGGGAAGGCCGGCCGCACCCTGGGAGGGTAACGATGGTGGCTGATCTTCGACGTCCCGAGCGCACGTTCTCGATCCGTCAGCTCTGCAACGAGTTCAAGGCCACGCCCCGGGCGCTGCGCTTCTACGAGGACAAGGGCCTGCTGACGCCGGCCCGCGAAGGCCTCAACCGCGTCTATTCCCACAAGGACCGCGTCCGCCTGCAGCTGATCCTGCGCGGCAAGCGCGTGGGCCTGTCGCTGTCGGAAATCCGCGAGCTGCTGGACCTCTACGACGAGAACGACGACGGCGCGGCCCAGATGGCCCGGTCGCTGAAGAAGTTCCGCGAGCGCGCCGCCGCCCTGGAGCAGCAGCGCGAGGACATCGACGGCGCCCTGATCGAACTGCGCGAGGCCTGCGATCGCCTCGAGAAGCGCCTGGCCGAGATCCGTCCGGACCTGCTGCCGCGCTCGGCCGACTACGAGCAGCTGCTGCGCGCCCGCCTCGACGGCCACGCCGACATGGCGCTGGGCAAGTAACCAGCCAAGACCATCCCTTCCGCGCCCGCTTTCGCCAAGACCGGCGGAACGGGCGGGTTTCCCTTCGCCTTTCTCCCCGATCCCGATCAGTCAGGACCGCTTAAATGACCTATCAGCCGCCCGTCCGCGACCACATGTTCCTCCTGCGTGACGTGCTCAACATCGAGCAGTACGGCAATCTGCCGGCCTTCGCCGACGCCTCGATCGACGTCGTCGAGCAGATCGTCGAGGGCGCGGCCCAGTTCACCGGCGAAGTCCTGGCCCCGCTCAACAGCATCGGCGACAAGACCGGCTGCAAGCTCGACCCGGTCACCAACACCGTCACCACCCCGCCGGGCTTCAAGGAAGCCTACAAGGCCCTGTGCGAAGGCGGCTGGACGGGCCTCGGTTCGGATCCGGTGTATGGCGGCCAAGGCTTGCCGCACGTCGTGAACCTGTCGTTCTCGGAAATGTCGAGCTCGGCCAACATGGCCTTCTCGATGTATCCGGGCCTGGCGCACGGCGCCTATTCGGCCATCCACACCGGCGGCACCGACGACCAGAAGCAGACCTACCTGCCCAAGATGATCACGGGCGAGTGGACCGGCACCATGAACCTGACCGAGCCGCACTGCGGCACGGACCTGGGCCTGCTGCGCACCAAGGCGGTCCCGCAAGCCGACGGCAGCTACAAGATCACCGGCCAGAAGATCTGGATCTCGGCCGGCGAGCACGACATGTCGGACAACATCGTCCACCTGGTGCTGGCCCGCATCGAGGGCGCCCCGGCCGGCGTGAAGGGCATCAGCCTGTTCATCGTGCCCAAGTTCTTCCCCAAGGAAGACGGCTCGGTCGGCGCGCGCAACGAGGGCGCCAAGTGCGTGGGCCTCGAAGAGAAGATGGGCATCCACGGCAACGCCACCTGCGTCATGCAGTACGACGACGCCGAGGGCTATCTGATCGGTGAAGAGAACAGCGGCCTGAAGCTGATGTTCGTGATGATGAACGAGGCCCGCCTGGGCGTCGGCCTGCAGGGCGTCGCCCAGGCCGAAGCGGCCAACCAGGCCGCCGTCGCCTTCGCCAAGGACCGCCTGCAAGGCCGCTCGCTGACCGGCCCGAAGAACGCCGAAGGCCCGGCCGACCCGATCATCGTCCACCCGGACGTGCGTCGCCTGCTGCTGGAGAACAAGGCCATCATCGAAGGCGGCCGCGCCTTCCTGTTCTGGACCGCCCTGCACGGCGACCTGGCCCACAGCCACCCCGATGAGGCCGTGCGCACCAAGGCCGACGACTACATGGGCCTGCTGACGCCGGTGCTCAAAGGCTACCTGACCGACCGCGGCTTCCAGGTCTGCTCGAACGCGGTGCAGGTGCACGGCGGCTCGGGCTTCACCGAGCACTTCCCGGTCAGCCAGTACCTGCGCGACTGCCGCATCGCCCTGATCTACGAAGGCACCAACGGCGTGCAGGCCCTCGACCTCGTGGGCCGCAAGCTGGCGGCCAAGGGCGGCCGCGGCGTGATGACCTTCTTCCAGGAGATCGATCAGTTCGTCGGCGAGAACGACGGCGACGCCGAGCTGAAGCCGTTCGTCGACGCCCTGGCGGCGACCAAGGCCCAGCTGCAGGACGGCACCATGTGGCTGATGCAGAACGGTCTGCAGAACCCGGACAACGCCGGCGCGGCCTCGACCGACTACATGCACCTCTTCGGCCTGACGGGCCTGGCCTACATGTGGGTCCTGATGGTCAAGGCGGCCAACGCCAAGATCGCCGAGGGCTCCACCGACCCGTTCTTCACGACCAAGGTCGCCACGGCGCGTTATTTCATCGAGCGGGTCTTGCCTGACGCTGCGGCGCATCTGGCCAAACTGAAGACCGGCTCGGCGACCCTGATGGCGCTGCCCGCGGAGGCCTTCTGATCATGAGCGTGCTCGACGTCGCCAAACCCGCCTTCATGGCCGAAGAAGACATCACGATCTTCGAGGACGCGGTGGGCAAGTTCTTCGACGAGCACGCCCCTGAATCCGTCGTCGCGACCTGGCGCAAGAACCACTGCGTCGATCGCGCGATGTGGAACAAGGCGGGGGAGGCCGGTCTGCTCGGCCTCTCTACCCCTGAAGAATACGGCGGCTCCGGCGGCGACTATCGCCACGAGGTCGTGCTGATGGAACAGCTGGGCAAGAAGGGCGTCGACGGCTTCGGCGCCAGCCTGCACAACGCCATCGTCATGCCGTACATCACCCACTACGGCACCGAGGAGCAGAAGCGCCGCTGGCTGCCGCGCCTGTCGACCGGCGAGCTGGTCGGCGCGATCGCCATGACCGAGCCGGGCGCGGGTTCCGACCTGCAAGGCATCAAGACCAGCGCCAAGAAGGACGGCAACCAGTACGTCCTCAACGGCTCCAAGACCTTCATCACCAACGGCCAGACGGCCAATCTGATCATCGTGGTCGCCAAGACCGACCCGGCCGGCGGCGCGCGCGGCACCAGCCTGCTGGTGGTCGAGACCGACGGCGCGGAAGGCTTCGAGCGCGGCCGCAACCTCGACAAGCTGGGCCACGAAGCCCAGGACACGTCCGAGCTGTTCTTCAACGACGTGAAGATCCCGACCGAGAACCTCTTGGGCACCGACGAGGGCCAGGGCTTCTTCCAGCTGATGGCCCAGCTGCCGCAGGAGCGGCTGAACATCGCCGTCCAGGGCATGGCCACCATCGAGCGGGCGCTCGAGCTGACCATCGCCTACGTCAAGGAGCGCCAGGCGTTCGGCAAGCCGATCCTGGCCTTCCAGAACACCCAGTTCGTGCTGGCCGAGTGCAAGACGGAAGGCACCGTCGCCAAGGTGTTCGTCAACCACTGCATCGAGCGCCACCTGAAGGGCGATCTCGACGCCTCGACGGCCTCGATGGCCAAGTACTGGGTGACGGACCTGGAGAACAAGATCGTCGACCGCTGCCTGCAGCTGTTCGGCGGCTACGGCTTCATGAACGAGTACCCGATCGCCCGGATGTACAAGGACAGCCGCGTCCAGCGCATCTACGGCGGCACCAACGAGATCATGAAACTGCTGATCGCGAGGACGCTCTGATGTTTTTCGCCGACGCTCCGCCTCCGCCCGCTCAGGATACGGCCCGCGCGGCCGTGGTCTGCGTGCGCGCCGAGGGCCGCCGCCCGCTGCAGTTCTCCGGCAAGCTGGAGGGCAAGCGCCCGCAGCCCGGCGCCTTCGACCTGCCGCTGAAGCCGGGCGTCGAGCAGTGCAACAACCTGCTGCGCTCCAAGATCGCCACCTGGACCCTGACCGTGAACACGCCGGGCTTCACGCCCTGCCGCCTGCCCGCGCCGGAGTTCGGCCAGCGGGTGGTCTATTCGGCCAAGGCCGGCGCGCGCGGCCTGTCCTGCGCCCCGATCCACAAGTCGCCGATCGGCGCCTGGAAGAAGTGATGTCGACCCACGTCGCCATCATCGACTGGAAGCTGGAGGCCGGGGCGGATTTCCCCAAGGGCCGCTACAGCCGCGCCCATACCCTGTCGTTCGACGGCGGCGTGACGGCGCTCGGCTCGGCTTCGCCGTCGGTGGTGCCGCTGCCCTGGTCGGACCCGGCGGGCGTCGATCCCGAGGAGATGTTCGTGGCGGCGCTGTCGTCCTGTCACATGCTGACCTTCCTCGACCTGGCCCGTCGCGCCGGCTTCTTCATCAGCGCCTATCGCGACGAGGCCGAGGGGACGATGACCAAGAACGAGCATGGCGCTCACTGGGTCAGCCATGTCGCCCTTCGTCCCGACATCGTCTTCGAGGGCGACGCGCCCGACGAAGCCAAGCTGGCGGCCCTGCACGAGGCCGCCCACCACGCCTGTTTCATCGCCAACTCGGTTCGGACTGAAGTCCGCGTCGAGCCGGTGTTCGAAAACGCCCCTCAGGGCCAACACACTTAAAAGATCGCAGGAAGGAGCCATTCAATGGCCGACGCTTACATCTTCGACGCCGTGCGCACCCCGCGCGGCAAGGGCAAGAAGGACGGCTCTCTGCATGAGATCACCGCCCTGTCCCTCGCCAGCCAGGTCCTGGAAGCCATCCGCGACCGCAACGGCCTGGACACCTCCAAGGTCGACGACGTCGTCCTGGGCTGCGTCGCCCCGGTCGGCGAGCAGGGTTCGGACATCGCCCGCACCGCCGTCCTGACCGCCGACTACGCCGAGAGCGTCGCCGGCGTGCAGATCAATCGCTTCTGCGCCTCGGGCCTGGAAGCCGTGAACATGGCCGCGGCCAAGGTCATCTCGGGTGAAGCCGACCTGACCATCGGCGGCGGCGTCGAGAGCATGAGCCGCGTGCCGATGGGCAGCGACGGCGGCGCCTGGCCGACCGATCCGTCGTCGGCCTTCAAGACCTACTTCATGCCGCAGGGCGTGTCGGCCGACCTGATCGCCACCCTCTACGGCTTCAGCCGCGACGACGTCGACGCCTACGCCGTCGAGAGCCAGCGCCGCGCCGCCCAGTCATGGGCCGAGGGCCGCTTCTCCAAGTCGGTCGTGCCGGTGAAGGACCAGCTGGGCCTCAACATCCTGAGCCACGACGAGACCGTCCGCGCCTCGACCACCATGCAGACCCTGGCCTCGCTGAACGCCTCGTTCACCGGCATGGGCGAGATGGCCTTCGACGCGGTGGCCACCCAGCGCTATCCGCAGGTCGAGCGCATGACCCACGTGCACCACGCGGGCAACAGCTCGGGCATCGTCGACGGCGCCGCCGGCGTGCTGATCGGCACCAAGGAAATGGGCGACGCGCTGGGCCTCAAGGCCCGCGCCCGCATCAAGGGCATGGCCTCGATCGGTTCGGAGCCGTCGATCATGCTGACCGGCCCGTCGCTGGTCACCGAGAAGCTGCTCAAGAAGCTCGGCATGGAAGTCGCCGACATCGACCTCTACGAGCTGAACGAAGCCTTCGCGGCCGTCGTCCTGCGCATGATGCAGGCGCTGGACATCCCGCACGAGAAGATGAACGTCAACGGCGGCGCCATCGCCATGGGCCACCCGCTGGGCGCCACCGGCGCGATGATCCTGGGCACCATGGTCGACGAGCTGGAACGCTCCGACAAGGAAACCGCCCTGATCACGCTGTGCGTCGGCGCCGGCATGGGCACCGCCACGGTCATCGAACGCGTCTGATCATAACAACCCGATGCTCCCCCTCTGGGGGAGCTGTCGCGGAGCGACTGAGGGGGTGAGCGCGGCGCGCTCCTCCCTCCAGTCCCCGCGGATCTGGAGAAGAGAACATGGAAAACTTCAAGATCGAGGTCGACGGCGACGGCATCGCCCTGGTCACCTTCGACGTCCCCGGCCGTTCGATGAACACCCTGACCGCTTCGGTGATCAAGGAAGTCGGCGAGCTGGTCGAGCGCATCAAGACCGACGCCGAGATCAAGGGCGTCGTCATCACCTCGGGCAAGACCACCGGCTTCTGCGCCGGCGCGGACCTGGGTGAACTGGGCGGCAATGGCGGCCTGGGCGGCGGTGATTTGCAAGCCGCGTTCGACGCCGGCTTCGCGCTGAACAAGGCCTTCCGCGGCCTGGAAACCAGCGGCAAGCCGGTGGCCGCGGCCATCAACGGCCTGGCGCTCGGCGGCGGCCTGGAATTCGTCCTGGCCACCCACTACCGCGTGGTCGCCGACCTGCCGAAGCTGCAGCTGGGCCTGCCGGAAGCCAAGGTCGGCCTGCTGCCGGGCGGCGGCGGCACCCAGCGCCTGACGCGCCTGATGGGCGTCATGGCTGCTGCCCCGTACCTCCTCGAAGGCAAGTCGATGAAGCCGGCCGAGGCGCTCGGCGCCAAGGTCGTGCACGAAGTCGTGCCGGCCGGTACGGAAGTCGAAGCCGCCAAGACCTGGATCAAGACCAAGGGCGACCCGGTCGCGCCCTGGGACAAGAAGGAATTCAAGATCCCCGGCGGCGGCCCCTACACCCCGACCGGCGCCCAGGTGTTCATCATGGGCAACGCCATGCTGCGCAAGAACACCTACGGCAACTACCCGGCCCAGCAGAACATCATGAAGGCCGTCTATGAGGGCCTGCAGGTTCCGTTCGACGCGGCCATCCGCATCGAGACCCGCTACTTCCTCAAGACCCTGATGACCCCGCAGGCCAAGGGCATGATCCGCACCCTGTTCCTGTCGCTTCAGGAGCTGGGCAAGGGTTCGGGCCGTCCGGCCGGCGTGCCGTACTACGACGTCAAGAAGGTCGCCGTGCTCGGCGCCGGCATGATGGGCGCGGGCATCGCCTACGTCCAAGCCATGGCCGGCATCGAGACCGTGCTGATCGACCAGACGCAGGAAGCCGCCGACAAGGGCAAGGGCTACGCCGAAGGCCTGGTCAAGAAGGCCGTCTCGCGCGGCAAGCTGACGGCCGAGAAGGGCGAGGCCATCCTGGCCCTCATCCATCCGACGTCGGACTACGCCAACGTCAAGGGCAGCGACCTGGTCGTTGAAGCCGTGTTCGAGAACCGCGACGTCAAGGCCGCCGTCACCAAGCTGGCCGAGGCTGAGCTGGCCGACACCGCCGTGTTCGGCTCCAACACCTCGACCCTGCCGATCACCGGCCTGGCCGAAGCCTCGATCCGTCCGGAAAGCTTCATCGGCATCCACTTCTTCTCGCCGGTCGACAAGATGGGCCTGGTCGAGATCATCCTCGGCGAGAAGACCGACCAGGCGACCATCGCCAAGTCGATCGACTACGTGCTGAAGATCAAGAAGACCCCGATCGTCGTCAACGACAGCCGCGGCTTCTACACGTCGCGCTGCTTCGGCACCTTCGTGCAGGAAGGCATGGAGCTGCTCAGCGACGGCATCGCGCCTGCGATCATCGACAATGTCGGTCGCGCCACCGGCATGCCGCGCGGCCCGCTGGAAATGCACGACGACGTCGCGCTGGACCTGTCGCACAAGATCGCCGTCCAGACGAAGAAGGACCTCGGCGACAAGTACGAGGAGCGCCCGTTCACCGCGATCATCGCCAAGATGGTCGAGGACCTGGGCCGCTACGGCCGCAAGAACGGCAAGGGCTTCTACGACTATCCGGAAAAGGGTCCCAAGACCCTGTGGCCGGGCCTTTCTGAGCTGGTTGAAGTCAAGACCACCGAGGCCGACAAGGCGCTGATCGAGCAGATCCGCACCCGCCTGCTGTACCGCCAGGCCGTCGAGGCCGCGCGCTGCTTCGAGGAAGGCGTGATCACCGATCCGCGTGAAGCCGACGTCGGCGCCATCCTGGGCTGGGGCTTCGCGCCCTGGACCGGCGGCCCGGTCAGCTTCATCGACGGCATCGGCGTGGCCAAGTTCGTCGAGACCCTCGACCAGCTGACCGCGTCCTACGGCGCGCGCTTCGCCCCGCCGGCCCTGCTGCGCGAGATGGCCGCCAAGGGCGAGACCTTCTACAGCCGCTTCGGCGTCAAGGAGAAGGCGGCCGCCTGAGGTCGCTTTCGCCCGCAAGGTGAAATGAGGAGGCCCGGCGGCGACGCCGGGCCTTTTCTTTTCGCCGCCGCATCATTGCCGACATCCTCGCGCCCCATGGGCTCTGTAACGGGAACGCCTCGCGCCTGTTGCGCGGAGGTAAGGATTCGGGATGGCCGGTAGGCGATCGACAGCTCGCCGCAGAAGGCCTTTCGCCCTCGCCCTGATCGCGGTGAGCGGCCTGCACGTGCTGCTGGGCGTCGCCCTGGTCAGCGGTATCAAGATCATGCCGCCGCCGGTCGAGCCGCAGAGCCTGATCGTCGACCTGGTCGACGTCGCCCCGCCGCCGCTGGCGCATCTGCGGCTCCCGGACGCCGCGCCCGCGCCGCAGACCTCCGCCGCCGCGCCTCCGGCCCACGCCGTGGTTCCGCCGCCGCCCCAAACGCCCGCACAAGTCGCCAGCGCTCCGACGCCGGCACCGGCCGCGCCCGACGCGCCCCGCGCCGCCGTCGCTCCGCCAGGCTTCAAGTCGCGCGGCACGCCCACGCCCGGCGGCGATGCGCTGCGCCAGGCCGCCCGCGAAGGCGGCGGCTGCAACCACGCCGACCTCTACCGCCTGACCAAGGCCGAACGCGCCGCCTGCGACGACAAGCTGGGGATCAAGGCCAAGGACGCGCCGATGTACGCGGTGATCGACCAGTCCAAGAAGGACTTCTTCGACGGCGCCTGCAAGAAGGACGACGAGTGGTGCCTCTACCGCACGGGGCAGGGGCCGTATCCGGGCCTGCTGGCCCTGATGAAGAAGAAAAAGGACGACTGGTGATCCCTCTCCCCTTGCGGGAGAGGGTGGCCTCCGAAGGAGGTCGGGTGAGGGGTCTCTCAGACCTCGACGCCGCGTAGGGCGGATCGGCTGGGTGGGGCGTCCCAAGTTTGAGAGACCCCTCATCCGACGGCTTCGCCGCCACCTTCTCCCGCAAGGGGAGAAGGCTGAATCAAAAAGGGCGGCCCTTTCAGGCCGCCCTTTCCGGTTTTCGGGAGACCCGAAACGCTTACCAGGTCTTGCTGACGCTCAGGAACACGCGGCGTTCGACTTCCAGGCCGGCGCTCTGGCGCTGGCGGTTGTCGCCGAGGTTCTGGCCGCTCAGGGCCACGGTCACGCCGTGGTCGAACGCGCGGGCCACTCGGCCGCCGAGGGCGGCGTAGGCGTCGATGTCCACCAGGTTCGGCGCAGCCGCGGCGCTGTAGAGCGCGTAGGCGCGGTGCTCGCCGACGAAGTGGGCGTAGCCGTCGACCGTCCAGGCGCCGCCGGTCCAGCCCAGCGAGACGTTGCCGCGGTTTTCCGGGGTGGTCTCGGCGTAGGCGGCCGTGCGGAGCACCGGCGAGAAGCCGGCGGTCGGCTCGTCGTCGACCTCGGTGTGGGTCCAGTCGGCGTTCCAGCGGAAGCCGCCGGTCAGCTGACCCGAGGCGGCCAGCTCGAAGCCGGTCATCTTGCTGTCGCCGATGTTGCGGTAGCTGAGCACCGGCAGGCTGACGAGGGTCGCCGCCACGTCGATCTGGGCCGAGGTCGGCTGGCCCTTCACGTCCTCGGTCTTCTGCACGAAGGCCTTGGCGCTGACTTCGGCCTTGAGAGCGGGCAGGGCGCGCTCGTAGGTCAGCTGGTAGTTGGTGATGATCGCCGGCTCGAGGGTCGGGTTGCCAGCGAGACCGATGGTGTACGGACCGACGGTGACGCGGGCCTGCAGGGCGCCCAGGTCGACCAGGGTCGGAACCTGCACGCCGCGGGCGGCGGTGGCCTTGAAGGTGTCGACGTCGGTGGCGCGCCAGACCAGGCCGAGGTTGTAGCTCGGCTCTTCGATCTTGCGGTCCCAGTAGCCGTTGCCCAGCGGCGGCGAGCCGGCCGGGAACGTGCCTTCGCGCGACAGGTCCAGGCTGTCGTAGCGGCCGGCGGCGGTGAAGGCGAGCTTGTCGGTGATCGCCCAGTTCCACATCGCCGAGGCCGACAGCACGTCATAGCTGACCTGCGCGCCGCCGATCGGGGCGGTGTTGACCTCGTTGTGGCGGTACTCGGCGCCGACGCGCAGGGTGTGCTTCGCGCCGATCTTGAACAGGTCCTGCACCGAGACGACGCGGATCTGGTTCTCGAAGCGGGCGTTCTGGCCGAGGATCAGGTGCTTGGCGGTCAGGTCGTTCTGGTAGGCCGACAGCTGCAGCTGGCCGACCTTGGTCTCGGCGGTCAGCGTGCCCTTCACCGAGCTCGTCAGGTACTTGCTGGGCGAGTAGGCGTAGTTGGACAGCATGTCGCTGACCTGGACGTTCGAGTACGAACCCTCGACACGCAGCTCGGCCTTGTCGGTCAGCTGGGTGACGGTGTCGATGTTGGCGGTGACGCGCGACGGGTCGTTCAGCTGGCTCTTGGCGACGCCGACGGTGTTTTCGTACTCGTCCGACTTGGCCGCGCCGGCCGAGACGCGGGCGCTGAAGCGCTCGCCGACCTTGAACGACTTGGCGGCCGAGACTTCACCGTAGCGGGCCGAGCCGGTGCGCAGGGTGATGTCGCCGGTGTCGTCGAACTTCGGGTTGACCGTGATGATGTTGACCACGCCGCCGACGGCGTTGAAGCCGAACAGGGCGCTGTTGGGGCCCTTCACCACTTCGATCTGGCGGATTTCCGACAGCTGCACGGGCAGGGTGGCCCAGGCGGTGTAGCCGTAGTGGTCGAGATAGACCTGGCGGCCGTTGATCAGCACCAGCAGGCGCGGCGACATGGCCTGGTTGTAGCCGCGGACGCTGACGTCCGAGGCGCCGGCGCCGCGGCTCTCGACGTCGAGGCCGGCCACGCGCGACAGGATCGTCGGCAGGTCGGTGGCGCCCGAGCGCTGGATGTCGGCGGCCGAGATGATGGTCATGTCCACCGGCGCTTCGGTCGAGCGCTGCGGGGCGCCGGTGGCGCTGGTGGTGACCGGTTCGTTGAACAGCTGCTCGAGCGAGCCGTAGTCGATGGATTGCGCGTGAGCGGCCGAGGCGGCGGCGACGAGGAGGCCCGCGGAAGCGCCGGCCAGGAGAGTCTTTTTCATGGAATTATGTCTCTTTAGCTGGCCGGGATCAGACTTCGCGGATCATCATGCGGAAGGCGGACTTGAAGACCGCGCCGACGGCCGCGGCGGCCGAACGGTTGACGATGATCTCGACCTTGGGGTCGGCCGACACGCTCATCACGCACGCGCCGCTGGCGGCGCAGGAGGCGTCCGAGCCGATGGTGATGATCTTCTTGGCCTTGGCGGCCGCGCCGACGTTGACGCCGGTGGTGACATAGAGGGCGGCCACGCCGCTGACGCCCGAGACGGCGCCGGCTTCGACCGGTTTGGCCGTCAGGGTCAGGGCGCCGGTGTTCATGCCGCCGCCGATGGCGGCCATGACGGCGTTCTTCTCGGCGACCGAGGCGGGCTTGGACGGATCGAACACCACGCCCAGCACTTGCTTGCCGGTGGGGCCGTTCTCGAGGAAGGTCAGCGCGCGGCCAGCGATCTGGAGGTCCTTGGCGGCGTCGGCGTGAGCGCTCAGAGGCGCGATGGTGAGGAGCGCCGCGGCCAGCGCCGCTGCGGGTTTCGTCTTCGACATTCTGTTGAAATCCCCTGCCCTTTGTTGGGCTTATGAGCGGGGTGATCGCGCGCCGGACGTAAAGAAGAGGTAACGCCGCCTAAATCACGGCGTTATCCGACTAACCAGGAATGTCCGGTAGTCGACCAATGAACAACTCTAGATCGGCATTTCCCTATAGGGCAGGGTGGGTCCTTCCCCTGCTTTGGCGTCATCTTGAGTTGTGTTCGGACAGAATGTCGCAGGGATGGTTTATTTTCAGATCGACAGGCGCTCGGCGGCGACTCCGGCGGCGCGCAGGGCGGCCAGGCGGGCGAAGGCCAGGGTCAGGGCCTTGCGCCGGGCCGGCGCCAGGGGCGTGACAGGGGCGGCCCGCACTACGGCCCCGCCGAAGCCGTCGGCGACGATCAGGCCCGGCTCCTCCGGCAGGATCCCATCCGGAAAGTGCGGGGCGACGGCGAAGTGGAAGGCGTCGCAATAGGGCGCGTACTCGCCCCACTTGCGGTCGACGCGGTAGTCTTCCAGCCCCGACTTCACCTCGACGATGACGATGTCGCCCTTGGGGCCCAGGGCCATCAGGTCGGCCCGCCGGCCGTTGGGCAGGGTCACCTCGGCCAGGGGCGCGTAGCCCAGGTCGACCAGCAGCCGCGCGGCCCCGCGGGTGACGGCCAGGGTGGTCTCCGGCCGGGACATGTCCGAGCGCGAGAGGGCGATGTCGACGACGACGTCCATGGTCGTCACCATGTTCCATCTTTGTTCGCCATGCAAGCGGGCGGCGTCTGCTCGATGCACGGCGGGCGGGCGCCTTTCGGCCTCGACCAACCTGCGGTTCGCGCTATAGCGGCGGGCGAGGGGGAGATCGTCTTGAAGAGAAGAACCTGGATTCTGGCCGCCGTCGCGCTGGCCGTGGCCGGCGTCGGCGGCGTGGCTGTGCTGAAGGCCAAGGCCGCCTCCGTGGAGGACGCCTTCCAGACCGACGCCGACGCCAAGCGCATGGCCGACGTGCACGAGATCGCCGAGCTGGTCGAGGCCTACCGCGCCCGCACCGGCAAGCCGCCGTTCGCCGACAGGGCCCGGCGGGCCGAGCACGGGGACTATACGGTGATCATCGGTGCGCCCAAGGCCGAGCAGGCCCTGATGCGCGAAGGCAATCCGCTGGGCACGGAGGATCCCGCCGCCGGCGCGGTCGATCTTGGACGCGAGCTGCGCGCGGTGCTCGGCGGCGACGGGAGCCTGCCGATCGATCCCCAGCGCGCGCCCACCGGCGGGTCGCCCAACGCCTATTATCTGCGGGTGAAGTCGAACGGCCAGTACCTGGTCGCCGGCTTCCTGCGCCGGCCCGACGCGCGGGCGACGCCGGTCGCGCCGGGCATCTGGGCCTACGCCCTGCGCTCGGAGGCGGGCGCCTGGGGCGCTCCGATCTGGGACCATGCCCGTACGCTGGCCCAGGTTCCCGCCGAGGAGCGCAAGGCTATCGCCGAGGCGGGCGAGCAGGCCACGGCGAAGTTCGCCCGCTACGCCCGCACCCGCAGCGATCCGCCGACCTAGGGCCGGCGGCTACTCCACCAGGATCGGCGGGGCGACGGGTCTGTTCGTGGTCCCACGCGTACGCCAGGCCTCCATCTCGGCGAGCAGGGCCTTGGTCCCGACGGTCAGGGTTCTGGGCAGGACGCCGTCGACGCCGGGGCCGCGCCCGAAATTGCCTACGGGCGCGTGCTGTCGCGGCTTTTCGCGCAGTCGCCAGGCGACCATCGTCCCGCCCTTGGGCAGCTTCCAGGCGAAGAACGCCTCCACCTCGCCCCAGGCCACCTTCTTGCCGGGCTTCAGCCCGCCCTCGACCTGGAAGCCGTCGGGGTCGAGCACCAGCCGCTGGGGCTTGAGCAGCTGCACCAGGAAGGCCGCGGCGCAGAAGCCGAAGAACAGGATGCATAGCCAGGGCATCAGGCGCTCGTCGTCCTTGGCCTTGTCGATCAGCCAGGCGCCCAGCGCCACGAAGGCCAAGCTGCCGGCCAGGCCCAGCGCCAGCTTCCACCGCGCGCTCTCAATGACTTTCCGTTCCATGGACGCCCCCGTCGATGACGGGAGCGAACCTGCCACGACCGGCGGGCGAGCGCCACCGTGGCGCTCGCCCTAGCCCGGCGCGTGCTTGGTCACCCGCAGGCGCGAGACGTCGTAGCCCATGGCCTCGGCGCGGTCGGTCAGCTGCTGGGTCAGGGCGGGGGTCGGCTTGTCGCGGGTCAGGAGCCAGAGATAGCGGCCGCTGCCCTCGCCGACGATCGACCAGCTGTAGTCGTCGGCGTGGTCGAGCACCCAGTAGTCGCCGACGAAGAACGGGCCGAAGAACGACACCTTCAGCTTCGCGCCGGTCACCTTGTCGGCCAGCTTGGCCTTGCCCAGGCTGATCTTCTCGACCCCTTCGGGACCGCCCTGGCGGCAGGTATTGCGCACCTCCACGAGGCCGTCGGGGCGCAGGGCGTATTCGGCGGTGACGCCGTCGCAGCCCTTTTCGAAGCGGAAGTCGTAGCGGGCAGCCTCGTACCAGAGGCCGAGGTAGCGCTTCAGCTCGACGCTCTTGGCCGGCTGCGGCGGGCTGGGATTGCCGGTCGGGCGGGCGGCGCAGGCGGCCGCCGCGCCCAAGGCCAGCAGGATCGCGCCGACGATGGCCGGGGAGACGCGCCGCATGCGTCAGGCTTCCGGCTGCTGCGGGAAGACCAGCTTGGCGTAGCCCAGCGCCTTGACCCGGGCCAGGGCCGCCTCCTTGGCCGCCTCGTCCATCACCGGCTTGCGCGACAGCAGCCAGACGAAGTTGCCGCCGGGCGTGGCCATGATCGCCCACGACTCGTCGTCGGCCCGGTCGAGCACCCAGTATTCCTGCTTCTTCATGCCGCCCAGGAAGCTCATCGAGAACTTGGCGTTCTCGGATCCGGCGACGATCTTGCCGGTGGTGTTGAAGGTGCGGGCCTTGCCGCCGGCGCTGTCGCGGCGGCAGACCTGGCGCACCGAGAAGCTGTCGGCGGTCCTGGCCGTGAACTCGGTGGTCGGGGCCTCGCAGTTGCGCTGGCCCGAATTGGGGGTGCGGGCGATCTCGTACCACTTGCCCGTATAGAAGCCCGCCGCCACCGGCTTGGATGGCGGCTGTGCGCCGGCGAAGGCCAGCATCGGGCCCATGGTGGTAAGGGCGGTGACGACCGCCGCGATGGTGATCAGGCCTGCTCGCATTCCGACACCTTGCTGCTTGCCCCCTTGCTGCTTGCCTGGGGAGGCGGGCTTTTCGCCCTGCTCAAGTTCATCCCTCGAACGGAAGCAAACGCAAGGCGGCGCGGGGGTGTTCCCCTACGCGGAAACCCTCTCTCTTTGAGAGAGGGAGGGGCCCACGCCGAAGGCGTGGGAGGGTGAGAGGTAACAAACTGTCCGATCTCGCCCCCTCTTCGTCATCCAGGAAAGCCCGCAGGGCTTATCCGGGACCCAGGGGGACTGGGCTCGGCGGTCGTGTTCACCGCCCTCAAGGTCGCCAGCGCACTGCGGCGGCCCTTGGGTCCCGGCTCTACGCTTCGCTTCGGCCGGGATGACGAGGAAAAGCAGAAAAGGGGCGGAGGTTTACCGGCCAGCGGTGAAACCTCTCACCCTCCCACCGCTGCGCGGCGGGCCCCTCCCTCTCTCGAAGAGAGAGGGGTTTCCAATTACTCCGCCGCGATGGTCACCGGGGCGACGCGGTCCTTGAAGTTGATGGCCTGCAGGTGGCGGATGCCTTCCTCGGCGATGTCGTCGCCGACCATCCGGTCGCCCTCGGCGCGCAGTTCGTCGAGGTCGACGTACATGGCGTAGAAGGCCTTGGTGCGGTCGGTGATGATGCCGGCGTTGAGCAGGGTCTTCACCAGCACCCGGAAGATGTTGGTCTGCTCCTTCATGTTCTCCCGACGCAGGTCGTCGGTCATGATCTTCCCGTACTCCTCGACCACCTTGTCGGGATCCAGGCCGAACTCGCGGTAGAGGTCGAGCTGCTGGTGCGGCGAGACGAGGTTGAACAGCAGGGTCTGGAAGCAGTGGGCCGCCCAGTCCTCGATGATGGCGTGCTCCTCGGGCGTCAGCTTGGGCACCGTGCGGTCGGCCCAAATCTTCCCGAACTTGTGGTGGAAGGCCTCGTCGGTCATCACCAGCTGCAAGAGCTTCTTGCCGAGCGGATCGTGGATTTCCTTGAAGAAGGTGGCGAAGGCGCCCATGGCCAGGCCCTCGACCAGCATCTGCATGCCGATGATCTTCTTGTAGACCTCGGGGGCGGCGATGATCTCGACCAGCAGGGTCTTCAGCGCCGGGCCGCACTCGACCGGCTTGCCCCAGCGGGCCTTGATGTACTTGGCGAAGGCGGTGACGTGGCGCGCCTCCTCGCGGGTCTGGTTGGCGGCGTATTCCTGCGCGCCCTGGTCCTTGAGCACGTGGCACAGGCTGGCCGACAGGTTCAGCGCGCCCTGCTCGCCGTGCAGGATCGACGAGAAGCTGCGCAGCACCGACTGGTTGATGAAGCGGGTGCGCTGCTTGGGATCCGACAGGTGATTGGAGACGTAGTCGGTCGACAGGGCGATGACCAGTTCCTCGGGAACCAGCGGCTGGTTCTCCATGTCGAACGGCTCGTCGAAATCGATATAGGCCTTGTCGAGCGGGTCCCAGAAGTGGTCGTGAGTGGCCGAGATGATCTTGTCGAAAGCGGTCGAGCGGTTGTTGTACCGGTCGAGCTCGAGCATGGACTCGAAGTCGTCGGGCGCCACGGCGTCATACATGGCGTCCTTGGTGATGTTCTTGTCCGTCACGGTCGGCTCCTCTCCTGTGGGCGCGGAGAGGGCCCGTCTGGCGCGGGCCTCTATCCGAGTGAACACTGTCCACTCAAACTTCCGGTACGGTCAAATTAAAAATGACGACGGCGTCACCTTTGCCGCAGTCGCTTGAAGCAGAAAGAGAAACGCCGCCATGGGCTTGAACGTCTTCGTGCTTACCGGAGCCGGGGTTTCCGCCGAGAGCGGGCTGGGCACCTTCCGCGACGAGGGCGGGGTGTGGACCCAGTACGACCTTTCGGAAGTGGCGACGCCGCAGGGCTTCGCTCGCGATCCGGCCAAGGTGCGGGCCTTCTACAACGCCCGCCGCGAGAACCTGGCCGGGGCGGCGCCCAACCCGGCGCACTTCGCCCTGGCGCGGCTTCAGACCGAGCTGGCGGCGCGGGGCGGGCGGCTCTTTCTGTGCACCCAGAACGTCGACGACCTGCACGAGAAGGCCGGCTCGACCGAGGTCGTGCACATGCACGGCGAACTGGCCGTCACCCGCTGCCACGCCTGCCAGGCGACGCGGCCCGATCCGGGTCCGCTCGACGCGGCGGCGGTCTGCGAAGCCTGCGGCGAGGTCGGCATGGCGCGGCCGCACGTCGTCTGGTTCGGCGAGACGCCGCTGTTCATGAACGAGATCTTCGACGCCCTGGAGGAGGCCGACCTCTTCGTCGCCATCGGCACCTCGGGCTCGGTCTATCCGGCCGCCGGCTTCGTGGGCGAGGCGCGGCGGATGGGGATCCGCACCTGCGAGATCAATCTGGAGCCCTCCGACAACGCCCGGGCCTTCGACGAGCGCCTCTACGGGCCGGCCGGCGAGGTCGTGCCGCGCTGGGTGGAGAGCGTGCTGGTCTGAGGCGGATCGGCATTCGGCGGCCTGGGCTCATTTTTCACCGAGCATCCCCGCGAAGGCGGGGATCCAAGCCGAGGTTGGGTTCGACCCACGGCCGCGCCTCATCCTGAAATCCAGCTTGGGTCCCCGCCTTCGCGGGGAGGCACGGATTTGAAGGTCGCGAACAGCTGACCGTCGATAAGGCCCTAGGCCAGGCGCGGCCGGAACTGCTCCATCAGCGCCTCGGCCTCGTCGGCGTCGTCCTCGTAGACGGTGTCGGACGACAGCACCTTGGCCAGGCACCGCACGGCCGCCTCGACCGAGCGCCGCACGCCGATGCCCTGCAGGTAGCACTTGGCCAGCTGCAGGCAGGCGGAGTCGTCGCCCGCCGCCGCGCCGCGCGCGAACCAGCGGACCATGGCGCGGTGGTCGCCGCGCTCGCGATAGAGGATGGCGATGTTGTTGGCCGCGACCGTGCAGCGGGCCTGCCGCCAGGCCCGCTGATAGAGGCGCATGGCCTCGTCCTTGTCGGGCGGGGCGCCGAGACCCGTGTCGTGCATGTAGGCCAGGTTGGTCAGGCCGGTGATGTCGCCCAGGTCGGCGCAGCGGGCGTAGCCCTCTCGGGCGCGGGCGTAGTCGCCGGCCTGCTCGGCTTCGCAGGCGATGTGCAACAGGGCTTCGGTCTCGATCATCGCCCCAGCTATGGCACAGGCGCGGCGGCGCGGCCTAGTCCTTCGCCGCCGGTTGCGGGATCAGTTCCAGGAAGTTGCGCACCAAGGGCGAGGCGTCGCCGGCCCGGGTGGCCAGGGCCAGGGGCACGCGCGGCGTCGCGCCGTCGAGCGGGCGATAGACCACCCCCCGCACGGCCAGCTGGGCGATCGAGCCGGGGATCATGGCCACGCCCAGGCCCGCGGCGACCAGATTGATCATCGCCACGATGTGCGGCGTCTCCTGGGCGATGACGGGCTCGAACCCCTCCTGCGCGCAGGCCTGCCGGATTAGGCCCAGGAAGGTGCGCCCGATCCCCTGCGAGAAGATCACGAACGGCTCGCCGCGCAGCTCCGCCACCGGCGCCCGGGCCTGGGTCGCCAGCCGATGGCCGGCCGGCAGGGCCAGCACCAACGGCTCCTCGCCCAGAGGCAGCAGGTCCAGCCCCTCGGCCGCGACATTGCCCGGCCGCACGAAGGCCGCGTCCAGTTCCGCGCGCCGCAGCCGCTCGGCCAGGCGGGCCGAATGGCTCTCCTCGACGATCAGGCTGGCGTCCGGATACTTCCAGTGAAAGACGGCGAAGGCCTCGGTCACCGCCGGGTGGAAGTTGGCCGACGAGGTGAAGCCCACCCGCAGCGCCCCCACGTGGCCGCCGCCGGCCCGGCGGGCGGCCTGCAGGGCGCGGTCGGCCTGCTCGAGGATCTGGCGGGCCTCGGCCAGGAACACGCGGCCGGCCTCGGTCAGCTCGGCCCCGTGCGGGCGGCGCAGGAACAGCGGATAGCCGATCTCGGTCTCAAGGTCGCGGATCTGCTGGCTCAGCGGCGGCTGGCCGATGCCCAGGCGCGCGGCCGCCCGCGTGAAGTTCAACTCCTCCGCAAGGGCGACGAAATAGCGGACGTGGCGCAGTTCCATGGACGGGACGGGGACTCGAAAAGCGGGTTCAGGCTGGTGGAAACTTGCCCGGAGGCGCCGGCCGGCTGGCCTTCCACAGCGTGACGGCCAGGGCCGCCAGCGCCGCGGGAACCAGGGCGACCAGCCATACCAGCACCACGGCCGTCAGTTGCAAGACCGACAGCAGGACCACGAGGGTCTTGTTCTCCGGCTTGCCGACCTTGGCGCGAGGGGTGAACACGGGACGCAATCTCTCGCAACGCGGCTGACCGCCACGCGTCCACGTCGTGGAGCGTCGGGCGGCCAGTCGTCAGCGGTGTTGCATCAACCTCCGACGAATCTGCGGAAAGTATTGCGCAGAATCCGTGATATTCAATCGCAAACTCTCGTGACGAGGGATATTGTGCTTTTACGCACCGATCATTGAGCGAAACCGGGCGATAATCGCCGTTTTATCCTCAGGTATTGCTCAGAACTATTGATCGATTGCTTTTAGCTATCGCCGTCAGGCTTCCAGGCTGGCCAGCACCTTCGGATCGCGCCGGGCCAGATCGATCAGGCGTTCGACCAGCGCCTCGCGGCTGTCCAGGGCCAGGCCGTCGCGCAGGCGGGCCATGCGGTCGCGCACGGCTTGCAGGGCCGGCTCGTCCAGGGCGTTGGACGCGACCACCACAGCCGCCTGGTGCTTGCAGGCGCCGAACTTCTCGAAGCCCGGACAGTCGCAGCGGCCCTCGCCGGCGGGGCTGCGCAGCTCGACCACATAGAGGTCGCCGGCGCTGCCGGTGACGTGGGCGGTCACCGCGTCGTCCTCGATCGCGACCAGGTCGACGTCGCCCTTTTCGGCGATGGCCACGCCGCTTTCGAACCAGCGCTCGTCCATGCGCTCGCGCCACGTGTCGGCGTCGAACAGAGGAACGGGGAAAAGGCTCATGCTTCGTCCTCGATGCGGTGGATGTCGTCGTCCGACAGCCCGAAATGGTGGCCGATCTCGTGGACCAGCACGTGCTCGATCAACTCGCCCAGGGTGACGTCGCCGCGTTCGGTCCATTCGTCCAGGATCGGGCGGCGATAGAGGAACACCATCGACGGGTTGGGCAGGGTGTCCAGCACCGAGCGGCGCGACAGGTCCACGCCCTGGTAGAGGCCGGTCAGCTCGAACGGATCCTCGATGCCGAGGCTGGCCAGCACGTCGTCGGTGGCGAAGTCGTCGATGCGGAAGACGACGTCGCCGGTCAGGCGGCGGAAGTCCTCGGGCAGGGCGTCGAAGGCGGCCTTGGCCAGGGCGGCGAAGTCGTCCAGCGAGGGGGCGAGGCGGTCGGTCCAGGTCATGGTTCTCAGATAGAGCTATCGGCGCCGACTTGAAACGTGGCGCGTCGGGACATGATTGATCGCCACATGTAAAGACACGGCGGGCCGAATACGCCCAGCGACAAAGTGCCGGCGCGCTAGGGAGCGTCGTCGAATGAGTCTATGATAGAATCATGTCGCGCCCACCGCTGAACCCGGCGGGCGCGACAGTCCGAACCTGGGTCCGAACTTTAGAAATTCAGGACGTAACCCGTGAAGGCTATTGCCGACGCGGTGGCCAGGTATCGGGCTAGGCGGGTGACCTTTGACAGGTCACCCGCCAACTCTATGTCGATCTTCATTCTGAGCTTCATGCCTCAGCCTCCTAGGTAACCGCCACGATGGCGGTGACGCCAAGGGTGACGCTGTGCGGGTTACCTGTAAGTAAAAAATAGGTCTATTTTGTTGGTGAATTTCAAATTAACCATCAATTTAAATGGCCGATCCGAGTAACCTCAATTGCCGTAATTCGCCCTGCCAAATAAGTTAGTTAAGCATGTTCCAAATCGAGCAAAATGCAGCCAATTGGTAGTAGGTTGTTTGGCTATTTTCTTTGAAAAAGATCATATGGTACAAATGTTTGTCGGGCGATTTGTGGGGCGGCCGGCGTCCAGAAAACTTTGAATGGGGCTAGTGGGTGCCTCCTTGCAAAGCGCGAATGTCCGAAGCTGATTGGCTGAGATCGCAATGCGTTGCTTCCCACACAAGCATCATTTGGCTCGCGAGGAAGGGCTGATCGCGCTCTCGCCGCGCGCGGTCTAAGCTGCCAAATCTGATTCGACCTTTCCGCCTTGTTGGGGCCTAGCGACACGCCGGATGACATCGCTTGATCTGATCCTGGCCGCGGCGGCCGGCGCGGTCTGCCTGGCGATCTGCGCCACCCTGTGGGCCCTGGCCCAGCGGCGCGCCTTCGACGCCCGCATGGCCGCCATGCTGCGCCGCCTGCAAGAGCTGGAGAGCGGCTCGCTCGCCACCCAGGCCTCGTCCGAGGCCTTCGACAACGCCCTGGTCGCGGTCGAGGACGGCTCCGCCCGCCTCGTCTCCGGCGAAGACAGCCTGGCCGCCTGCGCCCAGGTGCTGGGCGTCGCGGCGACCCCCGACGCGGTGGTCCAGGCCCTGACCGTCGGCGATCCCGACCACGCCGCCCGCCTCAAGACCCTGTTCGAGCGCGGCGAGGCCTGCGCCTTCGAGGCCCGTGGTCCCGGCGGCCGGGTCATCGTCGAAGGCCGCGCGGCCGGCGCTCTGGCCTGGCTGCGCCTGGCCGCCCAGACCGGCGACGCGGGCCTGCCCAGCGCCGCCCGCTTCGCCGCCTTCGTCGACGGCCTGTCCGAACCGGCCTGGATCGCCGCCGCCGACGGCGCCCCGACCTGGGCCAACGCCGCCTATCTGCGCGCCACCGGCGTGGAGAACGCCCAGCAGGCCGCCCGCGACGGCAAGACCTTCGACCGCGCCGTCGACGCCCTGGCCGTCGAGACCGCCGCCAAGGGCGAGCGCCGCGAGACCGTGCGCTGGACGCCGATCGACGGCCGCCGGCGCGCCTTCCGCTTCACCGTCAAGCCGCTGGAAGGCGGCGGGGCCGGGGTGTTCAGCGCCGACGTCACCGAGGTCGAAGACGTCCGCGAGACGCTGAAGAACCACGTCGCCGCCCACGACGAGACCCTGAACCACATCGCCGACGGCGTGGCGATCTTCAGCGCCAGCCGCCGCCTGTCGTTCCACAACACCGCCTTCGCCGACCTCTGGGGCCTGGAGCCCGCGTGGCTGGCCGAGCGGCCGACCCATGGCGAGGTGCTCGATCGCCTGCGCCAGCGCCGCCGCCTGCCCGAGACGGTCGACTACGCCAAGTGGAAGGCCGCCGAACTGGCCCGCTACGAGGATCTCGGTCCCCAGGCCGACGAGCTGTGGGACCTGCCCGACGGGCGGACCCTCAAGGTCGTGCGCCAGCCCCACCCGCTGGGTGGCATGCTGCTGCTCTATTCCGACATTACCGGCGAGCTGCGCCTGAAGGCCCAGTACAACGCCCTGATCCAGGTGCAGCAGGCCACGCTGGACAAGCTGAACGACGCCGTGGCCGTGTTCGGCTCCGACGGCCGCCTTCGCCTGCACAACGAGGCCTTCGAGACCTTCTGGAACGTCACGCCTCTGGCCCTCCAGGCCGCAGGCGACTTCGAGGGCGTGGTCGAGCTGTGCGTGCGCCGCCTGCACGACCTGACCTTCTGGCGCGAGCTGAAGGGCCGGGTGGCCGATCCGGATCCGCAGATGCGCGCGCCGACCTCGGGCGAGGTGCGCACCTCGGACGGCCGCATCGTCGTCTACCAGAGCCGGCCGCTGCCCGACGGCGCGACCCTGATCGCCTTCGCCGACGTCACCGACACCCGCCACCTGGAAAGCGCCCTGGCCGACCGCTCGGCCGCCCTGGCCGAGGCCGAGCGGCTGAAGCGCGACTTCGTCGGCAACGTCTCCTACGAGCTGCGCACCCCGCTGACGACGATCATCGGCTATTCGGAGCTGCTGGAGCGGGCCGAGGGCCTGCACGAGCGCGGCAAGGGCCACGTGGCCGCCGTGCGCGCGGCCGCCACCCAGCTGGCCCGCTCGATCGACGACGTGCTCGACATGGCCCAGATCGACGCCGGCGAGATGGCGCTGGAGATCGAGGACATCCGCGTCGGCGACCTGCTGCAAGGCGCCTTCGATCGCGGCGGCAAGGACGCCGAGATCGGCGGCGTGACCCTGGAAGTGATCTGCGAGGAAGAGGTCGGCCTGATCCGTGGCGACGCCAAGCGCCTGAACCAGACCGTCGACCACCTGGTCGAGAACGCCCTGCGCCAGACCCCGCCGGGCGGCAAGGTGACGATCTCGGCCACGCGGGCCCTGGGCGAGGTCAAGCTGCACGTGACCGACACCGGCCGGGGCGTGCCCTTCCACGTCCAGGCCCACATCTTCGACCGCTTCGTCGGTCGTGATCGCGGCGGCCCGGGCCTGGGCCTGGCCCTGGTCAAGGCGCTGGTCGAGCTGCACGGCGGCTGGGTGGCCCTGGAGAGCGAGCCGGGCGCCGGCTCGACCTTCACCTGCCACCTGCCCGAGACCCAGCATCCGGGCGCGGCCCAGCCGGAGTTCGGGTTCTAGGCTCTTTGGCTGCGGCCGCCTGACCGGCGCGAAACGGCTTTCCGGCCCGGGCGTTGTGTCGGGACCTCCAAGGCGAGCCGGAGCCGATGCACCTTCTGATCCGCGCCGCCTTCGCCGGCGCCAGCCTGCTGCTGATGATCGCGTCCCTGGCCCTGGTGGCGCTGGGCTTCGCCGACGTGCTGCAGAGCCTTCGCCAGGCTCAAGGCGACGGAGCGGACGCCGTGCTGGACGGCCTGGGCTACCTGATCGTGGCCATCGCCGTCTTCGACGTCGCCAAGTACCTGTTCGAGGAGGAGGTGCGGCGGGGCAAGGAAAAGCGCAGCGCGGCCGAGGCCCGGCGCAGCCTGACCAAGTTCCTGTCGACCATCGTCATCGCCCTGTTCCTCGAAGGGCTGGTCGTGGTGTTCAAGACCGCCCGCACCGACGTGGCCCTGCTGGTCTATCCGACCATGCTGCTGCTCGCCGCGTCCGTCATCCTGGTCGCGCTGGGGGCGTTCCAGCGCTTTTCGGCCGCGGTCGAGGAGAAGGTGGGCGAGGACGACGACGCCGAGGAGCGCAAGGAGCGCACGCATTGAGCGCGCGCAGGCGCTCTCAACGCGCCGGCCAGTCCATCCGCCAGTGGGTGGCGGTCTCGCCGGTGGTCGTAAAGCCGAGGCGCCCGTAGAGCGTCCGTGCACGGACATTGTCCTTCAGCACGTGCAGCCAGACGCCTGGGGAGCCCTGGCGACGGGCCTGGGCCTGGGCGGCCTTCAGCAGGTCGCCGCCGATCCCCTTGCCTCGCACCAGCGCCAGCAGGCCGATATCGACCACCAGCAGGCCTTCGGGCGTGTCGTCCAGATAGAGCCGGCCGACGGCCTTGCCGCGCCGCTCGACGATCAGCCGCCAGGCGTGCGGATGGGCGCGGCCGAAATGGGCGTCCTGCAGGTCGTACTGGCTGTCGGTGAAGGCGCGCTTCTGGGCCGGCGGCCAGTCGACGGCCGCCAGTTCCTCGGCGCGCAGGTCGGCATAGAGGTCGCGAAGGAAGAACGTGTCCTCGAAACGGATCGAGCGAAGGGCCAGGCCCTTCGCTCGCCAGTTTACGGGCGCGAGGTTCGGCGGCGGGACAGGTCCCGCCGCCGACGCCGTCAGGTCAGTTGAAGCTGGGGAAGACGCCATAGAGCGCGATCGACCAGTTCAGGGCCAGGAGCGGCGAGTTGTTCTCGTGCGGCAGACCGCCGCCCGTGGGCAGGATGGTGTTGGGCGCCAGCGACGTATTGGGCGACTGGGCGGCCAGGAACACCTTGGTGGCGCCTTGCGAGATCAGCGCGCCCGAAGTGGGGGCGGCCGAACGCGTGGCGGTGCCGCCGCTGTAGGTCTGGAAGGCGTGGGTGTGCTGCGGGATCGTGGTGGTCGTCAGGGTGACGCTCGACGTCCCGAAGGTCTCGCCGATCGTCCGGGGCGACAGGCCGGCGCCCGTGCCCTGGTTGGCGACGCCGCGGTTGACCAGGTTCGGCAGCTGGAAGGTGCTGCTGCCGTTGCCGCCATAGTAGGTGCCCAGCAGCGAGAACAGCGCGGTGTTCTGCTGGATCGCCAGGGTGGCGCCGTTGCACAGCGCCCACTGGTAGGGCGCGTAGCTGAAGGCGAAGAGCTGGATCTCGCCGACGAAGGGTTCGCTCATGGTTGGATCTCCAGCTCAGTTTTGCGACGGGAAGATGCCGAAGGCGGAAATGCAGATCGACACGGTCAGGGTCGGGGCGCAGTTCTCGTGCGGCTGGCTGCCGCCCGTGAGACCGACGGCCTCGGTGTCCATGGCGACCACCGTCGTGCCCGCGGCGTCCGGCAGATAGAGCGTATCGGTGCCGCCGATCGTGCCGGGGAACAGGGTAGGCCCGGGCGTGATGGCGGTGGAGGCGCCGGCGACCGCGACCATGGTGTGGTTGTGGGCCGGGATCTGCTGGGTGATCAGCGTCACTTCTTCCGTGCCCGACTTCTGGCCCAGAACATAGGTGCTGCCGCCGGGCAGGGTGCCCCAGTGGATCGGGCGACGGCCCTTGAGGTCCGGAATCCCGAAGGTGGTGATCCCGTCGCCGCCGAAGGTGGTGCCGAGCAGGGTGTAGAGGGTCTGGTAGTCCGCGATCGACAGCAGTCGTCCATCGCAGGGAAACCATCCCGTGGGCGTGCGCGAGAAACCGAACGCACGAATCTCGCCGACATACGGCTGGCTCATTTTAGAACTCCGTTTTGACGGCTGATCAGTTGCGCGAGGGGTAGATGCCCGACAGGGCGATCACGAACGTGATGGCCTCGTAGGGCTGCAGGTTCGGGTGCGGCTGGGTGCCGCCCGTCACGCCGATCGTGGCCGGATAGAGCGGCTGCAGGGAGCCTCCGCCTTGCGCCACATAGGCCGACGTCGTGCTGACGCTCGAGGTCGCGAACAGGCCGCCGGTCGGGTTGCGCCCGCCGCCTACCTGGGTGGTGGCCGTCGCCGTGTGGGTGTGCGACGGCAGGTTGCTGGTCAGCAGCGTGACGTTCTCCACGCCCGTGACCGTGCCCAGTTGATAGGGCGCCGGCTGCCAGGACGGATCCACCGAACTGCCGAAACCGACCGGCGTTCGGCCGCGCAGGTCGGGTAGGGCGAAGTTGGAAACGCCGTTGCCGCCGTAATAAGTACCCAGCAGCGAAAATAGCGCCGTATTCTGATTGATGGGCAAAAGCTGCCCGTTGCAGAAGGCGAAATACTTCTGCGCGAAGTTGTAGCCGGTCATCATGACCTGGCCCATGAAGAATTCTGCCATAGCCCTCCCCCGGGATAGACGCGCAAGGAGTGCGCGCCCAGGCCAAGCATGGCCCGGGATAAAATCAACTGTAAAGCGAAAAACCGAGATCTCGGTTTTTGTCTGGACTGTCAGGTTCCGGACTAGTCGCAACCAAAGAATGCGAATTTTTTGAAATCTGTGCATAAATGCACTGGAGCGGGCAATTAATTCGCTCTAGCGTTGAGATGGGGCGGCTGTGCGTTTTGGCCGCGAAACGCGTTTGGATTGTGCACCGCGGGGGCGGTGCGTTTGGGGGACGGCTTTTGAAAAGCGTCAGCATGCTTCGCGCCGGTTATCCGGCCGCGGAATCTTCGTCCGTGTTCGCCAAGATATTTTCGGCGTTCGCGTCCCGGTTCGGCAAACTTCTCGCCGTTCCATTGGTCTTCGCCGCCGTGCTTCTGGGGGCGAGCCTCGGGACTCCAACGGAATCGAGAGCCGCTGACTGCACCCTCTCAGCCATGACCTTCACCTCGGTGGGAGCCACGCAGACGCTGAACGCCAGCAGCTGCGACATCTTCATCACCTATGCGGGCGACAGCTTCTGGACCGGGATCCACTCGATCCAGGGCGAGAACGGGATCGACTATCCGGGGGAGGGGTACAGCAACATCTACCCCTATCCATCCGCGGACACGACGGTCACGACAGCGAACGCGACCTACAAGTTCCGGTCCAATAGCGCCTATTCCGACGCTTCGGCCACCGACATCTTCACGGTGACCCTGATGTCGGTGAACGCCAACGCGCCGGCGAGCGAGACCCTGACGCTCTATACCTGTCCGTCCTACGGCGGCGGGGCCACCTGTAACGCCACCAAGTCGGTGGGCATCACGGTGAACCTCAACGTTCCGCCGGCGGTGAGCTCGCTCAGCCCGACCAGCGGCTCGACCGCGGGCGGCACCAGCGTCGTTCTGACCGGCTCCAACTTCGTCAACATCACCGCCGTCACCTTCGGCGGCACGAACGCGACCGGCTACACGGTCAACAGCGCCACCCAGATCACCGCGACGGCCCCCGCCGGCTCGGCTGGTACGGTCAACGCCCGCGTCACCTCGTCCACCGGCGGCACCAGCGCCACCGCGGCCGGCAACCAGTACACCTACGTGGCCCCGCCGACCGTGACGAGCATATCGCCGACGGCCGGACCGACAGCGGGCGGCACAAGCGTCACCATCACCGGCACCAACCTCAGCGGCGCCACGGCGGTGAGCTTCGGCGGCACGGCGGCGACCGGCTTCACGGTCAACAGCGCCACCCAGATCACCGCGACCTCGCCGGCTGGCACCGGCACCGTGGACGTGCGCGTCACCACCGCCGGCGGCCAGAGCGCCACCAGCGCGGCCGACCAGTACACCTATGTCGCGGCCCCGACCGTGACCGCGGTCTCGCCGACCACCGGCAGCACGGCGGGCGGCACCTCGGTGACCATCACCGGCACCGGCTTCTCGAGCGCCACGGCCGTGACGTTCGGCGGCACGGCGGCGACCGGCTTCACGGTCAACAGCAACACCCAGATCACGGCGACCTCGCCGGCCGGCTCGGCCGGCACGGTGGATATCCGCGTCACCAATCCGGGCGGAACCAGCGCCACCAGTGCGTCCGACCAGTTCACCTATTCGGCCCTGCCGACGGTGACCTCGATCTCGCCGACGGCGGGCCCGACAGGCGGCGGCACGTCCGTGACGATCACCGGCACCAATTTCACCGGGGTCACCGCGGTGACGTTCGGCGCCACGGCGGCGACCGGCTTCACGTTCAACAGCGCCACCTCGATCACGGCGACCGCGCCGGCCGGTTCGGCTGGCACGGTGGATATCCGCGTCACGACGCCGGCCGGCTCCAGCGCCACCAGCGCGGCCGACCAGTACACCTATGTCACCGCTCCGACGGTGACCTCGGTCTCGCCGACGGCGGGTCCGACGGGCGGCGGCACGACCGTGACCATCACCGGCACGGGCTTCGCGGCCGCGGCCGGTACGGGCGCCGTCAAGTTCGGCGCGGCCACCGCCACCTACACGATCAACAGCAACACCCAGATCACGGCGACGTCGCCGGCCAACTCGGCGGGCACCTACGACATCACCGTGACCACGGTGGGCGGCACGAGCGCCACCAGCGCTTCGGACCAGTACACCTACGTCTCGGCCCCGACCGTGACCTCGGTCTCGCCGACGGCGGGTCCGACGGGCGGCGGCACGACCGTGACCATCACCGGCACCGGCTTCGCGTCGGCGCCGGGTACGGGCGCGGTGAAGTTCGGCGCGGCCAACGCCACCTACACGATCAACAGCAACACCCAGATCACGGCGACGTCGCCGGCCAATTCGGCGGGCACCTACGACGTCACCGTCACGACGCCTGGCGGCACCAGCGCCACCAGTGCGTCTGACCAGTACACCTACATCAGTGCCCCGACGGTGACCTCGGTGTCGCCGACCTCGGGTCCCACCGCGGGCGGCACGACGGTGACCATCACCGGCACGGGCTTCGCGGCGGCTCCGGGCACGGGCGCGGTGAAGTTCGGCGCGACCACCGCCACCTACACGATCAACAGCAACAGCCAGATCACGGCGACGTCGCCGGCCAACTCGGCGGGCACCTACGACATCACCGTCACGACGCCCGGCGGGACCAGCGCCACCAGCGCGTCCGACCAGTACACCTATGTCGCGCCGCCGGTCGGCAGCTCGCAGACCTACGGCTCGATCGTCGCCTACAACACCGGCTCGAACGCGACGACCAACATCGACCTGTCGCTCTACATCACGGGCGGCGGCACGCCGACCAACTACGCTGTCGGCTCGGCGACGACCGCTCAAGGCGGCAGCGTCAGCGTCAACAGCAGCGGGATCGCGACCTACACGCCCCCCGTCGGCTACCGTAACGCCAACGACAGCTTCACCTACACGGCGTCCAACGTCGGCGGCACCTCGGCGCCGGCCACGGTCACCGTGACCATCGGCAATCCGACGATCACCCTGACCCTGCCGGCCAGCACGGGCACCGTCGAACGCGTCTACAATTCGGGCGCCGCCGCCGTGACCTTCGCGGGCGGCCGGGCCAGCTACACCGTCAACAGCATCAACGGTCTGCCTTCGGGCCTGACCGACGCTGGCGGCGGCGTCATCAGCGGCACGCCCTTGGCCAACGGCGTGTTCACGGTCACCGTCAACGTCACCGACAGCTCGCTGGGCGCGGGTCCTTACAACGCCAACACCACGGCGACCCTGACGGTCAGCCTGCCGCCGGCGCCGGTGGTCTCGTCCTTCAGCATCAACGGCCTGACCTACAACAGCGGTTCGGCCACGGCGACGACCTTCAGCGCGGCTCCGCACGCCACCGAAAGCCCGACCGGCTACCAGGTCGGCGCCTCGTCCTACGGCGCTACGGTCAGCGTCGATAGCGGGGGCCTGATGAGCTACACCCCGCCGGTCGGCTTCCGCGGCACCGACACCTTCAACTACGTCGCCACCAACGCCGGCGGCACGTCGAACGTCGGCCAGGTCTTCGTGACCGTGGACGACCCGGTGTTCTCGGTCACCCTGCCGGCCTCCACCGGCACGGTGGGCGCCGTCTACAACAGCGGCTCCTCGGTGGTGACCATCAGCGGCGGCAATCCGCCCTACAACAACTTCTCGGCCACGGGCCTGCCCGCCGGCCTGACCATGGACAGCTCGGGCGTCATCAGCGGCACCCCGACCACGGCGACCACCGCCACGGTCGTGGTCACCGTCACCGACAGCTCGGGCGGCAACGGCAGCTACACCGGCACGGCCTCGGCCAACCTGACCATCGCCGCGCCGACCATCACCCTGTCGCCCGCCGCGGGCGCCCTGCCGGGCGGCCAGGCCGGCGTCAGCTACAGCCAGACCTTCACCAGCACGGGCGGCGTCACGCCGACGACCTTCAGCGTCACCGCCGGCGCCCTGCCTCCGGGCCTGTCTCTGGACACCAGCGGCGTGGCTTCGGGCACGCCGACGTCGACGGGGACCTACAACTTCACGGTCACCGCCACCGACAGCAGCGGCAACAGCTACACGGGCTCGGCCGCCTACAGCATCACGGTGAGCGCTCCGACGATCGTCGTGTCGCCCTCGACCCTGCCGGCCGGGACCGTGGCCGCCGCCTACAGCCAGACGATCACCGCCAGCGGCGGCACGACTCCCTATGTCTTCTCTCTCGACAGCGGGACTCTGCCCGCCGGCCTGACCCTGACGACCGGCGGGGTGCTCTCGGGCACGCCGACGCAAGGCGGGTCGTTCCCGATCACCATCAAGGCGACGGACGCGACCGCGGGCGGCACCTATAGCGGCACGCAGACCTACACCCTGGTCATCGGCGCGCCGTCGATCGCCCTGTCGCCCGCTTCGGGCGCCCTGGCCGGCGGCCTCATCGCCACCGCCTACAGCGATACGGTCACCGCCAGCGGCGGCACGGCCGGCTACACCTTCCAAGTGACCGCCGGCAGCCTGCCGCCCGGTCTGACCCTGTCGACCGGCGGCGCCATCAGCGGCTCGCCGACGGGTGGTGGAACCTACAACTTCACGATCACCGCCACCGACTCCAGCACGGGTTCGGGTCCCTATACGGGCGCGGCCGCCTACAGCATCACCGTCGCCTCGCCGACGATCACGCTGTCGCCGACCTCGCTCGCCAACGGCACGGTCGCCGCGGCCTACAGCGCCTCGATCACCGCCAGCGGGGGCACCACGCCCTACAGCTACGCGGTGACCAGCGGCGCCCTGCCGGCCGGCGTCACCCTGTCGACCAGCGGCGCGCTCTCGGGCACGCCGACGGCGGGCGGGACCTTCACCTTCGACGTCACCGCCACCGACAGCTCGACGGGGACCGGCGCGCCGTTCGCCGGCGTGCGGTCCTACAGCCTGACCATCGCGGCGCCGACCATCACGGTCTCGCCGACCAGCCTGACCTCGGTCGCGGTCGGTACGAGCGTCAGCGAGACGATCTCCGCCACCGGCGGCACCAGCGGCTACACCTACGCGGTGACCGCGGGCGCTCTCCCGGCCGGGGTCACCCTGTCCGGCGACGCGCTCTCGGGTACGCCGACGGCCGCGGGTTCGTTCAACTTCACGATCACCGCCACCGACTCCAGCACCGGCACGGGTCCCTACACGGGGTCGCGCGCCTACACCTGGGTCATCGGCGCGCCGACGATCACGGTCGCTCCGACTTCGCTGTCGAACGGCCAGATCGGCGCGGCCTACGTCGCCACGATCACCGCCAGCGGTGGCACCGCGCCCTACAGCTACGCGGTGACCAGCGGCGCCCTGCCGGCCGGCGTCACCCTGTCGACCAGCGGCGCGCTCTCGGGCACGCCGACGGCGGGCGGGACCTTCACCTTCGACGTCACCGCCACCGACAGCTCGACGGGGACCGGCGCGCCGTTCACCGGCGTGCGGAGCTACACCCTGACCGTCTCGGCGCCGACCATCACGGTCTCGCCCACCACCCTGGGCACGGTCGTGGTCGGCACGGCGGTCAGCCAGACGATCACCGCGTTGGGCGGGACCAGCGGCTACACCTTCGCGGTGACCGCCGGCGCTCTGCCGGCCGGCCTCACCCTGTCCGGCGACCTGCTCTCGGGCGTGCCGACGGCCTCGGGTTCGTTCAGCTTCACGATCACCGCCACCGACTCCAGCACCGGCGTGGGTCCCTACACGGGGTCACGGGTCTATAACGTCACGGTCGATGCGCCGACCCTGAACATGAGCCCGACCACCCTGTCGGCTGCGACCCAGCACGCCGCCTACAACGAGACGCTCACCGCCACCGGCGGCACGGCGCCCTACACCTACACCGTGACGTCCGGCACGCTGCCGACCGGCGTCACCCTGTCGCCCACCGGCGCCCTCTCGGGGACGCCGACCGTCACGGGAACCTTCAACGTCTTCATCCGGGCCACCGACTCCACGACCGGCGGCGGACCCTACATCGTCGAAAACTCCTACAGCCTGGTCGTCAACGTGCCCGCGCCGCCGACGCCGGGGGCGGTCTCCACGACCGTCGCCGCCAACAGCAGCAACAACGTGGTCACCCCGGCCCTGAGCGGCGTGCCGGCGACCTCGGTCACCGTCGCCACCGCCCCGGCTCACGGGACGGCCACGGTCAGCGGCATGACCTTCCTCTACACGCCGACGGCCGGTTACTCGGGCGCCGACACCTTCACCTACACCGCCTCCAACGCCGGCGGGCCTTCGGCTCCGGCCACGGTCTCGATCACCGTGACCGCCCCGGTCCTGGTGGTCGCCGGCTCGCCCGCGGGCGGCACGGTGGCGGCGGCCTACGCCGGCGCGACCTTCACGGCCACGACCGGTACGGTTCCCTACACCTTCACGGGTACGGGCCTGCCGCCCGGCCTGACCCTCAGCACCGCCGGCGTCCTTTCGGGCACGCCGACCGCCGGGGGGACCTACAGCACGGTGATCACCGCCACCGACGCCTACGGCGCCACCGGTTCGGCGACCTTCTCGATCACCATCGCCGCGCCGACCCTGTCGGTGACGCCGACCTCGCTGCCGACGGCCGACTACGGCACCGCCTACAGCCAGACCTTCCACGGGGTCGGCGGCGTGGCCCCCTACACCTACGCCCTCACCGGGACCCTCCCGACGGGCGTGTCGTTCAACACCTCGACCGGCGTGCTCTCGGGCTCGCCGACCGATGACGGCAACTTCCCGCTGACGGTCACGGCCACCGACTCGGCCGGCGGCTCTGGTCCCTACTCGGCCAGCGTCTCCGTCACCCTGTCGGTCAACGTGGCGCCGCCGCCGGTGGTCGAACCGACCAACACCTCGACCCCGGCCGGGGCGCCGACCACCATCGACGTCGCGCCGCTGATCGACGGCTTCTACGACACCGTCATCATCGTCCAAGCGCCGCAACACGGCACGGCGACGGTCAGCGGAGGGGCGTCGCGGATGCACTCGCAAGGCTCGGGCTCGGTGCAGATCATCTACACGCCGAACCCCGGCTACTATGGCTCGGACAGCTTCACCTACGCCGCCACCGGTCCTGGGGGCACCTCGTCGCCGGCCGCGATCAGCGTCGCCGTCGCCGCCCCGGCCCCGGTCGTCGTCAACGACACCGCCACGCTCGCCGCCAATGCGACGGTGAACATCGCGGTGACCGCCAACGACACCGGTCCGATCAGCACCATCGCCATCGCCACGGCCCCGAGCCACGGCACGGCGACGGTGTCGGCCCTGACCGTCAACTACGTCCCCGCCACCAACTTCTTCGGTACGGACACCTTCACCTACACGGCCACCGGCGAAGGCGGCACGGGCGGTCCGGCGACGGTCACCGTCACGGTCACCCCGCTGGCCACGCCGACCCAGACCGCTCAGGTCATCACCGTCCTGGCCGGCCAATCGGCCACCCTGGCGGCGACCCAAGGCGCCACGGGCAGCCCGTTCACGAGCGTCACCGTCGCCACCGCCCCGACCAAGGGCACGGCCACGATCAACGGTCTGAACATCGTCTACACCCCGGCCGCGGGCTTCTCGGGCGCCGACGCCTTCACCTACCGGATCAACAATCCCTTCGGGGCCTCTGATCCGGTGCCGGTGACGGTGACGGTCAACCCGGCGCCGCTCACGGCCCCGCCGATCACCGTCGAGATCCTCGCCGGCCAGAAGGCGGTCGTGAACCTGGTGACCAACGCCAGCGGCGGGCCGTTCATCGGCGCGGCGGTGGTGGCGATCACCCCGGCCAACTCGGGCGCGGCGGTCATCACCAACCCCTCGACCGGCGCCTACACCCTGACCTTCACCCCCGACAACGCCTTCGCGGGCACGGCGGTGGTGACCTACACGCTGAGCAACGCCTTCGCGACTTCGGCCCCCGGCCGGATCAACGTGATCGTCACGGCTCGTCCCGATCCCTCGCAGGATCCGGAAGTGAAGGGTCTGGTCGCGGCTCAGGACGCGGCGGCCATCCGGTTCGCCGACGCCCAGATCAGCAACTTCAGCCGTCGCCTCGAGCAACTGCACAACGGCGGTGGCGCGGGTCGCGGGTTCGGGGTCAGCGTCCGCGGCGGCAACACCGAGCGGGAAGACGGGCTGGAAGCGCGCGAGCGGTTCCGCAAGTACGCCAGCCTCGGCATGAACGACGCGGCCGATCCGTCCTCGCCGCTGCTGCCGGCCGCCTCGTCGGCCGACGCGGCGCCCGGGAACGACGGCGAAGACGGCCAGGCCGGTCCCCAGCGCTGGGGCGTGTGGGCCGCGGGTTCGGCCGACTTCGGGATGCGTGACACGGTCGGTTCGCAAAGCGGCTTCCGCTTCACGACCGACGGTCTCACCGCCGGCGTCGACTACCGGGTCAACGGGCAGTTCGCCTTCGGTGTGGGCCTCGGCTACGGCCGAGACTCAAGCCGGGTCGGCAAGAACGGCACCAAGAGCCGGGCCGAAAGCTACAGCGCCGGCCTCTACGCCAGCCTGCAGCCGAGCGAGAAGACCTTCGTCGACGGCGTCGTCGGCTTCGGGTCGCTCGACTTCGACAGCCGCCGCTACGTCACCACGACGGGCGAGCTGGTGACCGGTAAGCGTGACGGCGACCAGACGTTCCTGGCTCTGACCTTCGGGTACGAGCACCGGACCCCGACCAGCCTGCTGTCGCCCTACGGGCGCATGGCCTACAGCCGGTCGGTTCTGGACGCCTTCTCGGAGAACGGCGGCGGACCCTACGGTCTGACCTACCACGAGCAGACCGTGCGCAGCCTGACCGGCACGCTGGGCCTGCGCGGGGAGTTCGCCCGCAAGACCGCCGCCGGCCTGCTGGCGCCGCGCTTCCGGGTCGAGTACTCGCACGACTTCGAGAAGGCCGCTGACGCCATGCTCAGCTACACCGACTGGGTGGGCGGGCCGACCTACCGCCTGGCGGTGGATCCGATCGACCGCGACCAGCTGCGGCTGGAGCTCGGGGCCGACCTGACGGTCAAGAGCGGCTGGAAGATCGGTCTGGACTTCGACAACTCGGTGTCGAAGGACAGCGACAGCCAGGGGGTCCGCCTCTCGGTCCAGTCGCCCTTCTGATCGGGACGACGAACTGAAGACTAGGAAGGGCGGCGCCAGCAAAGGCGCCGCCCTTTTCTTTTCTCCTCCCCCGCGTCAGCGGGGGAGGGGGACCACCCCCGGGTCGCGCGAAGCGCGCGCCCGAGGACAGGCTCCGTGGTGGAGGGGGCGGCCGCGCGCACGGCGCTCCGTCACTCGCCCCCTCCGTCACGGCGCTGATAGCGGCGGGGGGGGGGGGGGGGGGGGGGGGGGGGGGGGGGGGGGGGGGGGGGGGGGGGGGGGGGGGGGGGGGGGGGGGGGGGG
>NZ_JBXAQX010000012.1:0-179234 GCF_058807655.1 Caulobacter sp. GW821-FHT12A07
GGGCCGGCGGCGCCGCGGGCGGCGTCGCGCCCCGCGCCCCAGCGGTCCAGCTCGGCGCGGCGGCGGTCCAGCGGCGTGACGGCGTAGCGCGGATCGCCCAGGCCGCCCTGGCCGGTCAGCTGGGACATCCGCGACTCCAGCGCCTGCCGCTCGGCCATCAGCCGCGCCAGGTTCGGCGACAGGGTCGAGGGATCGGCGCCGCGAGAGCCTGTCGATGCCGGCGCCGACGCAGACCGGGGCGCGGCCGCGCGGGTCGGCGCGGCCGGAGACGGCGCCTTGGCGCGGCGCAGGGCGTCTTTCCAGGGCGGATCGCTCATCCGGAGCCTTCTTGTTCGGCCGCGCGCCGCTGCTCGATCAGGCCGCGCACGCGCTCCTCGAACAGGGCCGGCGGCGGGATCGGCACCAGCTTGGTGCGCATCAGGCTCGAGCCCTCGGCGCTGTACTGGTACTTGGCCGCATAGCTGGCGCTGACGCTGCTGGCGCTGACCGCCCCGCCGCCGCCGAACGGCGTCCACAGCCCCCCGGCCTTGACCGAGGTGTTGCTGCTGCTGCGCTTGATCTCGGTCTCGGACTTGAACGAGATCGACATCTTCAGCTCGATCACCGTATCGACGAACTGGTAGAAGGTCGGCGTGAAGCCGAGCTCCAGCAGGCTGTATTCCTGGCCGTCGCCGAACTTGACCAGATAGGTCTTCGACTTGGCGCCGTCGCCTTCCTTCTCCTCGTCCGCGTCCTCGTCGTAGCCGGCCATTAGCCGGGCGATGCGCAGCGACACGAGGTCGAGTTGCAGTTGGGCGGTGGCTATGCCCACGCCCAGGCGCTGGACCATCTCCGGGAAGGGGACGGCGAGCAGTTCTTGGCCCACGCTCATGGGACGTTCTCCGTCCGGGGTTTAGTTCTTGTTTTCGGCCAGCGACTTGTCGAGCAGGCGCTTGCGGCGCTCGATCTCCTCGTCCAGCTGACGACGGATCCGCTCTTCCAGGATGGCCGGGGGCGGGATCGGCACCAGCTTGGTGCGCAGCAGGCTCGAGCCCTCGGCGGTGTAGCTGTACTTGGCCGAGTAGGAGGCGTCGACCTGGCTGGTCGAGACCTGGGTGGTGTTGCTGGAGCCGAACTTGCCGCGGAACAGCTTGAACGAGAAGCTGTTGCTCTTGGTGTTGGTCTGGTTGGTGTCGCGCGACGAGCGGGTGGTCTCGCGGGTGTAGGTGAACTTGATGGCGATCTTCACCTCGATGATCGTGTCGACGAACTGGTAGAAGGTGGGCGAGAAGCCCAGCTCCAGCATCGACAGCCGGGTCGGCACCCGGATCAGGGTGGTGTCGAGGCTCTCGCCGTTGTCCTGGGCGTTCTTCTTCTGGTTGGCGATGACCTTGGACAGGGCGTCGATATTGCCGCCGGAGATCGCGTCATCGGTGGCGATGAAGGCCTCGGCCTGCTGGACGGTCATCAGGTCGTAGCCGAAGAAGATCCGGCTGTCGTCGAAGGTCTGGTTGCCTTCGTCGTCGGTGACGACCTGCAGGCCGCCCATCATTTCGGCCACCTCGATGCTGTTGGCATCGAGCTTCATCTGGCCTTCCGCGATGGCGAAGGCCATCTGGCGGATCATGTCCCCCATGGGGACGTTCAACAGCTCTCTTCCGATCGACGGCATGACGTCTCCTTCCTAAACGGTGGTGGGTTCGCTGATCCTGCGCAGCAGGTTTTCGAGGATTTCGGGGGGCGGCAGGCTGACCAGCCGGGCCGCGATCGAGCTCATGCCCTCGGCGCTGACCGAGAACTTGCGCGCGTAGCTGACGTTGACCGAGGCGGCGACCATGACGAAGCCGGTGTTAACCCCCACGCTCGCGCCGGCCGAGACGCCGAATTCGGTGCTCTCGGTCATGCTGAACGAGAGCTTGGCCTCCACCGTCGCCTCGGTGAAGCTGTAGAAGGTGGGCGTGAAGCCCAGCGAGATCAGGTTGTGGGTCTCGCCGCCGATCTCGATGTCGGTCGTCGCCATGGCCTGGGCCGTGGCGATGCTATTGCGGTCGAGCGCGGCCTGGGCTTCGGCGATGGCGACGCCCAGGCGCTCGATGATCTGCGGCAGCGGCGCGGAGAGCAGCTGCCGGGTGACGGCGGCGGTTTCGCTCATGGCGTCGGGGTCGGGGCTGGCGTCAGGTAGGTCTTGATCTCGTCGAGGAACTCGACGGGCGCGGGCACGGCGACGATGCGGGCCGAGATGCTGCTGTTGCCGTTCACCGACTGCTCGAACTGCCGGCTGGTGCGGTAGTCGACGGCCAGGCCGACGGCGACCGAGATCTTCGGTTTGTCGCCGCTGGCCGTGGGACCCGCCGCGATGGGGGCCAGGGCCTTGGTGATGCTGGCGCCGTCGGCGGCCGACAGGGCGATGTCGTTGGCCGACAGGGTGACCAGGTTGATCAGCACCACGTCCTTGGCGTCGGCGAAGGTCACGACCCCGCCCTGGCGGGTGGCCCGCACGCCGTGGGTGGCGCTGCCGGCGTTGACGTCGCGCGTCAGGTTGAAGGCGTAGGCCTCGGGCGTGTCGCCGGCGAAGTTGGAGCCGCCGGAATTGACCGCCGCCCCGCTGATCGCCACCGAGGTGTCGGACGCCCCGACCTTGACCGCCGTGGCGTCGACGGCCTGGGCCGTGAAGTGGCGCACGATGATGAAGCCGTTGCCGCTGGCGCTGCCGCCGGTCTTGTCCGGGGTGGGGGTGGCCTGCAGCTGGGTTCCGGCGGAGTCGACGATGATCAGCAGGTCGTTGGAGTCGGCCAGCAGCACCTCGGCGCGGCGGAACTGCTGGTTGGAGACCTCGTCGGTGGCGCCGACCCAGCGGTCCTCGCCCTTGGTCTCGACCTTGCGGATCTGGGCGGCGGGGACGCCGTTGCTCTTCAGGTAGTTGGCGACCGCATTGGCGCGGTCCTCGCCCAGCTTGATGTTGTAGTCCTGCGAGGCGACGCGGTCGGTGAAGCCGATGACGTCGACCACCGAGCCGCTGTCGCGCAGGGTGCGGGCCAGCAGGCCCAGCTCCTCGGTGGCGGCCGGCTTGAGCACCGAGCTGCCGCTGTCGAAGAGGGCGATGCCCAGGGTGCCGCCACCGACCGGCAGTGTGGAGCCGACCGGATCGCGCTGCAGCTTGGCCTTGAAGCCGCCCAGGGCGTTGATCGCCGAGACCACGGCGCGGGCGTAGAGCAGCTCGTTGGCCTGGCTCTTGACGTTGGCGGTCTTGCCGGCGGCCAGGACGAAGTCCTCGCTGGCGCCGGCGGTGGGGGTCTCGACGATGCGGATCACCCCGACGCTGGACTCGCCGGCCCCGTAGAAGGCCACGCCGCTGTCGGTCTTGATCGGGTTCTTGGCGGTGTCGGGATCAAGCTTGAACTGCACCTTGGTGTGCTGGGCCTCGACATAGGCCCGCTCGAACTTGCCGGCCGGGGTGCGCAGCTTCTGGGCCACGGCCTCGGCGGCGGCCTCCAGGTCGGCGCCGGCCGCGTCGGTCTTGGCGCCGTCCACCGTGACGCTGGCGGGCAGGCTTTTCAGCGTGATCTGAGCCTCGCGGGCGTTGGCCGGCGATTGCGGACCGCCCTGGCCGAAGCCGAAGTCCAGCTTGCCGCCGATGCCGAAGGCGCTGGCCTCGCCGACCTTCATGGTCAGCTGCATCGAGACCGTCAGGTCGGCGTGCTGGTAGTGGTAGAAGGGCGGCGACAGGCCCAGCTGCAGCAGGCTCTTGCCGCCCAGCCCCGGGCGGGGCTCCACGTACTCGCCGACCTGGGCCAGGCTGTTGAGGTCGAGCGCCTTCTGGGCGTCGGCGATCGACAGGCCCATGGCCTTGATGAACTCGGCGACGCTGGCGTCGGCCAGGATCTGGCCGGGCGTCATCTTCTCGATGGGGTTCTCGTCAGCCATGCATCGGTTCCTTGCTCATCGGCTCCCGGGGCGACACGGGGGATTCACAGACGCGGGTTCGATCGACGGTGTCGGCGCGGACGGTCCAGTAGCCGTGGGCGCGCTGGGCCTCGGCCAGCCGGGCGGCGGTGACGCCGAGGCCCCGGGCGGTCCAGGAGAGCAGGTCGCGGGCCAGGCCCAGGCCTTCGTCCAAAGCAAGGGCGGCGGCCAGGCCGTCGCGGGCGCCGGCCACGTCGCCGGCCTTCAACCGGTTGACGCCCAGGCGCTCCAGCAGGAAGGCGCGGTCGCGGCGCTGGAAGTCGCTGGGCGTGCCGTCGCCCAGCTCGGCGGCGGCGCTGCTGGCGGCCTCGCCGGCCAGGGTCGCGGCCTGGTCGTGGGCGCCCGTGCGCTCCAGGCTTTCGAGCACGCAGTGCAGGTAGTGGCGGGCGAAGATCTGCGGGGCGCGCACGCCATGGGCCAGGCGCAGGGCCTCGCGATACTTGGCCAGGGCCTCGTCGTGGCGGCCCTTCAGCGCCAGCAGCTTACCGGCCTCGGCGACGCCGGCGTGCAGGCGATGGACGTCGGGGCGGGCGGTCATGGTCTGGCCGCTCATAGGACGGTCTCGGCGAACAGCACCTCGGCGCCGGCCGCTTCCAGCCGATGGCGCAGCAGGCGGGCGTGGGGGCGGGGCATCGGCGGGGTGGCCAGCGGCGCGGGGCCGGCCAGGCCGAACTCGGCGAGCAGGGCGGCCGGGGCCGACAGGATGTCCAGCGCCTGGTGAGCGAAGGTCTCCAGCTCGGCGCGCACATGCAGGTTGGCGGCCTCGTAGGCGGCCATCCGGTCTTCGAGATCGGCGAAGGCGACGCCCGCCTCGATCGGAACCGGCAGGGCCTGGCGCAGCAGGTCGTAGTCCTCGACCGGAACGCCGGCCAGGGCCTCCAGCGCCTCGGCGGCGTCGTCAGGGGCGGCGACCAGTTCGATGGAGAAGCGCAGGAAGGCCTGGTCGATAATCCGCACCTGCTCGGGAGCCTTCAGCCGCCGCCACAGGCCGTCGGCCTCGCCGCGGGTCAGATCGAACACGGTGGCCGAACCGCCGGCGGCGATCTCGGCCCCGGCCGGCAGGCGCGGGCGCAATATGCCGACCTGCAGGGGCGACAGGCCGCTGGCGAAGAGGGCGAAGCCGGCGGTGTCGGGGCGGCTGGCGGTCAGATGCACGGCGTCGGCGGGCAGGGCGGCTTCCAGGGCCCGGACCGTGGCCTCGGTGACATTGCCCAGGATCACGCCCGGCGGGGTCAGCAGCAGGTCGAGCGCCACGCTCGGCTCCATGCCGAGGAACCGCCCCAGGACCTGGCCGACGGCGTCGGCCGCGTCCAGATCGATGAGCTCGCCCGCCAGATCCACGGCCGGCGCGCGGGCCGGAGCGGGGCCGGCCGGGGTCACGGCCACCTCGACGCCCAGGGTGCGGATGACGCCGGCCAGATGCGTGGCGTCGGCCGCCGGCAGTCCGGCCAGCAGCCGGGCGGGGGCGCGATAGAGGGCGTCGACCACCGTCTCGACAGGCATGTCGAGGGCCTGGCTGAGCACGGATGCGGCCTTGGGCGTGGCTCCGCCGATGCCCGTGACCAGCAGGTCCGCGGGCTCCGTGCTCGGAAGATCTACGCTCTGGGACGCTACGCTGGGGTACACCGACGACTCGAGCACCAATCCCTCCCTGAGGCTGGTTTCGACCGGGCGATCCACGCTCTGGTTGGCGTGGCGCTGGACTCGTGTCAGAGTTGCAATTGTTTGTAAAGCTTTGAAACATCGCACGTGGTGAATTCACACCGGGTGCTTTCGCCCGTGTGCTGACGATCGCGGCGGACCTCATTCCCGAGGGCGCGGGGGAAGAACTGTCATGAAGCCGTGCTAGCGCCGGCCCATGTTTCCGGAGCCCGCATCCCTTAGCGCTTGGCGCACCGCGTCATGACCGACCTGGCCAGCCTGCGCGCCCAGCGTGACGAGCTCTATCACTTCATCGTCCGGCGCACGCGCGACCCGGCGGCGGCCGACGACCTGGTGCAGGAGACCTTCGCGCGGCTGCTGACCTACGAGAAGGCGCGCACCGTCGCCGACCGGGCGGCGCTGGGCTATCGCATCGCCCTGAACCTGGTCCGCGATCACTTCCGCAGCCGCAAGCGCCGGCCGGTCGAGGCGCTGGACGACGACATTCCCTGCCAAGCCCCCGCGCCGGAGCAGATCCTCATGCATCGCCAGAAGGTCGAGGTGTTCGGCAAGGTGCTGGACGCCATGCCGCCGCTGCGCCGCGACGTGTTCATCCGCCGCCGCCTGCACGGCCAGACGACGCGGGAGATCGCCGCGGCCCTGGCCATGAACGAGGCCGCCGTCGAGAAGCACGTGGTGCGGGCGCTGGAGCAACTGCATCGCGAAGTGGCCAAGGCCGAGCGCCGCGCGGGAGGCCGCCGATGAGCCGCGCCCGCCGCACCGCCGCCCTGTGGGCCGCCCGCCGGATGGACCCGGCCTTCCGCGACGAGGCCGGTTTCGCCGCCTGGCGGACCGCCGACGCCGCCAACGCCCAGGCCTTCGACCAGTTGTGGACCACCAGCCAGGATGCGGCCCTGTCCGAGGCCATGGCGCTCAGCGAACAGCGCCGCGCGGTGCGCGCCCGTCGGGCCGGGCCGATCGCTGGCCTGGCCGGCGGTCTGGCCGCCGCCTGCGCCCTGGCCGCCGTGATGGCCTGGCCGCAGCTGCAGCTGATGACCGTGACGCCCACGATCTTCGAGACGGGCAGGGGGCAGCACCGCACCGTCGCCCTGGCCGACGGCACCCGGGTGACGCTGGACGGCGGCACGCGTTTGTCGGTCCGGATGGGGTCGCAACGTCGCGAGGTCGCCCTGGCCCAGGGCGAGGCCTTCTTCGACGTCGCCCACGACGCGGCGCGGCCGTTCACGGTGAAGACCGCCGAGGGCTCGGCCCGGGTGCTGGGCACGGCCTTCGATCTGGAGCTCAGTCACGAGCGCGGCCCGGGGCGGGTGGAGCTGTCGGTGCATCGCGGCCGCGTGCGGCTGGCGCCCAAGGGGCTGATCCATCGCACGGCCGAGCTGACCGTCGGCCAGCGGGCCTTCGCCACCGAGGGACGGCTGTCCAAGGTTCGGGCCTTCGACCCGGCCGGCGACGACTGGCGCTCGGGCTGGCTGGAGACCGACGGGGTCACCCTGGCGCGGCTGGTCGAGCGGCTGAACCGCGCCTCGCCGACGCCGATCGTGGTCGAGGGCGAGGACCTTGGCCGCCAGCGGGTGGCCGGCCGCTTCCGCATGGACGATCCGGACGCCCTGGTGCGCAATCTGGCGCTCGTCCACGGCTTCAAGGTCAGGGAAGGCGGGGGCGGCCTCGTCCTCACGCGTTGAGGCGCCGGCTGACCCCGTCGCGGAAACTTCACAAAATTCCCTGTCCTGACAGGCGGGGCGCCAGCGTCTTTCCCGCCGAAGCCGGCCTCACGCCGCGCGAACTCGGGGATAGACGATGACCTTCAAGACCTGGCTCGGTACGGCCTCGGCCGTGGCTCTGCTTTCGGGCGGTTCGGCGCTGGCCGCGCCGGCGCCCAAGCCGGCCCTGGCCATCCCGGCCGGCGACCTGTCGACGGCCCTGCCGGCCTTCTCGCGCGCCACCGGCCTGCAGGTGCTGGCCGACCCGGCCCTGCTGGCGGGCAAGCGCACCGCCGGCGTGCGCGGCGAGGTCGACGCCGAGAGCGGCCTGACCCAACTGCTGCGCGGCACCGGCCTGACCTATGTCCGCAACGGCGGCGCGGCGGTGCTGCGCCCGGCCGCCCAGAAGATCTCGACCGCTCCGGCCCCGGTCGCCCGCGCCGAGGCCGCGTCGGCTCCGGCCGCCGCCGAGCCGGTCGCCGAGGAGCCCGCCACGGTCGAGGAGATCGTGGTCACCGGCGGTTTCGCCAGCTCGCTGGCCCGGGCTCTGGCCGACAAGCGCAAGGCCGCCAACGTCGTCGACGCCATCTCGGCCGAGGACATCGGCAAGTTCCCGTCCAACAACATCGCCGAGGCCCTGCAACGGGTGCCGGGCGTGGCCATCACCCGCGACCGCGGCGAGGGCCTGTTCGTCCGTGTCCGGGGCCTGGGTCCCAACTTCCAGATCGTCACCCTGAACGGCCGCAGCGCCGCGGTGAACGAGAACATGCGCGACAGCGGCCAGAGCGGCCGCCAGTTCCGCTTCGACACCCTGCCGTCCGAGCTGGTGGCCGGGGTCGAGGTGGGCAAGACCCCGCTGGCCTCGCTGGACGAGGGCGCGATCGGCGGCGTGGTCGACATCAAGACCTTTCGCCCTCTGACCCTTGGCAAGAACACCATGGCCGCCTCGGTCACGGCCAGCCATCCGGAGCTGGCCGGCAAGACCGACCCGCGCGCCTCGGGCCTGATCAGCTGGGTCAATGACGACAAGAGCTTCGGCGCGCTGCTGGCCCTGGTCTATGACCAGCGCACCCTGCGCCAGGACCGCGTCACCGGCGTGGGCTGGAGCTATGTCGACACCTCCACGACCCTGGGCAAGAGCCTGGCGGCGCAGGGGATCAGCCTCTATCCGACCGCCATCCGCCCGACCCTCGAGCGCGAGGACCGCGAGCGCAAGGGCCTGGTGTTCTCGGCCCAGTACCGGCCGACCGACGCCACCGAGATCACCTTCGACGCCAGCTACACCCACCTCGACGACCACTATGACGAGCTGACCTATTCGGTCGACCAGACGGTCTCGACCCTGGTTCCCGGCACGGCCGTGGTGCGCGACGGAACCCTCGTGGGCGGCACGGTCACCTCGACCAGCCAGATCGGACGCGAGGTCAGCGACCTGGCGCACGACAACCTGATGCTGGCGATCAACGGCAAGCAGCGGATCGGCGAATGGACCTTCTCGGGCGACGCGGCCTATGCCCGCGCCTATTCGGAGACCTCCAAGCCGATCACCCGCACGCGTCTGCTGGGCTCGATCGGCCAGACGACCTTCAACATGACCAAGGCCGACGACGAGGAGCTGCCCAGCGTCACCCTGGCGACGACCAACCTTTCGAACCCCTCGCTGCTGCCGTTCCGCCGCATCGAGTACCGCGTCAACGACTCGCTGGACCTGGAAAAGGCCCTGCAAGCCGACGCCGAGCGTCCGGTCGAATGGGGGCCGTTCAACCGCATCGCCTTCGGCGTGAAATTCCGCGAACGCGAGCGCACCTATAATCGCGCCGACATCAACTACACGACCAATCTGGCCAACAAATACTTTGACGCCAGCTACTTCGAGGCCTTCCCGGTCAGCGACTTCCTCGGCGGCGTGGGCGGCAACCTGCCGCGCACCTGGGTGATGCCCAATCCCGAGAAGTTCTGGGCCCTGGCCGACAAGAGCCAGCTGGGCACGGCGCGCGCCGACAAGCGCAACTCCTACTTCGTGTCGGAAGAGATCCTGGCCGGCTACGCCCTGACCGACCTCGACACCAGGATCGCCGACCTGCCGCTGCGCGGCGAGGTGGGCGTGCGCGTGGCCAACACCAAGCAGGTCTCGGCCGGCCACGCCGACAACGGCACGACCGCCGTGCCGGTGCGCTACGAGAAGAGCTACACCGACGTGCTGCCGACGGCCAACTTCGCCCTCGACATCACCGACACCCTCCAGGCCCGCGTCGCGGTGGCCAAGGTGATCACCCGTCCGTCGCTGGCCGATCTCGCCCCGCGCCTGACGCTGAACTCCTCGGGCACGGTGCTGACGGCGGTGGGCGGCAATCCGGAGCTGAAGCCCTTCGAGGCCTGGCAGTACGACGCCACGCTGGAATGGTACTTCGCCCCCGGCAGCGCCCTGATCGCCGGCGCCTTCTACAAGGACATCACCACCTTCGTTTACAGCCAGAAGACCAACATCGTGGTCGACGGCCAGACCTACCAGCTGACCTCGCCGACCAACGGCGGCCAAGCGACCATCAAGGGCGTGGAACTGGCCTACCAGCACCTGTTCAAGAGCCTGCCCGCGCCGTTCGACGGCCTCGGCTTCCTGGCCAACTACACCTACACCGACACCGAGGCGACCTACTCGGCGACGCTGAAGGACCAGATGGTCAACGTCGCCAAGAACAGCTTCAACCTGACCGGCTTCTACGAGAAGGACCGCATCGCGGCCCGGGCCAGCTACAGCTGGGTGGACGACGTGCTGCAGGACGTCGGCGGGGCGGGCCTGTCGGCCCTCAACGACGCCGCCTTCGGCTCGCTGGACGCCAGCATCAGCTACAAGATCACCCCGCAGATCACCGCCGCGGTGGAAGGCCAGAACCTGACCGACGCGACCCAATGGCAGTTCGTGAAGGGCGGCTGGTTCGGCGGCTACACCAAGTATGGCCGCACCGTCAGCTTCGGCCTGCGCGCCAAGTTCTAAGGCTTATTGCTCCGTTCACGGAGTTCTGTCGCGCCCCGGCCGCTTTTCCTGGCGGCCGGGGCGGCGATCCCGACTTTCCGGAGGGGACGCCCCTTGCGCTCCTCCGTTCCGATCCCCTTGACTGGCCCGCGCGATTCCGTTGTGCGGGCCGTTTTTTCGTTCTGGGAGTTCCGATGCGTCTGCTTGCCCGCCTCTTCGCCGCCGCGCTGACCGTTTCGGTCGCCGCGCCCGCCGCCGCCCAGCAGGCCGGCGACACCCTGGAGAAGGTGGTGATCCTCAGCCGCCACGGCGTGCGGGCGGCGATGTCGAGCCCCGAGCGCCTGGAGACGGCCACCGCCAGGCCCTGGCCGCGCTTCGGCGTGCCGCCGGGCCACCTGACGGCCAACGGCGGCGCGCTCTCGACCCTGTTCGGGACCTACTATCACTCGCTCTACGCCAGGCAGGGCCTGCTGGCCGGCGCCGACTGCGGCGCGGTCTACTACTGGGCCAATGTCACCCAGCGCACGATCGCCACGGCCAAGGCCCTGGGCGAGGGCCTGTCGCCGGGCTGCGCCGTCGACGTCCACACGGTGGGCGAGGGCAAGATCGATCCGATGTTCGAGCCGGTGAAGGCCGGCGTCGCCAAGCCGGATCTGGCTCTGGCGCGCGCTTCGGTCGCCGGTCGGGTGGGGGGCAGCCTCGCCGCCTGGAGCGCCAGCCACGCCGACGCCATCGCCAGCCTCGACGAGCTGCTGATGCAGTGCGACGCCGCGCCGTGCCCCAAGGCCGCCGGCAAGCGCCGCGTCTATGACGAGGCCCCGGCCTTCCTCGACGACGCCGACGAGACGGTGGGCATCGCCGGTCCCGAGGCCTTCGCCTCCGGCGTCACCGAAAGCCTGCTGATGGCCTGGGCCGACGGTCAGGATTTCGCGAGCCTGGGCTGGAAGGGCCTGAATGATGCCTCGCTGCTGCGGGTCTTCCCGCTGCACCAGGCCGAGTTCGACCTGCGCCTGCGTTCGCACGAAGTGGCCCGCACTGGCGCCGGCCATCTGGCCTCGCGCATTCTCGCCACGCTGGAAACCAAGCCCGGCAAGGACGCGATCGGCGACGCGAATTCCAAGATGGTGGTGATCGTCGGCCACGACGGCACCCTGGCCATGCTGGGCGGCCTCTTGGGCCTGGAATGGGCCGCGCCGGGTTACCAGCCCAACCAGATCGCGCCGGGCGGCAATCTGGTGTTCGAGCGCTGGAAACGGGCCGACGGCGTGCGGGTGATCCGCGTGCGCTACGCGGTGCAGAGCCTGTCGCAGCTGCGCGGGAAGAAGGCCCTGACGCTGGCGGCCCCGCCGGAAGCCTCGCCGATCTTCGTGCCGGGCTGCAGCCAGGCCGGGGCGGGTTACGACTGCCCGGCGGAGAAGTTCGCGGCTGTGGTGAAGGGGGCCGTGGCGCGGTAGTCCCCCTATATCCCGTCATTCCCGCCCTTGTGGCGGGAAACCCTCTTTCAGCCGCAGGTGCAGGTGGGGCGGCGTGCTCAGCACGCCGCTTGCGTCTCACGCGGAAGCGGAACCAGGGGTTCCCGCCACAAGGGCGGGAATGACGGGAGTGAGGAGAGGGGAGCGACCTTCGCCGCTCCCCCACTTGCCTCAGTGCACGGCCGAGGTGTCGGCGACCCGCGTCGGCTTGGGGGCCAGCCAGACGATCAGGGCGGCGACCACGAACAGGGCGGCCATGGCCATGAACACCTGGTTGGTGGCCAGCATGACGCCCTGGCTCTGGACCATGTTGTCCAGCGTGCCGCGCGCCTGTTCGGGCGTGAGGCCCACGCCCTGCAGCTGGTCCATCGTCGATTGCGCGCCGTTGAGCACGCCCGACAGTTCATTGTGGTTGCGGCTGGCGCCGTCGGCCCAGACCGTGGTCACCACCGAGGTGGCGAAGGCCCCCGACAGCGTACGGCAGAAGTTCATCAGGCCGGCGGCGCTGGCGGTCTCCTCGACCCGGACGCTGGCCAGGGCCAGGGCGGTCACGGGGACGAAGAAGAACGGCATGCCGAAGCCCTGGAACAGCAGCCAGTGGGCGATGTCGAAATAGCCCATCTGCTGGTTGGCCTGCGCCCGGAAGAAGGTCATGAAGGCCATCCACATCAGGCCCAGGAACACCAGCTTGCGGGCGTCGAGCTTGGCCGACATGCCGGCCGCCAGCGGCGCGACCATGACGGCGGTGACGCCGAGCAGGGCCGAGACGTAGCCGGCCCAGGTGGCCGTGTAGCCCATGTTCTGCTGCAGCCAGAGCGGGTTCAGCACGTTGATGCCGAAGAAGGCCCCGAAGGCGACGCTGAGGGTTATGACCGCAGCGGTGTAGCCGCGGTGGCGGAAGACCCGCAGGTCGACGATCGGGTTCTGCTCGGTCAGCTCCCAGATCAGGAAGGCGACGAAGCCGACGGCCGCGACCAGGGCCAGGCCGATGATCAGCGGCGAGGAGAACCAGTCGTGCTCCTTGCCCAGGTCCAGCATGATCTGCAGCGAGCCGACCCAGACGACCAGCAGGCCCAGGCCCACCAGGTCGACCTTCGCCTTGGCAAGAGGCGTCTCGTGGGCCTTCAGCAGGTTCCAGGCGAACCAGGAACAGGCGATGGCGATCGGCACGTTGATCCAGAAGATGAAGGCCCAGCCTACGCTGTCGCACAGCGCGCCGCCCAGGATCGGCCCGAGGATCGGGGCGACCAGGGTGGTCATGGCCCACAGGCCCGTGGCCGCGGCCGCGTGCTTCTTGGGGAAGACGCGCAGCAGCAGGGTCTGGGACAGCGGCATCAGCGGGCCGCCGCAGGCGCCTTGCAGGATGCGGAACAGCACCAGGAAGCCCAGTGACGGCGCCAGGCCGCAGAGGAACGAGAAGATCCCGAACCCGATCATGCCGAAGACGAACACCCTGACCGCGCCGAAGCGGGCCGACAGCCAGCCGGTCAGCGGCACGACCACGGCCTCGGCCACGGCGTAGGAGGTGATGACCCAGGTGCCCTGGCTCGGCGAGACGCCCAGGGCGCCGGCGATGTTCGACACCGAGACGTTGGCGATGGTGGTGTCGAGCACCACCAGGAAGTTGGCGGCGGCCAGGATCAGGCCGGCGAAGATCATCGCCGGCCCGCTGAGCGGCGCGGGTTCGGAGGCCGCCCTTGCGGGGACGGCTTGAGCGGTCGCCATGACGGCTATCCTTGCTCTGAAGGGTTCTACGCTTGGCGCGCGTCTGGCGGGCGAAACCGCTTACACTTTCGCCCGACGCGCTCTTAGCCGCGGGTGTCGATCGTGGCCTTCATCGACAGGCCCACGCGCAGCGGGTGAGCCTTGAGGTCGGCCGGGTCGATGGCGACGCGGACGGGCAGGCGCTGCACGACCTTGATCCAGTTGCCGGTGGCGTTCTGGGCCGGGATCAGGGCGAAGGCCGCGCCGGTGCCGCCCGACAGGCCGGCGACCTTGCCGTGGTACTTCACCGAGCCGCCGTAGAGGTCGGCTTCCAGCTCGACCGGCTGGCCGATCTTGACCTTGCGCAGCTGGCCTTCCTTGAAGTTGGCGTCGACATAGGCCGCGCCGATCGGAACGACCTGCATCACCGGCGAGCCGGCGGCGACGCGCTGGCCGATCTGGACGTTGCGCTTGGCCACGACGCCGTCGATCGGCGCGCGGATGACGGTGCGCGACAGGTCCAGCTGGGCCTGCTCGACCTTGGCGCGGGCGGCGGCGACTTCCGGGTTGGCGTCGACGCTGGCGCCGGCGGTCAGCACGGCGTTGGCGGCCAGCGAGCCGGCCGCGGCGGCGCGGTTGGCCTGGGCTTGCACCTGCGAGGCCTTGGCCGAGGCGAAGGCGGCCTGGGCGTTGGCGTAAGCGTTCTGGGCGCGGGTCAGCTCGTCGCCCGAGACGGCGCCGGTGGCGGCCAGGGCCTTGCGGCGATCCAGGTCGACGCGGGCGCGCTCGAGGTCGGCCTGGGCCGAGGTCAGGCTGGCGGCGGCGCGGGTCTGGTCGGCGTCGCGGGCGGCGATCTGGGCGGCCAGGCTCTGGTCGGTGGCGAGGTAGCCGCGCACCCGGCGCTCGGCGCGGGAAAGATCGGCCTGCGCCGAGGCGAGAGCGATGCGGGCGTCGCTGTCGTCGAGGGTCACCAGCACGTCTCCTTGGCGGACGACCTGGGTTTCATGGACGGCGACGCTGCGCACCGGACCGCCGACCAGGGGGGTCACCTGGGCGGTGTCGGCGCCGACATAGGCGTTGTCGGTCTCGACGTGGTGCGAGCCGACCAGGGCGTAGTAGGCGCCATAGCCGGCGCCGGCGACGACGATGACGGCGGCGAGGCCGGCGAACAGCTTCTTGCGCTTGGCGCCGGCGGCCTTCTGCGAGGCGGCCTGGGCTTGGGCGTCGGCGGAGGCTTCGGAATCGAACATTGGGGGATGCTCCGGGAAACGGGTCAGGCGGCGCGGTAGCCGCCGCCGAGGGCGCGCACGAGCGCCACGTCGAGGGTGAAGGCGCGGGTCTCGAGGTCGGCGAGGGTCCGCTGGTTGGCGATCAGGGCGTCCTCGGCGGTGAGGACGTCGAGGTAGGTGGCCAGGCCGCCGCGATAGCGCTGCAGAGCGATGTCGTGGGCGGCCGACGAGGCTTCGACGGCCTTGCGGCTTTCACCCAGGCGGGCGTCGAGGGCGCGGGCGCTGACAGCGGCGTCGGCGACGTCCTTCAGGGCCTGCGACAGGGTCCCGTTATAGCTGGCGACGGCGGCGTCGTAGTCGGCCGCGGCCCCGCGATAGCCGGCCCGCAGGGCGCCGCCCTGGAAGATCGGCAGGCGGATAGCCGGACCGAACGAGCCGATGCGCGAGCCGCTGTTGGTCAACATGTCCAGGCCCAGCGACTGCTGGCCGAAATAGGCCGAGAGGTCGACATTGGGGTAGAACTCGGCCTTGGCCTTCTTGACGCTCTGGGCGGCGGCTTCGGCCCGCAGGCGGGCGGCGGCGACGTCCGGGCGGCGGCCGATCAGGTCGGCCGACAGGTTCTGCGGGAGACCAAAGGCTTTCAGGGCGCCGACCTTCGGACGCTCCAGCGACAGGCCCCGGTCGGGGCCGGCGCCGAGCAGGGCGGCCAGGCGGTTGCGGGTCAGGCCGACGGCTTCGTCCGAGGCGGCCAGCTGGGCGCGGGCCGAGGCCAGCGCCGCTTTCGACTGCTCGGCCGAGCCCTGGTTCTCCAGGCCGTTGGCGGCGCGGTCGGCGGTGAGTTGCGCCGTCTGCTCGCGGGTCTTCACCGCGTCGGCGGCCGCGTCGCGGTCGGCGAACAGCTGGGCGAGGTCGGCATAGGCGGCGGCGACATTGGTCGACAAGACGAGGCGCGTCTCGGCGGCTTCCGCCTGCGCGGCCTTGGCCTGCGAGGTAGCGGCGGCGAGAGCCGCGCGGTTCTTGCCGAAGAAGTCGAGCTCCCAGGCGAAGTCCAGTGTCGCGCGGCCGCTGTCGTTGTAGCCCTTGGGCACGTACGCGGCCGGGAAGCCGTTGTGGTAGCTCTGCTTGACCGAGGCGTAGTTGGCGTTGGCCGACAGGCTGGGCAGCGTGGCCGAACGGGCCTGGCCGGCCAGAGCTTCGGCCTTGGCGACGCGGGCCTGGGCGGCGGCCAGGTCAGGCGAGCCGGCCAGGGCCTCTTCGATCAGGGCGTCGAGCTGGGCGTCGCCATAGGCGGCCCACCAGCGGTCGGTCGGCCAGTCGGCGGCGGGGGCCGCGAGGCTTTGCTGCGAGGCGTAAGTGTCGGGCGCCTTGATCGCCTGGGCGGGCGGCAGGGTCGGCACGGCCGCGCAACCCGCCAGGGCCGAGGTCGCGAGCAGGGCCGCGAGGGTAGTTTTCAGGGGGAGGGACAAGTGGGCCATCGAATTGCTCGATATCAAACCGTACAGGACGGTCTAAATATAACTTGACGTGACGGCGTCAAGTGAAAAGTGTACAGTCTGGTCCAGAAAACGCCTGGACCGCGTAGTCTGGGTCGATCGGGGGGAGAGGAGAGCGCGTGCGCGTCAAGACCGAGGAGAAGCGGAAGTGCATCCTGGAAGCCGCCAAGGCGGTGTTCCTGGAGCGTGGATTCCTGGGCGCCAGCATGGCCGAGGTGTCGGCCCGGGCCGGCGGCTCGAAGCAGACGCTCTACAGCTACTTCGCTTCGAAGGACGACCTCTTCGTCGCCACCATGCTGGAGAAGGGGACCAAGATCATCGATCCGGTGTTCGCCACCTTCGAGACCGAGGACGAGCTGCGTCCGGCCCTGAACCGCTTCGGCCGCGCCTTCCTGACGTTCATCGCCAGCGAGGAGGTCATGGCCTTCCGGCGGATGATCATCGCCGAGGGCGCGCGCTCCAACCTCGGCAAGCTGTTCTTCGAGAACGGCCCCAAGCGCGGCTGGACCAGGATGACCGCGCGCTTCGAGTGGTTCATGGACCAGGGCAAGATGCGGCGGGTCGACCCCTGGCGGGCGGCCATGCATTTCCAGGCCCTGTGCGAGGCCGGGCCTTTCTATCGCCTGCTGGAAGGCGTTCTGAAGGAGCTTCCCCCGTCGCTGGTCGACGAGACGGTCGACGCCGCCGTCGACGTCTTTATGCGCGCCTATGGCGTGGAGCCGGCCAAGGCCTGACGCGCGGTTGCGCCTCGCGCGTTCTGGGGTAGTGTTGCACTCAAGAGTTGTTTTGGCGTGCGGAGGCTACCTTGTCGAACGGGATCGCGCGGACGGCCGTCCTTGTCCTCGCCATGGCCGCCTTGGGTGCCTGCGCCAGTTCGCAGCAGGCGCGGCTGGCCAGCCTTGGTCCCTTGCAGACGGCGCTGACGACCTCGCCGGAGGAACTGCGCGCGCGGGCGGATCGCAACGACGCCTCGGCCCAGCTGAGCCTGTCGCTGCTCTACCAATACGGCCAGGGCGGCGTCGAGCGCGACCCCATCGAGGCCTACCGCCTGCGCAAGGCGGCCACGGCGTCGCGCGGGTCGACGCCGATCACCACCTATATCGCCGGCCTGAACGGCAAGCCCGGACGGGTCTCGATGATCTTCGTGCCGCGCTACGACGTCGCGCCGTTCCAGGCGACGATCAACCTCGCCTGCTCCCAGGCCCTGGCCCAGAACGATCGCTCGCCCGAAGCGATCGGGGCGTGCGGGGGCGAGGAGAACTACGCCGAACTGGCGGCCCGCTGGCGGCGCTGAGCCGCGTCAATTTAGGAAGAAGGGGAGGAAGCCTTGTCGAAGACGGTCATGTCCATCGCGTCCCTGATCGGAACGGCGCTGCTGATGACGGCCTGTGCGACGGCCCCCGAGGACCGGCGCGCCGAACTGGAGCCGCTGAAGCTGGCGCTGACCACCTCGCCGCAGGAGCTTCAGGACCGCGCCGCCGGCCCCAGCGCCAAGGTCCAGCTGGCCCTGGCCCTGCTGTACGAGAACGGTCGGGGCGTCGAGCAAAATCCGGTCGAGGCCGAGCGTCTGCGCAAGGCGGCGACGGCCTCGCGCGGGACCTTGCCCCGGACCGAACGCGAGACGCTGGATCAGCCCGGCGAGAAAATCTTCCGGGAGAACGCGCCGCGCTACGACATCGTCGAGCCCCAGGTCGCCGCTAACCGCGCCTGCGCCAAGGTCCTGGCCGCAGGCGACCGCTCGGCCAAGGCGGTGCAGACCTGCGGCGGTGAGGCCGGCTATGCGGAACTGGCGGCGCTCTGGCGTTAGACTGGATCGATATTTCCACCGAGCATCCCCGCGAAAGCGGGGGTTTTACGGATTCGGGGGAGGCTGCGGGCCGAAGACTGCCGACCCGAGCCTAACCTGCCGCGCCGGCGATCAGTTCCAACGCGTCGGCTTCCGACAGCACCTCGGCGTACTTGGCCTGGAGGTCGAAGAGGTTGGCTTCCTGCACCCGCTCGTCGCGGTCGCCGGAGGCTTCACGCACCACGAACGGGATGAAGCCGTGCTGCAGGGCGTCGAGCGCGCTGGCCCGCACGCAGCCGCTGGTCGAGAACCCGCCCATGATCACCGTGTCGACGCCCATGGCCCGCAGGGTCGAGGCCAGGGGCGTGCCGAAGAAGGCCGAGGCGTACTGCTTGGACAGCACGATCTCGCCCTCGATGGGCGTGATCTCCTTGGGAAAGGCGCCCAGCGGCGAGCCTTCCTGGAAGGCCTTCAGGGCGGGCACCTTGCGATAGAACACCCCGCCGTCGCGGCCGCCGACGCCGGCTTGGTAGACGACGTTGGTCAGGATCACCGGGATGCCGGCCTTGCGCGCCGCCTGCAGCAGGCGGGCGTTGCTGGCCAGGGCCGCCTCGACGCCGGCATAGAGCGGCGAGTCCGGCAGCAGATAGGCGTCGACCACGTCGATGATCAGCAGGGCCGGAGCCTTGCCGAAGGCAAGGCGACCGCCGAAGCCGGCCTTGTGGTAGTCCGCGTCCAGGTCTTCAGCCATTTCTACTCCGTGCATCCCCGCGAAGGCGGGGATCCAAGCTGACTCTCGATATTCACTGTGGAGGATGGGGGAGGTCCTAGACCACCCCCTGCTCGGCGAAGGTCTTCAGTTCGCTTTCCGAGATCCCCAGCTCGCCCCAGACCGCGCCGTTGTCCTGGCCCACCGCCTGCGAGGCGATGGCGCGGACGACGCCGGGGGTCTTGGAGAGCTTGGGCATGACGTTCTGCATCGGCAGTTCGCCCCAGCGCGGGTGGTCGAGCGTGACGATCGACTCCCGGGCCGCGAAGTGCGGATCGGCCAGCATCTCGGGCGCGCGATAGATCTTCCCGGCCGGCACGCCGGCCTCGATCATCTTGGCCTCGACCTCGTCGACCGTCAGGGTCTTGGTCCAGGCCTCGATGAGGGCGTCCAGCGCCTTCATGTTGCGGCCCCGGTTGATGTGGTTGACGTAGTCCGGGTGCTGGGCGAGCTCGGGCTGGCCCATGGCCTTGCACAGGCGGCCGAACACCGTGTCCTGGTTGGCGGCGATCAGGTAGTCGCCGTCCTTGCAGTGATAGACGTTCGACGGGGCGATGCCGGGCAGCACCGAGCCCGAGCGCTCGCGGATGTAGCCCATGACCTTGTAGTCGGGGACCAGGCTTTCCATCACCTGCAGCACCGCCTCGTAGAGCGAGCTGTCGACGACCTGACCTTGGCCGGTGGCGTCGCGGTGGCGCAGGGCCGCCAGGGCCCCGAGGCAGCCGTAGGTTGCCGCCAGCGCGTCGCCGATCGAGATGCCCATGCGCGAGGGCGCGCGGTCGGGGTCGCCGACGATGTGGCGCCAGCCGCCCATGGCCTCGCCGATGCCGCCGAAGCCGGCGCGGTCGGCATAGGGGCCGGTCTGGCCGTAGCCCGACACCCGCACGATGATCAGACCCGGGTTCTCGGCGTGCAGGACTTCGGGGCTCAGGCCCCAGCCCTCCAGCGTGCCCGGACGGAAGTTCTCGATCAGGATGTCGGCCGTGGCGATCAGCTTGCGGGCCAGGGCCTGGCCTTCCGGCACGCGGAGGTTGGCCGAGACCGTGCGCTTGTTGCGGGCCACGACCTCCCACCACAGCGGATAGTCGCCGCGGCCCCAGTCGCGCATCGGGTCGCCCTTGCCGGGCGGCTCGATCTTGATGACGTCCGCGCCCATGTCGCCCAGCAGCTGGCCGCAGAATGGACCAGCGATCAGCTGGCCCATCTCGACGACGCGCAGGCCCTTGAGGGGACCGGTGTTTTCAACCGTCATGACGCTTAAAACCTACTCCGCCGCCAGGGCCAGCGGCGCGTTGCGCCACACGGGCGGACGCGGCGCGGGCAGGCCGGTGTCGGCCAGGCAGTTGGCGCGCAGCTCGTCGAGCGACGGGCCGCGATCGAACACCTCCAGCGGGCCGCGTTCGGCGCGGATCTTGGCGCGCAGGGCCTCGGTAGCCGCCGCATCGACCTTGCCGGCGGCGTCCAGCACCACGCCGTAGCGCTTGGCGCCCTCGGCGCTGACCAGGCCGCGGGCGACCTCCAGCTCGACCAGCTCGACCTCGCGCTCCAGCGCGTCGCCCCAACCGCCGCCGCCCCAGGTGACGAAGTGCAGCAGGTCGCCTTTGTCGACCTGGATCCCGTCGCACTTGGAGGGCAGGGCGATGCTCTCGCCGTTGGCCTTGTCCAGGCGCTTCCATGAGCGGGCGCCCGGCGCGCCGCCATTGACGCCCCACGGCGGCACGAACCAGCGGTCGTCGTGGATGGCGATCGTGCCGGCTTCCGTGAACTTGTAGGTCATGTGGATGCCGTTGCCGCCCCGGAAGCGCCCGGCGCCGCCGCTGTCGGCCACGCTCTCATAGCGCTCGATGACCATCGGGAAGTAGCGTTCCAGGAACTCGTTCGGAACGTTGGTGAAGCCCGGCCACAGCGAGTGACCGTCGGCGCCGTCGCCGAACGGACGGCCCGGAATGCCGCCGAAGCCGATCTGGAACAGCTGGAACCACTCGCCCTTGCCGTCGAAGCCCGAGAACATCAGGTGCGGCGAGCTCGAGAAGCCGGCGGCGCACAGGAATTCCGGGGTCTTCTGGCCCAGCAGCGCGCCCAGCACGTCGAAGATGCGGCCCAGAGCGTGGGTGCGGCAGGACAGGGCGGCCGGGAATTTCGGCTTCAGCAGGCTGCCTTCCGGGATCCGCACGTCGACGAGGTCATAGAAGCCGTCGTTGAACAGGATCTGCGGGTCGAAGACCATGATCATGTAGATGCCGAAGAACATCTTGAACATGTTCTCGTTCAGCAGGAAGTTGATTGAGCTGTCCGACTGCGGATCGGTGCCGTCGAAGTCGAGCACCACCTTGCCGCCTTCGCGCCACATGGTGCACTTGATCTTGAACGGACCGGCGCCCTTGCCGTCGTCGCAGATGTAGTCCTCGAACGACACCGGCGCCTCGCCGATCGCCGTCGAGATCAGGTGGGCCATGGCGCGATGGTTGCGGGCCAGCAGTTCGTCCAGGGCGCTGGCGAAGACGTCGTCGCCGAAGCGCTCGCAGATCTCGACCACCCGGCGGCCGGCCACGCGGCACGAGGCGACGATGGCGTGCAGGTCGGCCTTGAACCATTCGGGCATGCGCGACTGGTGGGCGGCGATGCGGATGATGTCGGCCTGCAGCTCGCCCTTGCGGTAGAGCTTCACCGGCGGCAGGCGGAAGCCTTCCTCGAAGATCGACGAGGCGTCGGTGGGCAGGGAGCCGGGCACCTTGCCGCCGACGTCGGTCATGTGGCCGAACATCGCCGACCAGGCCACCAGGCGCCCGTCGCGGAAGATCGGGGCGATGCACAGCTGGTCGGACGCGTGGCTGATCGCGCCCTCGACCGAATAGGGGTCGTTGACGAGGATGATGTCGCCTTCCTCGATCTCGCCGTCATAGCCCTTGAGGAAACCGTCGATAAACGAGCCGAACTGGCCCACCACCATGCGGCCGTCGCGGTCGGCGATCAGAGGGAAGGCGTCGCCCTGCTCGCGGATGCCCGGCGACAGCGCGGTGCGGAACAGGGTGGCGTCCATCTCGACGCGGGCGTTGCGCAGGGCGTTCTCGATGATGTCGAGCGTCACCGGATCGACGGCGACCTTGCCGAAGGGCGTGGAATTGGTTTCCAGGATGCGCGCGGGCATGGCTCAGGATTCCTTGGCAGGGTTGATCAGGATGACGCCGTAGACGTCGACGACGGCTTCGCAGTCGGGCAGCACCAGGGTGGTCGAATCCATCTCGGTGATGATCGCCGGACCCGGGATGCGGTCGCCGGCGCGGAGCTTGGAGCGGTCATAGATGGCGGCCGGTTTCATGCCGCCGTCGGCCCAGACCTCGTGGTCACGGATCTTGGCGCGCGACGGATCGCCGTCGCCCTTCTCGATCTCGAGGCTGGGGATCTCCTGCACCTTGCCCATGGCGACGGCGCGCAGGTTCACCAGCTCGTGCTCGGCGTCCATGTTGAAGGTGAAGAGGCGGCGGTGCTCCTCGTCGAAGGCGGCGGCCAGGCGTTGCAGCCCGCCGTTCTTCAGGCTGTCGAGCGTCACGTGCATCGGCACTTCGAAGGCCTGGCCGTGATAGCGGACGTCGATCTCGAAACGGGTCTCGATCTCGGCGTCGGCGACGCCGTCGGCCTTCAGGGTGTCGCGGATCTGGCCGTCCATCTCGCCGAACAGGGAGAGCACCTCGGCCTCGGTCGCGGCCGACAGGCGCTTGGAGTAGGAGCGGGCGGTTTCGGTGCGCATCCGGGTGGTGGCGTCGCCCAGGGCGCAGAGCACGCCGGGCGAGACCGGCGACACGGCCGGCCAGGAGCCCATTAGTTTGGCCACGGCGTTGACGTGCAGCGGGCCCGCGCCGCCAAAGCCCATCAGGGCGAAGTCGCGCGGGTCGTAGCCCTGCTGCACCGAGATCATGCGCAGCGCGCCGAACATGTTCTCGTTGACGATGTCGATGATGCCGCGGGCGGCTTCGTAGAGGTCGATGCCCAGGGCGTCGGCGATGGTCTGCACCGCCGTGCGGGCCGCCTCGCGATCCAGCTTGAAGGCGCCGCCCAGCAGGTCTTCCGGCAGGTAGCCGAGCACGACGTTGGCGTCGGTGACGGTGGGGGCGGCGCCGCCCTTGCCGTAGGCGGCCGGACCCGGCGCGGCGCCGGCCGACTCGGGGCCGACGCGCAGGGCGCGGGTCAGTTCCGGAACCTTGGCGATCGAGCCGCCGCCGGCGCCGACCGTCTTCACGTCCAGCGACGAGGCGCGGACGGTCAGGTGGCCGACGTCGGTGGTGCGCACGCGGCGCGGCTCGCCGTTCTCGATCAAAGCGACGTCGGTCGAGGTGCCGCCGACGTCGAGGGTCAGGATGTTCTTCAGGCCCGAGTTGCGGGCCACCCACAGGGCGCCGGTGACGCCGCCGGCGGGACCCGACATAAGCAAGGACACCGGATGCTCTTCGGACTTCTCCGACGACATCAGGCCGCCGTCCGAGCGCAGCAGGGCGATGCGGCCCTGCATGTCGAGGCCCCGCAGCTTGTCGCGCAGGTTCTTGACGTACTTGGAGACGACCGGACGGACCGAGGCGTTGGCGACGGTGGTCAGGGTGCGCTCGTATTCCTGCATTTCCGGCAGGACCTCGTGCGACAGCGAGACCAGCACGCCCGGCAGGATCTCGGCGGCCAGTTCGGCCACCCGGCGCTCGTGCGAGCCGTTCAGATAGGCGTTCATCAGGGCGATGGTCACCGCCTCGACGCCCTGTTCTTTCAGCTTGGTCAACTGGGCGCGGGCGTCGGCCTCGTCGAGCGGGCGGATCTCCTTGCCGGCCGCGTCGATGCGGCCCTTGATCTCGACCGTGTCTTCCAGCTTGGCCAGCGGCTCGGGCTTGGGCCAGATGATCCAGGCGGCGAGGCCACCCGGCACCAGCGAACGGGCGATCTGCATCACCTGGTGGTAGCCCTCGGTGGTCACCAGGCCGACCCGGGCGCCCTTGCCCTCGAGCACGGCGTTGGTGGCCACGGTGGTGCCGTGCAGGAAGACGTCGACGTCCGACGGCTTGACCCCGGCCTTCTCGCAGACCGCGTTGACGCCGGTCATCACGCCGACCGAGCTGTCATGCGGGGTCGACGGCGTCTTGTGCCGCCAGAAGTCGCCCGTCGCCTCGTTCAGCAACAGCAGGTCGGTGAAGGTCCCGCCTACGTCCACGCCCAATCGGTAAGCCATCGTCAGCCTCTTTGCTGGCGCGCCAACTCCCCCCAGGGCGACGGCGCGACGCCTATTCGGGCGACATTCCCCCGATCGGGCGGCGCGCGCCGGATCGGGGGAGGGGTTTCACCGCTGTGCGGGCGCCGCCCGTCGAACCGTCAGAACTTCACGGCGAGCTCCACGCCCCAGGTCGCGCCGGCGGCGGGCGAGACGAAGCTGCCGCCGAACTCCGGCGCCGGGATCACCTCGGCGGCGTAGTCCTCGTCCAGCACGTTCTTGCCGAAGGCCGTCAGGCTCCACGCGTCGGCCTCGACCCCGGCCCGCAGGTCCAGGGTGGTGTAGGCGTCGCGCCGGCTCTTGGCGTAGTTGGCCCGGCCCAGAGCGCCATAGCTCAGCTCGAAGACGGTGGGATTGTCCTGGTCCTGTACGACGTGGAACCAGGTCGGTCCCGTGCCGCGCACATCGGCCCGCAGGTGCAGCGACAGGTTCTGCGGCAGCGGGTGGGTGTAGTCGGCCGCCAGGTTCCAGGTGTAGCGCGGCGTGTAGGGCGACTCGTTGCCCACCGTGTCGGGCCGCACCGAGTTCTTGCGGATCTCGCTGTCGGTATAGGCGCCGGAGGCCTCCAGGATCAGGTTCGGAGCAGCCTTGTAGCGCAGGCCCAACTCCGCGCCCTTGATCCGCACCTCGTCGATGTTCGACACCACGCGCAGCAGGCCGAACGGCCCGACGAAGAACTCGAAGAACTGCATGTCGTCGACATCGGTCTGGTAGGCGGCGGCGTCCACGGTCAGGCGGCCGTCGAACATCCGGCCCTTGGCCCCGATCTCGAAGCTCTTGGAGACTTCCTTGTCGAAGTCGTCGCGGATGGTCACCGGCTTGTAGCCGGCCGCCGTGCGCACCGGGTTGATGAACAGGTTCACCGTCGCGGCGCTGCCCTGGCTGTTGAAGCCGCCCGACTTGAAGCCGACGCCCCAGTCTCCGTAGAGGGTCCAGTCTTCGCTGGCCTTCCAGCGCAGGGCGATCTTGGGCTGGAGCTGGTCGTAGGTCTTCTTCTGGTCCTTGATGCCGCCGGGATTGATCGTCGTGTCGAGGCCGGGGTTCAGGGCCGCGCCGCCGGTGTAGGCCGGACCGTCGAAGTCGATGTACTTGGTGCGCGCGGCGGTCGGCACGAGGTTGTGGACCTTGCGCTCCTCGCGGTCGTACCGCAGCGCCAGCGAGCCTTCGAGGCCGGGCGCGAAGTCGTAGGCCAGTTGGCCGAACACGGCCGCCACGTCGCTCTTGAAGTCGTCCCAATAGAGCTGCTCGGTCGAATAGGCCGAGGACGAGGGCACGTAGAGCGACCGCGGAATCTCGCCGCCGCCGTCCAGGCCGGTGGCGACGCCGACCTCGCGGTCGATATGCAGGGCGTAGGCGCCGACCATCCAGCGCAGGGCCTGGTCCGAGCGCGAGGTCAGGCGCAGCTCGCCCGACAGGTCGCTCTGGTCGCGCTTCTGGTACTGGTAGCCGTCGCAGGTGGTCGGCGTGTAGGGGCCGAAGAACGAGCCGGCGGCCGTGGTTCCCAGGTACTGCGGCGAGGGCAGGGTAACGCCCTTGGCGTTCAGCGCCGCGATCGAGGCCGCGCAACTGGCGCTGGCGTTGAAGAAACCGAACGAGGCCGAGGTGCCGTCGGCGACCAGGTCGTTGTCGATGTCGGAATAGAGCGTCCAGCCCGTCAGGGTGGCGAAGCCGAGGTCGCGCTCCAGCTTGGCCGAGACCTCGAAGGCCTCCTGCCGGTTGGTGTGCTGCACGTTGTTCTGGAAGACGAAGTCGTGGTCGTTGACGTCCTCGTAGTAGGACGGCGTGCTCAGCACCGAGGCGAACGAGGGCAGGGCGAAGACGGCGTTGTAGGCGATCGAGCCGGCCGTCAGCCGGCCGTAGCGGGCCTTGAGGTCGAGCTTGGTCTTATCGTCCAGCCGCGCCACCAGGCGGCCGTTCAGATTGTAGCCGCGATAGCGGTCGACGGCGCCGTCGCTGAACTGGCTGTCGTAGAAGCCGTCGGTGCGTCGCCAGTCGGCCGACAGGCTGCCGGCCAGCTTGTCGGTGAGGGGGCCGGCCACCCGCAGGTCGCCGGCGTAGCTCTTGCGGTTGCCGGCGCTGAGCTTGGCCGAGCCTTCGAACTCGTCGCCCGGCTCGACGGTGGAGACGATGATCGCCCCGGCGGCGGCGTTGCGGCCGTAGACCGCGCCCTGCGGACCCTTCACCACCTCGATCTGGCGCAGGTCGGAAAATTCGCGGTTGAAGGCGGCCGGATTGGCCATCTGCACGTCATCGACGACGAAGGCGAACGAGGCCTGGGCGTCGCGGGCGCCGTTGACGCCGCGGATGTTGACCTGGGCGTCGCCCTGCTCGGCTGCCTGCACCAGGCTGACGCCAGGGGTCAGGGCCACGAAGTCGGCGGCGCGGGCCACCCCGGCGGCTTCCAGCGTCGACTGGCCCAGGGCGGTGACGGCGGCGGGCACGTCGCGCAGGTTCTCGGCCCGCTGGCGGGCGGTGACCACGACTTCCTCGACGGCGGTGTCCTGGGCGGACGCGGCGCCGGCCCAGGCCAGGGCCAGCAGCGATACGCCGGCGCAGGCGGCGAGTGTTCCAGCAGCAGTTTTCATTGATCAGCTCCCCTCGTTGATCGGGGGAGCTTGCGCCGCGTACCGACGTTCGCTGCGCGGCCGCGCGGGCTCCCCGCCTGTCGGGCGCCGGGGGCGGGGCGCTGGTTTCGAAGGCGCCGCCGCGCATGCTCGCGCGCCATGCCTGCCCGCGTCGCGGGCGTCGAGGAACACGTCATGACCACCCGCATCGAGATCGTCGAAGTGTCGCCCCGCGACGGGCTGCAGAACGAGAAGACGATGGTCTCGGCGACCGACAAGGCCGCTCTGGTGCTCAAGGCCGTCGAGGCCGGCGCTCGTCGCGTGGAGGCGGTCAGCTTCGTCAATCCGCGCGCCGTGCCGCAGATGGCCGACGCCGACGAGGTGATGGCCCGGCTGCGCGGCCAGCAGGATCTGCGCTCGCGCGGCGTGTCGCTGATCGGCCTGGTTTTGAACCGCCGGGGCCTGGACCGCGCCATCGCCGCCGATGTCGACGAGGTCAATTTCGTGGTGGTGGCCAGCGAGACCTTCAACGCCCGCAACCAGGGCGTCCCGGTCTTCGAGACCCTGCGGCAGATCTCCGAGGCGCCCGAGGTCGCGCGCCAGGCCGGCTTGAAGCTGGGCGTCACCATCGCGGCGGCCTTCGGCTGTCCGTTCGAGGGCGAGGTGGCCGTCGAGCAGGTGGCGCGCATCGCCGCCGAACTGGCGAGCTTCGGCGTCACCGAGATCACCCTGGCCGACACCATCGGCGTGGGCGACCCGCTGGCGGTCGAGACCCGCTTCGGCGCCGTCCGCGCCGTCGCGCCCGGCGCGGTGCTGCGCGCCCACTTCCACAACACCCGCAACACCGGCCTGGCCAACGCCTTCGCCGCCTGGCGATCCGGCGTGGCCAGCCTCGACGCTTCGATCGGCGGCATCGGCGGCTGCCCCTTCGCCCCGGCCGCCACCGGCAACGTCCCGACCGAGGACCTGGCCTACATGTTCGCGCGGATGGGCGTGGCGACGGGGCTCGACCTGCCGTCGCTGATCGACACGGCGGGCTGGCTCAAGGGCGTGCTGGGCGCGCCGAGCCTGCCAGGGATGGTGTCGAAGGCGGGCGGATTTCCCAACTGATTCTTCTCCCCTTGCGGGAGAAGGTGGCGGCGAAGCCGACGGATGAGGGGTCTCTCAAAAAGCAAACGCCGCGAAAGCTGATCGGCTCTCGCGGCGTTCGAGGTCTGTGCGACCCCTCACCCGACCTCCTTCGGAGGCCACCCTCTCCCGCAAGGGGAGAGGGGTCTCAGTACTTCAGGCTCACCGCCACGCTGGCTCCACCGGCGCCGACGTCCACCGCCGAGTCCTCGAACTTCGGCGGGCCGAACCTCGCCTTGGGATCGCGCGACAGGCCGACGCCGTCGGCGGGCAGGCCCAGGGCGGTCTTCTTCATCACCCCGTCGCCGTCCTCGTCATGGAAGGCCAGGAACGACCACTGGCCGGGCGGCAGGTTGGCGATCTTGGCGGTCACCGCGCCGGAGGCGGCCGGGACCTTCACGTTGTAGGGGCAGGTCTTCAGGAAGGTGGCCTTGTCGCAGGCCGAGACGACGATCTGGCCCTTGGCGCCGCTGACGCCGGAGACCCGAACCTCCACGGGAGCCGCGTGAGCGGCCCCCGCGGCGGCGGCGAGAGCGATGGCGAGGATGCTCGATTTCACGCTTTTCGCTCCCACTATTCGGCCGCGGCCGGCGCTTGGCCGCCGTGGCGCTGTTTCAAGGCTTCCTGGCGCACCCGCTCGCCGTCGACCAGCGGCACGGTCTTCAGCAGGAAGTCCTTGGCCAGCTTCGGGTCGGCGCGGTCGGGCGAGGGGATGACCATCGCCCGCTTGCCCTGGATGTCGCGCTCCATGGCGTCGACGTCCAGCGCCCAGCCCTTCTCGATCAGCTCGCGGCGCTTGTTGCGCCAGGCCACCATGATGCCGTCCGACTTCACGCTGACTTCCTCGTGCAGATAGACGGGCAGCAGCTCGGGGCAGACCTTTTCCATGATCACGCGGTCCTGCTCGAAGATGCGCAGGGTGCGGCGGCGGCTGTCGCCGTCCCAGATCTTCTGGGTCAGGAAATTGCGGGCCATGATCCAGCGGGTGATCGTGGTGGTCTCGTCGATCGGCGTGTTGACGTCGAAGATCACCGTCGACCAGGTCGGCGTCGGGCGGATCTGGATCCGCACGTGGGCGCCAGAGACGTGGAAGCCGTTGCGCACCGTCACCATGCTGCGCTTGGCCTTGCGGAAGAACTTCCACATGCCCTTGTACTCGGGCGGCACGAACTTCAGCTCGGCATAGGCCGAGTACTCGTCCTGCTCGAGGGTGAACTCGTGGACCTGCGGGGCTTCCTTGTCGCCGAAGCTCGGGTGGACGAAGGCAGCGTGCGAGGGGTCGATGCCGTTCTCGGTGATGCGGGCGTAGTTCGCCTTCCACTCGTAGGTGCCGCGGATGCAGCGCCAGGACGGATCGTCGAACTCGGGGAAGGGCGGCAGGGGCGGGCGCTCGGCCTCGGGCAGGTCGCCCATGAACACCCAGATCATCCCGTACTTCTCCTGCACGGGATAGGAGTCGATCTTGGCGCGCGGCGGGATCTTGGCGTCCGGCTCCTGCGACGGGATCTTCACGCACTTGCCGCCGCCGTTGAAGCGCCAGCCGTGATAGGGGCACTCAATGGCGTCATCCACGACCATGCCGCTGCCCAACGACGCGCCGCGGTGGATGCAGACGTCCGACAGGCAGCTGACCTTGCCTTTGGAGTCGCGGAACACCACGAACTCCAGGCCCAGCATCTTCACCCGCTTGTGGCCGCCCTTGGCGATCTCGTCGCTGTAGTCGGCCACGTACCATTGGTTCTTGATCATGGCGTCTTCTCCGGCTGCGGGGCGGGGGTGAGTCCGCGGAGGATGAGATTGGGTATCTTGGTGTCGTCCCAGTCGTCGAGGTCCACCCCGTCGCGCAGGATCACCAGTTTCTGCGAAGGCACGATCCAGAGGCGGCGCTTGCCCCAGCCGTCGAGGAAGATCGCATCTTCCGCGGCGATCGGTTCGGCCGACTTGCTGCTCTTGTCGGGACGCTCGGGCGTATAGATGCGGTCGGCCGCGTAGGGGCGGCCGCGCCAGATCTGGAAGCCATAGCCCGGATTGGCCTTGCCGGGCGCGCTCATGGCTTCGACGTACGAGGCCGGCAGGACCTCGCGGCCCTCGAACGAGCCGCCATTGGCCAGCATGACGCCGATGCGCATCCAGTCCTGCACCTGCGAGACCAGGCAGCAGTCGCCGTGGGCCAGGCCGCCTTCCTTGGCCAGCCACAGCTGGCCGTCGTGCATGGCCAGCGGACGGAACAGCTTCTCCGACATGTAGTCGGCGAAGGTCTTGCCGGTGGCCCGCTCGACGATGACGCTCAGCGCCACCGGGTCGGGATTGTGATGGCCGAACACCGTGCCCGGCGGGTGGGTCGCCTTCAGGCCCAGGTTGTCCTTGGCCAGATCCGGCGACAGGAAGGTGCGGATGGTGCTGGACCACGGCGCGTAGGAATAGTCCGGCGCCGCCAGGCCCGACGACATCTGCAAGAGGTCGCGGATGGTGATCTTCGCGCGCTCGTCGCCGCGCCACTCGGTGATGAAGTCGGCGGCCGGCTGGTCGACCGACTTGATCTTGCCGTCGGCGATCGCGGCGCCGATCAGCATGCCGGTCAGGGTCTTGGTGAAGGAGTGGGCCTTCATCCGGCTGGTGGGGCCCACGCCGTTCCAGTAGCGCTCGTAGACGATCGCCCCGTCCTTGACGACGATCAGGGCGTCCGACTTGCGGGCCCCGGCGTAGTCGGCGGCGGCGTCCAGGGCGGCGGGATCGATCCCGGCCGCCTGCGGCGTGGTCTTCGGCAGGGCCTTGCCCGGCGCGCCCTTCACCACCGCGACCGGCTTGTACCAGTCGATCGGCGGCTCCAGCGGATTGACGGTCAGGGCGCGGAAGTAGCGGCTCCAGTAGAGCGGCGCCGACGCATAGGTCGCCGCGCCCGCCAGGACGACGACGCCGAGGCCCGCCAGCAGGATCTTGCGCTTCTTGCCCATCAGGCCGCCTTTGCTTCCACGATCGAGGTGACGCCGAACGGGATGTCGAGCTTCACGCTGGCGACGACCTCGCCGCTGTCCAGCGCGATCTTGGCCAGCTGGCCCGAGAAGAAGTCGCCGGCCCAGAAGTGCGCGCCGTCTTCGGTGGCGCGCAGGAACGACCAGCCGCGGCCTTCCGGCACGGCGTAGGTGCGGACCACCGAACCGTCCTGGGCCACGCGGCGCACTTCATTGCCGCAGCTGACCAGCACGTCGTCGTTCGGGGCGGTCGCCAGGCCGAACACCATGCCCGGGGGATCGGTGCGGACATAGAGGGGCGACAGCTGGGCGTCGGCCTCAATGTCGTAGCGGAAGACGGTGTGGCCGGTCTCGGAGACGTAGGCCACGGTCTTGCCGTCCGACAGCAGGGCCAGGTGCGTGACGCCCAGGAAGCCCATCACGCCGCCATGATACTCGGGGCGATAGAAGCGCACGACGCGGCCGTCGGCGTCGAAGCGCACCAGGCGGCCTTCGCCGGTGAAAGGCGGGGCGAGGCCTGACAGGTGCTCGCCAGCCAGCGCGCCGCCGTCGGGCAGGAACACCATCGAGCCCAGGCCTCGACCGGGGAGAAGCGAGGCCTGGCCGGGAACGCGGCGTCCGTCGGCGTCAATGCGGGTGACGTTGCGGGCGAAGGGGTCGAGGGCGTTGAGCTCGCCGGTGCGGGGATTCACCGCCAAGCCCGAAACCATGCCGAATTCGCCCGTGTGCAGCGCCGCCTTCACCTGCAGATCCGGGCCCAGCAGCAGGATGCGCGACAGGCCCAGTTTCAGCTGGTGGTCGGTGACCGTGGTCGCGGCCACCCAGAGGTCTCCCGCCTGGGGTTTGACGGGAAGAGAAAGGGGGTCGCCGAACATGAAGGTCTCCGCGTGCCATTCAGTCCCGCGGTTGGCGGGATGCTCGGAGATTTTCAAAAAGGGACCGACCGGTCAATTTTCTATTCGGCGATATCCGCCTGACGAGAAATCGCGACCTCGACGCCCGTCTGGTAGCGGCCCATCACGTGGTCGAGCATGCCAGCGACCTTATCCCAGGCGTCGTCGTCGTGAAGATCGAAACCGAAGAAGTTCGGCTCGAACTTGGCGCGCATGCCGATGTAGGAGACGGCCGACAGCATGGTCATGGCCACGGCCAGCAGTTCCTTGTCCTCGCTGCGCTGGCCGATGAACAGCCGCTCGTACTCTTCCCAGATGCGGATGCGCACGGCGGTGACGGCGTCGCGCAGTTCGGGCGGCCCGGCGAACTCGCCGGCCATGATGGTGGCGACGGCGGGGTGGGCGCGCAGGGTCGAGGCGTAGGCCCGCACCAGCATGCGCAGGCGCTCCATCGCCGGGCGCTGGTGGAAGGTCTCCAGCGACTCGTCGATCATGTCGGTCAGGCGGGGCCAGACGCCGGTGCGGCGCACCCAGGCGTCGGCCACGCCGCCCAGTCCGCCGAAATAGTCATAGATTTGTTTCTTGCCTACGCCCGCTTCCTTGATTAGGGCGTTCACACCCGCGTCGTGGACGCTTCCGCGCTCCATAAGACGCCCAAAAGCCTCCACGATCGCTGCTTCAGTGGCGATCCGACGTGATTGTCGAGGCTTGGGCGCGGCGGCGATCTCTGACAGCATGGCTTACTTTCCTGAACTCCTATCCGATGGACGGACAAACGCTTTATCGCAAGACCTGTATTGGTCCGGCTCCATCATCTTGACCGGCGGGGAACAGTCGCGGTGAACGCGGCGGGGTGTGGTCAAGATTTGAAGAGGGGAGTCATGACCAAGTCGGCGATGAATATCTACTGTGCGAGCGCGAGCGCTCTTACGCTTTTGGTCTGCGCGGGGCAAGCCTTCGCGCAAACGACAACTTCAGAAGAGTCCACGGTGATTGGAGAGATCACCGTCACGGCTCGCGGTAAGTCGGAAGCTCTGCAAGAGGTTCCAATCAGCATCAATGCGGTGTCGGCGGAGACGATCGAACGCCGTAATATTTCTGACATCGCTCGGGTGGCGCAATCGACCGCCGGCCTGACCTTTGATCAGGGTCTGACGCCTAGCGATACGCGTCCGGCCATCCGCGGCGTGCAAGCCGTTCGGGGCCGTCCGAACGTGGCCATCCTGGTGGATGGGGTCGACACGTCTTCGGAAGCCTTCGCCACCGCTGGCGGCGGCGCTCTGGCGAGCCTGCGCTTCGTCGACGCCGAGCGGATCGAAGTGGTGAAGGGCCCGCAAAGCGTGCTCTACGGCCGCTCGGCCTTCTCCGGCGCGATCAACTACATCTCCAAGCGTCCGAACCTCGACGAACTCGAGGCCAAGGTCAGCCTGGAAGCCGGCAGCTTCGGCCTCAAGGAAGGCAAGGCCTCGATCAGCGGTCCGCTGGTCCAGGACAAGCTGGCGCTCAGCCTGAACGTCGGCGCCTGGGAGAACGACGGCCAGTACCGCAACAGCGTCAGCGGCGCCAAGGTCGGCGGCGGCGAGTCCAAGGGCGCCGCCCTGGGCCTGCTGATCAAGCCGATCGAGAACCTGACCATCTTCGCCCGCGTGCAAAGCTCGCACGAGGAATACGACCAGATGGCCCGGGCCTTCATCACCTCGGTGAACCCGACGACCGGCACGCCGAACACCGCCAATCTCGGCGTCGCGGCCATTGACCCGAAGACCGGCAAGTCCGGCTACACGGTCGCCGGCAACCTGGCCAACGCTTCGGTCGTGAAGAACAACCTGGTCGCCTATTCGCTCGATACCCGCACCGGCAAGGACTACGCCGGCACGGTCACCGACGCGACCCGCGCTTCGTTCGACATCAGCTACGAAAGCGACTGGGGCACCTTCACCTCGCTGACGGGGATCACCCGCGGCGAGACCACGCAGGTGCAGGACTTCGACAACAGCGACTACAGCCTGAGCAGCGCCGAACTGGCCTCCTATGCGGGCCTGCTGCCGACCTACAGCAGCTACTACGCGTTCATGCGCTTCTTCGGCATGTCGACCACCCCGCCGACCACGGGCCTGCCCGCGACCGGCTTCTCGGTGATGCTGGACGACACCTTCCACACCCGGCAGCAGAGCCAGGTGCTGCGGTGGAACAAGGACTTCGGCAAGCTGCGCACCTCGCTGGAAGGCCTGTACTTCCACGAGTACGCCGACCAGATCAACAAGGACCAGTTCTGGATGCGTTCGGGCGCCGACGCCCGTCTCGCGGCCCTGGTCTCGATCTTCCAGGGCGGCGGCGCCACCTCGACCGGGGCCTTCCAGGCGCCGACGACGGCGGTGAAGGCCACGGCCGACTATCCGCTGAAGATCTCGCGTGAGACCGACTCGCTGTCGTGGGCCGGCAGCGTCGAATACGACGTCACCGACGCTCTGACCCTGCGTTTCGACGGCCGCTACATCGAGGAACGGATCGCCTATCACGGCAGCCCGTACCAGCCGATGTACTACCGCCTGTTCGGCCTGCGATATCTCTGCGTCGCGGCGCTGGGCTGTACTTCCGCCAACGCGGCGGCGGCGCGGACGGCGCAGCTGGCGGCGACCACCCAGATCGACAAGAAGACGGTCAAGGATCACGCCTTTACGCCGAACTTCGTGGCCAACTACAAGCTCACCTCGCGCAACTCGGTCTACGCGTCGTACGGTGAAGGCTTCAAGCCGGGCGGCGTCGACACCACCGGCACCAGCGGCAGCGTCGACACGACCTTCAAGCCGGAGAAGCTGAAGAGCTTCGAAATCGGCTCGAAGAACGTGTTCCTGGACGGCGGCCTCGTTCTGAACGGGGCGATCTTCTACAATATCTACCAGAACCAGCAGATCGGCACGACCAAGGTGCTGAACGGCACCTCGGTTCCGTCGGTCGAGAACGCCGGCGAAAGCAAGAGCAAGGGCGTCGATCTGAGCGCCGACTGGCGGACGACCAGCTGGCTCACGCTGAGCGGCAACTACACCTACACCGACGCCGAGTTCACTGACTACAAGGTCTCGACCCCGGGCTACTTCGACCGGATCGAGTCGAACAACGGCAACTACACTGGCAAGGCTGTGCCGCTGACGCCCAAGCACAACCTGAACCTCTCGGCCCTGCTGACCGGCGACCTGCCGGTGGGCGCGGGCTGGACCTGGACGACCGAACTCACCGGTCGCTACCAGTCCAAGCGCTACATCACCCAGAGCAACCTGACCTGGCTGCCGAGCTACTTCGTCTCGGATCTGCGGGCTGGGATCACCGACGGGTCGTGGAGCGTCGATCTGTCGGTCACCAACCTGTTCAACGACGACACTCCGAAGAACGCCATCGCGGCGACCGACTTCGGCTTCTTCGACCTGAACAACAACACCCCGGTTCGCGCCTACGTCGTCAGCCTGCCTGACAAGCGCGCCGGCTCGATCCGCATCAGCAAGACCTTCTGATCCTGCTGATCGTGTGAACTGCCAAGGCCCGGCGCGCCTGCGCGCCGGGCCTTTTCCTTGCCCCCAAGCTTTCCTGGAGTTCCCCAAATGGCGAAGGCCAAAGATCCCGAGCGCTTCGGCATAGTGGCGATCGAGCCGGGCGTACGCGCCGGCCACATGTGGACCGCGCTCTACGCCTCCTTCGTCAATATCGGGCTGGCCACGACGGTGGCGATCATGACGCCCTACGTGCTCAGCGCCAATCTGGGCGTACCGCTCGACCGCCAGGGCTCGGCCCTGGGGATCCTCAACCTCGTCAACGAGGTGGCGCTGCTGTTCGTGTTCGGCCTGGCCGGAGCGTTTGCCGACCGCGTGGGGCGCAGGGCGGTCTACGCCGTCGGCTTCCTGGCGACGGCGGCGGGCTATCTGCTCTATCCGCTGGCCACCAGCCTGTGGGACCTGTCGCTCTACAAGGTGATCTACGCCATCGGCATCGGCGCGACGACGGGCATGCTGTCGACCGTCCTGGCCGACTATGTGAAGGCCCGCGACCGCGGCAAGATCGTCGCCCTGTCGGGCGTGCTCAACGGCCTTGGCGTGGTGGTGCTGGCGCTGGCCATCGGCAAGCTTCCCTCCATCTTCGTCGCCGACGGCATGGGCGAGAAGGCCGCCGGCCAGGCCGCCCTGGCGGTCGCGGCGGTGATGTGCGTGATCTCTTCGGCGGTGATGTGGTTCGGTCTCAAGCCGGGCGTGGCGACGCGCACGGTCGAGCGGCCCAAGCTCTCGACCCAGCTGGGCGTCGGCGTGGCCGCCGCCAAGGCCAATCCGCGCATCGTGCTTGCCTACGCCTCGGCCTTCGTGGCCCGGGGCGACCTGGCCATCGTCGGCGCCTACGCCATCGCCTGGGGCAAGAAGGCGGCGCTGGAGAACGGCGCCACCCTGGCCGACGCCCTCGACCAGGGCCGCATCCCGTTCATCGTCGCCCAGTCGGCGGCCCTGCTGTGGCCGGTGGTCGTGGCCCTGATGATCGACAAGGCCCACCGCCTGACCGCGCTTGCCGCCTGCATGCTGCTGGGCGGGGTCGGCTACCTGGCGACGATCTTCATCGACGATCCGCTGAGCAAGGCGGCCATGCCGCTGTTCGTGCTGCTGGGCGTGGGCCAGATCAGCGCCTTCATCGGCTCCCAGGCCCTGATCGGCAAGGAAGCGCCGGAGGAGGGCAGGGGCGCCGTCATCGGCTTCTTCAACCTGTGCGGCGCGTTCGGCATCCTGGTGCTGGGCACGGTCGGCGGCGTGCTGTTCGACGTGGTCGGCCCGGCCTCGCCGTTCGTGCTGGTGGGCATCCTCAACGCGATCGTCGGCTTCGGCTGCATCTACCTGCGTCTGAGGGAGGCGAAGTCGCCGGTGGCCGAGGCGGCCTAAGACGCCAACCCAACGCCGATCTCCCCCGCGAAGGCGGGGGTCCAAGCCGAGTCTGGTGAGATGCGCCGAGCCTCGTCGATACCTCAGCTTGGATCCCCGCCTTCGCGGGGATGCTCGGACTTTGGGCCGCTAGGAGGCCTTCTTCGCCTTGGCCGCGGCCTTCGCCGCCGGCTTCCGCGCAGGCGGCTTCGCCGGCGCCTTGCCGCCCAGGCTCTTGCGCAGCGCCTCCATCAGGTCGACCACGTTGGTGTCCTCGGGCGGCGCGGCCGAGACCTTGGCCTTGCCGCCCTTTTCCTTGCGCTTGATCAGGGCGCGCAGGGCGTCTTCGTAGCGGTCCTTGAAGGCCTGCGGCTCGAACGGTCCGTCCTGCTGCTCGATGATCTTGCGGGCGATGGCGATCATCGAGGCGTCGGCCTTCTTGGCCGGGATGTCGTCGAACAGGTCGGCCGGGTCGCGCACCTCGTCGAAGGACCGCAGCGAGTAAGCGATCAGCCCCTTGCCGCGCGGCTCGATGGCCAGCAGCCGCTCGCGGGTGTGCATGACCACGCGGCCCAGGGCGATGCGTTTGGCGCTCGCCATGGCGTCGCGGATCACCGAATAGGCCTCGACCGCCAGCTTGCCGTCGGGGACCAGGAAGTAGGGATTGTCCCAGTAGAGGCGGTCGATGTCGGCCACGTCGACGAAGCGCTCGATATCGATCGTGCGGGTGCTCTCCAGCCGCACGCTCTCGATCTCCTCGGGCGTGACGATGACGTAGCGGTCCTTCTCGACCTCGTAGCCCTTGACCAGGTCCGATCGCTCTACGGGCCCGAGATCCGGGTCCGTCGCCACCATCTTGATGCGGTTGTGGGTCTTGGGGTGCAGCAGGTTGAACCGCACCTCGCCGCCGGGATTGGTGGCGGTGTAGAGCGCCACCGGGCAGGTCACGAGCGAGAGCCGCAGGTGGCCCTGCCAGGTGGGGCGGGCGGCCATGCTACTTCTTGGCCCCGACCAGGGCGGCCTTCTTGACCGTCACGACCGACGGTTCCTCCTCGGGGACTTCGGTATTGGCCGCTTCGGCCACCGGCGGACGCCCCTTCAGCGCGGCCACGAAGTCGTCGCGCCAGGCGGTGACGTCCTGGCGGGTGACGTTGTCCATCAGGGCCTCCCAGCGCCGCTTTCGCTCGGTCTCGTCCATGGCCAGCGCCCGGCTCAGCGCGTCGGAAATCTCCTCGGGGCTGTTGGGATTGATGATCAGCGCCTCCTTCATCTGCCGCGCGGCGCCGGCGAAGCGCGACAGGATCAGCACGCCCGGATCCTCGGGGTTCTGCGAGGCGACATATTCCTTGGCCACCAGGTTCATGCCGTCACGCAGGGGCGTGACCAGCGCCGCCCGGGCCGCGCGATAGACCCCCGCCAGCTCGTCGCGCCGGTAAGAGCGGTTGAGATAGCGGATCGGCGTGAAGTCCATCTCGGCATAGGCGCCGTTGATGCGGCCGATCAGGCCGTCCAGCCGGTGGCGGATGTCCTGGTAGGCCTCGACCTCGTCGCGCGAGATCGGCGCGATCTGCAGCAGCATGACCTCGTTTCGCGCCTCCTCGTTGTCGTGCAGGAAGCGCTCGAAGCCGATCAGGCGTTCTTCCAGCCCCTTGGAATAGTCGAGGCGATCGACGCCCACGACCATCTTGCGGAACACGCTGTGGGCCGCCATCCGGTCATAGACCCGCATGGCCCGCGAGCTCTTGGTGATGCGGGCGAAGTCCTCGGCGTCGATGCCGATCGGGAAGGCCCCGGCCTCGGTCACCTGGCCGAAGGCGCGCAGGCGGCCGTCCTCGGTCTTCTCGCCGCCGACCTCGTTGAGCACATAGCCCTCGAAGGCCTGCAGGCTCTCCTCGGTCTGGAAGCCGATCAGGTCGTAGTGGAACATCGCCTCCACCAGCGGCCGGTGGCGGGGCAGGGTGACCACCAGCTGGTGGGCCGGCCAGGGGATGTGCAGGAAGAAGCCGATGCGGTTGGTCACGCCGAGGCGCCGCAGCTCCCGCGCCATCGGGATCAGGTGGTAGTCGTGCACCCAGATGATGTCGTCCGGCTCGATCAGCGGGCGCAGGGTCTCGGCGAAGCGCTTGTTGACCCGGTCATAGCCCTCGCCGAACGAGCGGTCGTAGGCGGTCAGGTCGACGCGATAGTGGAACAGCGGCCACAGCGTCTTGTTGGCGTAGCCGTTGTAGTACTCCTGGTAGTCGCCTTCCTCGAGGTCGACCGTGGCCACGGTCACGCCCTCGATGCGCTGCATCGACAGCTGGCCGGTGAACTCCGGCGTGGTCTTGCCGCTCCAGCCGAACCAGATGCCGGAATATTCGCGCAGGGCCGCGGCCAGGGCCATGGCCAGGCCCCCGACGCTTTCCTCACCCTTGCCGGACGGCGGATTGACGCGGTTCGATACGACGATCAGGCGGCTCATCGGGCTGCCTCGCTGGTCGTGACGGCCTGGGCGGCGGCGTCCAGCCAGGCGTGAACGGCCTCCGGGCCGTCCAGGCGATAGGTCGCTGCTGTGGGGCGCTCGGGACCCACCAGCACGCCGAAACCGCCGAGGCGGGCGGCGGCCGCGAAGCCGTCCTCGTCGGTCAGGTCGTCGCCGACGAAGATCGGCGTGGCGCCATGGAAGGCCGGTTCGCGCAGCAGGGCGGCGACCGACGAGCCCTTGTCCTGGCCGGGCGTGCGCAGCTCGGCGACCATGTCGCCCAGTTGCAGGACGAGGCCGGTCTGGCGCGCCAGGCGCTCGGCGGCCTCGACCACGGCGTCGGCGGCCGAGGGGGTGTTGCGGTAGTGCAAAGCCAGACTCAGATGCTTGTCCTCGAGCAGCAGGCCGCGATCGCAGCGGGCGAGGTCGCCCAGCACGTCGCGGGCCTCGGCCAGGCCTTCGTGCGGTTCCGAGCGCCAGGCGCCGGCCGGCGTGCGGCGCTCCAGGCCGTGCACGGCGGCCAGATAGGCCACGCCGTCCTGGCCAAGGATGCGCGAAAGATCGTCGAGCGAGCGGCCGCTGACCACGGCCACCCGGTCGTTCAAGGCCGTGCGCAGGCGCGCCAGCAGGGCCGCGCGCGCGGGGTCTGGGCCGACGTCGTCCGGACGCGGCATGATGGGGGCGAGTGTTCCGTCGAGATCGAGGAACAAGGCGGCGTTACTGGGAATCTTGATGGGCGGCGGCGGAAGATCCGACGGCGCAAGCCGAGCGGCAGACCCGTACACGGTCATGCAGTTAGGCCCCTTTCACTATGGAACTAGGCGCCAACAACGCATCCGCGGCCGGTTTCGATCCCCTGCACGGTCCAGCTGTGCGTCACGTTTCGCTCACCAAAACGTGCAGGGGATGGGGTTGACGCTCCGTCAGCGGACGGAAGTCCACGGCCGGCTGAGCAAGGCCGCGCAGTTGATCAGCCCCACCAGCGAATAGGTCTGCGGGTAGTTGCCCCACAGCTCGCCGTCCTCGAAGCCGATGTCCTCCGACAGCAGGCCGGCGGCCGTGCGGCGGCCCAGCATCTCCTCGAACAGATCCCGCGCTTCCTCGATGCGGCCTTCCAGATAGAGCGCCTCGATCAGCCAGAAGGTGCAGATGTTGAAGGCCGTCTGCGGCGTGCCGAAGTCGTCGGGCAGGGCGTAGCGCAGCAGGTAGCTGCCCTTGCGCAGGCCCGCTTCGATGGCCGCCACCGTGGCCTTGTTGCGCGGGTCGTCGGCGGCGATGTAGCGCAGGTCCACCAGTTGCAGCAGGCTGGCGTCCAGTTCCTCGCCGCCGAAGGTGGCCGCGAACCGGCCCAGGGTCTCGTTCCAGGCCTGGCTGTCGATGGCGCCGCGCACCTTGGCCGCGCGCTCGTTCCAGAAGACGGCGCGGTCGGCCAGGCCCAGCTTCTCGGCGACATTGCCCAGGCGGTCGCAGGCGGCCCAGCACATCACCGACGAATAGGTGTGCACGTTTGCCCGGCCGCGGAACTCCCACAGGCTGGCGTCGGGCTGGTCGTGCAGCTGGAAGGCCCGCTCGCCCACCGGCTCCAGGGCCTTGAAGTCGTCGATGGTGGCCGGTCGCAGCAGGCGCTCGTCGAAGAAGGCCTGGGTCGAGGACAGGATGATCTGGCCGTAGACGTCGTGCTGCTGATGCTCGAAGGCCTGGTTGCCGATCCGCACCGGCCCCATGCCGCGATAGCCGGCCAGGTCCGGGGCGAAGCGCTCGATCAGCGCCGGCTCGTAGCCCACCCCGAACAGCGGCTGGATATGGCCGCCGGCCGCCCGGTCGACGATGTTGCGCAGGTAGGAGAGGTAGTTCTCCAGGATGTCGACCGCGCCCAGGCGGTTGAGGGCCTGGACCACGTAATAGGCGTCGCGCAGCCAGCAGTAGCGGTAGTCCCAGTTGCGGCCGCTGTTGGCGTGCTCGGGCACCGAGGTGGTCATGGCCGCGACGATCGCGCCGGTCTCCTCGTGGGTGCAGAGCTTGAGGGTGATGGCCGCTCGGATCACCGCCGACTGCCAGTCGAGCGGCACGGCCAGGCCCCGCACCCAGTTCAGCCAATAGTCCTCGGTCTGCTGCAGCATGCGGGCGCAGGTGGCGCCGACGTCGGCGTCGAAGCCCTCGTCCGCCCCCAGGAACATGGCGATCGGCCGCTCGATGCGGAACGTCCGCTCCTCCAGGATGTGCGAGACCGGGCAGTCGGTGGTCAGCCGGATCGTCATGTCCGAGCACAGGTAGCGGATGTGGTTGGAGCCGTTGGTGTGCTCGGCCAGGCGGGCGCCCCAGCTGGCCGTCGGGCGCAGGCGGATGGTGGCGCGGCACACCCCGCTCAGCGGCCGCACCAGGCGGATGAAAGCGGTGGGACGATAGATGCGGCTGAATTGCTGGAAGCGCGGCGCGAAGTCGATGATCTCCAGGCTCGCCCCGTCCGCATCGGTGATCACCGTGCGCAGGATCGGGGTGTTGCGCAGATAGGCCTGCTCGACGCTCGTCGCGCCGTCCACGACCACGTCCCACAGCCCCTTGCCGCCCTCGAACGGCGGCTCCAGCCCGCTGAGCAGGGTCGAGAACACCGGATCGGAGTCCACGCGGGGCATGCAGCCCCAGACGAACCGGCCGTCGCGGTCGATCAGGGCGTTCACGGCGCAGTTGCCGATCGGGAAGAGGTCGAGGTTCTGGGGCATGGGATCTTGCTCTTCTTGTTCTTGGGACGCTTGTAGAGGGCTTGGGGGACTAGCAGCGGGTCAGGATCGGCACGGTCGAGCGCCGGCCGGCCTGCACCGTGACATGGCGGCCGACGTGCTCGAAGGAAACATCGGTCAGCTTGTCGCCGACGCCCAGGTTCTCGATCGACAGGCTGTCGATGCCGATCGGCAGGCGCGGCTCCTGGATGCGGATCTCGCCGGCCCAGCCGTCGACGGTGATTCCCAGACAGGCTTGGAGCATCATGAAGGCCGAGCCGGCCGCCCAGGCCTGGGGCAAGCAGGCCACGGGATAGGCCACCGGCGGCTCGCCCGGCTGGCGGGGGAAGCCGCAGAACAGTTCCGGCAGGCGCATCTCGTAGTGGGCGGCGGTCTCGAACAGGCCCGAGGTCATCCGCACCACGCCGTCGCGGTGGCCGTAGCGGGCCAGGCCCATGGCGCAGATGGCGGTGTCGTGCGGCCAGACCGAGCCGTTGTGATAGCTCATCGGATTGAAGCGCGGCTCGCCCTCGGCCAGGGTCCGCACGCCGAAGCCGTTGTGGAACACGTTCGACAGCAGGGTTTGCGCCACCTTGGCCGCCCGCTCGGGCGAGGGCAGGCCGCAGAACAGCAGGTGCCCGGGATTGGAGCCGCGCACCCGGCAGGGCTGGCCGTGGCCGTCGATGGCCATGGCGTAGAAGCCCTTGTCCTCCATCCAGAACCGGTCCTCGACCATGGTCCGCAGGTGCTCGGCCTTGGCGCTCCAGCGCTCGGCGTTGTCGGCTTCGCCGCGCCGGCGGGCGAGATCGGCCATGCCCTTGAAGGCGGCGAAGGCGTAGCCCTGCACCTCGACCACGGCGATCGGCCCGTCGGGGAACTTGCCGTCGGCGTGGAAGACGCTGTCCTCGCTGTCCTTCCAGTTCTGGTTGGACAGGCCGGTGTCGGCGCCGCGGGCGTAGTCGATCAGGCCGTCGCCGTCGCTGTCGCCGAAGTGCTCTATCCAGCCGATGGCCGCCTGCAGGCGCGGCCAAAGGCTGTCGATGAAGGCCAGGTCCCCGGTCCGCTCGGCATAGGCGCAGGCCAGGGCCACGAACAGCGGCGTGGTGTCGACCCCGCCGTAATAGCGGCCGAAGGGCAGCTCGCCGAGGGCGGTCATCTCGCCCTTGCGGGTCTCGTGCATGATCTTGCCGGGCGCGCTGTCGCGGAAGGCGCTGACCTCCTCGGCCTGGTGGGCGGCCAGATAGGCCAGCACCCCGCGCGCCAGGCGCGGCTCGATCCACAGCACCTGCCAGGCCGTGATGATGGCGTCGCGGCCGAACGGGGTCGAGAACCACGGGATGCCGGCATAGGGATAGGGGCCGGTCTCGAACTCGGTGGTCAGCAGGGCCAGATCCGCCCGCGACTTCTCCAGCCAGTCGTTGAAAAGGCGGCCGGAACTGTTCAGCCGCGCGCCCCGCCGACGGCGGCCGCGCATGTCCAGCCTTGCGCGGGCGGCGGCGGCGCGCCAGCGCTCGCGGGTCGGCGGATGGTCCGGAACCGGCCCGACCTCGAGATAGAGGTCGAAATGGGTGTCCGGCGTCAGCATGAACATGAACTCGGCGCGTTGCGGCGTCAGGCGTCCGGGCGGTTCGGAGAAGGCGATGACGCTGTCGCGCCGCAGTTCGTCCAGGCCCTGGTAGGCGAAGTGCACCGAGCGGCCGTTCAGCTCGGCGGGCAGCACCCGGCCGCGCGCCTTGCGCTTGGAGCCGCGCACCTCGAACATGTCGTGGAAGTCGGCGTCGTACTCCAGGATCACCGGCAGGATGACCATGTCGCGGCTGTAGTTGACGAAGCGCAGCCGCTCATAGAGCCGCTCCGACCACAGGAAGCGCTTGCGCTCGATATGGATCGCTCCGTGCGGGGCCGAGGATCCGCCCAGCGACTGGACGGTCTGGTTGGTCGAGTGCGAGGTGAAGAAGACGTTGTCCTGCGAGACGCTGGCGCTCAGCAGGGCAGGCGGCTTGCCGCCGATCAGCAGGCGCAGGCGTGACAGCAGCCGGGTGTCGTCATGAAACAGGCCGTCGGCCGCCCCCAGCACGTCGCCGAAGGCGTCGGCCACCAGGAAGGTGTCGCGGTCCTTCAGGGCGAACAGCCGGTAGGGCACGCGCGGTTCGCCGGTTTCGCCCTGCTCGCCGGCGGTCAACGGGGTCGGTGCGAGGTCGTCCATTCGATGCCCCTTAATCCGGAACGCTGGGTCTTAAACGCGATCAGCGGCCGCGCCGGTGAGGGCGCGGTCGCTGAAACTTGAAAATACAATGCGGCCTCAGGCCGGCAGCTTGGCCGTTGGGCTGGACCGCCGACGGGTCAGGCGCTCTGGGCCAGGGTCAGGCGCGGCGGCTGGGCCGCCTCGTCCAGGCGCGCATAGATGTCGAGATAGCGACGGGCCATGGCGTGGGCCGAGAACCGGGTCTCGAACCGCGCGCGCACCGTCTGGCGCGACAGGTCGGGCAGGCGGCGCAGGGCGGCGACGGCCTCGTCCTCGTCGTCGACGATGAAGCCGGTGACGCCTTCCTCGATCACCTCGGGCACCGAGCCCCATTGGTAGGCGATCACCGGGGTGCCGCAGGCCATGGCCTCGATCATCACCAGGCCGAAGGGCTCGGGCCAGGCGATGGGGAAGAGCAGGGCGTCGGCGCCCCCTAGGAAGGCCGACTTCTCGGCGTCGCCGATCTCGCCGACGAACTCGATCAGCGGGTGGTCGAGCAGCGGTTCTACGACGGCGTGGAAGTACTCGCGGTCGGCGGCGTCCACCTTGGCGGCGATCTTCAGCCGGCGGCCGACCCTTTTGGCGATGGCGATCGCCCGTTCGGGTCCCTTCTCCGGCGAGATCCGTCCGAGGAAGGCGAGGTAACCCTCTGGTTTCGGGTGGTATTCGTAGATCTCGGCGCACATGCCGTGCAGCACCGTGCCGGCCCAGTTGGCGAAGGGCAGGGGCGCGCGCTGGCTGTCGGAGATCGAGACCAGCGGAAACTGCGGCCAGCGGCGATAGACACCCGGCAGGTCCTTCAGGTCGAGCCGCCCGTGCAGGGTGGTCAGGGTCTTTCCCGCCATGCCCTCGAACAGCGGGAAGTGGATCATGTCGGTGTGGAAGTGGATGACGTCGAAGTCGTCGGCGCGGCGGCGAACCTCGGCCAGCATGGCGATGTGGGCGGCCAGGTCGGACTTCAGCGGGGCGGGATCCAGGCGGATCGCCTGGTCGCGGACGACCACCAGGTCGGCCTTGGTGCGGGCTTCGGCGGAGGCGAACAGGGTGACCTCGTGGCCCAGGTCGACCAGGGCGTCGGTCAGGTGCGCGACCACCCGTTCCGTCCCGCCGTAGAACCGCGGTGGAACGGCTTCGTACAGGGGCGGAACCTGGGCGATTCTCATGTGTGGTGATCCTGCCAAGGACGATTGTGGCGCAAAGGCGCCGACGTCGGAATGCAAACCGCGAGTGTGGCGTTAAGGTTCCGCAACGTGAGAAAGAACCAAAAGGCGACCTTGGCCGTTGCAGTTTCACGATCCTCGCGTTGACGAAGCCGACGCGGAATTGCCATTTGGGAAGCGCGCGGAGGGGCCGCGCGCAATGTGCGTGCGAGACCCGTCGACGGTGAGACAGAGCCTGAAAGTTTCGACCGCCCTGCTTGGGGCGGCCCTGTGGATGTCGGCGGCTCCAGCCGTTCATGCTCAAGCTCAAGTCCGGCCGGTCCGGGCGCCGCAACAGGCGCCCGTGCCGGTGCCCGCGCCGCCGGCCCTGCGCGCCGACCAGATCGACCTGCTGGCCAAGGCGTTGATCAACGCGCCCTCGCACGGTTTCGAGCCCGGCGCCTTCGCGCCCGACCGCGCCCTGGCCCAGCTGGACTCGCGCAACGGCGCCGACCGCCAGGCGGGCTTGAACCAGCTGATCGCCCTGACCCTGCGCTACGCCAAGGCCGTGCACAGCGGCCGCCTAGCGCCCGCCGACTTCGACGCCAACTGGGGCCTGCGCCCGGCCGCCTACGATCCCGCGCCCGGTTTCGCCGCCGCCGTGCAGAACGACCAGCTGGCCGGTTGGCTGGAAGAGCTGTCGCCGCCCTATACCGGCTATCAGACCCTGCAGAAGGGCCTCGTCACCTATCGCGACATCGCCGCGCGCGGCGGCTGGGCGGTCATCCCCGAGGGGACGCCGCTGAAGCTGGGCGACAAGGCCGATCCGCGCATCGTCCAACTGGAGGCCCGCCTTGCGGTCGAGGACCCCACCATCGCCGTCGATGGCGTGGCTGTGTTCGACGAGGCCCTGCAACAGGCCCTGATGCGCGCCCAGAAGCGCTTCGGCCTCAATCCCGACGGCGTGCTCGGCAAGGGCACCCTGACGGCGCTGAACGTGCCGGTGCAGCTGCGCATCGACCAGATCGTCGCCAACATGGAGCGCTGGCGCTGGCTGCCGCAGGAACTGCCGGCCGACCGCATCCAGGTCAACATCGCCGCCGCCGTCATGAGCGTCTTCCACCACGACGCCCCGACCCTGACCATGCGCGCGGTCACCGGGCGTCCGGGCGACGAGACGCCGATGCTGCAGTCGGCGATCCACTCGATCGTGCTCAATCCGCCCTGGAACGTGCCGTCGTCGATCGCCACCAAGGAACTGTGGCCCAAGGAGCGGGCCAATCCGGGCTATCTGGCGCGCAACGACTTCATCGTCATCCCGACCGGCGACGGCGGCTCGCGTCTGCAGCAGAAGGCCGGCGACAAGGCCGCCCTGGGCCTGGTGAAGTTCGACTTCAACAACCCCTACGGCGTCTACCTGCACGACACCCCGTCGCGGGCCAAGTTCGCCAGCTACAGCCGCCTGGCCAGCCACGGCTGCGTGCGCCTGGAAAAGCCGATCCCGCTGGCCAAGCAACTGCTCGGCGGCAGCGCCGAATGGACGCCGGAAAACGTCGACACGACCATCGCATCGGGCAAGACCGTACGCGCCCAGCTGGCCCAGCCGATGGCCGTCTTCCTGCTCTACTGGACCGCCTATGTGACCCCGGACGGGCAGGTGAATTTCCGCGACGACCCCTATGGGTGGGATCGCGCACTCGTGCAGCGTATCGCCGCAGCGAAAGCCGTCTGAGCGCCTCGCCGGGGCGCCCAAGCGACTGTCTTTAAAGCACTTGAAGCGTGGCCGGCGTCAAAGCCGCTCACGCTTTCGGCTGTCATGCCCGTCCCGGCTCCGCTTGACCCGAGCGCCCTCGTCAGGCCTCTTTTGGTGCGTAAGCCTTTCCGATCCGGAAAGTTTATCGTGTTCCAAGTGAGCTTAGGCGGCCTTCGGGCGGCCTGACGCAGTCAGTCGGGAAAGCGTATCCATGATCGAACGACGCAAGCTTCTGGGGCTTGGCCTCGGTGTGCTGGGCGCCAGTGCGGTCGGGCCCATGGCGGCCTTCGCACAGTCCAAGTTCGGCCCAGGGGCCGATCCCATCGCCGACCTGCTGATGAAGCAGGACCTTGGCAATGCGGCCGAAGGCATGTCGGATAACGACCTGCCGCAAGCTTCGGTTCCCGCGCCCCGGCCGACGATCCAGCGCGTCTCGTCCGAACCCCGCTGGGTGAAGCTGCACAACGTGCACACCCAGGAAAAGGTCGAGGCGGTCTATTTCGAGAAGGGCGAGTACGTGCCCGACGCCGTCCAGGCCCTCGACAAGGTGCTGCGCGACTATCGGACGGGGGACGTCGCCCCGATGAATCCCGAGCTTTTCGACATCATGGCCGGCCTCGCGGCGCGCACCGAGACCAAGGCTCACTTCCAGATCATTTCCGGCTATCGCTCGCCCAAGACCAACGCGATGTTGCACGCGCGCAGCGGTGAGGTCGCCAAACGCAGCCTGCACATGGACGGCAAGGCGATCGATCTCTATCTGGAGGACGTCTCGCTGGATCGTCTCCGGACCGCGGCCCTCGACTTGAAGCAGGGCGGCGTCGGCTACTATCCGGTCAGCAATTTCGTCCACGTCGACGTCGGCCCCGTCCGGCGTTGGGTCGGCTCCTGAGGTTGGAGCCGTCCCTTTAGGGAGCTCCAGATGGCCAAGGCCGAACGTCGCGGCAATCCGTTGGGATGGATCGTCCTGGGTTTCGTCGTCGGCGCCGTGGCGGCCCTCGGCGTGATCCTGGTGGTCAGCGCCGGGGTCGGTTTCGACAACGGCGGCTATCAGGAAGGTCCCGAGGTGCGCACCGCGGCCGATGACGCCGCCAGCGCCGCCGTCACCCGCACGCCCGCAGCGCAAGCCGCGCCGGCGGCGACGCCCGAACCCGAAAAGCCGCCCGTGGTCGAAGCGCCCGCGGCTCCCAAGCCCGCTCCCGAAGTCGACCCGCAGATGGCCGACGACGCCGCGGCCGCCGGCATGACCTCGCGGACGCGCCAATAATTTCCCTCTCCCCTTGCGGGAGAGGGTGGCCTCCGAAGGAGGTCGGGTGAGGGGTCTCTCAAACGCAAGACGCCGCGGCAGCCGATCAGCTGTCGCGGCGTTTTTCGTGGGTGCGACCCCTCATCCGTCAGCTTCGCTGACACCTTCTCCCGCAAGGGGAGAAGGGGGTTCTACAGCCCGATCCGCTTCGCGCCCTCGGCCACCGTCACCACGTCGAAGCCGGCGTTGACCGCGCCGTCGACCAGCCGTTCCAGCGCCTCCACCGTGCAGCCCCAGGCCGACGGCTTTTCCGCCACGTCGTGGGTGTAGAGGATCAGCCAGGCCTTGCGGCGGTGCGCGGCGTCCAGCCAGCGCAGGGCGACAGCCTCGCCGTCCTCGCCCTCAATGCCGACGGCCGGGGCCTGGTTGAGGTCGGCGCCGTTGGCGATCAGGCCGTGGTGCAGCGCCCGCAAGGTCTTGAAGCGGCCGGCCAGGGCGGTCTTGGCCGGCGCGGCGACGTCGCCATAGGGATAGGCGAAGCTGACCGCGCTTCCCACGCCCCAGGCGGCCAGGGCGTCGGTGTTCTGGGCTACGTCGGCCAGGGCGACCTGGGTCGAGGCCTGGCCGCAGTCGAGGTGGCTGAAGGTGTGGCAGCCGATCTCGTGACCGGCGGCGTGCAGGCGGAAGGCGTCCTCGCCCGTGGCGTAGCGCCCCATCGGCCCGTCGCGGCCCGTCAGGCCGGCGGCGAAATAGTAGGTGCCGCGAAAGCCCCGGGCCTCCAGCACCCGCGCCCCGGCCTCGCAGGCCGTGGCCGGCGCGTCGTCGAAGCTGAACGACACCATCGGCCGGGTGAGCTTCACCCGCGCCGGGCGGCGGTGCTGCAGGCGGATCAGCCGGCGGCGGACCTTGCCCTTCAGCGAGCGGTCCGGCTCGTAGGCGTCCACCTTCTCGAAGGTTTGTTCGACTGCGGTCATCACACGGCGTCCGAATAGAGGGCGGCCCGGTAGAGCCGCATGGAGAATGCACGAAGAGGCGTGGGCAGCGATTCCGAAAGCGCGATGGCCTTCAGCCACGGCCGCCAGGTCGCACGCAGGGGAACGCCCTTGAGGGCCCTGGCGACCTTGTAGCTGGGATAGGCGCTGACCACGTCGCGGTGGGCGGCCACCACGCGGGCGAAGTTGGCGGCCGACTGCTCGTACTTGGCGGCCATCACCGGCGCGGGGTCCAGGCCCAGGTGCGTGGCGGTGTTGTCGATGTGCAGGATCGGGTGGGCGTGGGCGACCCGCATGGCCCACTCGACGTCCTCCCAGCCCCAGCCGGCGAAGCCCTCGTCGAAGGCGACGGTCTCGAAGACGTCGCGGCGCACCAGCAGGTTCGAGGTGAAGACGTGCTTTTCCGGCTCGCGGGCGCGTTCGGGCGCGGGCGTGCAGTCGCTCTTCAGCGCCATGGCCCGGTGCAGGGCGTGCTCGGGCCGGATCGGCGTCTGGTTAAGGGTGAAGCCGCCGAAGGCCACGGGCGCGTCGTCGCTCGCCACCGCCAGCCAGCGCGACAGGAAATCGCGCGGGTCGGGCAGCATGTCGCTGTCGAGGAACAGCAGGTGCCGCCCCCGGGCGTGGGCGGCCAGGCGGTTGCGGCCCTGGGCGCGGCCGGCGTTGCGCGACAGCCGCACGAAGCGGGCGGGGCGCTTCAAGGCGCCGATGATCTTGCCGATACGGGCCGCCAGGGCCTCGTCGCCGCCGCCGTCGTCCAGCACCACGATCTCGGCCGCGTCGTCCTTGCCATCCAGGGCGCGGAGCAGGGCGGTCGGGTCGTCGCGGAAGGTCGGGATCAGCACCGACAGGCGCGGGCCGGCGGAGGCCCACGCGGCGTTGTCGAAGATGGTTTCCGTGATCGGGGGGGCGGTCATGCGGGGCGGAACCTGCGGGTGATGACGGCCAGGCGGCCGCGCGCGCCCCCGGCGTCGAGCAGCAGGGCGGCGCCGGCGAAGGTCGCCGCGCCGAGGCCCGCCTTGAGGATCAGTTCGAACAGCCCGCCGAAGTCGGGCAAGGCCAGGACCAGGGCCGCCATCAGGGCGCTGGACAGGCCGACCTTCGCCAGCGCCTCCCACGGGATCGGCAGGGCGCAGGCCCGGCGGCCCAGCACCCCGGCGGCGATCGCGCCCAGGCCATAGCTGGCGGTGGTGGCCCAGAGGGCGCCATTGAGGCCGAAGCGGGGGATCAGGATCAGGTTCAGCGCCAGGTTGGCGCCGGCCGGAATGGCCATGCAGACGCTCAGCATCGTCGTGCGCCGGCCAAGCGTGAAGGCCTGCAGCAGGTAGTAGGTGGTCACGCCCGACAGCCAGCCGCTGGCGGCGATCCACGGCGTCACGCCCGCGGCCCCGTCGCGCAAGGCCGGGCCGATCATCACCTCGGTCAGGGGGCGGGCGACCAGGGCCAGGCCGACGGCGGCGGGCAGGGTCAGCAGCACCATGAAGTCGGCCTGTTCGCGGGCGCTTTCCTCCAGCGCCGGCTGGCCGCCGCGTTCCAGCGCCGCGACCATGGCCGGGCCGCCGGCCATGCCCAGCCAGATGAAGACGACGTCCAGAGTGCGCGAGCCCAGCGAATAGCCGGCGTGGTAGACGCCGACCGCGCTCTCGTCGAGGAAGGCCGCCAGCAGGAAGCGGTCGGTGGTCGACAGCACCAGGGCCAGGATCAGCGAGAAGGCCACTGGCAGGCCGTAGGCGGCGTAGGACTTTGCCAGCGCCTTGTCGAAATGGCCGCCCTTCAGCCGTCCAAGGTCGGCCGGCAGCACGAACACCAGGCACAGCAGCGAGATCGCGCCCATGCCAAGGATCGGCGCGGCGCCGCCCAGACCGACGAGCGCCAGGATCAGGCCGAGCGCGAAGCCGCCCACCGTCTGGATCACGTCCAGCAGGGCCGCGCCCGACACCTCGCCGGCGGCGCGGCGTCGTTCCTGCGAAAGCTTGGCGAGACTCTTGACCGCCGCGGCGGCGAAGGCGGCCGCGACGGCGACTTTCAGCGCCGGGGCCATCGGCCAGAAGCGCAGGATCACGGCGGCGACGACCGGAATGGCCAGGGCCATCAGGACCCACAGGCGGTAGAGGGTGGCGAAGTGGTCTGGCAGGCGGCCGTCCTCCTGCGCCCGGGCATGGAAGCGGGCCATGGCCGCCTCGGTCCAGGTCAGCAGGGCCGTCTGGGTCAGGCTCAGCGCCGAGAAGGCCAGCGCATAGGTCCCGTACTCGGCCGGGGTCAGCACCTGGGTGAACAGCACGATCGTCAGGAGGCCGACGACCCCCTGGGCGATGTTGACCGGCAGGTAGCCGAGGACGCCGCGCCAGAACATGGTCAGCGCACGGCGGTCTTGTCGCCCAGCAGGCAGGGCACGGTCATCAGGATCACGTAGAGATCGAGCCAGAACGACTGCCGCTCGATGTACTCGACGTCGTAAGCGACGCGCTGGCGGACCAGCTCGGGGGTGTCGACGGCCCCACGCGAGCCCTTGATCGCCGCCCAGCCGGTGACGCCGGGCTTCATGCGGTGGCGGTGGGCGTAGGTGGCGACCAGCTTGGCGGACTCCACGTCGCCGGTCATCATGCCGATGGCGTGCGGGCGCGGCCCGACGATCGACATCTCGCCGGTCAGCACGTTGAACAGCTGCGGCAGCTCGTCGAGGCTGGTCTTGCGGATGAACTTGCCGACGCGGGTGACCCGGTCGTCGTTGGCGCTGATCTGGCGGGCGGCCTTGGCGTCGGCCATCTCGTGCCGCATCGAGCGGAACTTCCAGATCAGGATCGCCTCGTTGTTGAAGCCGTGGCGGCGCTGGCGGAAGAAGATCGGGCCGGGGCTGTCGAGCTTCACGGCGATCGCCACGATCAGCATCACCGGCGCGGCGACGATCAGGCCAAGGCCCGTGACGACCAGATCCTGGGCGCGCTTGACCATGGCCCGGCGGGCGTCGGTGGGCGCGCCCGACAGGTCGGCCAGGCGTCCCATGGCCGCGTCGCGGTCGGCGTCGCCGCCGATGTCGACGATCATGCTGACGGGGTTGGGCAGTTCCGACAGCCGCTCGACCAGCTGACCCACGCGGGCCTGGGCGGTGGAATCGACGGCGATCACCACGCGGTCGACGAAGGGCATGATGCGGTGGTCGACCAGGGCCTTGGTGTCGCCCAGCACCGGCACGCCCATGACGGCCTCCGGGGCGCGGGCGGCGCGGTCGTCGAACACGCCCAGCACATTGACCTCGCCGGTGCGCAGGGCCGCGGCGATCAGGCGCTCGGCGTTGGTCGTGGCGCCGACCAGCACGATGTTGGGCGTCAGGGTGCCGACGCGGCGGCCGTGGCGCACCAGCGCCCACCAGCCGGCGTGCACCGCCAGGAACACGGGCAGGACCAGGGCCAGCCAGCCGCCCACCGGATGCGCGCCGCCCAGGGGTGTTTGGGCCAGCGGCGTCAGGGCCACGACCTGGACGGCGAGCGTCGCGGCGCCTACGGCGGCGGCCGTGCGCAGCAGGTGACGGATCAGCGGTTCGCGATGGGCGAAGACATAGGCTTCCAGGCCGTGCAGGGCGGCCAGCAGCACGCCGGCCCCGACCAGGGGGGCGGCGAGGGCGCCGTCGCGCGCCAGCCAGAGGGCCAGACCAAGGGCGAGAATCGAATCGGCGGCGCGGAACCAGCGGGTCAGGTTCCGAATCTGCACCCGGGCGCGCGCCGGGGTGAGACGTTCGGGCCGAAAGGGGCCGCGCCGGCTACGAACATCGTCGGACGCATGACTTGCGTCCGCGGGGCGGGCGAGGGCGGAACTCATGATCGCTCTTGGGCTTCTGCACACGGGAGAACAGGGTTCAACCTAGCGTGGCCGTCTGAGCGTCGCGTTAACGCGATTTTCCTTCGACGCTCGATTGTCATTCTGCAGCGAACAGGCTATCGAACCGCTCCCTCTCAGGAGGAGACGTGGCCGAGAGGCTGAAGGCACCGCTTTGCTAAAGCGGCATACCTCAAAAGGGTATCGAGGGTTCGAATCCCTCCGTCTCCGCCATCCCCCGCAAAATCACTGAAAACACCGCCCTTGGCGGGCAATTCGCGCCTAATTGCGCCGTTTGTCGCCGGTTTCGGTCCAGAACCGGCGCATGCGGGCGACGACCGCTTCGGGCGGCGGGGATTTCCAGCCGGCGGCGCGGGCTTCGGGCGGGGGCCAGGCGCCGGTCAGGGTGAGTCGGCGGGTCTCGCGGGCGTCGGGCGCGCCAGGCAGGCGCCAGCCGTTTTTCTTCAGGGTCTCGATCACGCGCGGACGGGCGGCCTGTTCCTCCGACTCGCCGGGGCGCATGGGGCCGGCCAGCACGGTGGCCACCGTCTCGCCGTTGCTGCCGACGGCCCAGGGATCGGCCCCTTCGTCGAGCAGCAGCTGGGCGATGCGGAAGTTCTGCTGCTCGATGGCGATGCGCAGCGGCGTAGCGCCCGTGGGATCGTGGTCGTTCACCCGCGCCTCGTGCTGGAGCAAAAGGCGCACGGCGCCCAGCGAATTGAGCCCGATCGCGGCCTTCAGCGGCCAGTAGGTGTCACGCCGCTGCGGATTGGCGCCGGCGGCCAGCAGCTGGGTGGCGAAGACCGGATCCCTGGCGCGCAGGGCCAGACTCAGCGGGATAGCGTCGCCCCCGCCGTCGGGCGGGACGCCCAGGTCCAGCAGCGCCGTGACCATCGGCTTGTCGCAGCGGGCGATCGCCAGGCTGAGGAGGTCGCCGTTGGGACCGCCGCGCGTGGCCTTCAGGGCTGGATCGGCGCGCAGGCGGCGGGCGGTCTCGTCGACATCGCCCTTGATCACCGCCGCCATCAGGTCGCGACCGGCCTGGCCGTGGTCGGCCGCCGCCAGTGCCGCGCGGGCGTCGGGCAGGGCGGTGCCGCCGACGAAGCATGAGGCAAGCGCAGCGTCCGTCATCATCACCATCGAGGCCGCCAGGGCGGCGATCCGGGCCGAACGGGTCACGGGCCTCAGTTGGCGGCCGCGCGATAGGCCGCGTCAAGGCTGGAGGTCAGCCAGGCCTGGCCGTGCAGGTCGAGCAGCGAGGCGTCGTCGCCTGACTGGCCCTCGGGGCCGACCGCCGTCAAGGCGTGGCGCTCGCCATAGGCCGGCGGGGCGTCGAGGAACAGGCCGCCCAGGATCGCGCCGGGGATCCCGCCCACGAGACCGCCGAGGCCCGCGCCCAGCCAGCGGTCGCCGCCGTCCTGCACCCGGCTCAGCGGATCGCCGTCGATATAGTAGGCGTCGACCTGGGGCGCGGGCGCGCCGCCGGCCTGGGCGGCCTCCAGCGTGTCCTCGTGCAGGCCCGCGGCGTTGAAGGTGTCGGCCGGCAGGCCCGAGGCGACGGCCGCCGCCGAGGCCAGGCCCCCGCCCAGGGAATGGCCGGTCAGGGTGACGTCCTCGCCCGCCGTCCGCAGCCGCTCGCCGATCAGCAGGGCCTTGTCGTAGTGGCCGGAGTCCAGCCCCAGGCCCTGTTGCAGGTTGGCCTTCCAGTCCGCGGCGCTCTGGGTGCCGCGGAAGGCCACCACATAGTCGCCCGCCGTATCGACATAGACCCGGGCGCGGAAATCCGAGCCGGCCTCCTCGAGGTCGGAGGGATCCAGGCCCAGCCGCGCCAGGTCCTCGTCGCCGGCCACGCTCCAGCCGGCCGGCGGGTTGGGGGTGTCGTTATAGACGTCGGCGGCCAGGGCCATGTGCACCCTGGCCTGCGCCAGTTCCGCCGCCTTGCCGCCGCCGGCCGCGACGGCCGAGACCTTCACGTCGGCCTGGGCCGTGACCGACACCGCCGGCCGCGAGGCGGGGGCGTTCCATTCGGCCGCGACCCGGGCGTCGATCGCGACCTCGGCCTTCGCTCCGACCGTGCTGCGGTCGCTGGTCGCCGTGATCCCCGATCCGCCGTCGATACGCATGACCCTGTCCCTCGATGTGAGCGTAGGGGCGGATGCTGCGCGCGGGGCGGGGGCGGGACTAGCTGGGGAATTCCCTAGCGTAGGCGCGAGATCAGAGACCTCCCCCAGTCAAATCCACGATCGATATCAAGTCCCGTCATTCCCGCCCTTGTGGCGGGAACCCCTGGTTCCGCTCGCAAGTGAGGCGCAAGCGACGTGCTGAGCACGTCGCCCCAACTGCCCTTGCGGCTGACAGAGGGTTTCCCGCCACAAGGGCGGGAATGACGGGAGATGAAGTGACCTCAAGCCGCCACGCGGCCCTCGTCGTCGAGGCTGACGCCCAGCCGCGCCTTCAGCTCGCGCGCCCCCTCGGGCGTCAGGCGCACGGCGCGGCCCTTGGGCTCCAGGGCCAGCCAGCCTCGCGCGGTCATGACATCCAGCAGCCTGACCCCCAGCGGTCCGGCCAGGTGGTGGCGGCGCTCGGTCCAGTCCAGGCACTGGCGGGCGACGCCGCGCGGGGAGGAGAGGGCCTCGACGGCGATCCCCAGTTCGTCGAACCAGGCCCGGCCCGCGCCTGTGACCTCATAGAGCTTGCCGTCCGTCGGCGTCAGCAGGTCGCCCTCGACCAGGGCCTGGGCCACCTTCACGCCCAGCCGTCCGGCCAGATGGCCGTAGCAGCAGCGGGCCTCGCGCAGGGCGCGGGCCTTGGGCGAGCGCGGGACCTCCAGCGAGCGCACCGGCGCGGCGATCGCCGACAACGCCTCGATGGCGTGGGCCACCTCGGCCGAGGCCAGGCGGTAATAGCGATGCCGGCCCTCGCGCTCGACCGCCAGCAGCCCGCCCTCGACCAGCTTGGACAGGTGGTTGCTGGCCGCCTGAGCGCTGACCCCGGCCGCCCAGGCCAGGGCGCCGGCCGGCTGGGCGCGGCCGTCCTGCAAGGCCTGCAGCATGGCGGCGCGGACCGGGTCGCCGATCAGGGCGGCGGGGGTGGCGATGTTGGCGTCCATGGGTCCACTCTAGACCCATCGCCGGCGCGATGGTTCATCGGCGCGTGTAGCATTCCATCGCCGGATCGGCGCATGACCGGGGCCATGAGCGCACAGACCTCCCGCCTGCCGTGGATCACCGCCGCCGCCAGCTTCGGCTTCCTGGTCACCCAGCTGGACGTCACCATCGTCAATGTCGCCCTCGACGCGATCGGCGACGCGTTCGACGCGCCGACGGCCCAGCTGCAATGGGTGGTCGACGCCTATGTGCTGGCCCTGGCGGCCATGCTGCTGTCGGCCGGCGCGATTGGCGACCGGATCGGACCTCGGCGCGCCTTCCTGGCCGGGCTGGCGCTGTTCGGCCTGGCCTCTGCCGCCTGCGGGTTCGCGACGAGCCCGCTGGCCCTGATCCTGGCCCGCGTGGCGCAAGGCGCGGCCGGGGCTCTGCTGATCCCGCCGTCCCTGGCCCTGATCGCCCACGCCGCCCATGGCGACGACCGCCGGCGCGCGGCCGCGGTCGGCTGGTGGACGGCCGCCGGCGGCGTCTCGATCGCCGCCGGGCCGGTGCTGGGCGGCCTGCTGGTCGAGACCCTGGGTTGGCGCTGGGTGTTCTTCGTCAACCTGCCGCTCTGCGCGATCGGCGTGATCCTGACCCTGCTGGTCGCCCCGCCGAGCCTGCCCAAGCCCAAGGTCCCGTTCGACCTGGTCGGCCAGGCCCTGGCCGCCGCCGCCGTCACCCTGCTGGTCGGCGGACTGATCGAGGGCGGCCATCGCGGATGGAGCGGCGCGCCGCTGGCGGCCCTGGTCGCCGGTCTCGTTCTCGCGCTGGCCTTCGTGCTGTTCGAGCGCCGGGCGGCCCATCCGGCCATGCCCCTCAGCGTCTTCCGCCGCCGGCCGGCCTGGAGCGCGGTGGTCGTCGGCTCGGCCCTGAACTTCACCTATTACGGCCTGATCTTCGTGCTGGGCCTCTACATGCTGCGGACGCTGCACTGGACGCCGGGCAAGGCGGGCTTGGCCTTCCTGCCGCTGACGGCGACCTTCATCGTCTCCAACCTGCTGAGCGGATCCCTGGTCGGACGCTTCGGGGCCAGGGCCGTCACCAGCGGCGGCGTGCTGGTCGCCGCCTGCGGTTACGCCCTGACCGCGCGGCTGGGGCAGGGCAGCGGCCTCCTGGACATGCTGCCGGGCTTCGCCCTTATCCCCGGCGGCATGGGCCTGGCGATCCCGGCCCTGACCAGCGGCCTGCTGGCCAGCGTCGACCGCCACGACGCCGGCGCGGCCTCAGGCGTGCTCAACGCCTGCCGCCAGGTCGGCGGCGCGGCCGGGGTGGCGATCTTCGGGGCGCTGGCGGGAGCGGGGATCGTCAGCGGCCTCAAGGCCTCGGCGATCGTGGCGGCGGTGATGCTGGTCGCGGCGGCGGGCGTGCTGCTGGCGCCGGCTATTCGTCCGTCCAAATCCTAGGTCTTCTCGTGGGCGAGTTGATGCGCCGATTGCGCGCCATGCGGGCGTCCTGTAGCGAGGCCTAAGCTCAATCGCCAATGGGGAAGACATGGGCCGAAAACTCGCCGCCGCCGGGTTGCTGGCCGGTGCTCTCGCCTTCGCGGGCCCGGCTCTCAGCGCGGAATACTGGCTGTCCGGCAAGTCGGACCGGACGGTGATCATGGTCGATCGGTCGAGCGAACGGGCCGTCGGCGACAACCGCGAGGCTCTGGCGCTCCTGTTCAACCTCGACAAGCGGTTCGACCCGAAGGAAGCCTACGTGATCCTGAACTATGAGTTCGATTGCGCGGCGAGGGCCACCAAGATCCGCAGCCTCACCGTGTTCGACGCGAACGACGTCGTTATCACCCGGGCCGCAGACCCCAAGGCCGAGTTTCAGGTCGAGCGTCCGGGCACCTTCGGCAACGAGGTGCTGTCGATGAGTTGCGGGACCAAGGCCTATCCCGTCAAACGGGGCCTGACCCTGCCGCAGGCCAAGCTGGTCGCGAGCATGCTGCTGAAGCCGAAGGCCGAGTAGGCGGCCTCAAGCCGCCGCGTAGTCGTACTTCAGGTCGAAGGCCCCGTCCGACTTCAGCGAGAACACCGCCTTCGACCAGGGCTCGTGGGCGCTGGAGGCGGTGAGGCGGTGCAGGTTGCGCAGCGCCTTCGACACCGAATAGTCGAGCTTGCGCACGTCGAGGTCGGCCACCTCGCCGGCGGCCCGGGTGTAGTCGCCGGTCAGGCCCACCGAGCCGTCGATCACGTCGACATGCAGGCGGATCTCCGACCAGGGCTCGGCCACGCTGTCGGCCAGGGCCTGGCCCACATGGCGGTAGATGCCTTCGGGGGTGTCGATGTCGGCCATGGAATCCTCCGCGGCTCAGATTAGTCGTTGAAGAAGGTTCGGGTCGAGGGCTTGCCGTCGATGACGTACTCCACCCTGAACGCCTCGGGCCGCTTGGAGGCGCCGTCGAACACCGCCTTGATGTCGACATCGACCTGCTTGCCGTCCTTCAGGGCCGCGGCCCACTCGTTCTCCATGGTCTTCCAGCCGCTCTTGTTCAGCGTGCCGTCCATGGCGTGGTAGTTGATCTGCTCGCCGGGGCCGTTGAAGATCGCCGCGATCAGGTGGCCGCCTTCGTCGCCCTCGACCCCGTCCTTGATCCCGCCTTCCTGGCCCGCCTTGGTCTGCTGGTAGCCGTTGCGGTCGGCGTGCTTGAGGTCGAGCGTGCCGGTCACCTGCTCGACCCGGCCCTTGGCGTCGGTGTGATAGGTGTAGCGACCGCTGACCACATAGTCGGTGTTGGCCGCCAGCTCGCCGTTCAGCTTGGCGTTCCAGCCGCCCTTGGCGCCTTGCTCCAGATCGACGCGGGGGCGGGCGGAAAGCGCCTCGTCCAGCTTGCGGCTGGCGGTTTCCAGCGTGTTGCGGGCGCTCTCGGGCAGCTTGTCCAGGGGCAGGGCGTCGATCGCGCCCTTCAGCTTCTCCAGCGCCGGCCTGGCGGCCGCGGCGAAGGCGCTGTCGACCTTGGCGAGATCCGCGGCCTTGCTCACCGTCTCGGCCCACTTGCCGAGCTTGCCCAGCTTGGCCGCGTCGCCGATGTACGGGATCATGCTGACGGCCGACAGGCCCGCTCCGAGAAAGTCGCCCCGGAACAGCGAGATGACGCCGTTGGCGCCGTCCGAGATCGGGGTCGGGTCGAACAGGCCCGCGACGTCCAGCGCCATCTGGCCAAGGTCGAGCATCAGCTCCTGCTTCTGGGCGGCGCTGGCGGCGTCCAGGTCGTCGGCCAGGCGCTTCTGGTCGGTCGGCGACAGGTCGGCTTCGATCTCGGCGCGCAGGCTCTGGGCCTTGGCGGGATCGGATTTGGCGATCTCGGAAAGCTGGCCGGCCAGCTCGCTGGTGTTCAACTGGCCGCCGGTGCGGCTGGCGGCGACCAGGCTGGAGGCCTCGCTCGCGGCGCCGGCCGCGCTCGACGCGGCGCGGCTGGAGGCTCCGAGGGACTCGGCTGCGTTCAGGGCGGACATGCGGGGCCTCCGTTGCGCCTTGGCTGGCCAACGATGGCGGCGGAGAGGGGCGTCCCGATAGCTGGGAGTGTCCCTAGCTAGGGATGTCCCTAGTTATGCGGCGGGCGGGGGAGGACTAGCGTCCCCGGCAGGAAAGCGTCCGTACCAGGAGTTGCCGATGACCGCCGTGTCCCTCAACACCCAGTCATCCGTGTCCGGCGCGGGCGGCGGCGGGCGCTCGGACGACTATGTCGTCAAGTCCGGCGACACCCTCTCGGGGATCGCCGACAAGCACGGCGTCTCGCTGGACGCCCTGATCCGGGCCAATCCGCAGATCACCAATCCCAGCGTCATCCGGCCGGGCCAGACGGTGACCCTGCCGACCGGCGCAGCCGCCGAGCCGCGCAGCTACGAGGTCGCGGCCGGCGACAACCTCTCCAGCATCGGCGCCCAGTTCGGGGTCTCCTGGCAGGCGATCGCCCAGGCCAATCATCTGTCGAACCCCAACCTGATCCATGTCGGGCAAGCCTTGCAGATCCCCGGCGGCGGGACGGCCGCGCGGCCTACACCGCAGACGACGACCACCCAACAGACGACGCCGACCACCACCACGACCGGCCAGGCGACCGGTGTCCTGCCCTCGACCGAGGGCCTGAGCCAGGCCCAGAAGTACGACCTCTACGCCGGCTACGTGAACGCCTATGGCGACGCCCAGGCCAAGGCCGATCTGGCCGCCGGCAAGCAGGTGATCCTGGGCCTGCGCACCGAGACCAGTCTGAACACCAACGGCGGCAAGGGCGCCTATGACGACCGGGTCGTCGTTCTGCAGCAGGGCAAGGTCCAGGAATACGCCGCCAACACCGAGCCCTCGGCCCAGTACGACGGTCGCTATGGCGCCGACTTCAACGGCGACGGTCGCAAGGAACTGGGCCGCATCGCCGAGGGCACGGTCACCTTCCAGAAGAGCACGAGCTCGAACCTCGGGAACGTGCTGCGCCCGACCGAGAACCATGCGGTCCAACGCGACACCAACCACGACGGCCTGATCGATGCGAAGGACACGAAGGGAACCGGCGTCAGCACCGACAACTCGTTCCTGTTCCACGCCGGCGGCAATACCAATACCGGCTCGGCCGGCTGCCAGACGCTGAAGCCCGGCGACTTCCAGGCGTTCTGGAACGGCCTGGGCGACCAGAAGAGCTTCAATTACGTGCTCGTGAACGTCGACCGTCAGGGCCCGCCCGGCGGGACGACGACCACGACCCAGACGCAAGGCCCCGGCGACGCGCGGATCGGCGCCCTGTCGGAGCAGTACGAGACCGGCGGGCGCGGTCCCGGCACGGTGTCGAGCGGGGCGGGCGATCCGGGCGGGGTGTCGTACGGCACCTACCAGCTGGCCGGCAATCGCGGCCGGCCGCAGGAGTTCCTCGCCGCCGAGGGCCGCCAGTGGGCCGCCGAGTTCGGCGGCGCCAGCCCCGGCTCGGCCAGCTTCACGGCCACGTGGAAGGCGATCGCCGCCCGCGAGCCCGAAAAGTTCGAGGCCGCCCAGCACGACTACATCCAGCGCACGCACTATCAGGTGCAGCTCGACAAGGTGAAGACCGACACGGGCGTGGATCTCTCCACCCGCTCGGCGGCGATCCGCGACGTGGTCTGGTCCACCTCGGTGCAGCACGGGCCGGAGACCGGCGCGGTGGTCAAGGCCATGGCGCGGGTGGAAGGGCAGGGGCTCACCCCGGCCGACGGCCAGACCTACGACCGCGCCCTGATCAACGCCATCTACGACGAGCGCGGCAAGCGCGACGCCAGCGGGGCGCTCGCCTACTTCACCAGCGCCTCGGCCGACGTCCAGGCCTCGGTCGCCAACCGTTTCGCCAGCGAACGCCGGGACGCCCTGGCGATGCTGGGCCGATGAGAACCGCCGCGGCGGGCCGGCGTTCAATCGCCTGACCCGTTCCGGATGACCCCGACGATGAAGCTTGCTCCCCCAACCCTCATCGCCCTCGCGCTGGCCTTCGCCGGTTGTGAGCGACCGGCGGCGGCCGTCCCCCCCCTACCCATGGCCGCCGCCGGCACCGCTGAGGCCGCGAAGACGTCGGCGGCCGGAACGCCCGGGGGAAGCCCTGGGGGAAGCTACGTGATGAGCGGCCAGCGCCGCGGCCGGCTGGTTCTGACGCCCAAGGGCGAGGTCTGGCGGATCAGCCTCTCGGGCGGCGCGAGCGCCGATGGCGCGGCCACGGCGGCCGACTGCCAGCTCGAGGCCGAGGGCGAGCTGAAGGACGGACGCATCGACGCTCAGGTCGTGCCTTTCGATGGCGCCAACACCACCCTCACCGCCGCCGACCTGGCGGCGCGGCCGGCCACGGCGCACGTGGAGCTCAAGGCGGAGACGGCGACCGTGACCACCGACTTTCAGGGCTGCGGCGCCGGCGCGGATCTCTCCGGCCGCTATGTACGCCCGGCGCCGGGCGCGATCGCGCAGGGCGCCATTTCTCAGGGAGCGAGCGTGGCCGACCTGTCGGCGGCGCTGCCCGACGCGCGGCTGACGATCCTCGACGGCTATCCCTGGGCGCGGTTCGCGATCGCGCGCGGCGGCAAGCGCCTGGCGGTCGTGCAGTTCGACGGCGAGAACGAGGAGCTGGCCGACGGCCGCAACAGCCAGCAGGCGATCGGCTCGGAAGTGGGCTGGAGCGCGCTGAAGCCCGGCCTGCGGGTGGTCAAGGTCGAGGAGGGCGCGTCGTGATCCGTCCCGTAGAGCGGGCCTCGGGAGTCGATCTCTCCGCTTCGACCCCGTCCACCACGGCCGCCCGCGCCGGCGCGGCCCGGCTGGCGCTGGAGGCGATGGCGACCATCGCCGGCGCGGCGGTGGTCGATCCTCTGCGCGGCGGCGATCGCGGCCAGGCCGCCGCCTTCGTCTGGGCCGAGCACGGCCAGCCTGGCGCCGCCAGCGTCGGCGGCGAACTGCGAACCCTGGCGGCCCAGAGCGGCCAGTCGGTGGCCGGCAGGCTGTCAGCCACCTCGCCGGTCGACGCCGGACGCATCGAGCGGGTGCTGGCCGACTTCGCCCGCGAACTGCGCGCCCAGGCCGCCGACAAGCCGCACATGACACCCTCGGGCCTGGTCGAGCCCCTGATCCGCTCGCTGGCCGCCGGCCTGCAACGCGAGCCGGGGCCCGGAACCGCCCGCAGCGACGCCGTCGAGCAGTTCGTGCGCATCGTCGAGGGGGCGACCGAAAGCCTGCGCGCGCCGGCTTAGGTCACCGGATATTCCAAAATAGCTTGTCATCCCGGCCGGAGGAGCGCGTCAGCGGTCCGTAGAGCCGGGATCTCCCACGCCTGCGGGCTTGGCACGGTGGGAGATCCCGGCGCTCCGCTTCGCTACGGCCGGGATGACAACGCAATAGGTCGTTGAAAGTCGGATGATGGAGTTGAGGCTGGCCCTAGCGCGGATCCGCCCGCACGGTCGGCTGGTCTACCGGGCTCGGGAAGGCCGCCGCCCAGTCCAGCGAGGCGGGCGGAGCGTTGAGACGGCGGGCGGGCGAGAGCACGGCGTCGAAATGCGACTGGGCCTGGATGCTGCTCATCCGCTGGTCCTGGCCGTTCTCGCGGGCGTCCTCGACCTGGCGTTCGGAGCGGGTCTCGACCGCGCCGTCGGCGGCGACGTCGACCACGCCGACGGCGGTGTCCACCGTTCCGCTCACCAGAGATCCGGCGGTGTCGCCGACCAGACCGAGCAGGCCCTTGTCGGCCAGGGCGCCTTCCAGCGCGCCGCGACGGGCGGGCGGCAGGCGGTCGAGCCGCTGGGCGAAGGCCTCGCCGCCGGCCGCCTGGGCTTCTTCCACGAGACCTTGCGAGACCTCGCCGGTCGCCTCGAAGCGGTCGATCTCGCGGTCCAGCCGGTCGGGGCCGGCGGCCGAAGAGGCGGAGGTGGAGGCGCTGGTCGAGACGGGGGCGACGGTCATCGAAGGAGGCTCCTCTAGCGCCGCTGCACGAGGCCGCGGTCTGTCAGGGTCAGGGTGCGCAGATCCACGCCCATCTCGGTCTTGAAGCGGGCCACGGCCGCGTCGCCCAACTGCTGCTGGGCGCGCTGGTCGCCGCGCTTCATGGCGTCGACATAGGCGGCCTGCTGGATCAGGAAGTTCAGCATCAGCACCTCGGAGAACTCCTGGCGCTGGCCCTCGTTGAGGTTGGAATAGGCCGGGTTGGCGGCGATCATCGGCCGGACCTGCTCGCGCACCGCCAGGGTCTGGGCGCGGTTGTTGTCGCCGCGGTTGGCCATCACCCAGTTCAGCACCCAGTAGGCGGCCAGGGCGTCGGCGCTGTCGCCGGGACGCAGGCCGTCTGAGGCCACCAGCTGGCTCCAGTTGCGGACCGGGTCGGTGCGGCGCATGGCGTCGGCCACCTGGCGGCCGCCGTCGGCGCCGGCCTGCCTGGCCATGAATTCGGAGAACTGCTTCTGCACCCGGGCGCTGACGGCCGGCGAGGCGCGGTAGGTGGTCGGGGTGGCGCCGCGCACCGGCGGACGGGCGGATGCGGCCGCGCCCGCCTGCGGGAACAGCGGCCTGGCGCCGGCCGCGACGCCGTTGCGGCCAGGGCTCGTCCCCCCGCGCCCGAAGGCCCGGTCGTTGGACTGCAGGACGTTCTTGAACACCTGGGTGTTGAACTGCGGGGTGACCATGTCGAGCTGGGCGAAGGCGGGACCCTGAAGGCCCAGGCCGGCTGCGGCGACGATGGCGGCGAAAGTGCGAACTCGCATGCTGCGCTTCCTTTTTACCCCTGAAACATGAAGTAGCGGGCGCCGATGACCGGCGCCCGCATGCTCCACAACGCTTGGTCGTATTATTGTTTCCGGGCGATACCCGCGATGGCTTCGCCGATGGTCTTCAGCGAGGTGTTGAGGGCGTTGCTCATGATGTTCGCCTCCTGGCCGTAGGCGGTCATCTTGGCGCTCATCTCGGTGACCTTCGACTCGTCCTTGTTGGACTTGGCGTTGTCGATCTCCTTGGCGATGTCGAGCATGTCGTTCATCTTGTTGTCGACCGCCGTGCCGAGCGCGATGGCCAGCTTCACCAGGAAGCTCTCGCCGCCGCCGGCCGCCGCCAGGGCGCTGGCGCCCTTGCCGCGCTTGGAGCCTTCGGCGTCCGAACCGGCCTGCAGCTCTTCCTGGGCGTTCTTCACGATCCAGTCCACCGCGTCGAAGGTGTCGCGCTGGGCCTGGCCGGCCTGGAAGTTGTCGAAGCCCGCGGCGTCGCTGAAGCCCTGTACGGCTTCGCCCAGGTTCTGCACCGCGCCGCCCGGATCGCCGGCGGCGCTATGGAAGGCCGCCTGGGCCAGGTCGATGGCGCCTTGCGGCAGGCCCAGCTGTTGGCCCAGCTGCTGCAGGACCTGGTCGCCCACCGCCGTCAGCACGCTCTTCAGAGCCGTGGTGACCAGCAGGGAGGCCCCGCCGGTGGCGACGCCCAGGGCGCCTTGCAGCGCGATGTTGGCGATGCTGCTGAACAGGTTGCCGCCGCCGCCGATACCCAGGAAAGACATGTGATGCTCCTTCGATTTCCGTCTGCTCGGAGGGCCTTGGGAGCGTCGCTCCGTCGCCCGGCAAATCGAGACAACCACCTCGCCGCGGCGGTCAGTAGTCGGGTCGTTCCCTAGCTAGGGTTTTCCCTATCAGCTGGCGCACCGCCGCCGCCGGACGGGCGGCGCGCATGCGGGCCTCCTCGCCGGCGCGGGCCTCGGCGGCGATCTCCTCGGGCGTGCGGGCGCGGCGGTCGAGCACGGTGATCTGGCCGGCCGTCACCCCCAGCAGGAACACCTCGTCGCGATAGGCCACCAGGGTCAGCCGCTCGCGCTGGCCCACGGGCAGGGCGCGCAGATAGCGGATCTGGTCGTCGGTCGCCGGCCCCGCCTGCACCTGCTTGAGCAGCTTCAGCGAGAAGAAGGCCAGGCCCAGCACGATGGCCAGGGCAAGGGCGACGGTCAGCAGGTCGAGTACGGCGCTCAAACTGTGGCTCCAGGCTAGGGGAGGGGCGGGAAGGTGGGACCCGAAGGCGTGTCGGGCGGCGGGTTATCGGCGGCCTGGGCCTGCTCGTCCTTGAGCCGGCGGGCCCAGAGGATCACCTCGGCGACGGCGGCGAACAGGTCCTGGGGGATGATGTCGTCGACGGCGGCCTTGTCGCGCAGGGCGCGGGCCAGCTCGACATTGCGGATGATCGGCACGCCCTCGGTTTCGGCCGCCTCGCGCATGGCCTGGGCGATCAGGCCTTCGCCCTTGCCCAGCAGCACCGGCACGGCGTGCTCGGCCGGGTCGTAGGCCAGGGCGCAGGCGATGTGGGTCGGGTTGACCACCAGCACCGAGGCGTCGCGGGCGGCCTGCACCGCGTTCTGCTGCGCCCACTCCTGGTGCAGCTGCCGGCGGTGGGCCTTCACGTGCGGATCGCCCTCGGAATCCTTGGCTTCCTGGCGGATGTCGCGCCGGCTCATGCGCATCTTCTTGGTGAAGGAAAAGCGCTGGTAGGCCAGATCCAGCAGCGACACGAAGACGAACAGCACCGCCACGCCCGCCAGCAGCTGGAAGGTCAGGCCGCCATAGGCCGACAGCGCCCCGTCGGCCTCGCTGGCCGGCAGGGCCAGCAGCTTGTCGAACGCCAGGGCCACGACGATCCAGGTGAACACGCCCAGCAGCAGGGTCTTGGCCAGCGACTTGGCGACCTCGAACAGGTTGTCGACGCTGAACATCCGCTTGAGCCCCTCGCCGGGGTTCATGTGCGACATCTTCGGGCTCATCTTCTCGAAGGTGAAGACCGGGCCGACCTGGCCGAACTCGGCCAGCATGCCCAGGATCGCCACGGGGATGAAGGTGACGGCCGTCAGGGCCACGAACACCTTGCCGCTGGCGGCCGCCGCGATCGGCCAGGCCTCGGCGAACGGGCGGTCCATGACCGCGAACACCTCGTCGAACAGGCCGCCCAGCCGGTCGAAGGCCCAGCCCGCCGTCATCGCTCCCAGCAGCACCCAGGCGCCGAGCACGACGGTCGAGGTCAGGTCCTTGCTCTTGGGAACGTCGCCCTTCTTGCGGGCGTCGGTCAGGCGCTTGTGCGTCGGTTTCTCTGTCTTGTCCCCGCCGTCGTTCTTTTCAGCCATAGCGTGTGTCTGTCGACGATCGTGACGAAACCAACCGGCGCCGAAGGACCGGCAAAGCCGACAAGCGCGCCAAAAATGGCCAAAACGAGGCGAGCTTAGCCATAGTAGTTCTTAAGCTAAGCCATAGAATATGATGCCTGGAAGGCAGTATACTGAGTATGAAAATTGTTTTAATTCCGTGGTTGACAGGATTGATACACGAAAGCTAGCTTTTGAACGGGTAGTATGCACAGGCGGGGCGCTGCATAGAGGGACAGATTTATGCGCAAGTTCCGCGTAGTGGCGTCGAGCGTGTGTTTAGTCTTATTTTGTTCAAGTCCAGTGTTCGCATATGAATGCGTGACCGCTGACGGCTTGAAATTCAGCAGCGCCCTTCCGATCAACGAAAAGTTTTCCCTGGCGCGCATAGATTGCGTCGCTGAAACACAACCGACAGGGGTGTCGGAACAGCTCCGGCTCTATGACGGACCCCAACTGGCCAGCACCGTGATCTCGGCTGGACGCATCGCGCCGGCGCCGGTCGTGCTGGTCCGGGGCGCCTCCGGGTCCACCCTCTACGCGCCGCTGGTGGCCGCCGCCGGCCGTGACTTCGACATCGATCCCGACCTGCTGCGCGCCGTGATGCACGTGGAGTCCCGCGCCAATCCGGGGGCGATCTCGCCCAAAGGCGCCCGGGGGCTGATGCAGATCATGCCGGCCACGGCCAGGCGCTTCGGGGTGCGCGACCCGGCCGTCGAGTTGGGCGACCCGATGGTCAACATCCGCACGGGCGCGGCCTATCTGAAGACCCTGCAGGGCCAGTTCGGCAACGACCTGGAGCTGGTGCTGGCGGCCTACAACGCCGGCGAGGGCGCGGTCATGAAGTACGGCCGCAAGATCCCGCCCTATCGCGAGACGCAGGGCTACGTCTCCAGCGTCCTCGACCGCTATCGCGGCCTGGTCTCGGCGCGCGGCGGCTTCTGAGGACAGCCCGATGAGCGTCGAAACCTATCTCAAGCGCCTTCAGGGGCGGCCGCGCCAGGGCGTCGTCGCACGGTTCAGCGACCTGTTCCTGGTGGCCGGCGTCGTGGCCATCGTCGCCCTGATGATCCTGCCGATGCCGGCCCTGGCGCTCGACGCCCTGGTGGCGGTGAACATCTGCTTCGGCGTCATGCTGCTGCTGGTGGCGATCTACATCTCGACCATCGTCGAGTTTTCGGTGTTCCCCAGCCTGCTGCTGATCACCACGCTCTATCGCCTGGCCCTGTCGATCGCCACGACCCGGATGATCCTGATCGAGGGCCACGCCGGGCACATCATCGACACCTTCGGCAACATGGTCGCCGGCGGCAATCTGGTGGTCGGGCTGGTGGTGTTCCTGATCATCACCGTCGTGCAGTTCATCGTCATCGCCAAGGGCGCCGAGCGGGTGGCCGAGGTCGCCGCGCGCTTCAGCCTCGACGCCATGCCGGGCAAGCAGCTGTCGATCGACAGCGACCTGCGCTCGGGCATGATCGACAAGGACGAGGCCAAGCGCCGCCGGCGCGTGCTGGAGATGGAGAGCAAGCTCCACGGCAGCCTCGACGGCGCGATGAAGTTCGTCAAAGGCGACGCCATCGCCAGCATCATCATCGTGGTCATCAACCTGCTGGGCGGGCTGGCCATCGGCATGCTGCAGCAGGGCCTCGACTTCGGCTCGGCGATCCACAAGTACTCGATCCTGACCATCGGCGACGGCATGGTCACCCAGATCCCGGCGCTGCTGGGCGCCATGGCCGCCGGCCTGATCGTCACCCGCACCACCGACGAGGACAGCGAGACCCACCTGGGCGACGCCATGCGCCGGCAGTTTTCGGCCAAGCCCCGGGTGTTCCTGGTGGCCGGCGGCATCTGCTGGCTGATGGCCCTGGTGCCCGGCTTCCCGGCGGTGATCTTCCTGCTGCTGGGCGGGGCGGCGATGATCACCGGCGCCCTGGTCGACGTCGACATGCGCGCCCGCCTGACCCGCAAGCTCGCGCCGGCCCGCGCCGCCGCCGACGAGGCCAAGGCCTCGCCCGCCGCCGCCCGCACCAAGATCCAGGAAGCCCAGCCGGTGGTGCCGCTGCTGCTCGAGCTGGACGGCGACAGTGTCCGCCGCCACGAGGGCGCGGTCCTGACCCGGGGCCTGGAGGAGGTGCTGGAGGAGTTCGAGCTGCGCCTGGGCGTGGCCCTGCCGCGCGCCTCGTTCCATTACGGCGAGGGCTCCGGAGCGCCGCGCTGGCGGCTGCTGGCCTTCGAAGCCCCTATCGGCGCGGGCGATCTGGTTCATCCGGCGGATCTCTCCGAATTGCAGGACGCCGTACGCCAGGCTTTGCGCCGCAACGCCGGCCTCTTCGTCGGCATCCAGGAGGCCAGCAACCTGCTGACCCGCGCCGGCGCCGACTATCCCGAGGTGGTCAAGGAAGCCGCCCGCGCCCTGCCTCTGGCCCGCATCGCCGAGGTCATGCGGCGCCTCGCCGAGGAAGAGGTGCCGCTGCGCAACCAGCGCGACATCCTCGAAGCCCTGGCCGACGCCGGCCAGCGCGAGAAGGATCCGTTCGCCCTTACCGAGTTCGCCCGCGTCGCCCTGCGCCGCCAGATCAGCCACCGCTACGCCCCCGACGGCGCCCTCAGCGCCGTGGTGCTGGAGCCGCCGCTGGAGCAGCACCTGCGCGAGGCCATCCGCACCGGCGCCGGCGCCCAGCAGCTGGCCCTCGATCCCGACATGGCCCGCCGCGTCACCGACGCGATCCTGGCCAAGGTCGACGAGAGCGGGGCGGCCGTCGTGCTGGCCGCCATCGACCTGCGCCGGCATGTGCGCAAGCTGGTCGAGGCCCGCCGCTTCGACCTCGGCGTCCTGTCGTTCCATGAACTCCTGCCCACCCTGAAGCTCGACGTGGCCGGCCGCGTGGCCTTCCCGCGCGAGCCCCTGACCGTCGTGCCCAACGATCCCGAACCGCCGCCGCCGCCCGCTTCGGCGGCCGCCTGAACCCGGAGACAGAATGTCCCTTCAGAAGGATAGACCCAGCGTTCGCCGCGCCGCCCGGATGGGCGTCGCCGCGGCGGTCGCCGCCGCCCTGGCCGCCACCGCGCCGCAGGTCAGCGCCGGCGAGGTTCCGCTGGGCGGCCGCACCATCGACCTGACAGCCCGCGAACAGCCGATCGCCCAGTTCCTGCAGAACTTCTACAATCAGGTCGGTGTGCCGGTGATCGTCTCCTCGCAGGTGGCCGGCACGATCAACGGCGTCTTCCGCGGCCCGGCCGCCAAGATCGACGCCGACATCTCCAAGGCCTTCGACCTCGTCACCTATTACGACGGCGGCGCGGCCTATGTGTACACCGCCGCCCAGCTCTCCAGCCGCAGCTTCCCGATCTCCGGCTCGGCCTCGCGCCGGGTCGATCGCGCCGCGCGGCAGCTTGGCCTGCTCGACGGCCGCAACACCCTGCGCGCCACCGGCGACATGCTGGTGGCCACCGGCTCGCCGCGCTTCCTGCAGCAGGTGGACGAACTGGCGCGCGGCGGCGTGCAGGCCGAGGCGGCGTCGCCGACCCTGCAGTACCGGGTCTTCTACCTGCGCTACGGCTGGGCCGACGACGTGAACCTGACGGTGGGCGCCAAGCAGGTGACCATCCCGGGCGTGGCCTCGATCATCCGCTCGCTGGTCAGTTCCGAGACCAACGAGCGCTCCGGCGCGGCCGCCCGCAGCGAGACGGCGCTGCCCGCCGCCGTCCAGGGCCTGCGCGGCCAGGGCCTGGCCACGCTCGGCACGCCCAATGCGGGCGGTTCGTTCTACGGCGCCGAAGGGCAGGGGACCCTGGGCCAGCCGCTCGCCAACGAGCAGACCGGCGTCTACGCCCCGCCCAACCCCGTGCGGGTGCAGGCCGACAGCCGCCTCAACGCCATTATCGTCCGCGACGTCGCCGAGCGCATGTCGGCCTACGAGGAGCTGGTCCGCGCCCTCGACGTCGAGCCGCAACTGCTCGAGGTCGAGGCGGCGATCATCGACATCGACACCACCAAGGCCCGCGACCTGGGGATCAACTGGCGGTTCGACGACGGCAGCGGCGGCATTCAGTTCGGCCGTGGCCCCAATGCGCCGGCGGGCCTGGAAGACACCAACCTCACCCGCGGAAACACCTCGCCAAAGCCCTACCAGGGCCTGATCGCCTCGACGATCATCGGCAACGGCGACTATTTCGCCGCCCGCCTCAACGCCCTGGAGACCGAGGGCGTCGCCCGCGTCGTCTCGCGGCCGCAGATCGTCACCCTGTCGAACGTCGAGGCGGTGTTCGAGAACAGCCGCGACTTCTACGTCCGCCTAGCGGGCGAGCGCGACGTCGACCTCTTCAACGTCACCGCCGGCACCACCCTGCGCGTCACCCCGCACGTCACCCGCGACGCCGGCCAGACCCGCATCCGCATGCTGGTGACCATCGAGGACGGCTCGCTGACCAACGCCAGCGTCGACAACATCCCCGTCGTCCGCCGCGCGGCGCTCAACACCCAGGCCCTGATCGTCGAGGGCCAGAGCCTGCTGCTGGGCGGCATGACCGTGCAGTCCGACACCACCGGCTCTTCGAAGATCCCGGTGCTGGGCTCGATCCCGGTGCTGGGCAACCTCTTCAAGGTGCAGCAGCGCAGCAGCGGCCGCATCGAGCGGATGTTCCTGATCACCCCGCGCCTGGCCTCGATCGGCTCGCGGTCTCCGTCGCCGGCGGGGGTGCGCTACGACGCGCCGGCTTCGGGCTTCGAGAACGCCCCGCTGCCCGCCGCGCCGGCCCTGCCGACCGACCGCAAGCCCGCCAAGGGTCCGCGCCGCGGCCCCGCCCAGCCGCTGCCGCCGGCGCCGCCTCCCGTGGCGGCGCAGCCCGACGGCACGATGAAACCCATCCCCAATCCGAGCTAGGCCCATGACCCATCAAGCCCTGCCGCCCGAAGACACAACGGAAGACCTGGCGAAGGTCCACGCCGCGACCCTCGTCCTCAAGGTGCTGTCCGGCCGCGTCGCCGGCGCCCTGCTGCCGATGCCGCCGGGCGAGGCCGCCGAACTCGGCCACGGCTTCGACGCCGACATCGTCCTGCGCGACGCCAGCGCCAAGGGCATCCGCGTGCGGCTGATCGCCGGCGAGGAGGCCGCCGACATCGAGGTGCTGTCGGGCCAGGTCGAGATGCTCGGCCACCGGCTGGAGGCGCCGGCCCGCGCGGTGCTGCCCTGCTACGTGCCGCTGATCGTCGGCGACAACGCCCTGGCCCTGGGCGCCGAGGAAAGCCCCCGCTGGCGCGAGGCCGAGCGCCTGCTGAACGCCGCCGCGCCCGTCGAGGCCCCGCCGGTCGAGGAGGAAGAGGGCGGCCTGTTCGAGGACGGCCGCAGCCTGCTGCGGCGCACGCTGGATCGCGGCGTGCGGGTCGTCGGCGCCACGCCGCATCTGGTGCCGGTGCTGGTGTTCGGCGCGGCCCTGGCCTGCGTCACCTACGCCGTCGCCAACGTGCCCCACTTCGGCGGCCAGGAGGCCAGCCCCTCCAAGCTCCATGCCCTGCTGCGCCAGGAGGGCTACGGCGCCCTGGCCGTGCGGCCCGAGGAGAACGGCAAGCTGGTCATCGCCGGCGTGCTCAACCGCGACGCCGAGAAGGCCCGGCTGACCCGCCTGGTCAGCAACCGCGATCTGCCGGCCAGGGTCGAGGTCGTGACCAGCGAAAGCCTGGCGCAGAACGTCGAGGACGTCTTCCAGGCCAACGGCCTGGCCGCCACCGCCCGTCCCAACGGCCTGGCTCGCGTGCGGGTGCAGGTCGCCGGCCCGGCCCAGGACGTGGCCAAGGTCGAGAAGATCGCCCTGCACGACGTCAAGGGCCTGCGCGCCCTCGACGTGGAGCGGGCCGCCGGCGGCGACCGCCTGGGCCAGGTGTTCGACCAGGGTCCCGGCAAGCGCGTGGTGGCCGTGGTCGGCGGCGAGGCCGGCTACGTCGCCACCGCCGACGGCGCCCGCTACTTCGCCGGCTCGATGCTGCCCACGGGCGACCGCATCGTCGGCGTCGAGAGCCAGGCCGTGCTGGTCGAGAAGGGCGGCGAGACCACCCGCCTGATGTTCTGAGAGCGAGCGAAGCAACCCCAACAAATCCAAGGAGAAGCGACGATGACCGACACGATTTCGAATTACGCGACCATGTCCGTGGCCTCCAGCCTCCAGGGCTCCAACACCAAGAACCGCCCGGGCAGCTGGTTCGAGGCCATGGCCCACGCCTGGGGCCAGGTGCTCGACTCCCAGGCCGTGCGCATCACCGAGCTGTCCGACCAGGTCGGCACCGGCGGCGACGACAAGCCTTCGGTCATGGCCATGCTGACGGCCGAGAGCCTGCGCATGAACTTCATGGCCAATTCGGAAAGCACCTCGGTCGACAGCGTCGGCCGCGCCCTCGAAACCATGGCCCGCAAGAACTAAGCGGCCTCTTCAGCGGAGAGGACGCCCATGTCCTTCGACCCCGTATCGGCGGCCGCCCTGGCCGTCCCCCAGGAAGCATCGCCCCAGGTCGCCCAGGTCGGCTACGGCGCCAGCCTGACCGACGCCGTCCAGTTCCAGAACGCCCTGCACACGGCCGGCGCGTCGGGTGTGTCCGGCCTGTCCGGCCCTGAAGCCCTGGCCCCGGCCATGAAGGGGATCTTCAACCAGCTGGAGTTCGTCAACGGCCAGGCCTCGAACCTGGCCGCCCACGCCAAGGCGGCCGAGGCCAAGGGCGCGGCGATCACGCCCGGCGAGATGATCGGCCTGACCGTCCAGTGCCACGAGTTCATGTTCAACTGCCAACTGACCTCGAACATCGCCAACCGCACGTCCGACGGCCTGCAGCAGCTCTTCCGGCAGCAGTCCTGAGGGAGGCGACGATGCGCAAGATCCTGCCGGCTTTGCTGGTCGCCACGGCCCTGGGCCTCACCGCCTGCGCGGAGAAGGAGCTCTACGGCGGGCTTTCCGAGCGCGAGGCCAACGAGATGGTCGCCGTGCTCCAGAACGCCAACGTCTCGGCCTCGAAGAGCAGCAAGGACGGCAAGGTCTGGGCGCTGAAGACCCGGGCCGAGCAGTTCTCCTCGGCCGTGGCCGTGCTGCACGACCAGGGCTATCCGCGCGACAAGTTCGAGAGCCTGGGCGAGGTGTTCAAGAAGGAGGGCTTCGTCTCCTCGCCGATGGAGCAGCGGGCCCGGCTGATGTACGGCCTGAGCCAGGAGCTCAGCCAGACCATCTCGTCGATCGACGGCGTGGTGCAGGCGAGGGTGCACATCGCCGTGCCCGAGGCCGACCCGCTGGCCGAGCAGCAAAAGCCGTCCTCGGCCTCGGTGTTCATCCGCCACAACCCCGACGTCGATCTGTCGGGCCAGGTGGGGTCGATCAAGGCCCTGGTCACCAACTCCATCGAGGGCCTGCCCTACGACAAGGTGACGGTGGTGATGTTCCCGGCCAAGCCGGTGATGGCCGCCGCCCCGGTCTCGCCGATCAAGAGCTTCACCATGCCGGCCATCGCCATACTGGCGGCGATCGGCGGGGTGGGGGCCTATGTCGTCAGCCGCACCAGCCGCTTCAGGCCGCGCCGCAAGCTGCGGACCCTGACCGAACCGACGGGACCCGCCGCATGAGCGCCCGGGCCGACCGCGAACGGCTGGGCGCCCAGGCTCGTCTCCTGACCGGCCTCGGAGCGTCGGGGAGCGTGGGTCCGCGCGCGGCGCGCCTAGCCCGGCGTCTGGCCGGCCGACCCGAGACCGTCCTGGCCTTCGCCGACGTCGCCGCCGCGCCCGACTGGGCCGCTTGGCCGGTCGAGCGTCGCGCGCACCTGGCCGATTTCGCGGCGGCGGCGGCCTGCACGGCGGTCCTGCAACGCTCGATCGACGGCCGCCGCCTGGCGCGGGTCGCCCGGCGGATCGGCGAGGCGGCCCTGGACGCCGTCCTGGCCTCGCCGCCGGGGCTCGCGCCCGCCATCCCGCAGGCTGACGCCGCCCTGGCCGACGACGCGGCCTTCGTCGCTCTCGGCGCGGCCGTGCTGCTGGCCGAGGTCGCCGATCGGCCCGCCGCCGCCGATCGCCTGCGCGATCTCTTCGACCTCGCCCCCCTGGCGCTCGATCCCGAGCGCGGACGCAGCGCGGCCCACGTCGCGCGGGGACTTTTCATGGCCTTCGAGGCCGGCGCGCTGGAGGCCGCCGCATGACCTATCTGCTGCTTTCCTCGGGTCCCTCGGCCGCGCTGCTGACCGACCAGCCGGTGATCCGCCGCGAGGACGTCGGCGCGGTGCGCGACGCGGCCGAGCTGACCGCCGCCCTCGACGCCCTGCGCCAGGCGACCCGCGAGGCCGCCCTGCGCGACGGCTTCGCCCAGGGCCACGCCGAAGGCGCCGCCGCCGCCGCCCGCGAGACCGCCCAGGCGCTGGCCGGCGTCCACGCCGCGCTCCAGGTCGAGCGCGACCGCCTGCGGGCCAGCGCCGGCGCCCTGGCGCTGGACATCGTCCGCCGCATCGCCGCCGGCCTGGCGCCCGACGAGGTGCTGGCCGCCCTGGCCGAGCAGGCCGCCCGCGACCTGCTGCCCGAAGAGCCGATCCGCGTCCGCGTCGCCCCCGAGGCCGCCGGCGCGGTGACCCGCCGCCTGTGGTCGATCGACGCCCGCATCGAGGTGGTCGGTGACTCTGACCTGCCAGCCGGCGACTGCGTGCTCGACACCCCCTCGGGCCGCACCCACGCCGGGCTCGAAACCCAGCTGCGGGCGCTCGAAGCGATCTTCGCCGCCCCCGCCGGAGAGGCCGCCGCATGAGCCTCGACGCCGATACCGACGCCCGCCTGCGCGAGGTCCTGCGCGGCGCCCGCACCGTCGAGCGGCGCGGCCGCGTGGCCCAGGCCTTCGGCACCACCGTCCGCGCCACGGGCCTGGACGTCCGCATCGGCCAGGAGTGCGAGATCATCGATCGCGCCGGCGGACACACGGTCAAGGCCCAGGTCGTCGGCCTCGACGGCGGCGCGGCGATCCTGACGCCCCTGGCGCGGCTGGAGGGCGTGGCCGTCGACGCCGAGGTCGTGGCCGGCCCGCGCCGCAGCGAGATCGGGGTGGGCGAGGGGCTGCTGGGCCGGGTGCTCGACGCCCATGGCGAGCCGCTCGATGGCCTCGGTCCCATCACCGGCCTGCTGCGGCCGTTCCCGGTCTATGGCGAGGCCCCCAATCCGCTGTCCCGCCCGCCGATCAATCAGCCCTTCGCCACCGGGGTGCGCAGCGTCGACGCCTTGCTGACCACGGGCGAGGGCCAGCGCGTGGGCCTGTTCGCCATGGCCGGCGGCGGCAAGTCGACCCTGCTGGGCATGTTCGCCCGCCACGCCCGCAGCGACGTCAACGTCATCGCCCTGATCGGCGAGCGGGGGCGGGAAGTGCGCGAGTTCCTCGACGACTGCCTGGGGCCGGAGGGCCTGGCCCGCTCGGTGGTCATCGTCTCCACGTCCGACCGCCCGGCCATGGAGCGGGTGCGCGCCGCCCACGTCGCCACCGCCATCGCCGAGGGGTTCCGCGCCGAGGGCCGCCGCGTCATGCTGCAGATGGACAGCGTCACCCGCTTCGCCCGCGCCCTGCGCGAGATCGGCCTGTCGGTGGGCGAGCCGGCCGTGCGCCGGGGCTTCCCGCCGTCGGTCTTCGCCGAGCTGCCCCGCCTGTTCGAGCGGGCGGGCGCGATCGAGGGCGGGGCGATCACCGCCTTCTACACCGTGCTGATCGAGGACGAGGAGGGCGGCGATCCGGTCGGCGAGGAAGTCCGCTCGATCCTCGACGGCCACATCTATCTGTCCCGAAAGCTCGGCCAGGCCGGCCACTATCCGGCCATCGACGTCGCCGCCAGCCTCAGCCGGGTCTTCCCGCGCGTCACGGGTCCGGAGCAGCAGGCGGCCGCCTCGAAGGTGCGCGGCTGGATGGCCAAGTACGCCGAGATCGAGTTCCTGCTGCAGATCGGCGAGTACAAGCCCGGCGGCGACCCGCTGGCCGACGAGGCCATCGCCCGTCGCGCGGCCATCACCGGCCTGCTGCGCCAGGGCGCGCATGACGCCGTCGCCTTCGACCAGGCCCTGGCCGCCCTGATGGAGACGGCCGCATGAGCGCCCGCGTCCAGGTCCAGGCCCTGACTCCGGTGGTCAAGCTGCGCGAGCGCCGCGTCGAGAAGTCCATGCGCGAGGCCGCGCAGGCCCGCGGCAAGGTCGCCGAGGCGGTCATGGCGCTGGAGGCCCGCGACCGGTCGATCGCCGCCCACGACCTGGCCAAGGCCCGGCTCGACGACTGGTTCGCCGGCGGCCTGTCGGGCGCGGCCCACCTGATCGAGGCCGCCCTGGCCCGCCGCGAAGCGATCGCCACGGCCCGCGACGCCGACCAGCGCCTGCGCGACCAGGAAGCCGTGGCCCTGGATCTGGCCCGTGAGGATCTCGCCGTCGCCCTGCGGGACCTCGCCCGCGCCCAGGGGCGCTTCGACGCCATGAGCGGCCGCCTGGACATGGCCCGCGCCCTGGTCGCCGCCGACCGCGAGGCCCGCGAGCAGCTGGAGATCGAGGACGCCGGCGCCCTGAGGAGAACCCGATGACCGCCATTCGTGAGAGCGCATCGTCTGACCGTTCCAGCAGCGCCAGCCAGCGGTCGTCCTCGTCCGATCAGGCTGCGCCCTGGCGCGGCGCCGAGTTCCAGGCCGCCCTGCAGCAGGCCGCCGACCGTCGCGAGCCCGTCGCCCGCCAGCCGGCCCGCGCCGAACGCCAGAAGGAGGCCGAGCGCGAGGAGAAGGAGGAGGGGGCGAGCATCGATCTTTCCGCCCTGCTGGGACCGGCCCGCGAGTTCAAGGACTTGGCTTCCGCCGTCGAACCCACGGGCGTCGACGCCCTGGCGGCCCTGACCCGCCAGGGCGGCGAGGCGGTCGACATCCCCGTGACCGGGCCGGCGACGGCCAGCGCCGCCGAGATCGAGGCCTTCGCCACTGCGATGGACCAGGCCTGGATCGCCGCCGGCGGCGACCGCAAGGCTTTGGCCCTGGGTCTGGCCGACAAGAACTCGCTGCTGACGGGCCTGGGCCTGGCGCGCGGCCCCGACGGCGCGGTCTCCCTGACCCTGGCCGCCCGTCCCGACGCCACGCCCGAAGTGACCAAGGCCCTGGAGGCCCTGCGCAAGCGGCTTGAGGTGCGGGGCCTGGCCCTGGCCGACCTCTTCGTCGAGGCCGACGACGGCCTGGATCCGGAAAGCCTGATCCGGAGGGTGCGGTGACGCAGCGGGCTCCTCCTCAACTCCCGTCATTCCCGCCCTTGTGGCGGGAACCCCTCTGTCAGCCGCAAGGGCAGTCGGGGCGGCGTGCTCAGCACGCCGCTGGCGCTTCACTTGCGAGCGGAGCCAGGGGGGGCCGCCACAAGGGCGGGAATGACGGGATCATTTGGGAGGGCCAACTCTCCCTACCTCGACGGCAGTCCGAACCGCCCCCGATCGGCCTGCGCCGCGCGGGCCACGGCGCGGGCCACCTCGGCCGGCGGATCGCCGGCGCCCCAGCGCTCGGCCAGGATCTCGATCAGCCGGCGGCTCTGGGCGTTGTGCAGGCCCTCGGTCGGGTCGGCGGCGTCGGCCCGCAGCTTGTCGATGTAGAGGCTGGCCGCCTTGGGCGAGGCCGAGACGAGGTCCAGCAGATAGGTCGCCGCCGTCTCGAAGGCCTCGGCGTCCAGCGGGGCGTCGGCGATGTCGCGCACCAGCCAGACGCAAAGGAACTCCAGTGGACCGACCTTGCGGCTGTTGCTCAGCAGCGGTCCGCCCACACCCAGACTGGAAAAGCCGCCCGCGCCCCAGGCCGGCACCCGCGCGGCGGGCAGGCGGGCGGTCAGCAGGGCCTGGGCCAGCGCATCCGCGACCATCGCCTTGACCTCGGGCTCGCCGAAATGAGCCACGGCCGCCAGCAGCTTGGCGAAGCCCGGATAGAGCGCATCGCCCAGGTCGGTGCAGACGCGCTCCAGCACGTCGACGCGCCGGTCCAGGCTCGGCTGGCCCTGCAGGCCCTCGACCAGGGCCTGGGCGGCGCCGAACCAGTCGGGCTCGGATTTGAGGATGCGGTCGGCGGTCACGCCCCGACGCTAGCGTCAGACGAAGCCGTTGTCGCGGGCGTCGGTGAGGCGGTCGGCCACGGCGCGGGCCGTGTCGTCCAGGTCGCGCGAGACGCCCGACAGGCCGATGCGGCCGTCCTGGCGCGAGAAGCCGGAGAAGTCGTCGAAGGCCTGGGCGCGCGAGGGCTCGCCGGCCGGGGAAATCCCCGAAAGGCCGTGGCTCCAGACGCCGGAAACGGACGGGGCGTCGATGCGGCTGGCGGACATGGCGAACTCCTTCAGTCTCTCGATACGAAGATCAACGCGCCGCCGCCAGTCGGGTTTTCCCTAGGAGGAAGGCCCGTCGGGGTCTCCCGACACAAGGAGAAGGCCGCATGACCGGCCTCGCCGCCCTGCTGGCCCAGTCGGCCGAGGCTGAGGCCCTGGAGGCGCTCGACCTCGCCGTCGCCGCCTTCGAGGACGCCGCCGCGCCGCGCCTGGCCTGGCGCACCGCGGCTTTCGCGCGGCTGACGCCGGGCCTCATGCCCGGCCAGGCCCCGGCCGGTGGCCTGCTGGCGGCGGTCGAGGCGGTCCAGCGCGGGGAGGGCGGGCTGCACCCGCTCGACCTGGACGGCCAGGCCTTCGAGGCCCGCACCGTCGCCGGCGACGGCCGCGTCCACCTGATCCTCTCCAGCGCCGCCGAACGCCGACAGGCCGAGGCCCGGCGCCTGGCCGACCGCGAACGCCTGCTGCTGACCTCGCGCGTCATGTCGGTGGGCGAGATGGCGACGATGATCGCCCACGAACTGAACCAGCCGATCGGCTCGATCGCCAACATCGCTCGGGGGCTGAAGGCCCGGCTGTCGCGCGGGGCGCTGTCGACCGAGGAGGGCGTCGAGGCCCTCGATCGCGCCGCCGAGCAGGCGCTCTACGCCTCGGGCGTCATCCAGCGCATGCGCTCCTTCGTCGAGCAGCGCCAGCCCCAGGTCGAGCCGCTGGATCTGCCCCGGCTGGTCCGCGCCACGCTCGACCTGCTCGACTGGGAGATCGCCCGCGACAAGGTCGTGGCCCGCGCGCGCTTCGACGCCTTGCCGCCGGTGCTGGGCGATGCGGTGATGATCCAGCAGGTGCTGGTCAACCTGGCCCGCAACGGCCTGGACGCCATGCGCGGCCGGCCCGGGCCGCGCCGCCTGACCATCGCCGCCGGCTCCATGGAAGGCTCCGACCGCATGGTCGAGCTGACCGTCGCCGACAGCGGTCCCGGCGTCGATGCGGCCGCCGCCGACAGGATGTTCTCGCCGTTCTTCTCGACCAAGCCCGGCGGCATGGGGGTGGGGCTCGGCATCTGCCGATCCATTGTCGAACTGCATCGCGGGCGGCTCTGGCACGCCCCGGATCCCGAGGGGGGGACCGTATTCCACATCGCGCTGCCCGCGGCGCGCCAGGAGGAGCCATGACCACCCCCTCTGCATCGACACTGACGCCCGCGCCGGACCTCCCGCCGCCGCTCGGCGCGGTCTGCCTGGTCGACGACCACGGCGAGTTCCGCCAGTCCGCCGCCTGGTGGCTGGAGAGCCTGGGCTACGCCGTCTCCACCTTCGACGGCGCCCGGGCCTTCCTCGACGCCGGCGAGCCGCCGGCCGACGCCTGCCTGCTGCTGGACGTGCGCATGCCCGACATGTCGGGCCTCGAACTGCTCGACGCCCTGAAGGCCAGGGGCTGCCAGCGGCCGGTGATCTTCATGACCGGCCACGGCGACGTGCCGCTGGCGGTCGAGGCTATGCAGAAGGGCGCCGTCACCTTCCTGGAGAAGCCGTTTCAGGAAGCGGCCCTGGAGGCCGCGCTCGAACGCGCCTTCGCCCAAGTTCGGCCAGCGCTGAGCCCTGGCCAGGAGGCCTACGCCCGCCGCGTCGCCGGGCTCACCGACCGCGAGCGCGAGGTCATGGCCCTGGTGGTGGCCGGCAAGGTCAACAAGGTCATCGCCTACGAGCTGGGCATCAGCCCCAAGACCGTCGAGCTGCACCGCTCGCGGATCATGGCCAAGACGGAGGCCGCCAGCCTGACCCGGCTGGTGCGCATGGCCGTCACCGGCAGCGTGGACGACGACGCATGAGCGCCTTCCTCGACCTCGAAGCGGGGGAGGGCGCCGGCCCCGCCGCCGACCTTTCCGATCTCATCGCCCGCAACCGCGCCCTGGCCGTGCTGGCGGCCCTGCGCGCGCCGGGCCTCGTCACCCGCGTTTCGCTGGACCCCGAGCCCGGTCCCGGACCCTGGATCCTGTTCGAAGCCGGCCAGCGTCTGGCGATCCGCGAGCTCGCCGGCGCCGCCTTCGCCCCGGCCGACGACGCAGAGCTGCTGATCGGCCTCGACCGCGTCGAGCCGGTCGTGGCCGCCATCGAGGCCGCGACCACCGAGAGCCTCGCCCCCCTGGGCGTCGAGACCCAGGCGCCCGACGGCCCGCTGGCCCTGTCGATCGAGGTCCTGGCCCAGGACGGCGCGCCCTTCGCCCGGCTGGTCCTGGCCGTCGATCCGCAGGCCGCCCGCGCCTGGCCCGAACCGATCTTCGATCCCTGGGCGCTCGGCGCGCACCTGGCCGTGCCCGCCGCCGGCCCGCTGGTGCTGGACGGCCCGGAGCTGCCGGCGGCCACCGCCGCCTCCCTGCGCCCCGGCGACATCGTGCTGACCCCGCTGTCGGCCTCGCGCCCGGGCCTGGCCAGCCTGACCCTGTTCGACCGCCGCCTCGTCGGCCGGTTCGACCTTTCCCACCATCGCTTCACGCTCAACGCCATCGAGGAGAGCGCCATGGCTCCGCCGCCGCTCGACATCGCCGTCGTCCCCACGGACGAGGTTCCGACCGACGCCGCGCCGGTCGCGCCCGCCGACCTGCCCGTGCCGCTGAAGGTGCTGCTGGGCGAGGCCAGCCTGCCGCTGTCGGAGCTGTCGGGTCTTCGGCCCGGCGCGACCGTCGTGCTGGCCGGCCCGCGCGAGGACGCTCCCGCCGTGCTGTTGGCCGGCGGTCGCCCGATCGCCCGCGGCCGCCTCGTGCCGGTCGGCGAGGCCTGGGGCGTGCTGGTGGAAACCATAGGCGGCGAGGGCTGAGCGCAGATGGACCTCTCGCAGTTCTCGCCCGGCTCGGCCCTCATCACCGTCATCCTGCTGGCGCTGGCGCCGTTCGTGGCGGTGATGGTCACCTCCTTCACCAAGATCGTCGTCACGCTCAGCCTGCTGCGCAATGCGCTGGGCCTGCAGCAGGTGCCGCCCAACATCGTGCTCAACGGCCTGGCTTTGATCCTGACGCTCTACGTCATGTATCCGGTCGGCCAGCAGATGGCCGCCGCCAACCAGGGCGTAAAACCGATCGCCGCCGTCAGCAGCGACACCCAGGCGCTGTTCACCTACGCCGACAAGGCCAAGGAGCCGCTGCGCGAGTTCCTGATCAAGCACTCGACGCCCCGCGAGCGCGCCTTCTTCCTGAAGACCGCCCAGCGCATCAACGGCCCGGAAACGGCCCGCGCCCTGACCCAGCGCGACTTCATCGTCGTCGTCCCGGCCTTCACCGTCTCGGAGCTGGCGGCCGCCTTCCAGATCGGCTTCCTGATCTTCCTGCCGTTCCTGATCATCGACCTCGTGGTGTCCAACATCCTGCTGGCCATGGGCATGATGATGCTGTCGCCGACCACGGTGTCGCTACCGTTCAAGCTTCTGCTGTTCGTGCTGATCGACGGCTGGGTGAAGCTCGCCCACGGCCTCGTGCTGTCCTACACGTGAGGAGGGCCGCGCCATGCTGAACGCCCAGGCCATCGAGCTCGTCAACCAGGCCCTCTGGCTGGTGCTGATCCTGTCGGCCCCGCCGATCGTCGCCGCCTCGCTGGTCGGCCTCCTGGTGGCGGTCATCCAGTCGGCCACCCAGCTGCAGGAGCAGACCCTGCAGTACGCGGCCAAGTTCTTCGCCATCGTGCTGACCATCTTCGTCACCGCCAGCCTGCTGGGCGGCACGCTCTATCGCTTCGGCGACCGGGTGTTCACCGAGTTCCCGGCCATGGTCCGCCGATGAACACGCCCGACTGGCTGGGCGCGATCTTCTCCAACACCATGGTGCTCGCGGTCGGCGCGACCCGGGTGGCGGCCGCCTTCATGCTGCTGCCGCTCTTGTCGCCCGAGACCGTGCCGGCCCTGGTGCGCAACTCGATCTTCCTGGCCTTCGGGATCATCGTCATCACCCTTCAGCCGCAGGTCGCCCAGATGGAGCTGCCGACGGTCCAGTGGATCCTGATCTTCGGCAAGGAGGCGGTGATCGGCCTGGTCATCGGCTTCTTCTTCGGGACCATGCTGTGGGCCCTGGAGGCCGCCGGCCAGATCATCGACGCCAAGGTCGGGGCGACCATGGCCCAGGTCGTCGATCCCCTGAGCGGCCACCAGACCTCGCTCACCGGCGAGTTCCTCGGCCGCCTGGCCAACTTCGTCTTCATGTTTTCCGGCGGCCTGCTGCTGATGGTCGGGGTGATCCTCGACAGCTACGCCATCTGGCCGATCGGCAGCCTGACCCCGATGCTGTCCTTGCGCAGCCTTTCCCTGTTCGAGGGCGAGTTCTCGCGGCTGATGGTGATGGCGGTGATGCTGTCGACCCCGGCCCTGATCGTGCTCTACCTGGTCGATGGCGGCCTTGGCCTGATCAACCGCTACGCCCCGCAGCTCAACGTCTTCTCCCTGGGCCTGGCCATCAAGTCGTGGATCGCCACGGCGGTGGTCCTGGCCATGCTGACGGGCCTCGTCCAACTGCTGCTCAACGAGATCGGCGCCCGGCCCTCGACGATCCTGCAGGTGCTTCGCGGACTGGATGGGAAACCCTGATCCCTCTCCCCTTGCGGGAGAGGGTGGCCTCGCGGAGCGAGGTCGGGTGAGGGGTCTCTCAGAACTCAAAACCGCGTGCAGCGCTCAGGCCGGGCGGGGCGTCGCTCATCTGAGAGACCCCTCATCCGTCATCCTTCGGATGACACCTTCTCCCGCAAGGGGAGAAGGAAAAACCTGAGCTAGGGTTTTCCCTGATGGGGTACGCCCCAGCTATCTCGACGGCCCCGCTCGGCGCCACCTTTCGTCGCAGGCCGCATGGCGGCGAACAGAGAGGGTAGGAGCGATGACCACCATCAACGGGTCGCTGAGCACGGCGATCAACAGCGCGATCCTGACCGGGATCGGGGCCGAGCTCGGCAAGTCGCTGGGAAGCTTCGGCGCCATGCAGTTCACCCTGGGCGCCATCGTCGCCGGCCTGTTCCAGCCCGCGCCCGCCCAGCAGCCCTTCACCGCGACCATGCCCGGCGAGGGCAAGGCCGAGATCGACATCGGCGACGGCTACACCCTGTCGATCAACGAAGCCAATTCCGAGGTCGTCGTGCGCGACGCCGACGGCAACGCCACCCGTGTCTGGGGCGACCCCCATGTCAGCTACAACGGCGAGCACATCGGCGACTTCTGGGGCACGACCACCTTTCAGCTCGAGAACGGCACGAAGATCACCATCAACACCGAGACCTCGAAGTGGAACAACATGACCTACGCCGAGCAGGTGGTGGTCACCCGCGGCGACCAGGCGATCGTCATCGACGGGGTCAGCGAGCAGACCAAGGGCGACTTCTCCGTCACCCTGGGCGGCAACGGCTACGCCCTCGACGCGGCCCATGACGACGGCCTGGTGATCCACGAGGACGACGCCTCAGCCACCGGCTGGACCAGCAGCATCGACGGCGGCGCGGTCGGCCAGGCCGACTTCGACCTCACCAAGCCCGGCGCCGAGGGCCTGCGCGAGACCCTGCAGACCTTCCATGCGGGTCTTGGCCTGCTGCTGACCGGCTGGCTGCTCGGCGCCGGCGCGGGTCTGGGCCTTTCGGCCGACGCCTCGGTTTCCGCCCGCGCGGCCGAGCGGTTCCCGCTGCTGAACCTCTAGCCGCGACCACCGTCCGGTCCTTTCCGCCGCGCTTGATTTGCCAAACGCCGCAAATCATCGTCGGTAGGCGGAAAGGATCAGGGGGCGGTCGATGCGCGCGCGAATGAAGTTGCTGGCGAGTGGACTCGCCATGGCGGCCGGGCTGTTGACGCTCTCGTCCGCCCTGGCGCCCGCTCTGGCGGCTCCGCCCGCGCCCTCAGCCGAAGCGCGCGCATCGGCCGCCTTCGACGCGGCGCTGAAGAACCGCGCCGCCCTGCGCCTGTTCCTCCAGGCCATGCCCAAGGGCGGCGACCTGCACAACCACCTGTCGGGGACGCCCTACGCCGAGGACTTCCTGGCCTGGGCCGACGCCGACGGCCTGTGCGTCACCACAGACGTCCAGCCGGCCCTGGCCAGCGGACCGTGCGACGCCCCCGGCCGCAAGCCGGCCCGGGGCCTGGCCAAGGCCGATCCGGCCCTCTACGCCCGGGCGCTCAACTCGCTGTCGATGCTGAACTACAACCCCGGCGCCGACGGGGCCCAGGCCTCCGGCCACGACCAGTTCTTCTCGACCTTCGGCCGCTTCGGGGCGGTGACCGAGAACAACCTGCCGGCCATGCTGGCGGTGGTCCGCGAATACGCCGCCGGCGACCATGTCGGCTATGTCGAGACCTCGGTGAACCCCGGCGCCGTCTACGACCTGGTGAACAAGGTCCGCGGTTCGGCCTGGGACGGCGACTTCGACAAGGCCTTCGCCGCCCTGGAGCCGGGCGTCCCCGACCTCGTGGCCAAGGTCCGCGCCGAGATGGACGCCGCCGAGGTCGAGTCCGACCGCCGCCTGGGCTGCCAGACCCAGAAGCCGCGCCAGGGCGCCTGCGCCGTGACGCTGGGCTACCAGGCCTTCGCCGTGCGGATCCTGCCCCCGCAGGTGGTGTTCGCCCAGCTGACGGCCGCCTTCGCCCTGGCCGACGGCGACCCGCGCTTCGTCGGGGTCAACATCGTCGCCCCGGAAGACAACCCGACCTCCCTGGCCGACTACCGCCTGCACATGCGGATGCTGGGCTACCTGCACGCCCGCTATCCGAAGGTGAAGCTGTCGCTGCACGCCGGCGAGCTGACCCTGGGCCTGGTCCCGCCGCGCGATCTGTCGTTCCACATCCGCGAGGCGGTCGAGGTGGCGGGCGCGGCGCGCATCGGCCACGGCGTCGACATCGCCCACGAGGCCGAGGCGCGCGAGTTGCTCAAGCGCATGGCTCGCGACAAGGTCGCCGTCGAGATCAACCTGACCAGCAACGACGTCATCCTGGGCGTGAAGGGCGCCGACCATCCGCTGCACCTCTACCGCAACGCCGGCGTGCCGGTGGTGCTGTCGACCGACGACGAGGGCGTCTCGCGCATCGACCTGACCAACGAATATCTGCGCGCCGCCACCGAGCAGGGCCTGACCTACCGCGACCTCAAGGCCATCGCCCGCGACAGCCTGGAATACGCCTTCGTGCCGGGGAAAAGCCTGCGCGGCGCGACCGAATGCACCAAGCCGGGCAAGGCTTGCGAGGCGTTCCTGGGCGCGAACCCGAAGGCGCAGCTGCAATGGAAGCTGGAGCGGGACTTCGAGGCCTTCGAAGCCGCCCACTGATCCCTCTCCCAGAGAGAAGTCGGGCGATAGCCAGGAAACCTCCCCCCGTGGGGGAGGCGGCCGAAGGCCGGTGGGGGGACGTTTTCAGCTTCCCGCGCATCGGCTGAGTTCGCGGCCACGCCCCCCACCGATCGCTACGCGATCACCTCCCCCACAGGGGGAGGTTCCTCAGTTCGCACACCCGCCCGCCGCCGGCCGCAGCACCAGCGCGTCCAGCGCCACCCCCGGATCCAGCTGCGCCACCCGCACCGTCCGCGCGCCGCCGCACACCGTCACGCCGCTAGCCACTCGCACCCGCCCGTCCAGCACCCCCTCGGCCCAGGCCTTGTCGCCGACCTTGCGCGATGCCGCGACCTCCACAGGCGCGCCGCCGTCGGTCGAGACCGCCAGCCGCAGCGCCGTCTGGCCGTTAAGCGGGAAGGTCGGCAGCAAATCGAGGTCCAGCGACCAGGCGCCGGCCGGCAGGGTGATCGCATAGTCCAGCGCCGGCCCGGCCTGCGCGAGCGTCCGAGACGGCTCGGTCACGACCCCCGCCACCATCACCGCTCCGCCGCGTCCCACGCCTTCCAGCCGCCGCCAGCCTGGGCCGCGCGCCGTCTCGGCCTCGACCACGATCACGTCGGTGTCGGTCGGCGGGAAGGGCGCCAGGCGCGGCGCGGTGGCGTCCGCCGCCGGGGCGACGAACGGCTTCTGCCGGAACGAGGTCCACTGGCCGTCGGCCGGCTCGACCGACAGGATGCCGCGCCACTTGCCGCCGGCGACCTCATTGTTGAACCGGCGGGTCAGGGCGGCGATCTCCGCGTCCGCCGCCCGGGCCTTGTCGGCGCGGCGGCGGGCTTCCTCGGGTCGGCTGGCGATCAGCCGGTCGAAGGCCTCGGCGTCGAAGACGCGGTGGTTGGCCGCCGCGGCCGCCCGCACCGGATAGTCCACCAGTTCGAACCAGGCGTCGCGCTGCTCGGCGGGGATCTTCGCGCCCTCGCGGTCCAGCCGCGCGACCAGGGCGTCGAACCGCGCCAGCCGCGCGTCCGCCTGCGCCACCGACAGCGGGCTCGAGCGCGGGCTCGCGCCCCGGCCCCAGAACCATTGCAGGTGCTCGGGCTTGCGCTCGAAGTTCAGCTGATGGTGCTCGGCCAGGATCCCGGCGATCGCCTTGGCGCGTTCCGGTCCGAACACCTCGCGAGCGAACCGCGCCTCGTAGCCGCGCGCGCCCAGCTTGCGCACCCCGTCTACGTCCCAGGCCATGTCGAGGAACAGCTGCGCGCCCAGTTCGGCCGGCTTGATGTCGCCGACATTGGCGATCCACAGCCTGCGCGCGTCCAGGTCCCAGGCCCGGCCCATCTCCTCGATCACCAGGGCCGGCGGCGTGGTCGACAGCCACAGGTGCGACAGCGGCGCGCCCAGATAGGACAGGTGGTAGTAGACGCCCGATCCGCCCGGGCGCTGGCGCTCTTCGGCATTGGGCAGCTGGCGGATGTAGCCGAAATTGTCGTCCGGCCAGACCAGGGTGACGTCCTCCGGAACCTTCAGCCCCGAGCGATAGACGTCCAGCACCTCCTTGTAGGCGGTGAAGGCCTGCGGAACGGTCTCGACCTTGGGATCGACATGGTCGCGGATCAGGCCGCGCTGGTCGGCGATGATCTTCTCCAGCAGCGTCCGCTGGCCGTCGATGTCGCCGCCGCCGACCATGCCGGAGTCGTGGATGCCGCGCATGCCCAGGGTGTAGATGTTCTCGTAGCCGCCGTTGGCCTTCACCCGCTGGCGCCAGTAGTCGAGCACGCCGTCCGGATTGGCCGCGTAGTTGTAGGTCTCCGCGCCGGCTTTCCACTCGCCGACATTGTTGCGCAGCATCGGCTCGGCGTGGGACGAGCCCATGACGATCCCCCAGCGGTCGGCCAGGGCGGCGTTGGCCGGATCGGCGTTGAACGGCTTGCTGACCTCGTGCATGGCCGGCCACAGGGTGTTGGCCTTCAGCCGCAGCAGCAGCTGGAACACCTTCTCGTAGGTCTTGGGGCCGATGTCGCCATAGGCCGGGTCGAAGGTCTTGGCCGCCCACGGCTGCAGGCCCCAGTCCTCGTCGTTGATGAAGATCCCGCGATACTTCACCGACGGCGCCTCGACGCGGCGGGTGTCGGCGGCGACGTAGAGCGCCTTGCGCCTGCTCGGCCGAACATCGGCCCACCAGGTCCAGGGCGAGACGCCGATGGCGCGGCTCAGGTCGTAGACGCCGTAGGCCGTGCCCCTTCGGTCGCCGCCCGCGATCACCAGGGCGCTGTCGAGACCGGGCGCGGGGTTCTCGACCACGGTGATCAGGAAGCCCTCCCAGCGGCCGCGCAGGTCGTCGACCTTCAGTTTTCTGTCGCGCACGAGCCCGTCGATCAGCGGGCTCTTGCCCAGCGTCCCGACCAGGATCGCCGTCCGGCCCTTGGGCGCATCCGTCGAGAGGCGAGGGGTCTTGCCGGTGATGGCCGCCAAGTCGTCGCGCAGGTCCTGGACCGCCAGGCCCACGAGCGGATCGTCGCCTTGCGAATAGAGGATCTCGGCGCCGGCGATCTGAAAGGCGCCGCGCGAGGCCTTGTCAGTGACCCAGGCCTCCTGCGCCCAGGCGGGCAGGGCGAACACGGCGACGGCTAGACCGATGAGCAGCGACGCCAGCCGCATGAGCTTCCTCCAGATCGCTTCGCTGTCAGGCAGCTTGGTCGAATTGGTCAGACCATAGAGCGATCTGGAGAGGCGATCACCCATTTTGTGGGCTTTGATTCCAATATGTGGATTCCCTCTCCCCTTGCGGGAGAGGGTGGCCTCCCGGAGGGAGGTCGGGTGAGGGGTCTCTCAAAACTGAAAGCTGCGTGCAGCGGTCAGGTCGGGCGCGATTTCGGATGTCTGAGAGACCCCTCATCCGACGGCCTTCGGCCGCCACCTTCTCCCGCAAGGGGAGAAGGATCGCTTAAGGGGACAGACGAAGCTGGATCCCCGTCCAGTGCGAGCCAAACCCCAACCAATCCAGCCGCTTGCAACTTTCTCACCGCCCTGGATCAGACGCGCTGAAACCCGCTGCATAATGGACCCCGTCTCGCCGCACCGAAGGGGCGCGCGGCCAGCGACCATGCGGCGGCGGGATGCGATCGAGCGGGACTGGGGCGGATTGGGAAGATCCGTCGCGTCCGGGACCTGGCGCTGGCCAGGCCCGCCCGCCGTCGGCTTGGGCGAGGACTACAGAGCACCCCTCTCCTCGTCGCCGTCCGACAGGGAAACCTCGAAGGCGGTCCTGGTAAGGCGTTAAGAGCGCCGCCGCCCGGGAAGCCGGCAGCCAAACGACCGCGCGGAGCGACTTGGCTTCGTCGAAACGGTAACAACACAAAGCACCTCCGGGCGTCGCCCGGGCGCTCCGCTCCCCTTCACCAGCTCAGCGGTTCGCCGCGTGAGATCGCAGCCGCGCGTCTGCGCGGCCCCCTCAGTCGCTCCGCGACAGCTCCCCCAGAGGGGGAGCATCTGAAGCGCCAGGATCCTCCCCCTCTGGGGGAGGTGGCCCGGAGGGCCGGAGGGGGGGCGGCCGAAGGCCGTTGCTACTTCAGCCCCAGCGCCCCGGCGATCGCCGACCACGGCACGAGCTTGAAGTTCTGGTGCTCGGGCGGGAAGACGTTGCGGCCGTCCTGGGCGACGAAGGCGCCGCCTTCCAGGCCCGCGCCCAGCGAAGCGCTGGTCACCTCCAGGCCGTCGGTCTCGGAGATCCCGTCGATGCCCTTGGCCCCGTCGGCCACGACCGAGAAGCTGCCGACATAGGCGTTGTCGCCCTCGCGGCGATAGACGGCGTAGCTGTCGTTGCCCTGGCTGGAGACGACGATGAAGCCCTTGCCGCCCGGCTGGGCGTAGATGCTGACGCCTTCCAGGTCGTCCTTCAGGGCCGGGTTGGCGGCCACGCGGTCGACGGCCTTGGGCGCGCGGTTGTCCGAGGGCTCGGCGCCCAGCCGCCACAGGGCGACGTCCTCTTCGGCGACGTAGAGCGCGCCGGTCTCGTCGTCGGCGACGCAGCCTTCGGTCTGGGTGTCGAACTTCACGTCGCGCACCTGCATCGCGCGGACCTTGCCGTTGGCTTGCGCGACCAGCTTCCATTGCCGCACCAGACCGTCGGGATCGCTGATGAAGACGTAGGTCGCACCCTTTTTGCCTCGGTACATGCACAGGCCATAGGGGTCCGAAAGCCCCGTGGCCTGCACGCCGTCGGCGACCGAGGTCAGCTGGCGGGTGGCCGGGTCCAGCGTGTAGATGGCGATCGACTTGTGGGTGCGGTCGCTTGCCGTGACCAGGATCACATCCTTGCCGGCCAGCTTGAAGCCGGACCGCAGGTCGACATTGTTCATCTTGCCGTCGGCCAGGTACTGCAAGGGCTTGCCGTCGAGGCCATAGACCAGCAGGCCGCCCTTCTTGTCGGTGGCGATGATGGCGCTCTTGGCCGGATCGGCCGGGTTGGCCCAGATGGCCGGATCGTCGGCGGCGTCGCCGTCATGGGCGACCGGCGTGGTCTCCATGGTCGGGCGGACCACGGCGAAGTCGGCCTTGGGCCTGGAGCCCGCCGCGTCGCCCGTGGCCAGCTTGAGCCCCGCGGCCACGTCGGCCCACGACACGACCTTCATGTTCGCGCCCGACTTGCGGTCGTCGGCCACCAGCAGGGCGCCGGCCGGCAGGCGATCGCCCAGGGGGCTGCGCAGGGCGAACAGGCCCGACGGGTTCTCGACGGCGTTCTGCTGGTCGGCCTGGATGCGGAACAGGCCCGTGAAGGCGTCGTCCTGGGAGCGGTCATAGACGGCGTAGTCGCCGGCCGTGGCGTTGGCGGCGACCAGGAAGCGGGCGTTCTGCCCGCCGTCGACCAAGGCCAGGCCCGCCACCTCGCCGGCGATCTGGCCCAGGCGGTTGGCGTCGATCAGGGTCGGGACCGGATCGGATTCCGGATCGGCGGCGTAGCGCCAGATGCCGACCGCCTCCTGGGCGACATAGAGCGCGCCGGTCACGTCGTCGGCGACGCAGTACTTGGCTTCGGACGACAGGTGCAGGCGGCGCACGATGCGGCCGTCCAGCTTGCCGTCGGCGGTGGGGAACAGCAGCCACTGGTCCATCTGGCCGGCCACGCCCAGGGTGAAGGCGTAGAGCGAGCGATCGCGCGACCCGCGCCACAGGCAGACGCCTTCGCCGGCGTAGTCGAGGGTCAGCGGCTTGGCGTCGAGATTGGCGGCCTGGCCGGTGGCGAAGTCATAGGCGGCCAGGCGCAGGCGGCCGCCCTTGCGGTCCAGCAGCGCCACCAGCGGCTTGCCCTCGTGCTCGCGCACGTCGACGCCGTAGACCTCGCCGCCGGGGATCGCGCCGACCCGCTGGCCGTCCAGGCCGTAGAGCTCCAGCCCGCCGCCTTCGCCGGTGGCGGCGATCAAGCTCTTCTCGGGCGCGGCCGGATTGCGCAGCAGGGCCACGCCGTTGGCGCCGCCTTCGGTGGTCGGGGCGGTCGAGACGGCCGGCGCGACGGCCGGTGCCTCGGCGAGGGCGGATCCGGCGCCGAGCAGGAAGGCGAGCACGCCGACGGCGGCGCTGGCGCGAAGATGGGTCATTCCGTGGATCCCCCAGGGTCGTTCAGACGGATTGCGCGGCCAGCCCTGACCGGCGCGTGGCTTATGCGACGATTTCAAAACGGATTGATGACGTCGAAGTCCTTTCGCCGACACGGGCGTTTCTCCGCGCCGAGCGGCTATAGTCCGACCCGAGTCTTTCGCCGCCCTGGAGCCGCCATGTTCGACGCCCCCATCGAGGCGACACCCGTTTCCGAAGTCATCGTGACCGGCGCGCGCCTGCCGCCGTCGGCGGGGGAGGGGGCCTTCGCCATCTCGACCCTGGCCGACCCGGCCTGGGCCCGCTCGACCCGGCTCGACGAGCAGCTGGCGCGGGCGCCGGGCGTCTCGCTGTTTCGGCGCACATCCAGCCTGGCGGCCAATCCGACGACCCAGGGGCTGTCGCTGCGGGCCATCGCCCCATCCGGCGCCGGGCGGGCGCTGGTCACCCTCGACGGCGTGCCGCAGAACGATCCCTTCGGCGGCTGGGTGATCTGGGGCGGCCTGCCGTCCGAGACGATCCAGGACGTCCGCATCGTTCGCGGCGCCGGCGCCCAGGCCTATGGCGCGGGCGCCCTGACCGGCGTCGTCGCCCTGACCGGCCGCGACGGCGGCGCCGAGGTGCTGGAGGCCGGCGCCGAGGCCGGCGGGCTCGGCTATCGCCGCGCGGCGCTCACGGCCGGGGCCGGTGGGATCCTGGCCAGCGTCTCGGCCGAGCGCTCCGACGGCTGGACCCCCGTCCGCGAAGGACGCGGCGCGGCCGATGAGCCCCTGGCCATGCAAGCCTGGTCGGCGGCCCTGCGCTACGACACGCGCCTGGCCGCCGGTCCGGCCCTGGCCGCCCGTGTCGCCGTCCATGACGAGAACCGCCGCTCGGGCCTGTTCGGCGCCGACGCCCGCTCGCGCGGCGCCCAGGCCAGCCTGACCCTCGCCCAGGCGCCGTCGCCGGACCGCAGGGGCTGGCGCCTCCAGGCCTGGACCCTGGTCAGCGACCTGCAGAACCGCTCGGTCGCGGTCGCGACCGGCCGCGCCTCGACCACCCCCGCCAACGACCAGTACGAGACGCCGGCCTACGGCTTTGGCTTCAACGCCGCCCTGCGCGGCGTGCGCGGTCCGCTGGAGTGGGAACTGGGCGCCGACGTCCGCGCCGCCGAGGGCGAGACCCACGAGCGCTTCCGCTACATGTCCGGCCAGTTCACCCGCCTGCGCGAGGCCGGCGGCCGCACCACCACGGCCGGGATCTATGCCGACGCCAGCTGGACCTCCGGCCCCTGGCTGGCCACAGGCGACCTGCGTCTGGACCACTGGCGCGCCTTCGACGCCCGCCGCCGCGAGTTCGACGCCCAGACCGGCGCGGCCACCCTCGACGAGGCGCCGGCCGGCCGCAGCGCGACCACGCCCACCGGCCGCATCGGCCTGCGCCGCGATCTCGGCCCCGGCTTCCTGCGCGCCGCCGCCTATGCCGGCTTCCGTCCGCCCAGCCTCAACGAGCTGCACCGCCCGTTCCGGGTCGGCAACGACGTCACCGAGGCCAACGCCGCCCTGAAGCCCGAGCGCCTCTACGGCGTCGAGGCCGGCGGCGGCGTGGAGGGCAGGGCGGGGAGCCTGACCGCCACCCTGTTCCTCAACCGCCTCGACGATCCGGTGGCCAATGTCACGATCGGGACGGGGCCGGCCACCTTCCCGACGGCCGGCTTCATCCCGGCCGGCGGCGTGCTGCGCCAGCGCCAGAACGTCGGCCGCATCGACGCGGTCGGGCTGGAGCTGGAAGGCCGCGCCAACCTTTCCGAACGCCTCGCCCTGACCGGCGCGCTGATGGCGACCCGGGCCGAGGTTGACGGTGGTTCGGACGCCCCGCAATTGACCGGCAAGCGCCCCGCCCAGGCCCCGCGCCTGGCGGCGTCGGCCGGTCTGGAATGGAAGGCGGCCCAGCGCCTCGACCTCTTCCTCGCCGCCCGCCACGAGGGCGCGCGGTTCGACGACGACCTCAACACCCGTCGCCTGCAAGCCGCTACGACCCTGAACCTCTCGGCCCGCTACACCGTCAATACGGCGACCCGCCTGGAGGTCGAGCTGCGCAACGCTCTCGACGCGCAGGTCGCCACCGGTCGCACCGGCGACGGGATCACCAGCTACGACGCGCCGCGCAGTCTGCGGGTAGGCGTCGTCTACGTGCGTTGAGAATGGTACCGCTAAAAACAAAAGCAAATTTATTTATTCTATTGACGCGCCCCCGCGGAACGTGATGACTTCGTTACCAAGTGATCCGGACGCGGCCTCGACGCCGCTCCAGGATCCGGGAGGGAACCATGACTTTCAGGCGCAGCCCTGGCGCGTTCACGCGCAACCGATCTTCCCGCAGTAACGACTGAGGCCTTCGTCGCCTCGCGGTCCGTCGATCCACCCGCGCCTTTCCCATATTTCCTGCACGCGGGAGCCAAGGGATCGGCGGACCGTCTTCCTTCTTCTTTTCCTTTCCGCGTGAGCCCATGAAGCGCCTCGTCTCGACCCTGGCGGCCGCCTCCCTGCTGTTCGCCGCCGCGCCGGCCCTGGCCGACGATCCGCCGCCGCCGCTGCCCGACAACGGCCTGGCCCGCACCCCGCCGATGGGCTGGAACAGCTGGAACAGGTTCGGCTGCAATGTCGACGAGACGCTGATCAAGCGCATGGCCGACGCCATGGTCTCGTCGGGCATGAAGGACGCCGGCTACGACTACGTGGTCATCGACGACTGCTGGCACGGCGAGCGTGACGCGCGCGGCGACATCCAGGCCGACGCCAAGCGTTTCCCGAGCGGCATGAAGGCCCTGGGCGACTACATCCACGCCAAGGGCCTGAAGTTCGGCATCTATTCCGACGCCGGCCTGAAGACCTGCGCCGGCCGTCCCGGCAGCCGCGGCTACGAGTACCAGGACGCCCGCCAGTACGCCGCCTGGGGCGTCGACTACCTGAAATACGACTGGTGCATGGCCGGTACGCAGGATGCGCCATCGTCCTACTACATCATGTCGGCCGCGCTGCAGGCCACGGGCCGCGACATCGTCTTCTCGATCTGCGAGTGGGGAAATTCCAAGCCTTGGACCTGGGGTCCCCAGATCGGCAACCTCTGGCGCACCACCGGCGACATCTACGACGCCTGGGAGGGCGTGAAGGGCTACAGCCTGGGGATGCTCAACATTCTCGACAAGCAGGCCGAGCTTCATCCCTACGCCAAGCCCGGCCACTGGAACGACCCGGACATGCTCGAGGTCGGCAACGGCGGCATGACCACGCAGGAATACCGCGCCCATTTCAGCCTGTGGGCCATGCTGGCCGCGCCGCTGATCGCCGGCAACGACATCGGCCACATGGACGCCGACACCAAGGCGATCCTGACCAACAAGGAGGTCATCGCCGTCGACCAGGATCCGCTCGGCGTCCAGGCGCGGCGGGTGTCCAGGCAGGGCGACCTGGAGGTCTGGGCGCGGCCGCTGAAGGGCGGCGGCCGGGCGGTGGTGCTGCTCAATCGCGGCGCGGCGCCGGCGGAGGTGCGGGTGGACTGGTCGATGCTCGACTATCCTGCTACTCTGTCGGGCAGAGTTCGTGATCTGTGGGCGGGGAAGGACCTGGGCCCGCGCAAGGGCGGCTACGCGGCGCAGGTCGCGCCGCACGGCGTGGTCATGGTCACGGTCTCGCCGTGACCTTATGAATAAATAAAAAGCGTTTTTTAATTCTGGCGCACCCAGCGGACGCAGGGTAAGCCATCGGCGGATATGTGTCGGCGCGTAGTCGCCGAGCGTGCGACAGGGAGTATTGGGTGATCCAGCTCGGGATCGATTTCGGTGGAACCAAGATCGAGGCGACCGCCCTGTCGTCTGACGGTCGCGTGCTTTCGACCCTCCGCACTCCCACGCCCGGCGACTACGACAGCGCCCTGGCCGCCGTGCGCGACCTGGTGGCTCGCACCGAGCAGGCGGCCGGCGGCCGCGGCACGATCGGGGTCGGCGCCCCGGGCTCGGTGTCGCCGCGCACCGGCCTCGTGCGCAACGCCAACACCACCTACCTGAACGGCCGCCGGTTCCGCGAGGACCTGGAGGCCGCGCTCGATCGTCAGGTGCGCTTGGCCAACGACGCCAACTGCCTGGCCCTGTCCGAGGCCACCGACGGCGCGGCTGCGGGCGCGCGGGTGACCTTCGCGGTGATCATCGGCACCGGCTGCGGCGGCGGCCTCGTCGTCGACGGCAAGCTGGTCGAGGGCGGCAACGGCGTCGGCGGCGAGTGGGGTCACGTCCCGCTGCCCTGGCCCAAGGCCGAGGAAAACCCCGGTCCGCAGTGCTGGTGCGGCCGTCATGGCTGTCTGGAGACCTGGATCTCGGGCACCGGCTTCCGCCGCGACTTCCGCGAGCACGGCGGCGCCGATCTCAGCGGCGCGGCCATCGTCGAGGCCGCCGCCGGCGGCGACCAGGTCGCCCAGGCCGCCCTCGACCGCTATCTCGATCGCCTGGCCCGCGGCCTGGCGGTGATCGCCGACATCGTCGATCCCGACGTCTTCGTGCTGGGCGGCGGCATGTCCAATGTCGACGTGCTGTACGAGCGTCTTCCGGGCCTGGTGGGACCGCACGTCTTCACCGACCGCTGGGAGAGCCGCATCGTCAAGGCGCGCTGGGGCGACTCCTCGGGCGTGCGCGGCGCGGCCCGGCTGTGGAACCAGGCCGACTGGTCCAGCGATGTCGCCGCCTGACGGCGCCAGGAGGAGGGATCGCCCGATGCGGACGCCCCGCCTCCTTTTCGCGGCGCTCCTGACAGCGCTGGCAACGCAGGCGGCCGCCGAGCCGGCGCGGGTCTCGACCAAATCCGGTGTCCTGGTCGGCGAGCAGCGCGTGGACGGAAGCACGGCCTTCCTCGGCGTTCCCTTCGCCAGCCCGCCGGTCGGCGATCTGCGCTGGAAAGCGCCGAGCCCGCTGCCAGCCTGGACCGGCGAACGCGCCGCCTTGAAGTCCGGTCCCGCCTGCCTCCAGACCTCGCGCGGCTGGAACGCCGTCGACGCCGCGCGGTCCAGCGAGGACTGCCTCTATCTCGACATCCGGATTCCGAAACACGCGGCCGGGGCGAAGCTGCCGGTCATGGTCTGGGTGCACGGCGGGGCCAACCACGCCGGCTCAGGCGCGGGCACGGTGGAGTCGAGCCTCGTCGACCAGGGCGTCATCCTGGTCAGCGTGCAGTACCGCCTGGGCGTCTTCGGCTTCCTGTCGCATCCGGGCCTGACCCGCGAGCAGGGCGGGGCCTCGGGCAACTACGCCCTGATGGACCTGATCGCGGCCCTGCGCTGGGTTCACGACAACGCCGCCGCGTTCGGCGGCGACCCCGGCAACGTCACCCTGTTCGGCCACTCGGCCGGCGGCCAGGACGTCGGCCTCGTCATGCTGGTGCCCCAGGCCCGGGGCCTGTTCGCGCGAGGGATCCTGCAAAGTGGCCCGCCGGGCTTCGGCTTCGCGCCGCGCAGTCTGAAACAGAACGAGGCGATCGGCCTGCAGTTGGCCAGGGGCGTCGGCGCGCGGTCGCTGGTGGATCTGCGCAAGACCTCGGGTTCAGAACTCCTCAAGGCCGCCGAAGACCTGAAGGCGCCGATCGACGACCAGGGCTTCATCTGGACCCAGGCGGTGATCGACGGCGCTGTGCTGTCCAAGGCGCCCGAGGCGCTGCTGGCCGATCCGGCCGTCAAGCCGATGATCGTCGGCTCCAGCGCCCGCGAGATCGCCCTGTTCGGCGGTGATCCTGTCCGCGCCAAGGCCTGGGTGGTCGAGACCTTCGGCGCGCGGGCGCCGCGGGTGCTGGCGGTCTACGGCCTCGACCGAGACCTGCCGCCGGCCGCCGATCCTTTGCGCGGCGACGCCGTGTTGCAATTGGCCACCGACCGCATGTTCCGCTGCCCGGCCGTCTCGGTCGCCGCCCTGCGCGCCAAGGCCGGCGGCAAGGTCTGGCGCTACGAGTTGGCCGTTCCGCCGCCGGGGCAGGCGGCCGTCGGCCATGGCTCGGAGCTGACCAATGTCTTCGACCGGCCCGCGCCGGGCCGCCCGCCGATGCAGGCCTATTGGGCCGCTTTCGCCCGGACGGGAGATCCCAACGCCGCCGGCCTGCCGCCCTGGCCGGCCGAGGACGGTGCGGCCCGCCGCCTCGTCTTCGCCCCCGACGGGCCGAGGGCGGAGCAGGGCGGCGAGGCGGCCTGCCGGTTCCTGACCCGGCCCTAGAACATCCAGCAACAAGCGGCGACCAAGCCGCGCGCGGAGGAGGAAACGGAAATGACGACCCGCTCGAAGTCCGTCTTGAAGCCTGGCCTTCTCGCCGGCTGCGCCCTGGCCCTGATGGCCTCGACCGCGCTCGCCCAATCCTGGGGCCCCTACAACGCCGACTTCCCGGCTGGCGGCGACGGGTTGTCGCGTCCGCTGGCCGGCGCGAGCGAGGGCCAGACCATGCCGGCCGGCGCGCCCTGGTCGCTGTCTGCCTGGGTCAAGGTCTCCGAGCCGCCGGTCGCCCCGGCCCTGGCCGCCGGGATCGGCGATCCGGCCAGCGGCCGCTTCCTGGCGGTCGGCCCGGACGGTTTCGCCGCCGTTGCGGCTGGCGCTCAGACGCGGGGCGGCGAGGCGCCCAGGCCCGGCGACTGGCGCTTCGTCGCTGCCGTCTCGGACGGCGCCAAGGTCGTCCTCTATGTCGACGGCAAGCTGGCCGGGCAGGGGACCGCGCCCGCCGCCGCTACGCCTGCTGTCGTCGCCCTCGGTCCGCGCAAGGCGCCGGGCTTTGCGCCCTTCGCTGGCCAGGTGGCGGGCTTCCGCGCCGAGGCCAGGGCGCTGTCGGCCGACGAGATCAAGGCGCTGGCCGCCCGCAAGCCCGATCCGCTGACCGTCTTCGAGACCGGCAGCCCGACCTGGCCCGTCCAGGTGCGCCAGATGTACGGCCAGGTCAGCCCGCAGGAGGCCTGGACGCGTCCCCAGGGCAAGGGCGCGATCTCGGCCCCCGTCGCCAAGCCGCCCTATGCCGGTCCGGCGCTGGTCGAGGCCGGCCCCGGCGCCTGGACCCTCAAGCGCTGGAGCCTGGTCGAGGCGCCCAAGGTCGCGGAAGGCGGCGCGGGCGTGTCCTCGCCCGGCTTCGACGCCAAGGCCTGGTACGCCGCCACCGTGCCCGGCACGGTCCTGACCACCCTGGTCGATCGCGGCGTCTATCCCGATCCTGACTACGGCCTCAACAACACCGCCATCCCCGAGAGCCTGAACAAGCAGGCCTACTGGTACCGCACCACCTTCGAAGCGCCCGCCGCCACGGCCGGCAAGCGTCCGCGCCTGACCTTCAAGGGCGTCAACTACGCCGCCGAGGTGTGGCTTAACGGCGAAAAGCTGGGCGACATGAAGGGCGCCTTCGTGCGTGGCCGCTTCGACGTAACCGGCAAGCTGAAGCCGACCGGCAATGTGCTGGCCGTGAAGGTCTCGCCGCCGACCCATCCGGGCCTGGCGCACGAGGAGTCGCTCACCGCCGGGGTCGGCGAGAACGGCGGCATGATGGCCCTGGACGGCCCGACCTTCGTCGCCAGCGAAGGCTGGGACTGGATCCCCAGCGTCCGTGACCGCAACACCGGCCTGTGGCAGGACGTGGTGCTGGAAGCCTCCGGCGACGCGCGCCTGGGCGATCCGCAGGTGGTCACCACGCTGCCGAAAGCGGACAACAGCCTGGCCGAGATCGAGATCGTCGCGCCGGTCGAGAACCTGTCCGACCATCCCGTCCAGGCTACGGTGACAGCCGCCTTCGACGGCGTCCGGGTCAGCAAGACCGAGACGGTCGCACCCGGCGTATCCACCGTCCGCCTGACCCCCGCCGAGTTCCCGCAACTGGCCGTCGCCAATCCGAAACTCTGGTGGCCCAACGGTTATGGCGACCAGGCGCTGCACGACCTGACCCTGACCGCCACGGTCGACGGCCAGGCCTCGGACGAGAAGCGCCTGCGGTTCGGCATCCGCCAGATCACCTATGAACTGTCGCTGATGAACCCGTCGGGCCACCTGCGCCGCGTCGAGGTCGATTTCAGCAAGGCCCGGCAGCTCGGCCAGGACGTCACCGACGGCTCTCACGAGGGCATCCGCAAGGTGGTCGACGGCTGGGCGACCTCGCTGACCGCCCAGGGCGACGCCTCCGAAGCCGTCAAGGACGTGCCCGAGACGGGGCTGGCCCCGTACCTCGTGCTCAAGGTCAACGGCGTGAAGATCGCCGCGCGGGGCGGCAACTGGGGCACGGACGACTGGCGCAAGCGCATCGAGCGCGAGCGCCTCGAACCCTATTTCCGCCTGCACAAGGAGGCCGGCCTCAACACCATCCGCAACTGGGTGGGCCAGAACACCGAGGAGCCGTTCTACGACCTGGCCGACGAGTACGGCCTGCTGGTGCTCAACGACTTCTGGGCCTCGACCCAGGACTACCAGCTCGAACCCCAGGACGTGCCGCTGTTCCTCAACAACGCCGCCGACGTCATCGCGCGCTATCGCAACCACCCCTCGATCGCCCTGTGGTTCGGCCGCAACGAGGGCGTGCCGCAGCCGATCCTCAACGAGGGGCTGGAGGCTCTGGTCCACGATCTGGACGGCACGCGCTGGTACACCGGCAGCTCCAACCGCGTGAACCTGCAGAACAGCGGCCCCTACAACTACCGTGAGTCCGAGACCTATTTCAGCGACCACACCAAGGGCTTTTCGGTCGAGGTCGGCACGCCGTCGTTCCCGACCCTGGAAGCCTTCCAGGCCGCCGTGCCCGCGCCCGACCGCTGGCCGATCAGCGACACGTGGGCCTATCACGACTGGCACCCCACCGGTAACGGCGCGACCAAGACCTTCACCGACGCCATGGCCAGGAAGCTCGGCGCGCCGACCAGCCTCGAGGACTTCGAGCGCAAGGCCCAGCTGATGAACTACGAGACCCACCGGGCGATGTTCGAGGGCATGAACCAGGAGCTCTGGACCAAGTCGTCTGGCCGCCTGCTGTGGATGACCCAGCCCGCCTGGCCCAGCACGATGTGGCAGATCCTCAGCCACGACTACGACACCCACGGCGCCTTCTACGGAACCAAGGCGGCTTCGGAGCGCGTCCACGCCCAGATGAGCCTGGCCGACCACGCCCTGGCGGTGGTCAACAACACGACCGCGCCGGTGGCGGGCGCGAGCCTGCGCACCCGGGTGCTCGACCTGTCGGGCAAGGTGCTGAGCGACCGGACCGACCCCGTCGACGCCGCCGCAAACGCGGTGACGCCCGGCCGCACGCTCGACCTTGGCCTGAAAGCCGGCGAGGCGGCCGTGGTGCGCCTCGACCTGACCGCCGCCGACGGCGTCGTGCTGTCGCGCAACCTCTACTGGATCGGCCAGGACGACGCGGGTGAGCGGCGTCTCGCCGACATGCCGGCCCAGCCGGTGAGCCTGGCGGCCAAGGCAGGCAAGGCCGCGAACGGGGAGGGGCTGGTCGCCGTCACCCTGGCCAACACTGGCGCGGCCCCGGCCCTGAACGCCAAGCTGACCCTGGTGGACGCCAAGGGCGACCGGATCCTGCCGGCCTACTATTCCGACAACTACGTCTCGCTGCTGCCGGGCGAGAGCCGCACGGTCGAGATCCGCTTCCCGGCGGGTAAGGCTAAAGGGGCGAAGGTCGCCCTGCGCGGCTGGAACGTGAAGCCCCGCGTGGAGACCGTGCGATGAACCGCCGCCTGCTGCTCGCCGCCGGTCTTGTCTTGCCCGGTTTGGCCCTGCCTGGCGTCGCCCTGGCCCAGACGCCGCCAAGCGAGGAGGAGGTCCGGCTCCACACCGACTGGCCGTGGCTGGGCCGCTACCGTGACGCCAATACGGCCGACGCGGCCCTGCCGGCCGAGCGGCGGCGCTGTGTGTTCATCGGCGACTCGATCACCCAGGGCTGGAAGGACGCGCGGCCCAGCTTCTTCGAGGCCAACGGCTTCATCGGACGCGGCATCGGCGGCCAGACGACGCCGCAGATGCTGCTGCGCTTCACGCCCGACGTTGTCGCCCTCAAGCCGGCGGCGGTGCACATCCTGGCCGGGACCAACGACATCGCCGGCAACACCGGTCCGTTCGACCCCGTCGCGACGAGGAACAACCTCTCGGCCATGGTCGCCCTGGCCAAGGCGGCGGGGATCCGGGTGATCGTCGGCTCGATCACCCCGGCGGCGACCTATCCCTGGAAGCCGGCCCTGCATCCCGACGTCGAGATCCCGCGCCTCAACGCCTGGATCCGCGCCTTCGCCGCCGAGCAGGGCTGCGTGTTCGCCGACTACACGGCGGTGATGGACGACGGCCGCGCGGGCATGAAGCTGGGCCTGGCCTACGATCAGGTCCATCCGACGCAGGACGGCTACGGGGTGATGGAGCCCGTCGCCCTGGCGGCGGTGAAGGCGGCGCTGGGTTAGCCCTCGCCCCGCAGCCGCTTGTTCAGCGCAACGCTGGCTTCCATACGCGCCAGTTGCTCGGGCGTGGCCGGCGTCTGGTGCCTGGCCTTCCACTCGGCCTGCGGCATGCCGTAGATCGCCTCGCGGGCCTGATCCTTGTCGAGCGACCCTTCCGAGGCCTCGTGCACCCAGTCGGCCAGGCAGTTGCGGCAGAAGCCGGCCAGGCCCATCAGGTCGACGTTCTGGGCGTCGGTGCGGAGTTGCAGGTGCTCGACCAGCCGGCGGAAGGCGGCGGCGGCGAGGCGGTCGTCGATCTCTACGGACATCTGAACTCTCAGGTCTTCTGCAGGGCCGCGCGCGAGGGCAGCAGGCGCTCGATGATCGGCAGGATGGCCGCGCCCATGGCCGGGGCGTCGGCCGCCAAGGCCGCGCGCTGCACAGGGGCCAGCGACGGCACGCCGGGCACGGCGGCCAGCTTGGCGTTCAGGGCCTCGGCCAGGCGATCGACCAGGGTCTCGGGCAGGCGGCCGCCCACATAGACGGCCTGCGGATTGATCAGGCAGCTGACGGCGACCATCGGTCCGGTCAGCAGGTCGGCGGCCAGGTCGATCCAGGCCTCGACCATCGCCTGGCCCTCGGCCGGCAAGGCCTCCAGCTCGCCCGGGGCGGTGATGACGACGCCGTTGTTCTCCAGGAACTGGGCCAGGGCCGACAGCGACACCGCTTCCTGCAACGTCGCCACGTCGATGCGCGGCGAGGTCACCGGCAGGAAGCCCAGCTCGCCGCTGCGCCCCTGCGCGCCCCGGAAATACTCGCCCTCGACCACCAGGCCGCCGCCCAGGCCCGAGGTCACCAGCACGTAGAAGAAGCTCGGCGCGTTCAGGCCGTGACCGAAGTGCAGCTCGCCCAGGGCCGCGGCGGCGGCGTCGTTCTCGACGGTGACCGGCAGGTCGTGGCGGCGCGACAGCAGCTCGCGCACGTCGGTGCTGTTCCAGGCCCCGTACTCGGCGGGGCGATGGGGCAGATCCACGCGGGCCATGTCGTCGGGCATGGCCACGCCCACGCCGATGATCCGCTCGGCCTGCACGCCCTCGGTCTTGAGGAAGGCGTTCCAGTTGGTCTCGAAGAACTCGACCACGGCGTCCGGCCCGGCGAAGGCCACTTCCCAGGTCGAGCGCGCCCGCACCTGGCCGGCGAAGTCCAGCAGCAGGATGGTGACGTGGTCGCGGTCGATGTTGAGGCCGATCGAGAAGCAGCCGTCCGGATTGACCGCCAGGGTCATGGCCGGCTGGCCCCGGCCGCCGTGCAGCTTGCCGGCCTCCAGGATCAGGCCGTCGTCGAGCAGGCGCTTGGTGATGTTGGTGATGGCCGGCACCGTCAGCCCGGTCAGGGCGGCGATCTCGGGCTTGGTCTTGGCCCCGCCGATGCGGATCGACTGCAGGGTGACGCGCTGATTGTAGTCGCCCGCCCGCTCCAGGTTCGTGCCCGACAGGCTGGGGCCGGCTTGCGAGGTCTTGCGGGCGGGGCTTTTGGGCGACTGGCTCATCTGAGGTCTGGCTTAGCACCTGCGGGACGAATAACGAAACCGACTTGGCCGACAAGGCGGCGCCTGGGCGACCCTCCGGCGGGTGGCGGCAATAAGCAAAGTCCCTTTCTTTTATCCCTTGCGCCGGCGAAGCGCCATCGTCACGGTCCGGCCCAATCAATTGGGGGAGATGATCGGGTGAGGGCGAGGATCGCGCGATGGGCGGCGGCCGGAGCGGCGCTGGCGGTGATCTCGGCGGCGAGTCCGGCCCTGGCCGGTTTCTCCGTGCGCGACGGCAAGCTGGTCGACGCCTGCGGCGACATCTTCACAGCGCGCGGCGTCAATCTTCCCCACGCCTGGCGGCCCAGGGGCACGGGCAAGGCCATCCGCGAGTCTGCGGCCCTGGGCTCCAACACGGTGCGGGTGGTGCTGAGCGACGGCACGCGCTGGCGGCGCACCTCGCCTTCGACCGTCCGCCGGATCATCACCAAGGCCCGTCGCGCCGGTCAGGTCGTCATCCTCGAGGTTCACGACACCACCGGCTACGGCTTGGAGCCCAAGGCCGCCCATATCGGCTCGGCCGTGGCCTATTGGGTGAGCCTGGCCCCCGTGCTGCGCGGCCAGGAGGACTACGTCCTGGTCAACATCGGCAACGAGCCGACTGCCGGAACCACTACCGGGGTCCAGTGGCTGGAGGCCCATCGCACGGCGGTGATCGCCCTGCGCGCGGCGGGCCTGCGCCACGCCCTGGTGATCGACGCCCACGACTACGGCCAGGACCGTTCGGGAACCATGCGCGACAAGGCCGCCGAACTCTTCGCCGCCGATCCGCTGAAGGCCCTCGTCTTCGACGTCCACATGTACGAGGCCTACGGGACGGGCGAGACCGTGCGGGCCTATCTCCAGGCCTTCGCCGACGCGCGCCTGCCGCTGATCGTCGGTGAGTTCGGCCCCGACCACCGGGGCGAGCCGGTCGACGAGGAGGCGATCTTCCGCCTGTCGAACGCCATGGGCGTCGGCTACCTGGCCTGGTCCTGGTCAGGCAACGCCCCCGAGGTCGCCGACCTCGATCTGGTCGAGCGTTTCGACGGTCGCCGGCTGACCCCCTGGGGCCAGCGGTTCTTCCACGGTCCGGGCGGGGTGGGCGAGACGGCGCGCAGGTCGCGGGTGTTCGCGGGCTGCCGCTAACCCTTCTTGGCCGCAGCAGACTCGGCCAGCACGCGCGACAGGATGGTCAGCAGTTCACGGCCGGCGATCTCGTCGAGGTCGCCCAGTATGCCGCGCGCCTCCATCGGCAGATGGTCGGCCGCGTCGCCCTCGGTGCGGAACACGTAGTGGTCGAACATCGCCTTCCAGGCCTGGCGGTGGGCCGGGGGCAGGCCGCGCAGGGTCAGCATGGCGTGCATGAAGGCGTCGCGCGGCGCGCCCCGGCCCTGGTTGTGGGCGGGCCACCAGTAGTTCACCAGCATGTTGACCGGGTCGAGAGAGCGCACGTGGTGCCACCACAGGTACGGCACGTAGATGGCGTCGCCGGCCTCCAGCTCGACGGTCTGGGCCGCCTCCAGCGCCTGGGCGAAGCGGGGGAAGCGCTCCAGGTCCGGGTTCTCGAACTCCACCAGGCTGATGGTCGCCCCGGCCGGCGTGCGCTCGAACGGGCCAATGTAGAGGTTCTCGACCTGGTCGGGCGGGAACAGGGTGAAGCGGCGGCGGCCGGCGACGACGCAGGCGATGTTCTCGTACGGGTCGTTGTGGGCCGCCACGATGACCCGGTTGCCGATCCACACCCGGGGTTCGATCTCGGGACCCAGCAAGGGCAGGGGATTGGCCTCGGCGAAACCGGGCAGGGCGTTCCAGGTCGGCACCGATTGTGCGGCCAGGGCCTCCTGCTCGCCGCTGGCGGCGTACTGGGCCAGGAACGAGAAGGTCTTGCCCAGCCGCGCCCGGCCGCTGCGGAAGTTCATGTCGAACAGGTTGTCGCCGTAGAACAGCCGGCCGCCCGCCTCGGCTGGGGCGAAGACCGTGCCGACCGTCTGGCCGGAATCGAAGCGCGACAGGTAGTCGAACAGGGCGACATGGCCCTGGCGGCCGGCCTCGACCACCGGCCAGTGCGCGGCCAGGCCCCGGATGACCACCGGCTCGGCGGCGGCCGTCAGGGCCGCGAGCGCCTCCGGAGAGGCCGCGTTCGATTCGCGGATCTGTTTCACTGGCGAAGCCTCCCCCTCGAAGGTCGTCACCCTTCGGCGGGGCGTACGGAAGGCGGAATGTGTCTGTCAGGCAACAGCGGTTGGCAAGGCTCGCCGATTAAACAAAATAATTTTATAAAATGCTGGCGCGCGGACATTTGCTGCGGTTATGAAACGATAAGCGCCCGCGTTGAGACGGGCGCGACGGGAGGAAGCGCGACGCCGAGCATGCTTGGCCAAGGCTTCCCATACATCGGCGGCGAACGCCGTCATTGCCAAGGCGAAAGCCCTGGAAACTTGAGGGGACGCGCCCACGGCGCGACCTGGGAGGGGACGAGCTATGAGAACTACGCGAATCCGCATGGCCGGATGGATGGGCGGCGCTTCGGTCGCGGTGCTGCTGAGCGCGGCCCCGGCCCTGGCGCAGGAGACGGTGTCGACCGCTCCGGCCGCATCCCAGGCCTCGCCTTCTGACACCGTCGAAGACAACGCTGTCGAGACCGTCATCGTCACCGGCCAGCGCGCGGCGCTGAAGTCGGCCCAGCAGATCAAGCGCGACGCCGACACCATCGTCGACTCCATCACCGCCAACGACATCGGCGCGTTCCCCGACAAGTCGGTCGCCGAAGCGCTGCAACGCGTGCCCGGCATCACCGTCAACCGCTACGCCTCGACCAGCGACACCACCCACTTCTCGGCCGAGCCCTCGGGCGTCATCGTCCGCGGCCTGTCGCAGGTGCGTTCGGAGTTCAACGGCCGCGACACCTTCAGCGCCAACTCCTCGCGCGGCCTGTCCTGGGGCGACGTCTCGCCCGAACTGATGGGCGGCGTCGACACCTACAAGAACCAGACGGCCGAACTGATCGAAGGCGGCATCGCCGGCAGCATCAATCTGCGTACGCGTCTGCCTTTTGACAGCGCTGGCCGCACGATCGGCCTCACCACCTCGCTGAACTACGGCACCCTGTCCGAACAGCTGACGCCGGAAATCTCGGGCATCTACAGCAACCGCTGGGAGACCGAGATCGGTGAGTTCGGCCTGATGGTGAACGGCTCGCATTCGGAGCTGAACACGATTTCCGAAAGCGCCCAGTACGGCCGCATGGGGGTCTTCGAGGACACCGCCGCCTATGGCGCGGGCAAGAAGTACATCCCGTCGTGGTACCGCCTGGCCCACACCGAGTTCGACCGCACCCGCAACGGGATCTCGGCGGCCGGCCAGTGGCAGGACAACGACCACAAGTTCCTGGCCACCGTCCAGTACAACAAGTCCAGCTACGAGAACATCTGGAACGAGCGCTCCGTCCAGGGCAGCGCCTTCAGCCTCTACGCTCAAGACCCGCGGATGGTGATCAGCAACGCCAGCAGCTGGCTGATGCCGGCGTCCGGCTCCAAGTTCACCTTCGACGACGAAGGCAACTTCGAAAGCGGCATCATGACCTCGCCGCTGGGCTGGGTCGGCAACCTCACCTCGGCCAGCCCCGACTGGGCCGGCTACCTGATCGGCCAGACCTCGGGCGGCCAGCCGATCATCAACCCCTGCTACGGCTGGTCCGGCTGTACGCCCGCCGACCAGCGCGGCGCGGAAGTCTCGACCGACACCCGCTACAACTACAACAGGCAGTCCACCCAGGACCTGTCGTTCAATCTGAAGTGGGAGGCCACCGACCGCCTGCGCTTCAACTTCGACGTCCAGAAGGTCGACGCCAGCGTCCACAACTACGACGCCGACGTCGGCATGGTGGCCTATGGCAACCTGCAGCTGGACGCGACCGGCGATCATCCGACGATGACCATCCTGCCGGGCACCAACATCAACTACGCCGCCGGCGGCCTGGCCAATCCGAACGCCTGGCGCTTCAATAACGTCAACAACCACCTGGAAGACAGCGAAGGCGAGCAGCTGGCCCTGCGCTTCGACGCCAACTACGACCTCGGCGACGGCTGGCTGAACACGCTGAAGGTCGGCGCCCGCTATGCCGACCGCGAGCAGACCGTGCGCTGGAGCGCCTATAACTGGGGCGGCATCGCCAACGCCTGGGGCTGCGACAACCGCGGCGTCAACAGCACCGACTACCTCTGGTACAACGCCGACCGCACGGCCTCGGCCACCAACGTCAACGGCGACTGCGACGCGGCGACCGCCAACACCACGTTCAGCGGCTGGTCGCCGAACCTCACCGACGTGCGCAGCTTCAACAACATCTTCGACGGCAACGTCCTGAACTCGGGCCTGCTGACCTTCACCAGCATGGACGTGGTCAAGGACCTGGCCGCGCTGCAGAAGGCGTTCGGCTACGCCAACACCGGCGTCGGCTCGTCGAAGTGGAACGCGGTCTGCTACCGCGCCGGCGAGACCAACTGCTACCTCCCCGAGGAAATCGCCGACGTCGAGGAAAAGACCCAGGCCGTCTACGCCATGCTGAAGTTCGGCGGCGGCGACCACACGGTGTTCGGCTTCCCGGTCAGCGGCAATCTCGGCGTCCGCTATGTCGAGACCAAGAACACCAGCAACGGCGCGACGATCTACGCCGACATGTCGACGCTGACCTCGCAGACCTGCGGCACCAACTCGCCGCCGACCGATCCGATCACCGGCCTGCCGCTGAACATTCCCTATCTGCCCAAGACCATGGGCTGCTACGTCTCGGCCGACGACTTCAAGTTCGCCAGCGGCGGCGGCACGACCGGTTCGGCGAACGCCAAGCACCGCAACGTGCTGCCGAGCTTCAACCTGAAGGTCGATCTGAACGACGAATGGCAGGTTCGCCTGGCCATCTCGCGGGCCATGTCGCGTCCCGACATCGGCTACATGAAGAAGTACCTGAAGATCAGCGCGACCCTGCCGAGCACGACCAACCTCAGCGATCCGCTGTGGGTCAAGGACTCGGCCGGCACGATCACCGCCGCCAATGTCCAGTACACGGCCGACGCCTACAATCCGTACCTGAAGCCGATGACGGCCGACCAGATCGACATCAGCCTCGAGCACTACTTCTCGGAAGTCGGCTCGCTGACGGTCGCGCTCTTCTACAAGAAGTTCAACGACTACATCCAGTACGGCGGCTTCTACCAGGACGTCACCAACAACGGCGTGACCCGCTCGGTCTTCACCCGTGGCCCGATGAACGGCGACGGGGCCAAGATCCGCGGCGCGGAAGTGGCCTACCAGCGCTACTTCGACTTCCTGCCCGCGCCCTTCGACGGGCTGGGCATCCAGGCCAACTTCACCTACCTGGAGAACAAGGGCGTCAAGAACCAGAACCTGACCAACGCCTCGGGCAACGGCAGCTCCAACACCAGCGGCGGCGGCATCTCGCAGTCCGCCGGCGCCATCCGGGTGGACAGCCTCGAGGGCCTCTCGAAGTACTCCTACAACGTCGTGGGCATGTACGAGAAAGGCCGCTGGGCCCTGCGCGCCGCCTATAACTGGCGCTCCAAGTACCTGCTGACCGCCATGGACTGCTGCCTGCTCTATCCGATCTGGCAGGACGACGCCGGTTATCTTGACGCCTCGATCCGTTACCGGGCCACCGACAACCTCGAGATCAGCCTGCAGGGCAGCAACCTGCTGAACACCGAGTCGGTGCTCAAGCAGCAGGTCACCGACGCCGACGCCGGCGGCCTGCTGAAGGACAACGCCTGGAACCGTACGGACCAGCGTTACCTGCTGACCTTCCGCTTCAAGTACTAGCGGCGATCAAGGAGGGGCGGGCCATCGGTCCGCCCCTTCGATTTTGCGAGACAAACGGCCTGGGGGCGGCGAACTTCAGGGCCGGTTCCTGGGGAGGAAGTCCGTCGGTCATGGAAGCCAATACGCCTCTTGAGATCGTCATCGTCGGCGGCGGCACGGCCGGCTGGATGGTGGCGACCGCCCTGGTCAGCGGCCTGCGGCCGCATCAGGCCCGAGTTCGCCTAGTCGAGTCCGACGATATCGCCACCGTCGGGGTGGGCGAGGCCACCATCCCCGCCATGCGCGACTACAACCGCTTCGTCGGCATCGACGAGGTCGAGATGCTGCGGGCGACCAACGGCACCTTCAAGCTGGGCATTGAGTTTCTCGACTGGGGCTTCAAGGGCTCGAACTACCATCACCCCTTCGGCGTGCACGGCCAGTCGATCGGCGGCGCGGGCTTCCACCACCAGTGGAACCGGGCGCGGCTGGCGGGCCACGACTTCGACATCGAGGACTTCTCCTACGCCATCGCCGCTTCGCGCGCCGACCGCTTCGAGTTTCCCAACCCGAACCCCGAGGCCATCGATTCCACCTACAGCTACGCCTACCATTTCGACGCCAGCCTCTACGCCAAGTTCCTGCGCAAGGTGGCCGAGAGCCGGGGCCTCAAGCGCACCGAAGGCAAGGTCGTCGATGTCACCCTGGACGGCGCCAGCGGCGACGTCGCCTCGATCACCCTGGCCTCGGGCGAGGTGATCAAGGGCGACTTCTTCGTCGACTGCACGGGCTTTCGCGGCCTGCTGATCGGCCAGACCCTCAACAGTCCGTTCGAGGACTGGACCCACTGGCTGCCCTGCGACCGGGCCTGGGCCGTGCCCTGCGCCCGCGCCGGCCGCTTCACGCCCTTCACCCGCTCGACCGCCCGCGAGGCCGGCTGGCAGTGGCGCATTCCGCTGCAGCACCGCACCGGCAACGGCTACGTCTATTCCAGCGCCCACATCAGCGACGACGAGGCCGCCGCTGTGCTGCTGGCCAATCTCGACGGCGAGGCGCTGGATGATCCGCGCCCCATCAAGTTCAAGGCCGGCCGCCGCACCGCCTCCTGGACCCGCAACGTCATGGCCGCCGGCCTGTCGAGCGGCTTCCTCGAGCCCCTGGAGTCGACCAGCATCTATCTGATCCAGATCGCGGTCATGAATCTGCTGAAGCTCTTCCCCGGAAAGCGGGTCGAGCCGGCCCTGGTCGAGGACTTCAACCGCCGGGTCGACATGGAATACGACCGGGTGCGCGACTTCCTCATCCTGCACTACCACGCCAACACCCGCACCGACGGGACGCTGTGGAAGCAGTGCCGCGAGATGCCGATCCCCGACAGCCTGCGCGAGAAGCTGGAACTGTTCCGCCATCGCGGCCACGCGCCCAACTATCGTGACGGCCTGTTCGCCATGCCCAGCTGGATCTCGGTGCTGCTGGGGCAGGGGGTGACGCCACAAGGGTACGACCCCATGGCCGACAATGCGCCCCTGGCCCAGACCCTTGCCGAGCTGGAGCGTCAGCGCGCGGCCATCGCCCGCCGGGTTCCGGCCATGCCCAGCCACGCCGAGTTCATCGACCGCCACTGCGCCATCCCCGCCCGCGCCGCCGCGGAGGCGATGGCGTGAGCGGGCCGGTGAAGACCGTCGTCGTCGTTGGCCGAGGCACGACCCCGTGGCTGACCGCCCTGGCCCTGCGCCGCGCCTTCGGCGCCGGCGGGCTTTCCGTCCGCGTCGTCGAGACCGGAGCGCCGACGCCCGGCCTGTCGCATGCCGGCGTGCCGGCGTTGGGCAACCTGCACCAGCTGCTGGGCCTGCCGGAGGCCGAGGTCGCGCGGCGCTGCGGCGCGGTTCCGTCGCTGGGCCAGAGGTTCGCGGGCTTCGCCGGCGACGGGACGGCCTTCCTGCATCCCTACGACACCCACGGCCAGTCGATCGACTATGTCGACTTCACCCACCACTGGGTGCTGGCCCGCCGGCGCGGCCTTCAGGCGGCGCTGGAGGACTTCTCGCTCGGGGCGGCCGCCGCCAAGCAGGGCCGCATCGTCGAGGGCGACGATCCCGGCCGGCTGTCGGTTCCCGGCGTCGGCCTGCACGTCGACGCCACGGCCTATGCGGCGCTGCTGCGCCACCACGCCCTGGCGGCCGGCGTCGCCGTCGACCAGGGCGCGGTCACGCAGATCGACCACACGGGCGACCTGATCGCCGCCGTGGTTCTGGACACCGGGACGCGGGTCGCCGGCGACCTGTTCATCGACGCCGGCGACGGCGCCCTGATCGGCCAGATGCCGGGGGCGGCGTTCGAGTCCTGGAGGGACTGGCTGCCCTTCGACCGCGTCCTGCCGCTGGCCGGGCGTCGCCTCAGCCCCGCGCCGGCCTTCGCCCATATCGAGGCCGTCGACGGCGGCTGGATCGGGCTCTATCCGCTGCTCGACCGCACGGCGGGTCTGGCGGTCTACGACTCCCGTACGACCGACGGCGAGGCCATGCTGCGCCGGGCCGAGGCCGTCTCGGCGCTGGGCTGGCGGGCGGGCGAGCCCCTGGCCCTGTCGCCGGGCGTCCAGACCCGTCCCTGGATCGGCAACTGCGTGGCCGTGGGCGAGGCGGCGGTCGCCCTCGACCCGTCCGACGCCGGACCGCTCTACAGCCTGCAGGCGGCGATCTCGCATCTGGTGACGCTGTTCCCGGTCGACGCCGCCGGCGGGCCGGAGGCGGGCGCCTATAACGCCGCCGTGCGCGCTCACGCCGCCAGCCTGCGCGACTTCCAGGCCATGCACTACCGGCTCGCCAAGCGCGCCGGTGCGCCATGGGAGGCCGTGCGCGCGGTCGAACCGCCGGCCGACCTGGCCGCCAAGCTGCGCCTGTTCGCGGCGCGCGGCGTCGTGCCGGCCCGTGAAGACGAGGCCTTCCAGGCCGCCAACTGGGCCGCCTGCATGATCGGCCACGGCCTGATCCCTCAGGCCCACGATCCCCTGGCCGAAGGCGTCGCCGAGGCCGAGCAGATCCAGGTCTTCCAGACCATCCTGCGCCGCATCGCTGTTGAGGTGGGCCAGATGCGCCCGCTGGAGGCCAGGCTCGCGGCCCTCGCGCCGCGTTCGGCCCCGGCCGCGCCAACGCCCCTGAGGTTCACGTGACCCAAGCTGTCCGCAACATCGTGGTCGTCGGCGGCGGCACCGCCGGCTGGATGACGGCCGCCGCGCTTTCCCAGGTCGTCGGCACGCAGCGCTATTCGATCACCCTGGTGGAGTCCGAGCAGATCGGCACCGTCGGTGTGGGTGAGGCGACCATCCCGATGATCCTGCTCTTCAACAAGGTGCTGGGTCTCGACGAGGACGTCTTCATCCGCGAGACCAACGCCACCTTCAAGCTGGGCATCGAGTTCGTCGACTGGCGCAAGCGCGGCCACAGCTACTTCCACCCGTTCGGCCTTTACGGCGCCGACATGGACGGCGTCGGCTTCCAGCACTTCTGGCTGCGCTGGGCCCGCGAGAGCGGCCAGACCGACCACAGCCTGTTCAACGCCGAGTCCCTGGCCGCCAAGGCCGGGCGGTTCCTGCGCGCCCCGCCGCAGAGTCTCGCGACCCTGCCCAAGATCAACTACGCCTTCCAGTTCGACGCGGCGCTCTACGCGGCCTTCCTGCGCCGCTACGCCGAGGCCCGGGGCGTGGTCCGCGTCGAGGGCAAGATCTCGGGCGTCGAGCGTGACGGGCAAAGCGGCCACGTCTCCCGCCTGGTGCTCGACGACGGCCGTACGATCGAGGGCGACTTCTTCGTCGACTGCTCGGGCTTCCGGGGCCTGCTGATCGAAGAGACCCTCGGCGCCGGCTACGACGACTGGAGCCAGTGGCTGCCCTGCAACCGCGCCGCCGCCATGCCCTGCGCGCGGGCCGGCGAACTGACCCCCTACACCCGCGCCACCGCCCGCGAGGCCGGCTGGCAGTGGCGGATCCCGCTGCAGCACCGCACGGGCAACGGCTACGTGTTCAGCGACGCCTTCATCGCCGAGGACGAGGCCGTGCGCCTGCTGGGCGAACGCTTGGACGGCGCGGCCCTCGCCGACGCCAAGGTCCTGAAGTTCACCGCCGGTCGCCGCCGCAAGAGCTGGATCGGCAACGTCCTGGCCATCGGCCTGTCGAGCGGCTTCCTGGAGCCGCTGGAGTCGACCAGCATCCACCTGGTCCAGGCGGCGATCGCCAAGCTGTTGGCCCTGTTCCCCAAGACCGGCTTCGACCCGTGGGTGGTCGACAAGTTCAATCGCGAGATGTCGCTGGAATACGAGCAGGTCCGCGACTTCATCATCGCCCACTACAAGGTCACCGAGCGCGACGACACCGAGTTCTGGCGCTGGTGCCAGGCCATGGTCCCGCCCGACAGCCTGACCCAGCGGCTGGAGGTGTTCCGCACTCGCGGCGAGGTGCTGGTCGGCCAGCAGGAGCTGTTCAAGGAGACCAACTGGTTCGCCATCCTGGCGGGGCAGGGGCTGATCCCGGAGGACTACCACGCCGTCGCCGACACCATCTCGTCGGACGAGCTGCGCCGGCGCGTCGGCATGATCCGCTCGGCGATCAACGAGCGGGTGGCCGGCATGCCGCCGCACGACCTCTATCTCGACAAGGCCGGCCTGCTGGGCGCGGCGGCGCGGGCCGCCGTTCCGGCCTAGCTGGATCGATTGGTCGGACCATTCTTGCGATTGGTATGACTTCTCGTTGACAAGCTGGTCTCCGTCGTCCGAATGCTAGCGGTAACAAAGAGCGTTGGCGGGAGGCGTGGGTGAGGGGCTTGAATACCTGGTTCGGGGCGGGCGCGGCCGTCGTTTCGCTGCTGGCGGCGCAAATCGCCTCCGCCGAGATCCCCCGCCTCGAAAAGCATGGAACCAGCGCCCGCCTGGTCGTCGACGGCAAGCCGATGCTGGTGCTCGGCGGCGAGCTCGGCAATTCCAGCGCCTCCAGCCGCGCCTACATGGCCCGCTACTGGCCGCGCCTGAAGGCGATGAACCTCAACACCGTGCTCGCCCCCGTCTCCTGGGAGCTGGTCGAGCCGAAGGAGGGCGCCTACGACTTCTCCAGCGTCGATGACCTGATCGCCGACGCCCGCGCCCAGGACATCAAGCTCGTCCTGCTGTGGTTCGGGGCCTGGAAGAACAGCATGTCGACCTACGTCCCGGCCTGGGTGAAGCGCGACCAGGCCCGCTTCCCGCGCGTGCGGGCGCAGGACGGTTCGAGCGTCGAGATCCTGTCGGCCTTTTCGGACGAGACCCGCAAGGCCGACGCCCGGGCCTACGCCGCCCTGCTGGCCCACCTGAAGGCGGTCGACGCCGATCGAAACACCGTCCTGATGGTCCAGGTCGAGAACGAGATCGGCATGCTGCCCTCGGCCCGCGAACACGGCCCGGCCGCCGACAAGGCCTATGCCGGCGAGGTCCCCGCCGCCCTGATCCAGCGCCTGAAGACCGGCGGCGAGGCGGTCGAGCCGGAACTGCGCGACCTCTGGAAACGCAATGGGTCCAAGGAGAAGGGCGGCTGGGCCGCCGTCTTCGGCGCCGACGAGGCCGGACAGGAGGTGTTCACCGCCTGGTCCTACGCCCGCTACACCGAGGCCGTCACCGCCGCCGGCAAGGCGGCCTGGCCGCTGCCGATGTACGTCAACGCCGCCCTGAACCGCACCGGCAAGAAGCCCGGCGAATATCCCAGCGGCGGGCCGCTGCCGCACCTGCTCGACGTCTGGAAGGCCGGCGCGCCGAGCCTGGATCTGCTGTCGCCCGACATCTACTTCCCGAACTTCAGCGACCTGGCCGCCCGCTTCGTGCGGGCCGACAACGCGCTCTTCATCCCCGAGGCCAACAACGCCAGCGCCCCGGAGACTCCGGCCAACGCCTTCTACGCCTTCGGAAACCTCGACGCCCTGGGCTTCTCGCCCTTCGCCATCGAGAGCGTCAACGCCGACGAGCAGAAGGCCATAACCGACGCCTACGCCGTCTTGCGCCAGCTGACGCCGGCCCTGCTGGCGGCCCAGGGCAAAGGGACGATGGCCGGCTTCAAGCCGCGCGTGCTGGAGGACGGGACGGTGCAGGATGCGCCCGTCAGCAAGGTGATGGGCGACTACCGCTTCGAGGTCGGCTTCATCGATCCCTGGACGTCCAAGGCCGCACAGAAGCCCGCGACCCACGGCGGGCTGATCATCCAGGTCGGCCCCGAGGACTATCTGATCGCCGGCCGGGGGATCGTCGTCACCTTCGCCGGGGCGGGGAAGGGGCCGCCGCTGGCCGGCATCGACCGCGCCGAGGAGGGCGTGTTCGACGACCAGGGCCGCTGGATCCCCGGTCGCCTGCTCAACGGCGACCAGACCCACCAGGGCCGCCACATCCGCCTGTCGCCCGACCAGGTCCAGATCCAGCGGGTGCGGTTCTACCGGTATCGGTAGGGGCGCCCCTCACATCCGCCAGCGCAACCCCACCCGCAGCTCCCGCCCCGTATCGTGCCGGTAGGTTGGGATCAGCGTGCGGTCGCTGAACTGCCGCTGCGGCGCGCCGGCCAGGTTCGAGGCTTCGGCCGTCAGGGTCAGGCTCGGCGACAACTCCAGCCGCGCGGCGGCGTCCAGCGTGGTCAGCGGATCCACCCCGTCCACGTCGCCGCCGTTCGGGGCGGGGATGGTGGCGATGTAGCGGCCGCGATGGCTGACGGCGACCCGCGCCTCAAGGCCTGGCCGATGGTAGGCCAGGGCCAGATTGGCTGCCAGGCGCGGCGCGCCCAGGGCGTCCTGCATGTCCGCCCACGCGCCGGTCTGGTCGAGCAGTCGCACCACCGTGCGGGTGTAGGCGCCCGCGCCTTGCAGCGTCCAATACTCGCCGAGGGGGGCGCGGAACGAGGCCTCGGCCCCGGTCAGGTGGCCCGGCCCGGTGTTGATCGGCCGCGAGAACTGCCAGATCGGCAGGGTCGGCGAGCAGTCCAGCGCCGCCCCGCACGCCGCCGCCGCCACGCTGTCGGGAAGGCCGAACGGATTGGCGGCGAACGGCGCCGGCCGGGTTGTCGTCGACTGCACGGTGGTGGCGATGTTCTTCCGATAGACCGCCGCCGTGACCTGCAGGCCGGGCCTGGGCCGCCAGTCCACCGACAGGTCGAAGGCGTCGGCTCGGGTCGGGCGCAGGTTCGGATTGCCCGACGAGGCGGTCTTGGCCCCGGTGGTCGACAGCCCCACGCCCGGCCGCAGGCTGATCAGGTCGGGCCGCACCATGACCCGCGCCGCGCCGAACCGGACCACGACGTCGGGCGCGGCGCTCCAGGCCAGGTTCATCGACGGCAGGGCCGACCAGTAGGCGTTCGACGCCGTCGTCCAGCGCAGGCCGGCGTCGGGCTCCACGTCCAGGCCGCCGGCCTCGATCCCGGTGCGCACCGCCCGCACCCCGGCCTCGCCCCAGATCCTCCGGCCCGCGTCGCGCGGCACGGCCAGTTGCAGGTAGAGCGCGTCGGCCCGCTCGGTCACCGCGTAGTTCAGCGCCGCCACCGGGCCGGGGCCGGTCTGGTAGCAGGCCGCGTCGGGGCAGGCCGCCGCCAGCGCCCGCGCCACGCCGAAGGCCAGCCATTGGCTGGGCGCGCCAGCGACGCCGAAGTCCACGCCTTGGCCGACCAGCAGGGCGTAGTCGGCCACCGACAGGCCCGAAAGGCCGCCGGGCAGCACGCTGTTGACGTTGCCGATGCCGCCGTCCGAGCGCATCCGCGCCGCCCCGACGGTGCGATAGGTCTTGGCCAGCACGCCCACGCGCCAGTCGATGGGGCCGGTGCGGTCCTCCAGGTCCATCGCCAGCGACCGGTAGCTGTTGTCCACCCAGTTGGGATCCGACCGGAACTCGCTGGCGGTCCAGGCGCCGGGGTTGGTCAGGGCCGCGTCGCCGAAGCTCAAGGCCGGCCGGTCGCCGTCGGAGAAGTCGTAGGCGAAGCCGTCGACGTCGAACTGCTCCAGATAGAGCGTCTGCTGCACCGGATTGCTGAAGTCCGAGCGGCTGAAGCCCAGCAGCACCCGACCCTCGACGCCCTCCCGGAAACGATGGCTGGCCGCCAGGGTGGTCTGACGAAAAACGGTGCTGAGCGCGTCACGGCGGGCCTCGGAGCGCACGTCCACCCCGTCGAAGCGGCCTGCGATCAGCACCGGCCTGCGGCCGCCATACATGACAATGTCGCCGCTAGTCACCGTCACGGCGTTGAGCCCGCAGCGCGGATCGGCCGGCGCGCCGCAGACCCCCGGTGTGCGGAAGGTGAAGCTCTCCAGCAGGTTCTCGCGCCGGTTCGAGCGCAGCTCGGCGTAGATCACGTCCAGGGCGATGCGCGTCGCGTCGCTGGGCCGCCACTCCAGCGAGCCGGTCAGGCCCAGGCGCTGCTGGTCGATCTCGACCAGCTCCAGGCGAGGGATCCTGGCGTGCAGGGCGGCGTTGACGGAGCCCAGGTCCAGCGGGGCCAAGGCGGCGCCGAAACCCGGTGCGACGGCGTCTCCCGTCTCCCACTGGCCGGCGCTCGCCCCGGCCTCCAGCGTCGAGCGTCCCGAATAGGCGGCCGAGACCAGCACGCCCAAACGGCCTGCGGCGTCGCGCGCCGACAGCACCGCCGACACCCGCGGCCAGGCGCGATCCGACAGGGTCTGGTAGCCGGCCTCGGCCGCCAACATGGCGTGCCGCCTGGGCAGCTCCAGCGGCGAGCGGGTGCGCATGTCGACCGTCGCCCCCAGCGAGCCCTCGTCGAGGTCGGCCGAGGCGGTCTTCTGCAAGCGGACCTGCTTGAAGAGATCGGCGGCGAAGACGTTGTAGTCGAAGGCCCGGCCGCGGTTGGTGCCGCCGATGGCGTTGCTGGCCCCGAAGGTCGCCAGGGTCTCCATGCCGTTGACGCGCACGCGGGTGAAGCGCCCGCCGACCCCGCGCACGGCGATCTGGCGGGCCTCGCCGGCCTCCGGTCCCGCCGCCACGCCCGGGATCTGCCGCAGGGCGTCGGCCAGGCCCAGGGCGCCGGCGCCGCGCAGCTGCTCCTCCAGCAGCACGTCCACCTGGCCCGGCGCGTCGCGGGCCGCGTCCTGCGCCGGCTCGGCCAGCGGCCGCGCCACCACGCTGATCGCCGCCACGGTGGTCAGCTCTTCCACCTCGATCGACGATGGGGAAGGGCGGGGGGCGACGGGCGCGGTGACCACCACCTCGCTGCGCCGCCTCAGCGCCACGACCCGGCCCGTCGAGATCGTGAAGTCGAGGTCCGAACCCGCCAGCAGGGCCCGCATCGCCTGGTCCAGCGACATCGCTCCGGAAAGGCCTGGCGCGCGCCGTCCGGCCGTGAGGGCGGCGGGGGCGGCGATCGGCGCGCCGGTCTTGGCCGACACCGCCAGCAGCGCCGTCGCCAGCGGCTGGGCCGGCTGGTCGAAGGAAAAGCGCCGCTCGGCTGGCGCTGAATGGGCCGGCGCGGCGACCAGCCCCGCGACCGCCAGCGCGCCGATCGCGGGCGCGATCCTCATTTTGCCGCGTCGATCGTGCGGCTTCCGTCGGCCGCGACCCGCACGCCGACCGGCAGGATCTCGGGCAGGCTGGCGATGAAGCGGTCGGCCTGGTCGAACTGGAAGCTGGCGGTGATCCGCAGGCCCGCCGCGCGCGGCGTCGCCCGCACCGCAAGGCCCCGCGCCGCCAGGTCGGCGATCACGTCGCCCAGCGGCGCGTCGGCATAGGCCAGGCGTCCGGTTCGCCAAGCCGCCGCCTCGGCGGGCGCGGCCAGCTTGCCGGTCTGGGCGCGGCCGCCGTCGATCTGCACGTAGTCGCCGGCCCCCAGCCGCGCGACCTGGCGGCGCTCGCGACCCTGGTAGACCGCCACCCGGCCTTCCTCGACCGCCACCCGCACCTGGCCGCCGGCCCCGGCCCGGGTGTCGAAGCGGGTGCCCAGCACCTCGACCTCGGCGCCGCCGACCGCCACCTGGAACCGCCGACCGTCGGCCTTGCGCACCGCGAAGAACGCCTCGCCGCGCTCCAGCACATAGCCGCGATCGTTCCAGCGCGAGGCCTGGGCCAGTCGCGCGCCCGGCGCCAGCACCGCGGTGCTCCCGTCCTTCAGCGCCACCTGCCGAGCGGTGGTCCCGGCCTCGAACGGCGCGGGCGGCGGCGCCAGCACCAGGGCCGTGACCAGGCAGGCCGCCAGGGTCGCGCCGGCGGCGATCCAGCCGACCGGAACGCGGCGAGGGGAGGGCCTCTTCAGCGCCTGCACCTGGCCCAAGGCCAGCAGCAGCGCCTCGGCTTCCTCATAGGCGCGGACATGCTGCGGATCTGCGTCCAGCCAGGCGCGCAGCTGCGTCGAGCGCTCCGGCGGGAACGGCTCGCCCAGCACCGCCAGGGCCCAGGTCCGGGCCTCGCGCCCGATCGGCGAGTCAGGATCGACGGCTGCGTTCACGGGACAGGCCTCTATAGTCGATGACGCCGCGCGCCAGGGCGCGCTGGCAGACGGCGGCGGCTTCGTCGATGGTCTTGCGCACCAGCGCTTCGGAGACCCCCTCGCGGCGACCGATCTCGGCGAAGCTCAGCCCCTCGATGCGGTTGGCGGCCAGGTAGCGGCGATGGCGCTCGGGCAGGCCGGCCACCACCTTTTCCAGCAGCTTCAGGTCGTCGCGGGCGATCAGGGCCCGTTCGGCGTCCGGCGGTTCGTCGGGCTCCAGGGCCGGGGCGGAGACGTCGAGCAGGCGCGCCGTCCGCTGACGGCTGCGCCGGCCGTCGAGGGCCAGGTTGATGGCGACGCGGAACACGAAGGCGCGGGGGCTTTCCAGCGCCCGGTCAGACGGCCGCTCGCCCAGCTTCAGGAAGGCCTGCTGGGCCACGTCCTCGGGATCGGGCGGACCGCCGCCGAAGCGCGCGCGCAGGAAGGCGCACAGGTCGCTCCAGTCCTGGGCGTAGGCGTGGCGATAGGCCGACCGGTCTTTCCACAGCTCGGCGCCCCACAGCTCGGATTTGTCGCGAGCCTCTGGCCACTCCGCCCTCGACACGGGGCCTCCCCAATCACCCGGTTCTGGCCGGTGGGCGGACGATGCTGGCGAATGTCCGCAGGATCAATGCGCCGCAAAAAATATGCATCCGCCGCGATTTTCTTGTGCGGATCGGCAAGGCGGAAACGTCGTTCGTGGTCGGGTGAAAACTTGCTGAAATCTCCCGCAATTATTTAAGTTACCGGTACCTTTTTCGCTTTTCGTCGTGATTGCGACATGCTTATTTCAATCATGACACCGGTGGCTATCCGGGCGAGACGGCCGACAAAGGCTGCGATTGGGAAGGGGAGGCGGCGCCATGAACAGCTCTGCACGCGACTCGCAAGCGTCGCCGGACGGCCGCGCCGAGGCTGAAGTCCGGCCCGCCGAGGAGCCCGTCTTCGACATCGGCCGCGCGTTCCAGACAGATGTCGGCGACATGCTGACCCGCTCGTTGTGCCGCCAGATCCGCCAGGCCCTGCTCGAGGGCAAGGCCGTCGAACTGCCGGGTCTTGGCCGTTTCGAAATCCGCGACAAGCGCCGCTACGGCCTGGTCAATCCTTCCAGCGGCGCCCGCGCCGATCTCGGCGGAGAGCGCGCCGTCGTCTGGCGTCCCGACCGCAAGCTGCTGCGCGACCTGAATTCTTCCCGAGGCGATGTTTGATGCGTGTTTCCGTTCCTGGCCGTCGCTTCGGCCTCGTCTCCATGCTGGCCCTGACGCTGGCCACGGCGCCGGCCGCCGCGTTCGCCGCCGACGCCTTCCATGACGTGAGCCTGTCGCCCGAGACCCGCGCCGCCGACCTCGTCTCGCGCATGACGCTGGAAGAGAAGGCCGGCCAGCTGAAGCACGCCGCCCCGGCCATCCCGCGCCTGGGCGTCCCGGCCTACAACTGGTGGAGCGAGGGGCTGCACGGCGTCGCCCGGGCCGGCGAGGCCACGGTCTTCCCGCAGGCCATCGGCATGGCCGCCACCTGGGACGTCCCTCTGATCCACGACGTGGCCGACACCATCGCCACCGAGTTCCGCGCCAAATACCTCGACAAGCGCGGTCCCGACGGCGCGGTCGCCCAGTATCGCGGCCTGACCGTCTGGTCGCCCAACATCAACATCTTCCGCGATCCGCGCTGGGGCCGGGGCCAGGAAACCTGGGGCGAGGACCCGCACCTGACCGCCGCCTTCGGCGTCGCCTTCGTCCAGGGCCTGCAAGGCGACGATCCCGCCCACTACAAGACCGCCGCCACCGCCAAGCACTTCGCCGTGCACAGCGGTCCCGAGGCCGACCGCCACCACGACGACATCCATCCCAGCAAGCACGATCTGGCCGACACCTACCTGCCGGCCTTCGAGGCCCTGGTGAAGCGCGGCAAGGTCGAGGCCGTGATGTGCGCCTACAACGCCGTCGACGGCGTGCCCGCCTGCGCCAGCGACTTTCTGCTGAAGGACACCCTGCGCGGAAAGTGGGGCTTCAAGGGCCACGTCGTCTCCGACTGCGCCGCCATCGCCGACGTCTTCCTGCCGACCTCGCATTCCTACGTGAAGACGCCCGCCCAGGCCGTGGCCGTCAGCATCAAGGCCGGGACCGACCTGATCTGCGCCGAGTTCGGGGCCGACAAGAGCGCCGAGATCGGCCCGATCGTCGAGGCGGTGAAGACCGGGCTGATGAGCGAAGCCGACCTCGACCAGGCCGTCCGCCGCCTGTTCGTCGCCCGCATCAAGCTGGGCCTCTTCGATCCGCCGGCCAGCGGCCCCTACGCAGCGATCACCCGGGCCGACAACGACACCCCGGCCAACCGCGCCCTGTCGTTGAAGACGGCCCAGGCCTCGATGGTGCTGCTGAAGAACGACGGTCTGCTGCCGCTGAAGGCGGCGCCGAAGCGCATCGCCGTCATCGGCCCGAACGCCGACAGCCTCGACGCCCTGGTCGGCAACTACAACGGCACGCCGTCCAAGCCGGTGACCGTGCTGGCCGGGATCCGCGCCCGCTATCCGGACGCCCAGGTCGCCTATGTCGAGGGCACGGGCCTGGTCGGCGCGCCGATGGCGACCCTGCCCAATGACGCCCTCTGCGCCGACGCCGCCTGCAGCGCCAAGGGCGTGAAGGTCGAGACCTTCCAGGGCCTGGCGCTGGCCGGCGAGGCCAAGGTCGAGACCGCCGCCAACGTCCAGCTCACCTGGGGGCGTCCGCAGCGGGAAAAGCGCCAGACGTCAACGCGTTGGATCGGCTATCTCAAGCCGACCGAGACCGGCGTCCACCGCTTCACCCTGCGCGGCGAGGGCGGCTATCGCGTCGTCATCGACGGCAAGGTGGTGGTCGACGCCTGGAAGCGTCCGGCCGACGCCACGCCGGAGGGCGCCGTCGCCCTGACCGCCGGCCAGGCCCACGCCATCACCGTCGAGGCCTGGCAGGACGGCGACCGCGGCGACCAGCGCCTGACCTGGAGCCGGCCCAGCCAGGGCGCCGAAGCCGCGATCGCCGCGGCCAAGGACGCCGATCTGGTGCTGTTCGTCGGCGGCCTGACCGCCAAGCTGGAGGGCGAGGAGATGTCGGTCCGCGCCCCGGGCTTCGCCGGCGGCGACCGCACCCGCATCGACCTGCCCGCCCCGCAGGAGGCGTTGCTGGAAAGTCTGCACGCCACCGGCAAGCCGGTGGTGCTGGTGCTGATGAACGGCTCGGCCATGGCCGTGAACTGGGCGGACGCGAAGCTGCCGGCCATCGTCGAGGCCTGGTATCCGGGCGGCGAGGGCGGGCACGCCGTGGCCGGTCTCATAGCGGGCGACTTCAACCCCTCCGGCCGCCTGCCGCTGACCTTCTACCGCTCGGCCGACCAGCTGCCGCCGTTCAAGGACTACGGCATGGCCGGCCGCACCTATCGCTATTTCGGCGGCGAGGCGCTCTATCCGTTCGGCCATGGCCTGAGCTTCACGACCTTCAAGTACGGCCAGCCGAAACTGGCCAGGACCGTGAAGGCCGGCGAGGGTGTCAAGGTCTCGTTGGACGTCACCAACGCCGGCCAGCGAGACGGCGACGAGGTGGCCCAACTCTATGTCTCGCGCGGCGGCGCCGGCGCGCCGGTCCGGTCGCTGAAGGGCTTCCAGCGCGTGGCCCTAAAGGCCGGCGAGACGAAAACCCTGACCTTCGACCTCGATCCGGCGGCCCTCAGCGTCGTCGATGCGGCCGGCGTGCGTTCGGTCGAGGCCGGACCGGTCGAACTGTGGATCGGCGGAGGCCAGCCCGTCTCGCGTCCGGGTCTCGCCAAGCCCGCCGGCGTCGCCGCCCGTCTCGACGTCGCCCGCCGCAAGGTGCTGCCGTGAGGCTCGATCGCCGCTCCTTCCTGGCCGCCGGCGGCGCCGGCCTCGCTACGACCGGGATCGCGCAAGCCGCGCCCGCCTCGGCCGCCGACCTCCTGGTCGTGCCCGACGAGGGCTGGAGCCTGTGGATCGACCAGGGCGCGTCTTGGAAGGACGATGCGCTGCACCTGCCCAGCGCCGTCGATCTGCCGACCCTGCCCATCAATCCGCCGACCGGCGGCTGGACGGCGTTGCAGGCGCCCGACGCCATCACCGTCAGCCTGCCGACCACGGTCGAGGAGCACTTCTGGGGCAGGTTCGCCTCGCGTCCCTACGGCGCCGACGAGTATCGATACGCCGAGGACGACGACGTGCCCCGCTACGGCGCCTACAAGGGCGTCTCCTGGTGGTCGCGGTCGATCGACATCCCCGCGTCCGCCAAGGGCAAGCGGGTGCTGCTGAACCTGCGCGGCGCGCGGCTGCGAGCCGAGGTGTTCCTGAACGAGCGGCTGGTCGGCTATTCGATCATGTCGGAGCTGCCGTTCGCCTGCGACCTGACGGCGGCGATGCAGCCGGGGCAGGCCAACCGCCTTTCCATCCGTATCACCAATCCAGGCGGCCGGTTCGACTGGCGCGACAGCACCACCATGGCCTGGGGCAAGGTCAAGCTCTTCGCCTCGCACGGCTTCGGCGGCCTCGATCGCGGCCTGACGCTGAGCGTCCACCCGCTGGCCGCCCGCATCGACGACGCCTGGGTGCTGAACACGCCGGAGCCGCGCGCGGTCACGGCCTTCATGGACGTGGTGCTGGAAAAGCCCGCCGCGAGCCCGCAGGCCGTGCGCGCCAAGGCCTCGGCGACCCTCGTCGACGACAAGGGGGCGCCGGTCGCCGCCGACATCAAGCTCGAAACCCTGGAGGCCCTCGAAGGCGGCCGCCGCCTGCGCGTCCGCTTCTCGGTGACCGCGCCCAAGGCCGAGCTCTGGGATCTCGACACGCCGCGCCTGCACCGCCTACGCCTTTCCTGGGCCGAGACTAAGCGCGAAACCGACACCCGCGAGGTCCGCTTCGGCTTCCGCTGGTTCGGCGTCGAGGGCGTGGGGACCAACGCCCTGCTGCGGCTGAACGGCCGCCGCATCCGGCTCTATTCGGCGATCTCCTGGGGCTATTGGGGCTTCAACGGTCTGTGGCCGACCAAGGACCTCGCCCGTCGCGAGGTCACCTCGGCCCGGACGCTGGGCCTCAACGCGCTGCACTTCCACCGCAACGTCGGCAAGCCCGAGGTCTTCCAGGCCATGGACGAGATGGGCCTGCTGCGGGTGATGGAGCCCGGCGGCGGCCGCCACGCCATCGGCCGCGACCTCAAGCCCGGCGAGGCTCTGCCCCCCGCCGACGCCTTCAGCCGCCAGTTCATGGTCGAGAAGTGCCAAGCCATGGTGCGCGCCTTCCGCTCGCACCCGTCGCTGGCCCACTACACCCTGCAGAACGAGATCGGCGCGAACCTGGCCAATCCCGATGTGCAGCATGTGCTCAAAGCCATGCACGACCTCGACCCCAGCCGGGCGGTCATCCTCAACGACGGCTTCGTCAAGCGCGGCGCGGCCCAGGCCATGTATCTGCCGTATGACGACCACTACTACCGCTCGGACGTCGAGGAATGGGGCGGCTGGTGGGTGGAGCACCAGGGGGCCGGCGACCAGTGGTACGACCGCTTCTATGCGGGCAAGGACGACTACATCCACCGCCAGACCGGCAAGCCGTTCATCGTCGAGTTCGGCGAGATGCAGGGCTGCGCCGTCGCCGACAACCACGTGGCCATGGTCGCCGAGATCCTGGCCAGGGGCGGCAAGAGCTACGACCTGGAGGACCACAAGGCGATCGTAGGGGCGACCAGCGCCTTTCTCGACCGCTGGGGCTTCCGCAAGGCCTTCCCGACCACCGAGGCCCTGTTCCTGTCGGTCGGCGCCAAGGCCTACGAGGCCTGGCGCAACTACCTGGAGAACATCCGCCTTGGCGAAACGGTCGATGTCGCCGCTATCTCCGGCTGGGAAAGCACGGCCATCGAGAACCATTCGGGCATCGTCGACGTGCTGCGCGGCTTCAAGGCCGATCCGGCGCTGATGAGCCAAAGCCTGCGGCCGGTTCTGGCCGTCGCCAAGCCGCGCAAGCTGGCCTACGCGCTGGGCGAGGCGGCCGAGCTGGACCTCTGGCTGTTCAACGACACGGGCAAGCCGGTAAGTGGCGAGCTGGTGCTCAGCGTGATCGGTCCTGACGGCGCCGAACGGGCGGCGGGCCGCTGGTCGGTTCCCGCCCACGAGCCCGACCGCCTGTCGTGGCTGGTCGCCGAAAGCGTCCGCACCCCGGCCTTCGAGCGGGAAGGGCGGCACGTGATCCGTCTGGTGCTGGCGGGTTCGGGCGAGGTGGTTTCCGACCGGGAGGTCTGGGTCGCCGCACCGCACGGCGCGCCGCGCCGCAAGCTGAAGCTCGCCGTCTCCGGCGTCGCCAGGAGCCTGCGCGTCCAACTGGAGAAGCAGCCCGGCGTGGTGGTCGAGGATTTCAAGCCCGGCGTCCGCTACGACGGGATCGTCGCCTCGGGCCTGAAGGCCGAAGAGATTGTCCGCCGCCAGGTCGGCGAGCAGACCGGCCTCGAGGCCCAGCCCAAGAAGGGCGAGAAGGTCGAGCTGGTGCTCGGCGAACTGCCCGCCGACGTGCTGGCCGCCGTCGCCGCCGGAACCCCGCTGCTGGCCATGGTGCAGGAAGACGGCCTTGCCGAAGGCGTCGCCCGGCAACTCGCGAGCCTTGGCCTCTTCACCTACGCCGGCCAGGTCGGCGGCCTGCGCGCCCCGTGGATGGGCAACTGGAACTACGTCCGGTCCCACCCGACCTTCGCCGGGATCCCCGCCGACCGCGCTATGAGCGTGCTGCACCAGGTCGAGGGCCAGCCTTCGAACGGCCTGATCGTGGACGGGGAGAGCGTCGAGGTCATCGCCGCCTACAGCCGCGACCACGACCGCCGCAATGGCGCGGCCAGCCTGATCGCTCGCAAGGGGGCGATACGGGCGCTGGTCCACCGGCTTCCCGACATGGCCCCGCCGCTCCAGGCCCGCTGGCTCAGCAACGCCCTGGACTGGCTGGCCGCCGATCCGATCACGAGCCCAGGAGGGTGAGCGACGATGTCTAGTGCGTAGAGCCTGACCTGACGGCCGGTCCGCCGGCCGTCCGAAACCACACCAAGAGATCAGCAACGGCCTTCCCGCCGCCGCGCCCCTGGCGCGGCGCACGGGAGCGCTCGCGCCAAATCCGACGCGTCCGAGGGCGCGATCCATAATGGGAGGGAAAAGGGAAATGACCATTCAGAACAAGGCCATGCCGCGGACGCGGCTGTTGGCCGGAGCCTCGCTGGCGGTGCTGCTTTCGCCCGCGTTCGCCATGGCCCAGGCGGCCGCGCCGCCGGCCGGCGACCAGCCGATCACCGACAACGCCGTCAGCGAGGTCGTGGTCACCGGCTACCGCGCCGCCCTGCGCAGCGCTATCGACACCAAGAAGAACTCCGACGTCATGCTCGACGCCATCAACGCCGAGGACATCGCCGACTTCCCCGACTCCAACCTCGCGGAGTCCCTGCAGCGCCTGCCGGGCATCTCGATCGACCGCGACAACGGCGAGGGCCGCACGATCAGCGTGCGCGGCCTGTCGGGTGACTTCAGCCGTGTACGGATCAACAACATGGAGGCCCTGTCGACCGGCGCCGCCAACGACTCCGGCGCCAGCCCCAACCGCTCGCGCGCCTTCGACTTCAACGCCTTCGCCTCGGAGCTGTTCAGCTCGGTGCGGGTGCGCAAGTCCTCGTCCGCCGAGGCCGACGAAGGTTCGCTGGGGGCCACGGTCGACCTGATCACCGGCCGGCCCTTCGACTACAAGAAGAGCGCCTTCGCCCTGTCGGCCGAGGACAGCTATTACGAGAACGGCAAGAAGCACAGCCCGCGTATCACGGGCCTGGTGTCCAACCGCTGGCTCGACGGCCGGGTGGGCCTACTGCTGTCGGCCGCCTACGCCAAGCGCACCTCGGAGGACGACACCTACGCCCGGGGCGGCGGTTCGGCCGACTACACCTATCGCGGCTCGACCTGGACCGGCGACGAACTGCCCGGCCGCGCGGGCTTCGCCGCCCCCACCGGCACGGTGTTCACCGCCCTGATCCCGACCACCCTGACCGGGGCCGCGCTCGACGCCTACAAGGCCAATCCGGCCAACTACTACAATCCGATCGCCAATCCGGCCGCCTATGCGGAACTGACCGGCTCGGACCCCGCCGCCTACGCCAAGCTCTATCCCAACTGCGCCGCCGCGGCAGCCCAGTCGGTGGCGACCCTGACCCCCGTCTCGCCGGGCTGCAACGACAGCTTGATCCGCTTCCCGGCCTTGCCCTCGATCGCCCAGCGCGACGTCGAGACCGAGCGCCTGGGCCTGACCGGCTCGTTCCAGTTCGAGATCGGCCCGCGCACCAAGCTGTCGGTCGACGGCCTCTATTCGCGGTTCGAGAGCGTCAGCACCAACTACCAGCTCTCGCCGGTAGGGCTGAACCGCAACAACACCAACGCCAGCTACCAGTACGGGGCCAACACCCCCACCGCTACGGCCCGCGCCGGCAGCGCCATGACCGACGCCCAGCGCCGCGCCCTCTATCCCGGCGGCTGCACCTTCACGGCCGAGACCGACCTCAACCCCGGCCAGGACTGCGGCCAGCAGCTCTACGGTTCGACCCCGGTCAGCGGCTACGCCTACAGCTACAACCCCTACAATCTCGATCCCTACGAGTACTACACCAACCCGTCCTCGCCCGGTTACGCCGGCTCGGCCACGTCCCTGCCGTTCCGTGGCGACCTGATCGGCCGCCCGTCGGTCAAGCTGCTCGACGCCGAGGTGGTCGGCCAGAACGCCGAATATCTGAAGCTCGGAAATGTCGACTGGCGCTCGGGCGCCGACCGCGGCGCCTACACCACCGACTTCCGCCAGGTCTCGGCCGAAGTGACCCACGAGTTCAGCGACAAGCTGAAGGCCGTGGTCGCCTACGGCGCCTCGCGCTCGGAGAACAAGAACCAGGGCACCCTGGTCGAGTTCAACTACATGGACGCCCAGGAGGCCTTCATCTTCGACGAGCGGGGCGCCAAGGGCATGCCGCGCTTCGACGCCGGCTTCGACGCCGCCGACCCCACCAAGTGGGGCATCGTCAAGGGCTTCTCAGGGATGCGCAACTACACGCGCAACACCCTGAACACCTACAATGGGATCAAGGGCGACGTGACCTACGAGGTCGACGAGCACTGGACCCTGAAGTTCGGCGTCACCGGCCGCAAGTACGAGTTCTCGACCGACCAGTACGAGCGCAACAACGACCTCCTGAACCCCACCGAAAAGGAAGCCGGCGTCAGCGTCGCCTCGCTCGGCCAGGTGATCGAGTTCGGCCAGGGCCTCGACGTGCCGGCCGGCTCGACGACCCGCTTCTTCGCCCCCAGCCTGGAAGCCTTCGACAAGGTCTTCGGCTTCACCTGCAACTGCATCAACAAGTACGGCGACTTCCGCATCACCCGGAAGCGCAACCGCTCGGCCTCGTTCGAGGTGGCCGAGAAGAACCTCGCCTACTACGCCCAGTTCGGCTTCAACTACGAGGTCTGGGGCGGCCGTCGCCTGTTCGGCAACATCGGCGTGCGCCAGGCCGAAACCGAGGTCGAGTCGGCCGGCGAGACCACGGCCGGCCGCCGCATCACCGGCGAGAACAAGTACAGCGACACCCTGCCGTCCGGGAACCTGACCTGGGAGGCCTGGGACAACCTCTACATCCGCTTCGCCGCCGCCAAGGTCATGGCCCGTCCGCTGCTGGGCAACCTGTCGCCGGCCATCACCGGGGTCAGCATCCCGGGCGACGGTTCGGTCACCGGCGGCACGCTCACCGTCGGCAATCCCAAGCTCTCGCCGTTCCGCGGCAAGGCCTTCGACGTGGCGGCGGAATGGTATTTCGCCAAAGGCGGCCTGATCAGCCTGGGCTACTTCCGCAAGGACATCGACTCCTACCCGCAGACGGTCTTCTACGAGGCCCCGCTGTCGGCCTTCCTCGACGCCGACGCCATCGCCCAGCTGCGGGCCCAGTTCCCCGGCGAGACCGGCGGCGACGTCTTCCGCCGCGCCTATATCGACGCCGACAACGTCATGCTGGCCCGCCAGGTCCGCGACGCGCCGGGCGGGGTGCTGCAGGGCTTCGAGTTCAGCTACCAGCAGGACTTCACCTTCCTGCCCTGGTACTTCAAGAACCTCGGCGTCCAGTTCAACGTCACCAAGCTCGACACCGAGCTGAAGTACATCCTGGATCCCGGCGCGGTGAACGCCACCACCGGCGCGGTGACCAAGGCGCCGGTCTACGGCACCGGCCCCTGGCTCGGCGCCTCGCCCAAGGGGGTCAACTTCACGGTCTATTACGAGACCAAGAAGTTCAACGCCCGCGTCTCGATGGCCCAGCGCGATGAGTACTACACCAAGTACCCGGTCGGATCGGGCAACTGCGACCCGGGCCTGCAGGCCAACGGCTCGGCCTGCGACGGTCCGCTGATCAACGAGTTCGACGGGGCGAAATCGACGATGAACGTCGACTTCTCGATGCGCTACCAGCCGCTCAAACAGGTCGCCATCACCTTCGAGGCGCTGAACATCACCGACGAGAAGTCCGAGCGCTTCACCTTCACCGACCCGGTGATCCTCTCCTACGGCGGCAGCGGCCCCAACTACCGGATCGGCGTTCGCTACAAGTACTAGCGGCGCCTGAACCACTGGCCGTCCGCGCCCCTCCGTGCGGCGGCCGTCCCCTTCGGCTGTCCCCCCAGGGCTCGAAGGCGGCTTGGGCGGAGGACCCTTGCGGTCCTCCGCCGCTTCTTTTTCAGTGCGAGCCAGAGGGCCGACGATGAAAGACCTCATGCTGATCGACAGGCGCGCCGTCCTGGCAGGAGCGGGCCTGCTGCTGCCCGCCACAGCCTGGGCCAAGGCATCTGACCTCGCCGCCGCCGGCTGGGCCAGCGCGAAGGGCGGGGATGCCGGTCGCATCATCCGTGTCACCACCCTGGCCCCCGACGGCCCCGGCTCGTTCCGCGCCGCCGTCGAGGCGGCCGGCCCGCGCAAGGTGGTGTTCGACGTCGCGGGGGTGATCGACCTCGCCCGCAAGAGCATCCGCATCCGCGAGCCCTTCCTCACCGTCGCCGGCGAGACCGCGCCGTCGCCGGGGATCACCTTCATCCGTGGTGGGATCCAGGTCGAAAGCCACGACGTCGTCCTGCGCCACCTGCGGGTCCGCGCGGGCCGCGACGGCGCCCCCGACCGCAGCGGCTGGGAGGTCGACTGCATCACCTGCTGGAAGGCCCATGACGTGATCGTCGACCACTGCTCGATCGCCTGGGCCACCGACGAGAACCTCTCGGCCTCGGGCCCGCGCTTCGACGGCGGCGACACGGTGCAGGCCTGGCGGAACGGAACCTCTCGCCGCATCACCTTCAGCAACAACATCGTCGCCGAGGGCCTGTCCCACGCCAGCCACGTCAAGGGCGAGCACTCGAAGGGCACCCTGATCCACGACAACGCCACGGAGGTGCTGATCGTCGGAAACCTCTACGCCCACAATCTGGAGCGCAATCAGCTGTTCAAGGGCGCGGTCCAAGCCGTCTCGGCCAACAACCTGATCTACGACCCGGGGACGCGGGCCATGCACTACGCGCTGAACGGCCCCGAATGGGAGGGCCGCGCCTGGCAGGTGGGCCAGCTGGCGCTGGTCGGCAATATCGTGAAAGGTGGCGCGTCGACCCGGCCCGACCTGCCGTTCCTGATCGTCGAAGGCCAGGGCGACCTGGACCTCTACGCCCGCGACAACCGCGCCGCCTACGCCGACGGCCGCCCGATGCCGGAGCTGCGGGTGCTGCCCTCGACGCCCTTGCCGACGGTCCGCCGGCTGGCGCGACCGCCGCTATGGCCAAAGGGCTTCAAGCCCCTACCTGCCGCCAAGGTCGAAGCGACGGTCCTGGCCACGGCCGGCGCCAGGCCCTGGGACCGCGACGCCATCGACCTGCGCATCCTGCGCCAAGTGAAGACCGGAACCGGCCGCGTCATCGACGACGAGAAGGAGGTGGGAGGATATCCAACCACCTAGAACCTCCCCCTCTGGGGGAGGCGGCCGAAGGCCGGTGGGGGGACGTTTTCAGCCGCCGGGCGTTGGCTGTTCGTCGCAGCCACACCCCCCACCGATCGCTTCGCGATCGCCTCCCCCATAGGGGGAGGTTCCTTGATCCCGGAAGGATCGCTCAGGCTTCGAAACGCGTTTGACCCCCGACCAGTAACCAAGGCGGGCGTCATGACCAGCTTCTCCTCCCTGCGCCGGGACCTCCTCACCCGGCCGATCTTCCAGTGGGCGCAAGGCGTGATGCCGGCCCTGTCGCAGACCGAGCGGGACGCCATCGACGCTGGCGACACCTGGTGGGATGCGGCCCTGTTCACCGGCGATCCTGACTGGAACGAACTGCTGTCGTTCCCCAAGCCCCATCTGCGCCCCGACGAGCAGGCCTTCATGGACGGCCCGGTCGAGCAGCTCTGCGCCATGCTCGACGACTGGACCATGACCTGGAAGACGCGCGATCTGCCGCCGCAGGTCTGGAGCTTCCTGAAGGAGCAGAAGTTCTTCGGGATGATCATCCCGAAAAAGTACGGCGGCCTCGGCTTCTCCGCCTTCGGCCACGCCGAGATCGTCCGCCGCATCGCCACCCGCTCGGTCTCGGCGGCGGTGACGACCATGGTGCCCAACTCGCTGGGGCCGGGCGAACTGATCCTGCGCTTCGGGACCAAGGCTCAGCAGGACCACTGGCTGCCCCGCCTGGCCGACGGCCGCGAAGTGCCCGCCTTCGGCCTCACCAGCCCCGAGGCCGGCTCGGACGCCGGGGCGATGATCGACGAGGGCGTGGTCTGCCGCGGAACCTGGGAAGGCCGCGAGGTGCTGGGCGTCCGGCTCAACTGGCACAAGCGCTACATCACCCTGGGACCGGTCTGCACGGTGCTGGGCCTGGCCTTCAAGCTGCGCGACCCCGACGGCTATCTGGGCGGTGAGGAAGACGTCGGCATCACCTGCGCGCTCGTCCCGACCACCACGCCCGGGGTCGAGATCGGCCGCCGCCATCTGCCGGCCTTCCAGACCTTCCAGAACGGTCCCAACTGGGGCAAGGACGTCTTCATCCCCATGGACTTGGTCATCGGCGGCGCCGAGCGGGCCGGGCAGGGGTGGAAGATGCTGATGACGGCGCTGGCGGCCGGGCGCGGCATCTCGCTGCCGGCCCTGTCGGGCGCGGCGGCCGCCTTCAGCGCCCTGACCACCGGCGCCTACGCCCGGGTGCGCAGCCAGTTCAACGTGCCGATCGGCAAGTTCGAGGGCGTGCAGGAGCGCCTGGCCCGCATCGCCGGCAACGCCTACCTCGTAGACGGCGCGCGCCGCCTGACCTGCACGGGCCTGGATCTGGGTCACCATCCGTCGGTGATCTCGGCCCTGCTGAAGTCGGGCGCCACCGAGCGGATGCGCATCGTCGTCAACGACGCCATGGACGTGCACGGCGGCAAGGCGATCATCGAGGGGCCGCGCAACTACATGGGCGCCCAGTACCGCGCCGTGCCGGTCGGCATCACGGTCGAGGGGGCCAACATCCTGACCCGCAGCCTGATGGTCTTCGGCCAGGGCGCGATCCGCGCGCACCCCTACATGCTCGAAGAGATCCTGGCGATCGGCGAGCAGGATCTCGACCGCTTCGACGAGGCCTTCTGGAAGCACGTCGCCCACAGCCTTCGCAACGGCCTGCGCACGGTGGCCCGCAGCTGGAGCGGCGGCGCGCTCTCGCCGGTTCCCGACGCCGGCCGGGCGACCCGTTTCTACCGCCAGATGGGCCGCTACTCGGCCGCTTTCGCCCTGGCCTCCGACATCGCGCTGCTGACTCTGGGCGGCGACCTCAAGCGCCGCGAGATGTTGTCGGCGCGGCTGGGCGATATCCTGTCGGAGCTCTATTTCCTGTCCGGCGCCCTCAAGCGTTGGGAGGACGAGGGCCGCCAGGACGCCGACTTCCCGCTGCTGCACCGGTGCGCCGACACGGCCTTCGCCACCATCGAGCAGCGCTTCGACGAACTGTTCGCCAACCTGCCCAACCGCCTGGCCGGCTGGCTGCTGCGCGCCGCCATCCTGCCGTTCGGCGCCCGTCGTCGCGGGCCGTCGGACAACCTCACCCGCGCCTGCGCCGAGCTGCTGATCCAGCCGTCCGAGACCCGCGACCGCCTGGTCGAGAACGTCTATGTCGGCGGCAAGGACGAGGCGGTCGGCCAACTGATCGACGCCTTCGAGCGCGTGGTCGCCACCCAGCCGATCCACGACCGGCTGAAGGCCGCCAAGGTTCGCGACCGTCGCCTCGCCTGGGAGCAGGGTCTGATCACCGCCGACGAGGCCGCCGCCCTCGACGCCGCCGACAAGGCCGTGGCCGAGGTGATCGCCGTCGACGACTTCGCCCACGACGGCCTGGCCGCGCCGGCCCCTGTCCGCAGCGACGCCGTCCCGCGTCCGCCGAGCCCGATCGACCGGGGCGAGCCGCGCAGCTTCGAGGCATCCGCGCCCCGCGCCTAAACTACTGTATGGGTGTCGCCGTCGGAGCCGGGGGGCTAAGGCTCGTTTGTCAGCGTCCAAGTTCCGGGCGTGCTTAGAGAAACGCCATGTCCCGCCGGCGCGCCATCGCCGTCATCGACGACGACGCCCTCGTCCGTTCCGGCCTGGCGCGGCTGATCCGCTCCTTCGGGTTGGAGGTCGGCGTGTTCGGCTCGGCGGCGAGCTTCCTGGCCTCCGGGCCGGAGACCTGGGCCGTGGTCGTCACCGACATCCACATGCCCGAGATATCGGGCCTGGATCTGCTGCGCCGCCTGCGGGGCAGCCATCCTGACCTGCCGGTGGTGGTGGTCACGGCCTTTCCGGACATGCGCGACCAGGCCCTGGCGGCCGGCGCCCGGGACTTTCTCGAAAAGCCCTGTGCGCCCGACCGGATCGAGGCCAGCTTGAAGACGATGCTCGACGAGGCCTGAGGCGGCGCTTGTCGGAAACGGGGCGGGGGCCCCAGCTTAGCTTGGTGGAGGCGGGGATGGCCAAGACGGAACGGCAGGCGGAAGAAGCGGTCCAGACCGTGGTGATCGTCGACGACAACGAGCTGTTTCGCGGCTCGATGGACAAGCTGTTCCGTTCGGTCGGCCTGCAGACGGCGCTCTACGCCTCGGCCCAGGCGCTGCTGGATGCGCCGATGCCCGACAGCGCCTGCTGCATCCTCGTCGACGTGCGCATGCCCAAGATGAGCGGCCTCGATCTTCAAGAGGCCCTGGCCGCTCGCCGGGTGCGCGCGCCGGTCATCGTCATGACCGGCCACGCCGACGTGCCGATGACCGTGCGGGCCATGAAGGCCGGGGCGGTCGACTTCCTCGCCAAGCCCTTCCGCGACCAGGACGTCATCGACGCCGTCACCGCCGCCCTGGCCAAGGACGGAAAACGCCGCCAGCTAGCTCGCGACGTCGCCGAGGTGAAGGCCCGCTTCGACGGCCTGACCCCGCGCGAACAGCAGGTCATGACCCTGGTCACCACCGGCCTGCTCAACAAGCAGGTCGCTGGCGAACTGGGCCTCCAGGAGATCACCGTCAAACTCCACCGCGGCAGCCTGATGAAGAAGATGCAGGCCGGTTCCTTCGCGGAGCTGGTCCGCATGGCCGAGGCGCTGGAGAGGGACCGAGCAGCTGGGTAGGGACGTTCGCTATTCTAGCTCTACCTTTTGGTGAAATTCTCTCTGTGGTAGCGCTTGGCGATGGCCAGAGCCCAGGGGGAGAGGATGTCGAAAATTGAGCCGCCGCGTATCGGTACCGGAAAGGGTTATTTTATTGGGGGCGTTGTCTCGCTGGTTTTGGGAGTTCTGATCTCCGCAGCGAGCTCACCACTGGATCGTAGTCCTGCCGCCATCGGCGGGTTCCTTTTTGCGCTTGGCACCGGTCTGATTGCAGTGGGATTTTGGGTGAAATTGTTTGGCGCGCTTGAACGGCGCCTGATCGATATTCAGACGGCCGTAGTAAGCGGGCAACCAAGCGCAGTTGAGGTCAGTGGCGATTTGCCAATCGCTGCGAGCGACTTCCGTCAGTAGCGGCGATTGGGGCTAGCCCGCCGCCGGCAGCCGGATTTCGATCCGCGCCCCGGCGTCGCTCGGCAGGATCGCGATCCGCCCGTCGTGGGCGGCGACCGCCGAGTGGCAGATGGCCAGGCCAAGGCCCATGCCGCCGGACTTGGTCGTGTAGAAGGCGTCGAAAGCCCGTTCGGCCGCTTCCGGCGAGAAGCCCGGTCCGGTGTCGGCGATCTCGATCACCGCCTCGTCGCCTTCGCGGGTCGAGCGCACGGAAAGCCGCCGCACCGCGCCGCCGGCCATGGCCTGCACGCCGTTGAGCATCAGGTTGACCAGGGCCTGCTGCAGCACCACCCGGTCGCCGTGGACCACCGTCTCGCCGGCCTGAGCCTCAAGGACCAGTTCGACCCCGTGCTCGGCGACCTCGCGGGCCACGAAACGGGCCGACGCCGCCAGCAAGCCGTCCACCGCCAGCGGTTCGCGCTCGGCCGGAGCCTGGGCGATCAGGCCGCGGATGCCGCGCACCACCTCGGCGGCGTGGGCGGCGGCGGTCACCACGTCGGCGACGGCGTCCTTGGCCTCGTCGAGGTCGGGCGTGTCGCGGTCGAGCCAGCGCTGGGCGGCGCCGGCGGCGTTGGAGATCGCCGCCAGCGGCTGATTGACCTCGTGGGCGATCGAGGCCGACAGCACCCCCAGGGTCGCCGCCCGCAGGGCGTGCTCCAGCTCGGCGCGGGCGCGGTCCAGCCGCTCCTGCAACCGCCGGCGTTCGGTCAGGTTGACGATCGAGGCCTGCACCCGGTCCAGCCCCCGGGCGTCGGACGGGAAGTTCAGGGCCACGATCACCGGGATCAGTTCGCCGGTGCGGCTGCGCACCACCGTCTCGGTCTCGAAGCTGCGCCGGCCCTCGCCGAAGGCGACCAGGAACTGGGCGAAGGTCTGGTCGGTCTCGGGCAGGAGCTCGTCCAGCCGGTCGAAGAAGTCGGCCTTGTCGGTCACGCCCATCATGGTCAGGGCCGTGGCGTTGACGTCGGTGATACGGACGCTGGCCTTGATCTGGCGCACCAGCTCGGGATGCCGCGCCAGATGGTCGGCGAGATCCGTCACGCCCTGGGCGCGGATGGCGTCGAGCGCCGCCTGCACCGGCCGGAAGTCATGCTCCCAGATCGACACCGCCAGGGTGTTGAAGATCGTGCGATAGCGGGCCTCGCTGAGGCTCAGGGTCCGGCGGGCCTGCTGGTTGCGTCCGGTGAGGAAGGCCGCCACGCCCAGGGCCGCCAGGCTGACCAGCAGCCGCAGGGTGGGGGCAAGGTGCGGCGCACGGCCGTGGGCGACGGCGAAGCTGGTCGTGGCCAGGGCGGCGCAGGCCAGGGTCACGGCCCACAACCGCCGGCCCGGCAGGTCCTCGCCGACCAGCAGCAGGACCAGCACGTAGAGCACCGCCACCGCGCTCGACAGCGGCGTGAAGGTGTCGACCACGAAGACCGCGGCGGCGATCGCGGCCGCGCCGCCCAGCCGCAGGCGGCGTCCGAACGGCGAGCTATCGGGCGAAGGGAAGGGCTGGGCGAGCATGGCGAACTTCATAGCCCGGCTTCCGCCTTCGCCGGGACCCCATACCAAGGTCTGGGGAGCGCCAACCAAGTCGGTACGCCCGGCCTACGTCCGTTCGGTGTCCCGATGTCACGGGGCGTCTCTAAGGTTGCGGTCATCAGAGGCGGCAGGAGGCCGGACCCATGTTGCGCACCATCGAGACCCAAACCGCCCCTTTTAGTGCACCCCCGTCCAGCGCGTCCGCCTCCAGCCCGCCTCAGGCGATTTGGCTGCTGGAGCAGGCGCGGGCCGCCCTGGAGGACGACCTCGGCTCGGCGCGGGCGATGCTCGATCGCCTGGCGGCGGTTCTGACCAATTCCCGCGAGGAGCGCAGCTTCCGGCCCAACTCGCCGGCCCGGGCCAGCGGTCCGGCCAGGGGCGGGCTCGCCGGCTGGCAGATCCGCGCCGTCGCCGCCCATGTCGAGGCCAATCTCGACGACAGCCTGCATGTCGAGACCCTGGCGGCCCTGGTCGGGCTCAGCGCCAGCTATTTCTGCCGGGCCTTCAAGGTCAGCACCGGTGAGACCCCGCACGCCTGGATCATGCGCTGCCGGCTGGAGCACGCCCAGGGCCTGATGCTGGAAACCGCCGAGAGCCTGGCCCACATCGCCGCCGTCTGCGGCCTGGCCGACCAGGCTCACCTGACGCGGCTCTTCCGCCGCCACACCGGCCAGACGCCCCATGCCTGGCGACGCGAGAACCGCCCGTGGAGCCGCGCCCTGGTCACGGGCTCGCTCAAGCGGGCCTGAGCCGAGGGGCGGAGCGTTCGGCGAGGATGGTTCGTGGCGCATGCGCCCTGCGTGAACAGGCCGCCGCGGGACGTCTTGTCGAAACCCAGCATCGCGGCGCCGTCAGCTCGAACCGTCCGAAAGAGCGCGGCCGTACAAGCCGGCGCCGTGCATCGCCAAGAGATCCTTCCCGTCCGGCGTCAGGATGTCGCCGACGATCCTTCCAGGAGACTGAAGACCATGGACATCGAAACCGCCCGCTCGCGCCGCCTGGCCCCGCTGACCACGCCCACGGGCCTGGGCGAGGCCGCCGCCAAGGACATCTCGGCCGCCCTGACCGCGCTGCTGGCCGACGTCTTCGCACTCTACATCAAGACCAAGAACTTCCATTGGCACGTCTCGGGTCCGCACTTCCGCGACTACCACCTGATGTTCGACGAGCAGGGCGACGAGCTCTACGCCATGACCGACCCGATCGCCGAGCGGGTGCGCAAGCTGGGCGGCACGACCCTGCGCTCGATCGGCCACATCGCCCGCAGCCAGCGCGTGCTCGACAACGACGCCGACTATGTGGAGCCGAACGACATGCTCGCCGAGCTGCGTGACGACAACGGCGCCCTGGCCGCCGCGATGCGCGCGGCCCACAGCGCCTGCGACGAACACGGCGACATCGCCACCGCCAGCCTGCTGGAGAACTGGATCGACGAGACCGAAAAGCGCGTCTGGTTCCTGTTCGAGGCCGGCCGCCGCGACCGCGCCTGATCCTGCCGCGACGCTTCCCGATCGCTCGGGGAGCGTCCTGGCCCTCGTTCGAGAGCTTCCGTCGTGACCGACATCCAGAAACTGGCCGTCAGCACGGCCGTCGCGGCCATGTTCGCCCTTGCGGCCTTCGTCGCGGTGATCCCCCATGGCCATCCGGCCGGTTCCGCCGTTTCCGTTCAAGACGCTGTCCAGGGACGTCCCCCGAACTAGAGCCTCGCCGCCAGGAAGCCCCCATGACCAAGCCGCTCGCCGCTGACGATCCCTACGCCCGCACAGCCCAGATCTTTCCGGTGTTGACGCCGGAGCAGACCGAGCGGCTGGCGGCCTACGGCGTCGAGGAAGTCATCGTCCCCGGCCAGGTGCTGTTCCGCCGCGGCGACCGCCGGGCCGACTTCTTCCTGGTGCTGGAAGGCAAGGTCGGCATCACCCGCACCGGCGAGGTCGGCGACGACGAGATCATCACCGTCCATGGTCCGGGCCAGTTCAGCGGCGAGCTCGACCAGGTCAGCGCCCGCGCCCTGCTGGTCGGGGCGGTGGTGGTGGCGCCCGGCCGGGTGGTGCGCGTCGCTCACAAGGACGTCGCCCACATGATGGCCGCCGAGCCCGACATCGGCGAGATCATCATGCGGGCCTTCATCCTGCGGCGGATGGGCTTCCTGCATCACGGCCAGGTCGGCATCGTGCTGATCGGCCGGCCCGACGATCCCGACACCCTGCGCATCGAGCGCTTCGCCGTGCGCAACGGCTATCCCCTGCGGCTGGTCGACGCCGACAACGATCCGGACGCCTCCAGCTGCCTTGGCCAGCACGGCCTGACCCTGGGCGACCTGCCGGCGGTGGTCACACCCGACCGGGTGGTGATGCTCAACCCCGAGACCACCGTCCTGGCCGACCGCCTGGGCATGACCGAGCGCTTCGATCCCGACCAGGTGTTCGACGTCGCCGTGGTCGGGGCAGGGCCGGCGGGCCTGTCGGCGGCGACCTACGCGGCCTCGGAAGGCCTCTCCACGGTGATCATCGAGGGCCTGGCGCCCGGCGGCCAGGCCGGGGCCAGTTCCAAGATCGAGAACTATCTGGGCTTCCCGACGGGGATCTCCGGCCAGGCCCTGGCCGGCCGCGCCCAGGTCCAGGCCCAGAAGTTCGGCGCCCGGCTGGCGGTGTCGCGCGCGGTGGTCGGCGTCGACTGCGAAAGCCATCCCTACCGGCTGAAGCTCGAGGACGGCCAGACCCTGCAGGCCTTGTCGGTGGTGATCGCCTCGGGCGCCCGCTACCGCAAGCTCGACGTGCCCGACTACGACCGCTTCGACGGCCAGGCGATCCACTATGCGGCCACGGCCATGGAGTCCGACCTCTGTCGCGGACAGTCGGTGGTGGTGGTCGGCGGCGGCAATTCGGCGGGCCAGGCGGCGATGTTCCTCTCCCGCACCGTCGGCCACGTGCACATGCTGGTGCGCGGCGAGGGGCTGGCGGCGACCATGTCGGACTATCTGGTCCAGCGCATCGAAAGCTCGGCCCGCATCACCCTGCACCCGTTCAGCGAGGTCACCCGCCTGGAGGGCGATCGCACCCTGCGCCGCATCGGCTGGACCGGCCGCAAGACGGGCGAGGAGACGGTCGTCGACGCCGGCGCCCTGTTCGTTATGATCGGCGCCCAGCCCAACACCGACTGGCTGGCCGGCTGCTTCGACCTCGACCAGCAGGGTTTCGTCCTGACCGGCGAAAGCGGCGTCGCCGGCGCCCGCTCGGCCTACGAGACCGAAAAGCTGGGCATCTACGCCGTCGGCGACGTGCGCTCGGGCTCGATCAAGCGCGTCGCGGCCGGGGTGGGCGAGGGCTCGGTCGTGGTCTCGGCCATCCACCGGCATCTGGAGGAGGTGCGGGCGCGGTAGGGGCTCTACTTTTCCCGTCATGCTCGCCCCGGCGCCGGAGACATCCACGACAAGCCCGCTCGGAAGCGGACGGATTTGATGTCAGCTATGGGTGGTTAGCTGACGTTCCAGAATGGCTTGTCGACGCCCCTAACCCAGACGGCCTCGAACTCTTCCGGCGTGATCTGTTCGGCGTCGACACCGTCAAATCCTTCGGCGAGCGAGCAATCAATCAGAGAGGGACACGGCTTCCCGCGGCGTTCCTCTATCTCGATACTATTGCGAGCGACGCTTCCGTCTGCAAACACATGGGCAGAACGAACGACCGCGTCCAGCTGTTCGTCCAATTCGTAGAGCAGCCAGGTCGGTTCCCCCGGAGGGATATCAATCTCGGGCCAGGGTGCGCGGAGGTGTTTCAACATCAAAGAAGAGTATCTGACTCTTTCGGCTTCCGCTCGGGGTCGTGAACCGAAAGGGGCCTTGCGGCCTGTTTCGGACGCTCAGATGGCTCGTCGCGAGCAAGTGTCTGTCTCGGTGAACTCTCGCCCTTGTGGCGGGAGCCCCTCTATCCGCCGCTAGAACGAACGGGGCGGTCCGCTAGGATCGCAGGTGTCGTCTGAACCAGTGGTTCCCAGCGCAAAGGCGGGAATGGCGGGCGTTTATGTTGGGGCGGTGGGCAAAGCCGCTACCCCTCCACCCACTTCTTGATCGGGCGGGGATGCGGCGTCTTGTACTCGGAAAGATCGAACGAGACCTCGTCGACATAGCACCAGCCCCAGCCCTCGGGCGGGTCGTAGCCTTCGATGATCGGGTGGTCGGTCGCCTTGAAGTGGGCCGTGGCGTGGCGGCCGGGCGACTGGTCGCAGCAGCCGACGTGTCCGCAGGCGCGGCACAGGCGCAGGTGCACCCACCAGCCGCCGGTCTTGAGGCAGTCTTCGCAGCCGTCGGCGCTGGGCGTGACGACGACGATGGTCGAAAGGTGCGAGCAGCTCATCGGACCGGCCTTCCTGGTGCGGGCGTCGAGCCCACCATGCACCCAAGGGCGGCCGCGTGCTTGCGCGATGTCGCTCAGTCTTGCTCCTGGCGATCCGAATGCTCTCCCTGGGCGCTTTCACGCCCAGGGAGGCTTCTGTGTCAGAAGTCGTAGGTGACGCGGGCGTAGTAGTAGCCGCCGTTGATCCCGAACGGCGAGAAGCTGGGATACTTCGCCACCCCCGGGTTGCCGGCCGCGACCGAGGCGGCGGTGCCGGCGGCGTTCAGTTCCTCGGGATGGACGTCGAACAGGTTGTTGGCCCCCAGCGCCACCTTCAGCCCGTCGGTGACGCGATAGGACAGTTCCAGGTCGGTGATCAGGTGCGACTTGATCTCGTCCTTGAAGTAGGTCCCGTTGACGTTGGTGTAGGCCCAGGCCTTGCCGTACAGGGTGTTGACCAGGTTCACCGTCCAGCGGTCGTTCGTGTAGACCGCCGAAAGGTTGGCCTTGTAGCGCGGCGAGGCGTGCTCGAGGAACGCGATGGCCGCCTTGTCGTAGAGCACCGATCCGCCCAGGCCCGAGGGCGGGGCCGCGATGCGGGTGACCTTGGTCTGGTTGACGTTGACGCCCAGGGTCCAGTCGATCTTCCCGAACTCGCCCAGGTCGGTCCAGGTGGTGGCCAGGGCCTCGACGCCGCGGGTGCGGGTGTCCAGGCCGTTGGAGAACAGGTTGATGCCGGTGGTGCCGACCAACGGATCCAGCACGTTGCCGTTGGCGGCGATGGCGTTGGTGATGGCCGCGTTGACCACCGTCCCGCTGATCTTGCCGTAGAGCGCGCCGCTGCCGACGATGCGGTCCTCGATCTCGATCTGGTAGGCGTCGATGGTCAGCGACACGCGGGGCAGGGGCTCGGCGACGATGCCGACGCTGAGGTTGGTCGACTTCTCCGGATCCAGGCCATCGACGCCCAGCAGCTTGGCCCCGGCCGATCCCGGCGCCAGCTGCACGAAGGCGGTGGTCGGCGATACGTTGGTGGCCGAGTAGTAGAGCTCGGCCAGGGTCGGCGCCCGGAAACCGGTGCTGACCGTGCCGCGCACCGCAAAGGTCGGGGTGAAGTCGTAGCGGCCGGTCAGCTTGGCGATGTCGGCCGAGCCGAAGTCGCTGAACTTCTCGTGGCGCACGGCGAAGTCGAGCTTCAGGTTCTCGACCGGCGAGACGGCGAGGTCGGCATAGGCCGCCCAGCTGTCGCGATCGTGCTCGCCGGCGTCGGTCAGAGCAAAGCCCGGATAGGACTGCGAGCCCGACTTGTAGCGCGAGGCGTAATCGCCGGCCTTGATCTCGTAGGTCTCGTTGCGCTGTTCCAGCCCCAGGGCCAGCGTCAGCGGCGAGGCCCAGCCGACCTCGAACTCGCGGCTGAGATCCAGGTTGTTGGTCCACTGGCTGAAGATGAAGTCGCCGGCGTGGAAGTCGGTCGGGGTCGCGCCGGTGTCGGTATAGAGCTGGATGTTGGCCGAGTTGCGCACCCGCACCTCGTGGTCGTCGCGGCCGTAGGTGCTGGACAGGTCATAGCGCCAGCCGCCGAAGACCTGGCCCTTGATCCCGCCGGTCAGGGCGCCGTCCTTTTCCAGCGTCTCCAGGCGCGGGCTGAAGCCCTTGGGGTAGACGGCCGGCAGGCGGTTGGGCAGGCGATAGTTCTCGTAGGCCGTGGCCTTCTTCACGCCATAGGTGCCGAAGGCGTAGACCTCGACCGCCTCGCTGGCCTTCCAGCCCGCCGAGGCCGTGCCGACGTTCAGCTGGTAGCGGGCGTCGCCGGCGATCTGGTTCACATAGGGATAGCCGGACAGGGCCGAGGGCCAGGTGGGATTGGTGCTCACCGCCGAGGTCGAGGTCACGCGCGCGTCGGGATTGCCGCTGAAGCTGAAGTCGTGGAAGCGGTTCTCCAGCGTCACGTTCACATAGGCGCCCGGCGCCGGCGCGAAGCCGGCGTTGGCCGACAGGCTGTAGGTTTCGCCGTCGTTCTTGTAGTAGGCGCCGCCGGTGGCCGAGGCGCTGCCGCCGTGGTCGGCGTCCTTGAGGATGATGTTGATCACCCCGGCGATGGCGTCGGTGCCGTATTGGGCCGCCGCGCCGTCGGTCAGCACCTCGATGCGGGCGACCGAGGCGGTCGGGATGAAGTTCAGGTCGGCCCCCGCCGAGCCCTGATAGGCGCCCGCCAGCACGGCGAGGTTGGCGGTGCCATGGCGGCGCTTGCCGTTGATCAACACCAGGGTGTGGTTCGCGCTCAGCCCCCGCAGGCGCGCCGACAGGGTCAGGTTGGCCGCGTCGCCGCCGAAGGCCTGGGCGGTGAACGACGGCACCAGATTGCTCAGCGCCAGGCGCAGGTCGGGCTGGCCGGTGCGGGCCAGGGCGTCCTCGGCGATCACCTGCACGGGCGCCGGGCTGTCGACCGCGCGGACGCCGGTCTGGCGGGTGCCGGTGACGATCACGCCCTCGACCGAGGCGGCGTCGGGCGCGGGTTCCGGCGCGACGGGATCGGCGAAGGCCGTACCCCAGACCGCCAGCGACAAGGCGAGCGCCGACACGCCCAGAATTTGGGTTTTCATCTTATCCCCCGATGAAAGTTTCAGATTGTTGGGAAAGGTGCGCGATCGGCCGGGAAAGCGGCCCCCGTCGCGCGGCGGGTGCTGTTACGTCGCGGAGCCGGTCAGCGGACCTTGGCGGCGACGAATTCGATTTCGACCAGGGCGCCGGGCAGTACCAGGCCGGCGACCTTCACCGTGCTGCGCGCGGGCTTGTTGGGCTGGGCGGCGGTTCCGAAAACCTCGCTCCAGGCCTTGTTGAGGCCGGGAAAATCGATCTCGCCGCCCTTGGCCGGGTCGCCGACCAGGAAGACGGTGGCCTTGACCACGTCGCCGTGTCCCAGGCCCTCGGCCTTCAGCGCTGCTTCCAGCTTCGAGAGCACCGAGCGGGTCTGGGCCTCGGTGTCGCCGGGCTTGGCTTTGTCGGCGATGGTCGGCAGGGCGCCGCTCAGGAAGACGAGTTCGGTTCCGGCCGGCACGGCCACCGACGGGGTGATGGCGATCGCGCCCGACGATGGCGCGCGGCGGATCTCGGCGGCGTTTGCCGAGCCTGCCGCGAAAGCGGCGGTCAGAACGAGGGCGAAGGCGAGCTTGCGGATCATGGATGGGTCTCCGTTCGGGAAAGGGTGAGCCCGTCGGCGCGGACGCGCTGGGCGATCAGGCCGACCGTGCGGCGGGCGGCGGCGACGCCGCCCTCCTGCCAGCTGGGCAGCTGCGAAAGGTGGGCGCCGGACAGGAAGATCCGGCCCTGGGGCTGGTTGAGCAGGCGATAGGCGGCCGGGTCGTTGCCGTCGCCCTCCCAGTGGATCCAGGGGCCGAGGTTGAAGGCCTGGCGGTTCCAGTCGATCACCAGCGGCGCGGTCGGCTCGCGACCCTTGCCGGGGTGCAGCTTGTCGATCGCCGCGCGGGTCATGGCCACCTGCTCGTCGAAGCTGCGGGCCTGGAAGGCGCGGGCGGGCGCGCCGACGGTGTAGGCGCCGACCAGCAGGCCGCGCGGCTGGTGGAAGCCGGCGCTGGGATACCACACCAGGGTCGTCTCGCCGCCGACGAACGACAGCCCGCCATAGATCTGCTCGGCCTCCCAGAAGCGCGGGGAGTCGAAGGCCACCTTGGTGGCGTTGTCGTACCTGGCGCCGGCGATGGCGGCGGTGACATCGGCCGGAAGATCGGTGGCGATCCTGGCCAGGATCGGCAGCGGCACGGTGACGACCAGATAGTCGGCGGTCAGCTTGCGGGCCGCGCCGCTCTTGCGGTCGCGGATCGCCACCTCGGCGATCTTGGTCGTCTGGCGAAAGGCCGTGACCTCGGCGCCCAGCAGCACCGGGCCTTTCAGTGCTTTGTGCAAAGCCTTGGGGATGGCGTCCATGCCGCCCGTGGGCTCCAGCATGGTCGCCTGCATGAGGATGTTCTCCTCGAAGAGGGCGTAGGGCAGGGCCTCGTCCGACAGCAGGTCGCGCAGGGGCAGGGGCGGGCGGGCCACGCCCCGCTGCTCGGCCGCGCCGGGCGTCGTCACATAGCCCGAGCGCTCCGAGCCCTTGTAGGCGCCGCCAGCGTCGAGGTCGCCATAGGTCTTCAGGAAGGCCAGCAGCCGTTCCTTGTCCGGCGCGGTCAGCTCCTGGTCCAGGCCGCCGCCGCGCGTCGCCTTGGCCAGCAGTTCGGACAGCCCGCCGCGCAGGTCGTTGATCGCCTGGCGCTGCTGCACCGGCTTGCCGCCGAACGAGGCGTCCGATTGCAGCAGGCTGCTGCGGCTGGAATTGACCTCCACCTCCAGCGGCACGCCCAGGGTCTTGGCGTAGGACAGCACGCCCTGGTGATGGCTGGGCAGGCGGGCGGGGCCGGCGTTGAAATAGAGGCCTTGCGAGAAGCCGGCGGTCTGGCTGGGACGATCGATGGTCTCGACGCGGTCGCCGCCACGGATCGTCCAGTTGCGGCCGCCGACCCGCTCGCGGGCCTCGACGACGGTGACGGCGAAGCCAGCGCGCTCCAGTTCATAGGCCGCGACCAGGCCGGCGATACCGGCCCCGAGCACGACGACCGAACGGCCCTTGCCGAAATCGCGCGGCAGGTCCGTGGCCTCCTGGGCGAAGGCGCTGGAGGTCAGGCCAAGGCCTTGCAGGGCCGCATAGCCGGCGGCGAACCCGCCGATGGAAAACGCACGGGTGATGAACGAACGACGACTGACCAAAACCGAAAACGCCCCCGAAAGACCCTCCCCAAGAAGCGGCCGCCGCCGAGGCGGCGGCCAAGAGTGAACGCGGGGAAGTCGCCAAAGAAGGAAGCGTCGACATGCGTCGCCTCCAGGGACGATTGCTGGGCGCCGGCTGCCGTTATCGGTATTCAGAAAAACTACAGCGGCTTGCCGTTGTTCTCCCGGTCAAGTTTCACAAGTCTCATTCGTGATTGATTTTTATGGATTATCGAATGGGCAGGGTGATAAGTTTTTGTCGCGTTTCGACTTATGAGTAATTGCGTTCGATCTATTGCGATCGGTGCAGTTTTGCCGGGCTCATCCGCCGTGTTGAGCTTCGCTTGAGCATCGGCGCGTGTTTGGCGCACCCGCAACCTTCGGTGAGAGTTTTTCTGCCCGCGCGGCGAGATTATCGGCCGTGCGGCCGGCGGCGGGCCGGGTCTAGGTTTTCGCCATCGACGCGAAAAAGCTTCAGGAGAAGCCGATGTCCGACCGCAAGCTGCACCCCGAAACCCTGGCCCTGCACGCGGGCTGGCGGGCCGATCCGACCACCGGCGCGGTGGCCCCGCCGATCTACCAGACCACGTCCTATCAGTTTCAGAGCGCCGACCACGCGGCCGACCTGTTCGCCCTGCGCCAGCTGGGCAACATCTATACCCGCATCGGCAATCCGACGATCGACATCCTCGAACAGCGCCTCGCCGCGCTGGAAGGCGGGGCGGCCGCTCTTGCGGTGTCGTCCGGCCAGGCGGCTTCCGCCTTCGCCATCCAGAACCTCGCCCGGGCCGGCGACAACATCGTCAGCTCCACCGACCTCTATGGCGGCACTTGGAACCTGTTCGCCAACACCCTGCGCGACCAGGGGATCGAAGTCCGCTTCGTCGATCCGGAGGATCCCGAGGCCTTCGCTCGCGCCACCGACGAGCGCACGCGGGCCTACTACGCCGAGACCCTGCCCAATCCGAAGCTGACCGTCTTCCCGATCGCCGAGGTGGCCGCCATCGGCCGCAAGCTGGGCGTGCCGCTGATCGTCGACAATACCGCCGCGCCCCTGCTGGCCCGGCCGCTGGAGCACGGCGCGGCCATCGTCGTCTATTCGACCACCAAGTATATCGGCGGCCACGGCACCTCGATCGGCGGCGTGATCATCGACGGCGGCAATTTCGACTGGCAGGCCCATCCCGAGCGCCAACCGACGCTCAACACCCCCGACCCCAGCTATCACGGCGCGGTCTGGAGCGAGGCGGCCAAGCCGCTGGGGCCGATCGCCTACATCCTGCGGGCCCGCACCGTGCTGCTGCGCGACCTTGGCTCGGCCCTGTCGCCGTTCAACGCCTTCCAGATCCTGCAAGGGCTGGAGACCCTGCCGCTGCGCATCGCCCGCCATTCGCAGAACGCCCAGGCCGTGGCCGACCACCTGGCCAACCACCCCGACGTGATCCGGGTGATCCACCCCTCGGCCCAGGACGGCCTGCGCCGCCAGCGCGCCGACCGCTATCTGTCGGGCGGCTACGGCGGCCTGGTCGGCTTCGAGCTGGCCGGCGGGCGCGAGGCCGGGCGGCGGTTCATCGACGGCCTGAAGCTGTTCTACCACGTGGCCAATATCGGCGACGCGCGGAGCCTCGCCATCCATCCCGCCTCGACCACCCACTCCCAGCTCAGCGCCGAGGACCAGGCCGCCACCGGCGTCTCCGACGGCTATGTGCGGCTGTCGGTGGGCCTGGAGCACATCGACGACATCCTCGCCGATCTCGACCAGGCCCTGGCCTCGGCCCAGGAACTGCCCGCCGCGGCGGAGTGATCCATCGCACATGAACAAGCCCCGCCAGGTGGATCGCCTGGCGGGGCTTTTTTGTATTTGGAACAGTGGATTGGGCGGGAATTCTAACCCGCCTCGGCTCCGCCCAGCGACGTCAGCCCCCGGTTCCACGCCACCAGGGGCGCGGCCGGCGTGAAGGCGAAGCGTTCGGCCTCGACGATGAAGACCGAGTGGCTGCCGGTGTCGATCACCGCGTCGACGAAGCACTCGGCCCGCGCGATGCCGCCCCGGAAAGCGGGCGGCGCGCCGGGCTGCAGCCGCCAGCGTTCCGGCGCGAACCGCTCGGCCGCCCGCGACCCGCTGGCGAAGCGCAGGGCCTCCTCCTTGTCGTCCGCCGCCAGCAGCGACACCGACAGGGCGGGGCGGCGGAGGAGAGCGTCGTGACACCCCGCCTCCTTGCGCACGCAGAACAGGAAGCGCGGCGGCTCGACGGACAGCCCGGTGATCGAGCTGACCAGCAGGCCGCGCGGCGCCTGCCCGTCCCAGCAGGAGACGATGGCGACGCCGCTCGCGAGGTGCGCGAGCACGTCGGTAAAGGTGGCGGGCGGGGCTTCCCCCGCCGCCGCGGCGTCGTAGCGGGCCATCAGCTGGCCGCCGCCGCCGGTTGGGCCTCGATCTGGGCTTCGCGCTCGGCCACCAGCCTGCGCACCAGCGGCAGCAGGTCGCGGCCGTAGGCGATGGCGTCCTCCACCGGATCGAAGCCGCGGATCAGGAAGGTGGTGACGCCCAAGTCGTAGTAGTCGAGCAGGGCCTCGGCCACCTGTTGCGGCGTGCCGACCAGGCCCGTGGAGTTGCCGGCCGCGCCGGTGACGGCGGCCACGCCCGTCCACAGCCGCTTGTCGAGGCGCGACCCCTGAGCAGCCGCGTCGAGCAGGCGCTGCGAGCCGGCGTTGGGCGGGCGGTGGCCGCTGGTCGGCAGGCCGGCCGCCTCGCGCAGGGCCTTGGCCTTGGCCACGATCTCGTCGGCGCGGGCCCAGGCGGCCTCTTCGGTGTCGGCGATGATCGGACGCAGCGACAGCGAGAACTTCACCTGGCGGCCGTGCTTGGCGGCGGCGTGGCGCACGCGGGCGATGGTCTCTGCGACCTGGGCCTGGGTCTCGCCCCACAGGGCGAAGATGTCGGCGTGCTTGCCGGCCACCGGGATCGCCGCTTCCGACGAGCCGCCGAAATAGACCGGAATCTGGGGCGCGCGCAGCGGCTTCACCGCGCCGAAGCCCTGGTCGACCTGGTAGTATTGGCCCTTGTAGTCGAACGGCTTTTCGCTGGTCCATTCGGCGCGGACGATGTCGAGATATTCGCTGGTGCGGGCGTAGCGCTCGTCCTTGGTCAGGTGGTCGCCGTCCTTGGCCAGTTCCTCGTCCGAACCGCCGGTGATGATGTGCACGGCCACGCGGCCGCCGGTGAAGTGGTCCAGCGTCGCCAGTTGCCGCGCCGCCAGGGTCGGGGCGGTGAAGCCCGGCCGGTGGGCGATCATGAACTTCAGGGTCTTGGTCACGGAAGCCGCGTGAGCCACCACCAGCTGGCTTTCCGGGCCGGTCGAGTGGAAGGCGACCAGGGCGCGGTCGAAGCCGCCTTCGTCATGGGCGCGGGCGATCTTCTCGACGTAATCGACGTCGATGACCGGGCCGGCCGGCGGATGGATCTCCGAGACGTTCTGGGTGTGGATGATACCGATGAATTCGACGCTCATGGGAAAGCTCCTGAGGGTTCGAGAATGAGAAAACGAGAGAGAAATCAGTGGGCGTGGGTGGTCGCCTGGGCCGTCTCCTTGCGCAGGGCGCGGACGACTGAGGGGCGGGCGAAGGCGCGGGCGGCCTTGGCGCTCCAGGCGGGATAGGCGGAAAGGTCGATCTGCCGGCGCTCGCCCCAGCGCCAGATCACCAGGGCGTAGGCGTCCACGGCGCTGAAGTGCTCGCCCAGCAGCCACGGGCCGGGGCCCTGGGCCAGGCGCTCGATGTCGGCGAGGGTGCGGGCGAAGCGGGCCTCGCCGGGCGTGGCGAGCGCGGCCTTCACCGCCTCGTCGTCGGCGTAGCGTTCGGGCCGCGCGATCTGGGCGAAGGCCACGTGCACCGTGCTGGCGAACCAGCTCATCACCTCGTAGGCGTGGGCCAGCTTCATTGGCTCCAGCAACGGCAAGAGCTCGCTGTGCGGGTAGCGGTGGGCCAGGTAGGTAAGGATGGCCAGCACCTCGGTGACCGGCTCGCCATCGACGGCCAGGGTCGGCACCCGGCCCTTGGGATTGACCTTCAGGTAGTCGGGCTTGCGCTGGTCGCCGGCGGCGAGATCCAGGCGCTGGACCTCGTAGGCGACGCCGATCTCCTCCAGGGCCACGAGCGGGGCCAGGGAAGAGCTGCCGGGAGCGATATAGAGGGTCAGGGGCATGGGGCTGGACCTCAGATCACGAAGAAGCCGTGTGAGCCGTCGCGGGCCAGCTGGTCGACCAGGCCGAACTCCCAGTCGAGATAGGCCTGCATGGCCTCGGCGGCGTTGTCGGTGCCCTCGTAGGGGCGCTTGTAGACGTCGGTCGGGTCGCTGGCGGCGTGGGTCAGGCCGGTCTCCAGCGCGCGGCCGGCGGCGACCCATGCGGCCGTGCCGCCGTCGAGCACGCGGACGGGCTGGTCGGCGATGTCCTCCAGCTCCGGCGCGGCCAGGCGGGCCAGCACGCCGTCGGGCGAGGTCAGGACGATCGGCTTGCCTTCCGGCACGCGCTCCAGCGCCTCGGCCAACTGGGCGCGGATGGCGAACCAGGCGCCGGGCACGTGGCCCTTGCGGTGGGCGGGGCTGGGGGCGAGGTCCAGCACCACGACGGCCTCGTTGGCCAGGGCTTCGGAGAGGGTGCGGGGCAGGATGGTCTCGACCACCGGCAGGTGCGGCGGCTCCGAAGGCTTCCAGGCGCCGGTCGCGAGGTCGCCCTCGAATCCGTCCTCCAGCACGTAGGTTTCCCAGCCCAGCTGGGCCAGCCACGAGGCGGTCATGTCGGCGCGGGGCCCGAGGTCGTCGGCCAGCACGATGCGGCCGCCGCGCACGGGGGCGAAGACGTCGGTCTCCTGCACCAGCTGGCCGCCGGGCGCGCTGCGGAAGCCGGGCAGGTGGCTCTTGGCGTATTCGTCGGGCGTGCGCACGTCGAAGCGATAGAGGGTGCGTTTGCGGTCGGTGGCCAGGTCGGCGAGGCCCTCGGCGTCGATACGGCGCACGCCGGCGCGATAGGCCACGTCGCGCGCCTTGGCGCGGGCCTCTTCCAGGGTCTGGGTCGAGACGTCGGGGAACTTGCGGCTCTGGCCGTGCTCCAGGCTCTGCTGGGCCAGGGTCCAGCCGATCGTGCCGTTGCGCAGGGCGAAGACGGGGTTGGGCACGCCGGCGTTGACCAGCGACTGGGCGCCGATCAGGCTGCGGGTGCGGCCCGCGCAGTTGACGATGATGGTGGTCGCGGGATCGGGCGCCAGCTCCCTGGCGCGCAGCACCAGTTCGGCGCCTGGCGTGCTGACGCCGCCAGGAATGCTCATCACCGCGTATTCCTCGAACCGGCGGGCGTCGAGGATCACCTGATCGGCCTTGGCGTCGATGCGGGCCTGCACCTCCTGGGCGGGAAGGGACGGGGTGTGCCGCCGCGCTTCGACCAGTTCGCCGAACGCCTTGCTGTAGGAATTGACGTCCTGGAAGAGCTCGTAACCGGCCTCGGTCCAGCCCTGCAACCCGCCCTTCAGCGCCTGGACGTTGGTGTAGCCCAGCGCCGCCAGCCGCTTGCCGGCCGGCGAGACCAGGCCCTCGCCATTGTCGTAGAGCACGATCCGCGTCTCCTTGCGGGGCACGCGATCGAGGATCTCGACCTCCAGCCGCGAGAGCGGCAGCTGCGAGGCGAACAGCGGGTGGGCCTTGGCGAAGGGATCTTCCTCGCGCAGGTCCAGAAGGGCGATCTCGCGGCGGGCGATCAGGTCCTGGCGGACTTCGCGGGGCGTGACGACGGGCAGGGTCATGGCGCGGCCTCGGCGGGGACCGGCTTGGAGCGGTCCCACAGGTTTGGAAGGGTGTCGTTGGAGTAGCCGGAGACGAAGGGCTTGCTCCGTCCGTCGGCGTCGTAGGTCGAGCGGCGCACCGCCCCGATATTGGCCCCGTAGACGTGGATGCTGATCGAGGGCCTGTCGTCGAAGGCGTTGGTGACCCGGTGCACGTCGCCGACGGTGGGAGACACGGCCTCGACCTCGCCGCGCTCGAGCCGGTGGACCGGACCGTGCGAGACCAGGGCGGCGCCGTCGCGGTGATAGGCTTGCGACAGCTCGGCCCCGCGCAGCACGCCCACCAGGCCCCAGACCGTGTGGTCGTGGACCGGCGTCGCCTGGCCCGGCCCCCAGACGAAGCTGACCACGCTGAACCGCTCGCGGCTGTCGCAATGCAGCAGGTATTGCTGATAGCGGGCCGGGCTCGGAACGGCGTAGGCGTCCGGCAGCCAGTCGTCGGTGGCGATCAGGGCGGCCAGCAGGCCGCCCCCCTCGCGCAGGATCTCCGCCTCCTCGCCCGTGCGGTCGAGCAGGGCGCCGAGGTCTCCGACGAAGTTGGCCAGGCGGGTGAGGTTGGGCGCGCCGGTCATCGGATCACAGCGCGTACTTCAGCGTGACCAGCCAGGTCCGCGGATCGGGATAGTTCTTGTAATAGACCCCGGTGGCCGGCGTGTAGGTCGAGGTCACCGGCTTGTCGCTGTCGAGCAGGTTGCGGCCCGACAGCTGCACGGCCCACTGCGGGTTGGGTGCGGTCCAGGTGATCGTGCCGTTGAGGAAGCCCTGGGCGGGCGCCTCGTCCTGCGGCCGTTGCAGGGCGCTGAAATAGGTCTTGGTCTGCCATTGGGCGTTCAGGTTGGCGCGGATCGAACCCGGAACTTCCACCGGGACATCCCAGGTCACCCCGCCCGACAGGCTCCAGCGCGGCGAGTTCAGCAGGCGATGGCCGTCGGCGTTCACGCCCACGCCGCCGGCGTTCTTGTAGGTGTCGTAGACGGCGTACAGCCAGCCGACCGAGCCTTGCAGGCTCAGGCGCTCGGTGGCCCGCACGTCGGTCTCCAGTTCGACGCCGTAGGTGTGGGCCTCGCCGGCGTTGCCGCGGATCGAATTGCCCGGATAGGCCGGGTCGCTGTAGCTGACCTGCAGGTTTTCGTAGTCGTTGTAGAAGGCCGCCAGGTTCACCCGCGCCCGGCGGTCGAACAACTCGGTCTTCAGGCCGGTCTCGTAGGTGTTGACGTCTTCCGGCGCGAACGGGCGGGTGGCCAAGTCCAGGCGCGTGGCCCGGTTGTCGAAGCCGCCCGACTTGAAGCCCTTGGAATAGGTCGCGTACTGCAGGACGGCCGGCGTCCACTGGTACTGCACCGACAGCTTCGGGGTGATCGCCGAGAAGGTCTTGTCGGCGGTTCCGGCGATCGACTGGCCGGTGACCTGGCCGGCCAGGTTCAGCACCTTGTTGTCGAAGGTGAATTCCTTCTCCTCGTTGGTCCAGCGCAGGCCGCCGGTGACGCTGAGGCGGTCGGTCACCGCATAGGTCGCCTCGCCGAACAGGGCGTAGGCGTCGGTGTTGGTGATGTTGTGGGCGCGGGCGAAGCCGTAGTTGCTGGGCGTCGTCACCGGATCGGTGACCGTTGCGGTCCGGCGGCTGTAGCCGTCGCGCTGCACGAAGAACCGCTCATGCAGGTAGAACAGGCCGCTGGTGAAGGTCAGCTTGCCGAAGTCGCCGTTCAGCTGGATTTCCTGGGTGGCGTACTGGTCGTTGTAGTGGATCAGGTTCTTCTGGATCAGCGCCGCCTGGCCGTCGTTGTCGTAATAGACCGGGTTCAGGTTGAAGCCGCCGTAGGCCGTGATCGACTTCAGCTTCAGATGGTCGCTCAGGGCGTACTGGACGCGGATCGAGCCGCTGATCTGGTCGAGGTCCTGCTTGGGCTCGACCTCGGAATAGGAGCGGCGGTTGTTGAATTCGCCGTTCGGCTGGGTGACCGGCACGTAGCTGCGGCTGTCGCTGCGGTCGCGCAGGGCGTTCAGCGTGAACAGCACGTCCAGCTTCTCGGTCGGCGTCCAGCGCAGCTTGGCGCGGTAGGCGTCGAGATCGATGCGATTGACGTCGTGGTTCAGCGTCGGGTCGAAGGTCACCCCGTCGCGCTTGTGGTGGATGTAGGAGAAGCTGCCCGACAGCTTGTCGTCGACGATCGGACCCTCGACCAGGGCGCGCACGTCGACGGCGCCATAGCTGCCCAGGCCCACCTCGGCCTTGGCGCGGAATTCCTGGCCGGGATCGCGGGTGATGATGCGCAGGGCGCCGGCGCTGGAGTTGCGGCCGTAGAGCGTGCCCTGCGGGCCGCGCAGCACCTCGATGCGCTCCAGGTCGTTGAACTCGACCATCGAGCCGATCTGGCGCGGGATGTAGACGTCGTCGACATAGACGGCCAGCACCGGCTCCTGGATCGGATCGGCCTCGCCGACGCCGCGCAGCGCATAGGTCTGGGTGGTGTGGCTGATGGTGACGCGGCTGATGCTGAAGTTCGGAATCTGGCCCGACAGGTCGCGGATGCTGTCGACCTTGCGGTCGGCCAGCACCTGCGAGCCGAAGGCCGAGATGGCGATCGCGGTCTTCTGCAGGTCGGTGGCGCGGCGCTCGGCGGTGACGATCACCTGCTCGACGGCGGGGGAGGCCGCATCGTCAGCATTGGTGGTCGGCGCCGGCTCGGCCGCCAAGGCCCCGCCGGCCCAGGCTCCGCTAGCGAAGACGAGGCCGGAAGTGAAGGCGAGAAGTTGAAGCTTGAAGGTTCGCACGAATTTATCCCCGACTTGTTCGGTGGGGATTTGCCGTCGCGCCGCCTCTCATCTCAACGAATATAAAATGATCGAGCGGATAGCTCTGCTCATATCGTCCGAGGTCATCGGATATATTTGCAGAACTCGACATTACTTGAGGAACGATGAGAGCCGGTCATCCCACAGCGGCCGCACGTCGACGGCTCCGGGAATGATCTTGGCGGCGGCGAAGGTGTCGGCCACGGCCTGCTCGGAAGCGATGGCCGCCTCGCTGATCGGCTGCAGGATGTAGGGCGAGGAGCGCTCCTTGAACTCCTGGGCGTAGTAGGCCGCCTTGACCCCCGTCGCCTGTTCCCGCACCCGCGCCCAGCGCTCGCCGTCGGCGTTGATCCAGTCGAAAACCTTCTTGTAGCGGCTGACATAGTCGCCGATGGCCTGCAGCCGCAGCGGATCGTCCAGCGCCTCCTTGGCGGCCGTGATCAGGTAGTTGCCCGACAGGATGCCCAGCGCCGTGCGCAGCACCCGCGCCCCGGCCTCGCGGGCCTGGTAGACGATGACGCCGTAGATCACCCAGGCGTCCAGCGCCCCGCTCTGGAAGGCGGCCAGGCCGTCCTGCGGGCTCAGCGCCACCGGTTGGATGTCGTTCCAGGAAAGGCCCGCCTCCTGCAGCAGGCGCAGCAGGATGTAGTGCGAGGTCGTGGCCTTCACATAGCCGATGCGCTTGCCCTTCAGGTCCTTGAAGTCCCGGGCCGGCGAGCCCTTGGGGACCAGCAGCACCTGGTTGTTCACGTCGCCCTTCAGCACGCCGACGATGCGCACCTGGTTGCCCGGCTGGGCGGCGACGAAGATCGGCGGGATCTCGCTCATGCCGCCGAAGTCCAGCGCCCGGGCGTTGATCGCCTCGGCGATCAGGTTGCCGCCGGCGAACTGGGTGCGGGCCAGCTTGTAGGGCGGGGCGGCGATGCCGGCCTCGCCGAAGAAGCTCTCGGGATTGCCGCGATAGGTGGCGACCCTCAGCGTCAGGTCGGCCAGCGAGCCGGCCTTGCCGTCGCCCTTGGGAGAGCAGGCGGCCAGGTTCACGGTGGTGAGGCCGGCCAGCGACAGGCCCGCGATCGAAAGGCCGCCCGACATCAGGTCGCGGCGGGACAGGGAGATGCCGGTCATCAGTCGAACAGGTCCGGCTCTTCTTCGGTGACGATGTCCCAGTAGGGCTGGAACGACCACAGGCCGCCCAGTTCGGTGCCGACCTGGCCGGCGGTGTGCTTGGCCACCTCCGGCGACATCGGCTTGGTCGGGCCGGCGGCCTCGGCCAGCAGCTGGGCCTGGCAGGCGTTTTCCAGGGCGAGGTAGCGCCAGACGGCGGCCTCCACCGACTGGCCGACGGTCAAGATGCCGTGGTTCTGCAGGATCACCGCCTTCTTCGGCCCCAGCGCCTTGGCGATCTTCTGGCCCTCGCTGGTGTCCAGCACCACGCCCGAGAATTCCTCGAACAGGGCGTGGTCGTCATAGAAGGCCGCCGAGTCCTGGGTCAGCGGATCCAGCAGCCGCCCCAGCGCCGACCAGGCCTTGCCGTACAGCGAGTGCGAGTGGGCTGCGGCGACCACGTCGGGCCGGGCCTCGTGCAGCTGCGAGTGGATGGCGAAGGCCGCGCGGTTCAGGCGGGCCGGAGCCTTGGCCGGCGGCTGCACGATCTCGCCGGCGTGGCTGACCAGCATCAGGTCCGAAACCTTGATGCGCGAGAAGTGCACGCCCAGCGGATTGACCCAGAAGTGGTCGGTCAGCTCGGGATCGCGGGCGGTGATGTGCCCGGCGCCGCCCATGTCGAAGCCGTAGCGGCCGAACAGCCGATAGCCGGCGGCCAGGCGCTGCTTGCGATAGAGCCGCTCCAGCTCGATCGTCGGCTGCTGCGGAATCTCGCGCGAGCCGAACGGCGGCAGCACGCTCTCGATCTTGGCGGGATGCGGGCCGGAAGCGGTGAAGCTGCGGGCGGCGGGGATCGCGGTCATCGCGAAGGGTCCTTGTTGTCAGTAGCCGCGCGACAGGTCGACGACGTCGGCCAGGGGCGCGCCGGCGCGGAAGCGGGCGAGGTTCTGGGCGAAGCTGGTCGCCAGGTTGATGCGGGTGTCGGGCGTGTGCACCGAGGTGTGCGGCGAGAGCCGAACCTTCGGATGGCCGTAGAAGGGGTGGCCGTCGGTCAGGGGCTCGGGGAAGGTGACGTCGAGGCTCGCGCGCGACACTCGGCCGTCGTCCAGCGCCGCCAGCAGGGCGTCGTCGTCGATCAGCGCCCCGCGGGCGATGTTGATCAGGTGCAGGCCCGGCTTGGCGGCCGCCAGCACCTCGCGGCCGATCAGGCGCTCGGTCTCCGGCGTGGCCGGAGCGGCCAGCACCACGTGGTCGCTGCGGGCGAACAGGGTCTTCAGGTCCGCCACGCGCTCGACGCCGGCCACGGGGATCGGCTTGTCCGAGCGGCGGGTGGCGATGACGTTCAGGCCCAGGGCCTGGGCGCGCGGGGCCAGGGCCTCGCCGATGGCGCCAAAGCCCACCAGGCCCAGGGTCGTGCCCGAGATCAGCTTCAGCGGCTGCGGCGCCCAGCGCTCGGCCTTGTCGATCCAGATCTCCGGCAGGCGCTTGGCCTCGGCCAGGATCGCCGCCAGGGCGAACTCGGCCAGGGCGACGGCCGAGGAGCCGCGCGCCGAGGTCACCACCGGGCCGTCGAACAGCCAGTCCGGATAGAAGTCGATGCCCACCGACACCAGCTGCACCCAGCGCACGTCGAACGGCCAGCCCGGCGGGGCCTTGGCCGGCAGCACGCCGCCGGCCTTGCGGAACGGCGCGGCCACCAGGACCTTGGCATCCTGCGGCAGGGGCGTGGTCAGCCCCGGCGGTACGGACACGATCTCCGCGTCCGCCGCGTGCTGGGCGAAGACGGTGTTGAACACCTCGGGCAGTTGGCTGGCGACGACCAGGCGGCTCATGCCAGGGCCTCCCGCGAAGCGAAGGCGGCCTTGCCGGCGCCGGTCAGCACCACGTCGGCCTGGGGCGTGTGCACCCGGCCGCACAGCACGTCGCGGTGATGGCGCTCCAGCGGATTGGCGCGGGTCAGGCCGGGGTTGCCGGTCAGCTTCAGGGCCTTCTCGACCACGGTGATGGCGTTCTCGGTGACCAGGTGCTTGACCAGACCGCTCTCGCTCGCCGCCGTGTCGCCCTTCGCGGCGCTGTCCAGCAGCACGCGATTGGCGAAGAGCAGTGCGTCGATCTCGCCCAGAGCTTCCTGGAAGCGGGGCAGGGTGGAGAGGCTGGCGCCCAGGTTGGCCGGCTTGCGGGCGATCAGGAAGTCGGCCAGCCAGTCGCGAGCGGCGCGCGCCACGGAATCGTAGATCGCCGCCGTCAGCACCGACGACCAGGTTCCGAACACCGGCGAATAGGGCGGCGGGGCGCCCGGGGGCTGCGGATCCAGGGCGTGGTCCAGCGGAACCAGCACGTCCTCGAAGATCACGTCGTGGCTGGCGCTGGCGCGCAGGCCCAGGTGATCCCAGGTCTCCTCGATGATCACGCCGGGGCTGTCGGCGCGCACCAGCCAGCCGCCGACCAGGGGGTCTGCATCGTCGCTGCGGGCCCAGACCACGAACCAGGTCAGGGCGCTGGAGCCGGTGGAGTAGATCTTGCGGCCGCTGATCCGCCAGCCTTCCGGCGTACGGCGGGCGATGGTGGCCGGCAGGCCGCCGCGGGCCGGCGTGCCGAGATCGGGCTCGACCCGCAGGGCGTTGATCAGGGCGCCGTTGGCGACGGCGTCGCCGATCACCTTCTGCTTCAGGTGCTCGGGCCAGCCCGAGCGGCCCTCGACCGAGGCGTGGAACAGGTACTGCATCACCAGCACCAGCGCCGTGGCCGGTTCCCCCCGGGCGACGGCCGAGACCACCTTCAGGGCGGTCGGCAGGTCGCTTTCGAGGCCGCCCAGACGCGCCGGGGCGGTCAGGGCCAGCAGGCCTGCTTCGTGCAGGGCCTTGAAGTTGGCGAACGGAAAGCTGGCTTCGCGATCGTGCTGACCAGCGGTGGCGGCGAAGGCCTCCGTCAGGCCCGGCAGCACCGCGTCCAGGTCGGGCAGGTGGGGCGAGGGCTCCAGACGGCGAGCGGCGGCTGTGCTCACTGGACCGTCTCGCCGGTCGGGAAGGCGATCAGCGAGCCTTCGTGGAAAGCGGGGGCCTCGACGCCCAGGTGGCCGAGCAGGCGGCGGCGGATGGCCTGGAAGCGGGCGTCCGGCGCGCGCGGGCGCTCCAGGGCGATATGCTCCTCGGCGGCGATCCGGCCCTTGTTCAGCACCAGCACGCGGTCGGCCAGCGAGATGGCCTCGTCCACGTCGTGGGTGACCAGCAGGACGGCGGGCCTGTGCTCGTTCCAGAGGTTCAGAACGAGGTCGTGCATCTTCAGCCGGGTCAGGGCGTCGAGGGCCGCGAACGGCTCGTCGAGCAGCAGCAGACCCGGCTCGCGTACGAGGGCGCGGGCCAGGGCCGTGCGCTGGGCCTCGCCGCCGGAGAGGGTGGAGGGCCACGCGTCGAGGCGGTGGCCGAGGCCGACCTCCTTCAGCGCCGCCTCGGCGCGGGCCCGGACATCCCCCTTCTTGAAGCTTGGGTCTTTCAAGCCCAGCGCCACGTTGCGCCAGACCTTCTTCCACGGCAGCAGGCGGGCGTCCTGGAACACCACGGCGCGGGTGCTGGGCGTCGTGACGTCCTGGTCGCCGACAGGGTCGAGGCCGGCCAGGGTGCGCAGCAGGGTGGTCTTGCCCGAGCCGCTGGCGCCCAGCAGGGCGACGAATTCGCCCGGAGCGATCGAGAGATCCAGGCCGTCGATGACCCGGTTCTCACCGAACTGGCGGACGAAACCGTTCAGTTTCACGGCGGGGGCGACCGAAGGCGCGGTCGATGGCGCGGCGGCCGGAACGGCGGCGGTGTCGAAAGCGCGGCGGCGGATGCGCGGCTGGACCATGGTCATTGCTCCACGAGGCTGGGGCGCCAGGCCAGAGCGCGGCGCTCCAGCGTGCGAACGAGGGCGTCGGCGCCAAGGCCGAGCAGGGCGTAGACGAGCAGGCAGACGACGATGATGTCGGTGCGCATGAAGTCGCGGGCGTTGTTGATCAGGTGGCCGAGGCCGGCCTGGGCGTTGATCTGCTCGGCCACCACCAGCACCAGCACCGAGACGCCCAGGGCGTAGCGCAGGCCGACGAAGAACGAGGGCAGGGCGCCGGGCAGGATCACCTCGCGCACCAGGCTCCAGCCCGACAGGCCGAAGCTGCGGGCGGCCTCGACCAGCCGCACGTCGATGCCGCGCACCCCGGCGAAGAGGTTCAGGTAGATCGGGAAGGTCGTGGCCACGGCGATCAGGGCGATCTTCGGCGTCTCGCCGATGCCGAACCAGACGATGAACAGCGGGGTCAGGGCCAGGGACGGGATGGTCCGCTTGATCTGCATCAGCGGGTCGACGACGGTCTCGCCCCAGCGCGACAGGCCGGCCAGCAGGCCCAGACTCACGGCGACGGCCAGGGCGATCGCCAGGCCGGCGGCGGCGCGGGCCAGCGACACCAGCAGGTTGGCGGGAAGCTCGCCCGAGACCGTCAGCGCCCAGAAGGTTTCAGCCACCGTCGAGGGCGCGGCCAGCACGCGTTCGGGGATCACGCCGAAGCGCGAACCCAACTCCCACAAGGCCAGAAGCACGACCGGAGATAGCCACCGCGCACGGGAGAGGCGAGGCCATCGCCACCCCTTGGGGAATGGTCTCGCTAGAGAAATTCTATCGGCGATCGCCAAAGACATCGGGTCGCTTCCATCGCTGTGACCGTTGCGGCGGGGGCGCCGTTGCTTCACAGAGATGGACGCTGAATTCCTACTCGATCAATAGACTTATCCTCAGGGGTCTTATTAGAGTTCCTCAACGGGGTCAGACGGGACGCCAGATGCCGACCAACCTTCCGACCGAACTTCTCCGCAGCTTCGTGGCCATCGTCGACAGCGGGTCGATGCTGCGCGCCACCGAACGTGTCTTCGTCACCCAGTCGGCGCTCAGCCTGCAGATGAAGCGGCTGGAGGAGACCGTGCTGACGCCGCTGTTCCACCGCGAGGGACGGCGCTTGTCGCTGACCCCGGCCGGCCAGACCCTGCTGGGCCACGCCCGCGACATCCTCGCCCTCAACGACCGCGCCGTGGTCGCCCTGACCGGCGACGCCCTGGCCGGGCCCGCGCGGGTGGGGCTGGTGCAGGACTTCGCCGAGACCCTGCTGTCGGGCGTCCTGGCCCGTTTCGCCCAGCTCAATCCCGACACCCAGCTGCAGGTGCGGGTGGCCGGCTCGCCGGAACTGCTGGAACTGCTGCGTAGCGACCGCCTGGACGTCATCCTCTGCATGGGCGCCTACGACGACCCGGCCGCCGCCCGCACCGTGCCGATGGTCTGGCACGGCGAGCCCGACCTCGCCCAGCAGGAGGTGCTGCCGCTGGCGATCCTGGAGGCCCCGTGCCGGTTCCGTGACGCGGCCCTGGCGGCGCTGGAGCGGGAAGGGCGCTCGTATCGCGTGGCCCTGGAGACGCCGAGCCTCTCGGCCCTGCGCGCCGCGGTCCAATCGGGTCTGGCGGTGACCTGCCGCACCAGCCTGTTCCGCCCCGAGGCCCAGCCCATCGCCGAGGGGGCTTTACCGAGCCTGCCGAAAGTGGCCTATGTTCGTCGGACCGGCCCCGCGCCGCACCCGTCGATCGCCAAGCTCTCGGAGCTGATCCACACGGCGGCCCTGGAGCTCTGAGACGCTTTCCGAAAGCCTCGGGCGCACATTAATCATTTTCAGAAAAGATTAACCGCGAACCTTGGTTCTTCGTTAGCGGCCTCCTGCGAAAACCCTCCCATCAAGTTTTCGCCAGGAGGGATGGGCGGCTATGAAATTCTCGATCGCTTTCGCAGCGGCTATGGCCGGCAGCTTCTTCGTCGCTTCGGCTGCTTCGGCCGCCGGTGGTTTCGAAGACCAGATGGGCCGCTGCCTGCAGCAATTCGCCAACACCAAGGACGCCGCTCAGGTGATGCTCGAGTGCACCGCCGACGCCGGCAAGCTCTCGGGCTGCAAGGTCGTCGACAACAGCGCGGCCGGCAAGGGCTTCGACAAGGCGGCCATGTGCATCGCCGAGAAGCTGCCGATGGGCGCCAAGACCGGCACCGTGAAGGTTCCGTTCCGCTTCCCGGGCGGCGCGTAAGCGTCTTACCGCTCGAAGCGTGAAAACACCCCCGTCGGTCCGCCGGCGGGGGTTTTTCGTATTTGGGCTCAGCGCGTCGCCGCCAGCACCGCCGTCGCCACCTGCGCCGCCTGGCTCCGGATGTCGGGCACGGCGTTGATCTCCCACCAGGCGCCGCGCGTCACCGGGCCGACCGCGAACAGGCTGGGGGCCGCCGCGCCGGAAACGTCGAGCAGGCGGTTGTCGGGATCGACGTCGAGACCCAGCCGCATCGGATCGGGACGCGCCAAGCCCCGACGGATCAGGTCGAGGACCAGCGGATCGCGCGATCGCGTCACGTCGCCGGTGGGGCCGGTGGCGTTGATCACCGCGCTGACGACGAACGGCTGGGCGTCCATCTCGCCGCGCGGCCGCCAGGCGCCTTCGACGCGGCCGTCCGGCCTCTCGGCCAGGCGAACGATCTTGCCGGCGGCGACCTTCAGGCGGCGGGACTGGCGCAGATTGGCCACCCGCGCGGCCACCTCGGGCGACAGGCGATGGCGGTGCACGTCCCAGAACGGCCGGGCGTGCCGCAGGAAGGCCTGCTTGCGCGCCACGCTCCAGCCGCGCCACAGGTCCTGGGTCGCCGGGCGCAGGGCGTCGACCGCCGTCCGCCAGCCGTACACGGCCGCCGTCCGCTTCAGCCATTCCAGGGCCGCGTGCGGGCTGAGGTCGGGGGAGGGCGGCAGCGGCGGGTGTTCGGGCGGCTCGCCCTCGTGCTCGCGCGGTGTCAGGCCCCGGCGCGACAGGGCGATGATCGAGCGGCCGGGCATGGCGTCTTCCAGGCTCAGCGCCACGTCGATCATGGTCAGGCCCGTGCCGAGCAGCAGCACCGGCCCCTGCGGCAGGGCCTTCGGATCCCAGCGCCAGGGATTGGCGACATAGGCGGAAGATGCAGCCAGGGCCTCGTCGACGCCGGCCGGCCGGCAGGGCGGCGGATTGCCCAGGGCCAGGACCACGGCGTTCGCCAGGATCGGCCGGCCCATGGCCGTCGTCAGCCGCCAGCCGTCGCCGCCCGGCTCCAGGCCCACCACCTCGTCGGGCGCGACGATCAGCCGGCCCGCGGCTTCCGGCCCGGCGACCGCGTCGGCCAGCAGGCCCTGCAGATAGCGGCCGTAGTCGCCGCGCGTGGCGAAGTCGCCGGCCCCGACCTCCAGCCCCTGGCCGCGCAGCCAGGCGGTGAAGTCGCCCGGCCGGTCCGGCCAGGCGCTCATGTTGCCGGCCCGCACGTTCAGCCGATGGCTGGGATTATGCGTGGCGTAGGCCGCGCCCAGGCCCACGGGGCTGCGCCGCTCCAGCAGGACGACCCGCGCGCCCGCGCCGTCCCGCAACAGGTGCAGGGCGGTCATGACGCCGCTGAAGCCGGCGCCGACCACGGCGATCACGGGACGCGATGTCATCGGGATAAAACTCTACAAGATTGATGGAGTTTTGTTTCGGCGATCCTCAAGCGTCGCGCAAGGGCGCTGTCGAGCCCCGCTGATGGTTTCGTCCGGCGCCGCTGAAACATCGCGACAACCCCGGCGACTATGTGTTCCGCAAATGCCGATTATTGCGTATCGCGATATATAAATCTCTGAATTCTTTCGGAGAAATACTCGTTCGCCGGGTTTGAGCGCGCTCGCCATGTTCGCCTCCGCCGACCGCCTCGTGTCGGCGAGATGGAGGTTCCCCATGAGCGTCGCCGTCCTCGATCAGCGCCGCCCGCCCGTCGGCCCGGTCGTCGCCTGACGTCCGCCGGACCGCCCACGACCTTCTCTCTTTCAAGACCATGCAACGACGCGGATCACCGCGCGGGGGATAGCCTTTTGACTCGTGTTTCCCAGACTCTGGTTTCCCAGACCCCGATTTCCCAGACCCTCAAACGCTCGGCCTTCGCCGGCCTGCTGCTGGCCTGCGCCTCGGGCGCGGCCCTGGCCGCCGAGCCGATCCCCACCGTCGATGCGCCCGACGCGGCGGTCGACTCCGTGGACGGCGTCGTCGTCACCGGCGTGCGCGGCGTGCGCCGCACGGTCGCCGACAGTCCCGCGCCCATCGACGTCATCTCGTCCGAGCAGCTGACCGCCACCGGCAAGGTCGGCCTGAAGGAGGTGCTCAACACCCTGATCCCGTCGTTCAACCTGCCGGGCGTCAACGGCGGCGGCACCTCGTGGACCGTGCGGGCCATCACCCTGCGCGGCCTCAACGGCGACCAGGCCCTGTTCCTGGTCAACGGCAAGCGCCGCCACACCACCTCGCTGATCAACAACCTGGCCCGCGTCGGCCGCGGCGGCGTGCCGGTGGATCTCGACCTGATCCCGGCCTCGGCCATCGAGCGCATCGAGGTGCTGCGCGACGGCGCCTCGGCCCAGTATGGCTCGGACGCCATCGCCGGGGTCGTCAACATCATCCTCAAGAAGGGGACCGAAGGCGGCGAGTTCTCCTACACCGGCGGCCAGAACTATCTGGGCGACGGCGACACCCGCGCCGCCAGCCTGACCTGGGCCCGGCCCCTGGGCGAGGACGGCGGTTTCCTGCAGCTGGCGATCAACTGGAAGAACAACGAGGCCGCCTCGCGCGCCGTGCCGTCCCGCGCCCAGTACCTCTACCAGCCCACAGTCACCACCACGGGCGGCGTGACCACCGTCACCCCCGACGCCCGCGACGCCACGGCCGACCGCTACTACTGGGGCGCCAGCTACGGCCCGGGCGAGGAAGACATCATCGCCACGGCCTACAACGCCGAACTGCCCTGGCGCGACCTGACGCTCTATTCCAGCGGCACGGTCAGCCACCGCTCCTCGAAGAAGGTCACCGGCAGCTTCCTGCCCAACCTGGCCCCGGTCACGGGCGTCACCGCCGGCCGTCCGCTGAACCGCAACTCGCTGCCCGAGGTCTATCCCAACGGCTTCAACGCCCTGCGGCGGATCTTCGAGCTCGACTGGCAGACCAGCTTCGGCGCGCGCGGCGAAAAGGCCGGCTGGTCGTGGGACGCCTCGACCACCTTCGCCCAGGACCACGCCCAGCTCGACGGCGAGAACACGCTCAACGCCACCCTCGGCCCCGACAGCCCGACCTATTTCCACCTGTCGACCCACCAGTTCCAGCAGTGGACCAACAACCTCGACGTCACGCGGGAGTTCGCCGGGATCCTGCCGCATCCGCTGCAGGTGTCGTGGGGTCTTGAGCACCGCTACGAGCACTTCCTGATCGAGGCCGGCGACGAGGCCTCCTACATCGTCGGCGACTACGTGATCCCCGCCGGCCAGCCCTTCGCCGGCCTGCGCCCTAACCCGGGCCTGTCGTCCTACGCCGGCACCGCGCCGGAAGACGCCGGCTCGACCTCGCGCCACGCCTACGCCGTCTACGCCGACCTCGGGACCGATCTGACGGAAAACTGGTACGTCGGCGCCGCGCTCCGCCACGAGCGCTACACCGGCGATGTCGGCGAGACGACCAGCGGCAAGCTGACCACCCGCTGGGAGTTCCTGCCCGGCTACGCCCTGCGCGCCACGGTCAGCAACGGCTTCCGCGCCCCGTCGCTGGGCCAGAGCATCTTCGCCACCTCGACCATTTCCGGCAGCCTGTGCCCGGCCGCGCCCAACAACACCTTCCGCGGCGGCGTCTGCACGCCCGGCGAATATCTGACCTATCCGACCAAGGTGCTGCGCACCGACAGCGCCGAGGCCAAGGCCCTGGGGGCGACGCCGCTGAAGCCGGAAACCTCGACCAACTACAGCTTCGGGATCACCGCCGAGCCCCTGGCCCGCCTGCGCCTGACGCTGGACGCCTACCAGATCGACATCGACGACCGCATCGTCGACACCAGCAACCTCGACCTGTCGGTGACCCAGCTGCAGTCGCAGTCGGCGCTGGTCGGCCTGCTGGCCCGCTTCCCGCAGGGCCTGACGGCGACCTATTACACCAACGCCGTCTCGACCCGGACGACGGGCGTCGACTTCGTGGCCGAGTACGGCCTCGACCTGGGCTCGGTCGGCAAGCTGAACCTCAACGCCGCCTACGCCTTCAACAAGACCAAGGTCCGCGATGTCATCGAGACCCCGGCCATCCTCAAGGCGGTCAACCCCAGCCTGGTGCTGTTCGACCGCCAGAAGATCTCGGACCTGACCCGCGGCACGCCGCGCGAGAAGATCGTGCTGGGCGCGGTCTGGAGCCGCCAGACGCTCAGCGCCAGCCTGCGGACAACCCGCTACGGCGAATATACCGAGGCCGGCACCTCGGCGAGCCTCGACCGCACCTTCAGTCCCAAGTGGGTGGCCGATCTCGACATCGCCTGGGACGTGCGGCCGACCACCAATATCGCCATCGGGGCCAACAACCTGTTCGACCAGCACCCCGACAAGATCGGCATCGTCAACGCCGACCAGGGCACCCTGCAGTTCGGCCTGTTCTCGCCCTTCGGCATCACCGGCGGCTACTACTACGCCCGCCTGACCCAACGCTTCTAAGGGGAGGGCGGCATGCAAAGACGCCAGCTCATCATCGGTCTCGGCGCGCTCGCCGGTCTCTCGTCGGGGCTTTCGGCCTGCGGCAAGGGCGATGCGGCCGCGCCGCTCAAGGTCGGCAGCCAGCGCGGCGGCACCAAGGCCGTGCTGATCGCCTCGGGCGCCCTCGAAGGCGTGCCGTACAAGATCGAATGGAGCGAATTCCCCGCCGCCCAGCCCCTGCTCGAGGCCCTGGGCGCGGGGGCGGTGGACCTGGGCGAGGCCGGCGACGCGCCATTCCTCTTCGCCTACGCCAGCGGGGCCAAGATCAAGGCCGTCCAGGCCGCCCGCAGCGGCGGCGGGGCGACCGCCATCCTGGTCCCCAAGGACTCGCCGATCCGCGCGCCCTCCGACCTGAAGGGTAAGAAGATCGCCACGGGGCGCGGCTCCATCGGCCACTACCTGCTGCTGCGGGTGGTCGAGCAGGCCGGCCTGAAGCCATCGGATATTTCGCTGGTCTTCCTCAGTCCGGGCGACGCCAAGGCCGCCTTCACCGCCGGCTCGATCGACGCCTGGGTGACCTGGGGCTCCTACGTGGCCCTGGCCCGCCTGCACGACAGCGCCCGGATCCTGGTCGACGGCGAGGGGATCCTGCTCGGCGCGGGCTACGAGGCCGCCAGCCTCAAGGCGATCGAGACCAAGCGGCCGCAGATCGACGACTTCCTGCGCCGCCTGGCCAGGGCGCGACGCTGGGCGATCGACAATCCCGACGCCTTCGCCGCCGTGCTGTCCAAGGAGACGGGCCTGTCGCTGGACGTGGCCCAGTACACCGTTCGCTACTACCGCTTCGCCCCCGTGCCGATCGACGACGGCTCGGTGGCCGAGGCCCGGGCCGTGCTCGACCACTTCCGCGACGCCGGGGCGATCACCTCGACCCTCGATCCGGCCGCCGCCTTCGACCGCTCGTTCAATGGAACGGTCGCCGGATGAGCCCCACACACCACAAAGGGAGGATTTCATGAGCCATCAGACCCTGCGCGAGCGCCTGGCCGCTCTGCATGCCGAACGCGTCCGCACCTGGGAGCCGGCCGCGCTGAAGATCAACATCGACCAGCGCGCCCGGCTGGTCGAGGCGGCCGACCCCGACGCCTGGGTCAAGGTCGGCGACAAGGTCGCCCCCTTCGTCCTGAAGGACGTCGAGGGCGGCGACCTGACCCTGGAAGGCCTGACCGCCAAGGGACCGGCGGTGCTGATTTTCTTCCGCTTCGCCGGCTGCCCGGCCTGCAACATCGCCTTGCCCTACTATGAAGAGGCGCTGGCCCCGGCCCTGAAGGCGATCGGCGCGACCCTGGTCGCCGTCAGCCCGCAGGTTCCCGAGCGCCTCGTCGAAATCCGCACGCGCCATGGCCTCAGCTACAAGGTCGCCGCCGACCTCGGCAACGAACTCGGCCGCCGGTTTGGGATCCTCTACACCGCCGACCAGGCCAGCCAGGACGCCCAGCGCGCCAAGGGAACCTTCATAGGCGACGTCACCGGCACGGGCGCCTGGGAGCTGCCGCAGCCGGCCGTGGTGGTCATCGACCGCGCCGGCGTCGTCCGCTTCGCCGACGTCAGCCCCGACTGGCTGGCCCGCACCGAAGCCGACCCCATCATCGCCGCCGTCCGCGCCCTGACCCCGGCGCCGGCGGTGGTGTGAGGCTAAAGATCCTCCCCCTCTGGGGGAGGTGGCCCAAAGGGCCGGAGGGGGGCCGTTTTCAGCTTCCGCAGCGCCGGCCTTCCTCCCGCAAAATCCCCGCGAAAGCGGAACACCTGATCCCTCTCCCCTTGCGGGAGAGGGTGGCCCTGCGGAGCAGGGTCGGGTGAGGGGTCTCTCAGAACTGAAAGCCGCGTGCGTCGGTCAGGCCGGGCGGGGCGTCTGCCATCTGAGAGACCCCTCATCCGACGGCCTTCGGCCGCCACCTTCTCCCGCAAGGGGAGAAGGACTCGCTCGCACTTGAGCCCTGCCAATTCCCATGTCTACAGTAGGATAACGCCGTTCTCGAAGCGGCGATGTCCGTGGGAGGACGCCATGAACGCCTTGACCCCGATCTCAGCGGGCGATGCGCCAGACTATGCCGGCCTCACGGTCACCCCCGCCGGGCCGGTGCTGGGCGCCGAGATCTCCGGGCTCGACCTGACCCAGCCCCTGGAGCCCGAGATCGTCGCGGCGATCCGCGCGGCCCTGCTGCGCCACAAGGTGGTGTTCTTCCGCGACCAGGACATCAGCCACGAGGACCACGTCCGCTTCGGGCGCTATTTCGGCGACCTGGAGGGCCATCCGGTCACCGCCCACGTGCCGGGCTTTCCGGAGATTCTGCACATCGAGGCGGCCGACGGCATGAAGCTGCGCGAGGCCATCGTCCCGATCGTGCGGGCGGCCAACAAGTGGCACACCGACGTCACCTTCCGCCCCGCGCCGTCGATGGGCGGGGTCCTGCGCGCCCGCACCCTGCCGCCGTCGGGCGGCGACACCCTGTTCGCCGACACCGCCGCCATCTACGCCGACCTGCCGCAACCGCTGAAGGACAGGCTGGCCGGCCTGCAGGCCGAGCACGACATCCTCCAGAGCTACGGCTACCGCATCGACGAGGCCAAGCGTCAGGAACTGCGCGCGGCCTATCCGCCCCAGAGCCATCCGGTGGTGCGCACCCATCCCGAGACCGGGCAGCCGCACCTCTTCGTCAACAAGGTCTTCACGACGCGGATCCTCGGCCTGCCCGAGGACGAGGCCGCCGCCTTGCTGGCCGAACTGCTCGACCGCGTGAAGTCGCCCGAATACCAGGTGCGCTTCCGCTGGAGCCCGAACGCGATCGTCTTCTGGGACAACCGCGCCACCCAGCACTACGCGGTGCTCGACTACTGGCCGGTGGAGCGCGTCGTCGAGCGGGTGACGATCAAGGGCGACGTTCCATATTTCCAAGCCTGATCAGGGGCTTGAGACCATCTCGTTGGATCGCGGGCAGGGGGCTTCGTAAGCAGGCTGCGTCACTTTCAGCCAACGGAACGGCCCCGATGTCCCAGCCCCGTCAACTCAAGCTCGGCTTCATCCTGCACGGGGTCGGTCCCGGCTGGGGCGATTGGCGTCACCCGGACGCCCACCCCGGCGCCAGCACCGACTTTTCCTTCTACAAGCGCCAGGCCCAGGTCGCCGAGGCCGGCAAGTTCGACTTCCTGTTCGTCGCCGACAGCGTCTACATCACCGAGAAGTCCAGCCCGCACTACCTCAACCGCTTCGAGCCGCTGACCATCCTGTCGGCCCTGGCCGGGGCGACCAACAACATCGGCCTCGTGGGCACCCTCACGGTCAGCTACAGCGAGCCGTTCAACGTCGCCCGCCAGTTCTCCTCGCTCGACCACATCAGCGGCGGCCGCGCCGGCTGGAACGTCGTCACCTCCTGGCTCGAAGGCAGCGCCGCCAACTACAGCCGCGAGAAGCACTACGCCCACGACGTCCGCTACCGCCTGGCCGGCGAGTATCTCGATGTCGTCCAGGGCCTTTGGGACAGCTGGGAGGACGACGCCCTGACCTTCGACAAGGCCGGCGGCGAGTTCTTCGATCCCAAGAAGCTCCATACCCTCGACCACAAGGGCGAATTCTTCTCGGTGAAGGGGCCGCTGAACATCAGCCGCTCGCCCCAGGGCCAGCCGGTGATCTTCCAGGCCGGCGCCTCGGAGGACGGCAAGGCCTTCGCCGCCAAGCGCGCCGACGCCATCTTCGTCTCGCACGAGGACCTCGACGCCGCCCAGGCCTACTACAAGGACATCAAGGCCCGCGCCGCCGGCTACGGCCGCGATCCGGACCAACTGCACGTCCTGCCCGCCGCCCGTCCGGTGGTCGGCAAGACGGCGGAGGAGGCCGAGGCGCTCTACAAGGAGCTGACCGAACTCGTTTCGCTCGACAACGCGCTCTCCATGCTGGCCCGGCCGTTCAACGAGTACGACTTCAGCCAACACGATCCCGACGGCCCGTTCCCGCTGGAGGCCGCCGAGTTCGGGGCCAATTCCAACCAGAGCTCGGTCACCCGCATCGTCGCCGCCGTGAAGGCCGACAACCTCACCCTGCGCGAGACGGCCCTGCGCTTCGCCACGCCGCGCGGCCACTTCGTCGGCGCGCCCGAACAGGTCGCCGACAGCCTGCAGGCCTGGTTCGAAGGCCGCGCCTCCGACGGCTTCGTGCTGTTCGAAAGCCTGCCGGGCCAGCTGGAGGCCTTCGTCGAACTGGTGGTGCCGATCCTCCAGGCGCGCGGCCTGTTCCGCACCGACTACGAGGGGACGACCTTCCGCGAGAGCCTGGGGATCGACGTTCCCGCCAACCGCTACGCCGCGACCCTCGCCGCCGCCGAATAACGACACGAACGCCGGGAGGGACATCCGCCCCTCCCGGCAGACCGTCAGAAGCGGTAGCCGATCTCGACGCCGAAGGTGCGCGGCGGCTCGAAGGTGCCCAGCACGGGCGTGGTCAGCAGCGGATTGCTGGTCACGGCCGTGGCGATCAGGGTCTCGTCGGTGAGGTTGCGGCCATAGGCCGTCACCGTCCAGCTCTGGGCAGGATGGGTCCAGGTGACGAAGGCGTTCAGCTTGTTGTGGGCGTCCTGCGAGAGGACGTCGCGGTTGAACTGGTTGAAATAGACCTTGCCGACCCAGATCGACTCCGCCCGGAAGGTCCAGTCGCCGAAGCCCGTCGGCAGGCCGTACTGCACCGCCAGGGTGGCCGAATAGGGCGGGGCCTGGGCGATGCGGTTGCCCGCCAAGTTCAGCACGCCGAGATAGCTGCGCGACGGGTCCGAGGTCTGGAACTGCGTATATTCCGAATGCAGCAGCGCGCCGTTCAGGTCGATGCGCAGGTTCTGCGTCGCCAGCAGGCTCGACTCCAGCTCGATCCCGCGGATCTCGGCCTTGGCCGCATTCTCGAAGAAGGTGCCGGTGGCCAGCACCTTCTGAACCTGCAGGTTGCTGTAGTCGTAGAAGAAGGCCGACAGGTTGGTGCGCAGGCGGCGGTCGAACCACTCGGCCTTCAGCCCCGCCTCGTAGTCCTTGAGCTTTTCGGGCTGGTAGGGGCTGGCGACGCTGCCCACCGAATAGCCGCCGCCCTTGAAGCCCTCGGCATAGGTCGCATAGGCCTTCACATCCGGGGTGAAGGCGTATTCCAGCGTCACCCGCGGCGTCAGCGACGACCACGAATTGCGTTGCAGCTTGGTCGGGGTCGGGAACTGGTTGGGCGGCAGGCCAGGATAGTCCGTGGCCAGATTGACCACCGAATATTCGTCCAGCGCCTTCCTGTCCTTGCTCCAGCGCAGGCCGACGATCAGCGACAGCTTGTCGGTAGCCCGCCAGGTCGCCTGGCCGAAGGCGGCGTAGGAGGTCGTCTTCTGCAGGCCGCCGAAGGCCGCGCCGATCGCCGGCGTCATCGCCCCGCCGACCAGGGCCCGCGACATCGGCGAGAAGCCGTTCACACCGTTGATGTCTTCGGAGAAGTAGTAGGCGCCGACCAGCCAGTCGAACCGCTCGCTCTTGCCCGACAGCCGCAGTTCCTGGCTCAGCTGGCTGGAGATCTCGCGGTTGTAGAGGTTGGCCAGCAGCAGGGTGGTGTTGTCGGCGTCGCTGAGGAACTGGGTCTTGCTCTCGCGATATCCGGTCACCAACGACAGGGTCGCCGGGCCCAGCGTCCAGTCCAGCTGGTTGCCGAAGCCCCAGACCTTGCGGCGGTTGTGGGTGTCGGTGTCGTTGTTGGTGTCGCGGGCGTTGGGCGCCGTCGTGCCGCCCAGGCGGAAGGCGAGGGGAGCCAGGGTCGGATTGCCCTGGGCCAGGTAGTGGTAGTGATAGTTGGCGTCGTCGGCCGTGTAGTAGTCGAGCGAGGCGACGTTCCTGAAGTCGTCGTTGGGCTCGATCAGCAGCTTCACCCGCGCGGCGGTGGTGTGCTCGTCGTCGACGTCGTTGCCGGTGTGGATGTTGCGGCCGTAGCCATCGCGATCGACCTTCTGCACGGCCAGCCGCAGGCTGACGGCGTCGCTCAGCGGCGCGCTGACCGCGCCCTCGGCCCGCACCAGATTGTAGTTGCCCAGCGCCACGCGGGCGTAGCCGCCGAAGTCCTTCTCCGGATCCTGGGTGATGACGTTCACCGCCCCGCCGGTGGCGTTGCGGCCGTAGAGCGTGCCCTGCGGCCCGCGCACCACCTCCACCCGCTCCACGTCGAAGAAGGTGCCCAGCGCGATGGTCGGCCGGCTGAGATAGACCCCGTCCAGGTGATAGGCGACGCGGCCCTCGCTGCCCGGCGTGGTGGTGTCCAGGCCCACGCCGCGGATGGCGATGCGGGCGATGCCGACCGCCCGGCCGAAACTGACATTGGGGATCGACGAGGCCAGGGCCTCGATGCTGTTGATCTGGCGTTTTTGCAGGTCCGCCGCGCCGATGGCCGAGACCGCCAGCGGCGCGTCCTGGATGGCCACCTCCGAGCGTTCGGCCGTGACGATGATGTCGTCCAGCTGGACGGGCTGGTCGTCGGCGGCGGATGGCTTGGCGGTCTGGGCCATCAGCGGACTGGCCGACATGAGGGCGAGGGCGGTCGTCGAGGCGAGCAGCAGCGCTCGCCCCTGGCCGGTGCAGGGTCGCATTTCGATTGTTCCTCCCGATGGCGCCGTCGATCCGGCGCTCCTTGGGCTTCGTTCCAGTTCGCCCGAGGGGCGGCATGGCGAGCCTGCGGCGACGCTAACTCGACGCACGGCGTTCTGTGAAAGCCGTAGGGAGAATACCTGCTATCGGCGGGGCCAAACGCAGACGGCGGCGGCCCCGTCAGGGACCGCCGCCGCCAGTCGTCGCGTTGGAAAGCCGATCAGGGCTTCAGGGCCAGGCGATAGGTCGCCATGCCTTCCTCGAAGATGTAGCCGTCGATGGTCTCGACCCACCAGACGAGGTCGACCATCGGCTTGCCGTCCTTGACGTACTTGCCGACCACTTCCGACTTCACGATCGCCACGTCCTGGGTCAGGCCGTGGGTGTTGACGTAACGGCCCTTCATCGACGGCACGCGGTCCAGGAAGTGCTCGGCCAGCGGGTCGGAGGGGACGGGGTCGCCGACATCGGCCATGCCGCGCGGGTCCATGATGGTCCAGCGGATGTTCTCCAGCCACGCCCGGTCGCCGGCCCAGTTGGTCAGGTGGCGGATGGCCAGGTCCCGGCCCAGATAGTTGACCAGCGGCGCGCGCTTGGCGCCTTCCTTGTGGATGTTGGTGGTGTCGATGCCGCCGTCCAGCGTTGGGGCGCCGGGGATCACCGGGCTGGGCGGCGGAACGGGCACGTAGTCGGCGCGGCTCTGCAGGCGCCAGATGCCGTCCTTCTCGCCCCGGATCAGGCCCTTGGCCAGCTTGGGGTCCATGATCTCATGCTTGAGGGTGCGGCTGCCGCCCGCACCCATGCCCCACGGCGGGATCGGCGCGACCGAGACCTCGATCGGCCCGTCCAGCGTCCAGGCCGGCTTGTCGCCCACCTTGACGTCGTCCCAGTAGAGCGGCTCGGCGCCACGACGGGTCTCCTTGGACCAGACGTCCTTGATGAACGCCCAGTCCTGGTCGGTGTAGACGTGGGCCGGCCGCCTGAACCAGTCGGGGGCCTGCCAGATCACCGGGAACGAGCGGTCCTTCGGCTCCTTGCCCGGCTTGGCCACCTTCACGTTCTCGGTGACGCGGAAGATCACGTCGCTGACCTTGACGCCCTTTTGGTTGAAGACCTCGCCCTTGGTCTGGATGACGATGTTGCGGGTGATCGAGCCCTGCGGCGGCGTCAGGTCCAGCACCGTCCGCTCGTTCATGACGAGGTACAGCGTGTCGCCCGGATAGATCGGGGCCAGGTTGGTGACGCTGTGGTTCAGCTCGCTGACCAGCAGCTTGTCGCGCGCGCCGGGCGGCCACGGCGCCATGTAGCTGTCGTCGTGCGCGCCGAAGGTCGGATAGGCCAGTATGTCCTCGTAGCCCAGCGAGCGCGCATAGGCCGCGTCGTTACGCAGTTGGCTGTCGGGGTCGTACTTCCTGTTGTTGTAGCGGACCCAGTCCTCGGTGACCTTGATCACGGGGCCCAGACCAGGCGTGTCCTTGGGCAGGGTCCCGGCGACCAGCGCCTTGACGTCGATCGGGCCGCGATCCTTCAGGGCCTGGTTGTCGGCGAAGTACTTGGCGACCAGCGGGGCCTCGCGGTCGGTATAGACCCCCGGGTGCAGCAGCCGGTAGTCGTCGGCGGTCAGCTGCACGGCGGGCGGCGCGTCGACCCTCGCCAGCGCCGCGACGGGCGCCGTCGAGATCACCAGCAGGGCCGCCCCGGCCAGCAGAACATGGGTCAGCGCGCGCGGACCGCGGGCGAGCGAAGCGGAAGCCATCCTGTTGTTTCCCCTCTTGTCGTTGTCAGGTTGAGGCGAACCTGCGCGAAGGGCGTGGGCGCCGGCAAAGCCATTTGGCCGATAGCTCGCCGCCGCGCGGCTGATCGATGTTACGGCGCGGCAAAGGGTATCGGTGGCGCCGATAGCTGAAATCCGTTCTTTCGATTTGGGCGATGGAGGGGGTATCGATAGCGTCGATACCAAAGCTGGCGACAGACCGGCTTAGGGAGGAACATCATATGGCGCAGTTCATCTGGCGCGCCCTGGCCATGCTGGCCGCGCCCGTTCCCGCGACGGACGCCGCGTCCGTATCCGCGATGGTCTATCCGATCGCCTACGACCACTGGTTCGTGCCGGTGCGCTTCAGTCCCGAAGTCAGCGAAGACGAGGCGGCCTGATGCGTTTCGAGCGGCTCGACCTCAACCTCCTCGTGGCCCTGGACGCCTTGCTGGACGAGCGCAACGTCTCGGCCGCCGCCGAGCGCCTGTGCCTGTCCCAGTCGGCGATGAGCGGCGCGCTGGGGCGTCTTCGCGACTTCTTCGGCGACGAACTGCTGGTCAACACCGGCCGCAAGATGGTGCTCACCCCGCGCGGCGAGGCCCTGGCCGAGCCGGTGCGCGGCGTGCTGCTGCAGATCAAGTCGACCATCACTACCAAGCCGAGCTTCGATCCGGCCACGTCCGACCGCAAGTTCACGGTCACGGCCTCGGACTACGCCCTGGCGGTGATGCTGTCGGGCGCCCTGCAGGCGATCTCGCAGCAGGCCCCGGACATCACCGTCGAACTCGTCCAGCTCGACGACCGACCTGGCGAGCACCTGGAGCGTCGCGAGATCGATCTCCTGATCACCCTCGACCACGCCCTCAGCGAGAACCATCCCAAGAGCCGGTTCTTCGAGGACGACTATGTGGTCGTCGCCTGGAGCGGCAACACCGAGATCAAGGAAAAGCTCGACCGCACGCTCTACTTCGGGCTCGGCCACGTGTCGGTGCAGTTCGGCAAGGCCCGCCTGCCGGCCTTCGAGGAATACTTCCTCCAGACCCAGCAGGTGCGTCGCCGGATCGAGATCGTCGCGCCGTCGTTCACGGCCGTGCCGGGCCTGGTGGTCGGCACCAACCGCATCGCCACGGTGCAGCGGCGGCTCGCCGAGCAGGCCGCCAAGCACCTGCCGCTGGTGATCCACGAGTCGCCGGTCGACATCCCGCCCATCCGCCAGTCGATCCAGTGGCACCGTTCCAGCAGCCAGGACCTGGCCCTGCGCTGGCTGATCGAGCAGCTCAAGCGCCACGCCGGCCATCCGTCGCTGGAGCGTCCGGCCTTGGCGCTACCCGAGGACGAGATCGCCGGCGCCTGAGCGCGCCGCGCCGATAGGACCTATCCACACAAACGCCGAGCCGTCCGCAGCGGCGCGCCTATGCTCGCGCCGTCCGCGGCCTTGCGCCCAAGCTTCAGGAGTTCGCCTTGCGTCCCGACAATCCCCTTCGCGACTGGCGCGTCGATCGCGCCGCCATCGGCTTCGTCGGCAAGGACCTGCAACGGCCCGAATGCATCCTGGCCGAGCGCGACGGGACCCTGTGGTCGGCCGACGCCCGGGGCGGGGTGGTGCGCATCGATCCCGACGGCGCCCAGACCATCGTCTCCCAGGCGCAGCCCGAGGAGCTGGGCGGCGGCTCGTTCGAGGATCGGTTCGTCAACACCCAGGGCTCGCTGCCCAACGGCCTGACCTTCGACAGCAACGGCGACTTCCTGATCGCCAACTTCGGGACCGACCGCCTCGAGCGCATGACCCGCGAGGGCAAGAGCAGCGTCATCATCGACAACATCGAGGGTCGGCCGCTGGGCAAGGCCAACTTCGTCACCCGCGACAGCAAGGGCCGGCTGTGGCTGACCGTGACGACCCAGATGGTGCCCTGGACCCGCCACGTCGAGACCATGAGCACCGACGGCTACATCGCCCTGATCGACGAGCGCGGCGTGCGCATCGTCGCCGACGGCCTGTGCGGGACCAACGAGCTGCGCTTCGACCCGAAGGAGGAGTGGCTCTATGTCGCCGAGACCACGGCCCGGAAGATCACCCGCTTCAAGGTCGAGGCCGACGGCGAACTGAGCCATCGCGAGACCTTCGGCCCCAGCAATGTCGGCGGCTTCTGCGACGGCGTCGCCTTCGACGCCTACGGCAATCTCTGGAGCACCCTGATCATGGCCGACCGCCTGATCGCCATCACGCCGGAGGGCGACCTCGTCACCCTGCTCGACGACGGCGATCCGGTCGGGACGGCGGCGCTCGACAAGGCCTGGGAGGAGGGGCGGGTGACGCCCGAGCTGATGGCCGGCGCGACCGGGACCCTGGCGCCCTGGATGGCCAGCCTGACCTTCGGGGGCCACGACCTGAAGACGGTCTATCTGGGCTCCCTGCGCGGATCGACCATCCCGTTCTTCCGCAGCCCCGTCGCGGGCCAGCCGCTGATCTACTGGTGAGGGCGGCATGAGAGCGATCATCACCGGGGCCGGCGGCTTCGTCGGCCAGGAACTCGTCAGGCAGCTGCGAGCCCAGGGCCGCTTCGACCGTCTCGTCCTGCTGGACGCGCGACTGCCGCCCGGCCTCGCCGGCCCGGACGCCGAGCTGGTCGAGGGCGACCTTTCCGACCCGTCCATCCGCGCCCGGGCGACGGGGCAGGGGGCGGACGTCCTCTTCCACCTGGCCGGGGTCATGGGCGGCACGGCCGAGCAGGATCCGGCCCTGTCGCGGCGGATCAATCTCGGCGCCACGCTCGACCTGATCGAGGCCGTGGCGGCGCACGGCAACGTCCCCCGCGTGGTCTTCACCAGCACCATCGCCGTCTTCGGCGCGCCCTTGCCCGATCACGTCGATGACGACACCCCGCTGTCGCCGGCCATGACCTACGGCGCCCACAAGCTGATGGTCGAGATCGCCCTGGCCGACCTGACCCGGCGCGGCGCGCTCGACGCCGTCAGCGTGCGCCTGCCGGGGATCCTGGCCCGGCCGCTCGGCCCCAGCGGCATGAAGTCAGCCTTCATGAGCGAGGTGTTCCACGCCCTGGCCGCCGGCAAGCCGTTCACGGTTCCGGTGTCCCGCGAGGCGACGATCTGGGCGATGTCGGTCGAGCGCTGCGCGGCCAACCTCGTCCACGCCGCCGGCCTGGACGGCGCGGTGATGCCGACCACCCGGGCGGTGACCCTGCCGGCCCTGCGCCTGGTCTTCGGCGAGATGGTCGACGCCATTGTCGCGCACACCGGGGCCGACCCGGCGCTGGTGACCTATGTGCCCGACGCGTCCCTGGAGGCTCAGTTCGGCCGCCTGCCGCCGCTGACCGCCGCCGCGGCGCAGGCGGCTGGCTTCGCTCATGACGGCTCGACTGACGCCTTCGTCGCCGCCGCCCTGCGCGGGATCGGCGCGTCATGAGCCTCGTTGCGATCCAGGCTGCCTTCGCGCCGCTGCCCGGCCAGGAAGCCCACGTCGAGACCGTGCTGCGACGCATGGTCGGCTTCACGCGGGCCGAGCCGGGCTGTCGCCGCTACGACCTCTTCCGTACGGAGGCCGGCTTCCTGCTGCACGAGGTCTATGACGATCAGGCCGCCCTCGAGGCCCATCGGGCGGCCGGCTATTTCGCCGACTACCGGCGCGACATCGTCCCGCTGCTGGCCTGGCCGATCACGGTGACCGCCCTGGCGCCGATCGACGCCGCGGCGGGAAACGCCGGCGTCGATGGGGTCTTCGGCGGCTGACGGCGGGGGCGATACCTGCCCACGATAAAGACGTTTTGCCGCCGGCTCCGGCGGGTCCTACCAGCATCGTCAACGGCTTGGCCGACCAAGAGAACTAGGACGAGGAACACGCCATGGCGAAGTGGTTGAAGAGCGGTGCGGACGCGGGCGTTGTGGCGGCGGCGGACCGTGCGGTGCGCGAGACGGT
>NZ_JBXAQX010000013.1:0-162011 GCF_058807655.1 Caulobacter sp. GW821-FHT12A07
ACGCCACGGTGAAAGCCGTCAACGCCAAGGCCGGCGATCCCGTCGCCGCCGACCAGGTGCTGGTGGAGTTCGGATGAGCTTTCTCCGGTGAGGCCTTGGCGGCTTCCGAGGCTTTCGCCTGAGGGTGTGACGCCTGTGCGACTTCCGCATCGGGCCGGCTGCGCCTAGGTTCCGCTCGAAGAGAGTCGCGGAGCCTTGGCGAGCATGAACGGTCGGATCGATTGGGCGGAGCTGTTCCTGTCCTCCACGGGCAGGTTGGCGCGCACGCCGTTCCTGATCGTCTCGGCCGTGCTGATCGGCGTGGCGGTGCTGTACGAGGCCATCGCCGGCGACGTGCTGCGGCTGCTGACCGGCTGGCTGGTCTATTCGGCCCTGCTGTATTCGGGCGCCTGCGTGCTTTCCAAGCGACTGCACGATCGCGGCCGGTCGGGCTGGTGGGCGGCCCTGGTGCTGGCGGCCATGGTCGCCGTCTGGCCGACCCCGCAGCACTTCCTCGACTTCGCCTTCGCCATTGTCCTGGTCTGGGCGATCATCGAGCTGGGCGTCATGGGCGGCGAGCAGGGCGCCAACCGCTACGGCCAGCCGCCCCTGAAAGCGCCCGCGATCTAGATCGGCGCTTCGGCGTCCTCCACCGCGCCGAACACCTTGCGGAAGCTGGCCTTGAGGGCCTCGTCGGCCTCGTCGAGGGTGACGGGCAGGCCAAGGTCCACCAGGCTGGTGACGCCATGCTCTGTCTGGCCGCAGGGCACGATGCCCGAGAAGTGCGACAGGTCGGGCTCCACGTTCAGGCTGATCCCGTGGAAGCTGACCCAGCGGCGCAGCTTGACGCCGATGGCGGCGATCTTGTCCTCGCGCGACCAGCCGGGACCCTTGCGCTCGACCCAGACGCCCACGCGGCCCTCGCGCATCTCGCCGACGACGTTGAAAGCGCCCAGGGCGTCGATGATCCAGGCTTCCAGCGCCGCGACGAAGGCCCGCACGTCGCGCCCGCGCTGGGTGAGGTCGAGCATGACGTAGGCCACGCGCTGGCCGGGGCCGTGATAGGTGAACTGGCCGCCGCGCGCGCTCTCGAAGACGGGGAAGCGCTCGGGCTCCAGCAGGTCGGAGGTCTTGGCCGAAACGCCGGCGGTGTAGAGCGGCGGATGCTCCAGAAGCCAGATCAGTTCGCCCGCCGAGCCGTCGGCGATGGCGGCCGCGCGGGCCTCCATGGCGGCGACAGCTGCCGGGTAGGGCACGTAACCGGTCGAAACTGCCCACCCCGCCGCCAGGCCGTCGGGGCGCGACAAATCGGGAAGGTCTTTATCTTCAAGGTTTAACGGGCGATCAAGCATGCGGCCTTAGTCTTGCATGAGCCGAGGCGCGGGCTTTTCCGCCATCGGCAATTTCAGGTCCAGGGGCCTTAGTTCGTGAGCCAGGTCAACGCCGTCAATGTCGAGATCTCGGTTCTGCTCGGCCGGTCGATCCTGCCGATGCAGCAACTGCTGCGCATGGGCCGCGGCGCGGTGATCCCGCTGGACGCCAAGACCAACGACGAGGTCTGGATCCTGGCCAACAATCACCCGATCGCCCGCGGTGAAATCCAGATCAACGACGATCGCATCGCCATCCAGGTGACCGGCCCGGCCGACGTCTACGATTACATGGCGGGCGGCGCCTAAGGGACGTTGCCGGGGCGCGGCGTCGAAGCCAAGCTGCGCGCCATGGTCACGCTTCGATCCGTACTCGCCTGCGCCGTCGTCTTCGCCGCCGCCTCGGCCCATGCCGCGCCGGACCATGCGGGCCGGTACGACAATCTTCGCTATATCGACGAAGCCGACGACTATGTCGGCGCCCGGCTCACGGTGAAGACCGGGCCGCGGCCGACCGTGGACTTCGAGCTCTGCGAAGGCTGGTGCAACGGATCCCAGGTCTTCCCGGCGAAGATCGAGGGCGATCGGCTCTCGTTCACCTATGTCATCCAGAGCGTCGACCAGAATGGCCGGCCCTCGCCCCACAGCCTGCCGGTCACCGGGCGGTTCGTGAAGGGCGGCCTGATCCTCAAGATCGGCGACGGCGAGCCCGAAAAACTGCGCAAGCTCGCGGCTATCCCCAGATAAACCCGGCGTCGGCGTGGCAATGGCGCGCAAGTCGTAACTCTCCTCTTCCCAAAGCCGATTCAGTTTGCTACCTGCCGCGCCTCACCACGAGCGGTCGTGGCGGAATTGGTAGACGCGCAGCGTTGAGGTCGCTGTGGGGCAACCCGTGGAAGTTCGAGTCTTCTCGACCGCACCAGGTGAACTTGCGTAGAGCGCGGCAGGCATCGGTTTCCGAATCGCCTTCCGCGCTCTAACCATTTTTCGGCCAAGGTTTCCGGGCAACCGCCCGACGAGCTTAGGCTTTCAATCATTCGGATCACGCACGCGCACTTCAGGAGGTCCCCATGACCCGGGAAACAGCCGACCTGAGCGAAGACGCGCGCCACGCCCTCTCCATTCCCGAGCCCGAAGTCGTCGAGGATCTCGAGGACCTGGCGCTCGGCGACGATTACGCCCTCAATCCCGACTATGTGGAGATGGTGGTCGACGCGGCCGATCGCGGCGACACCGCGCGCCTGTCCGAGCTGGTCGGGGCGCTGGACCCCGCCGACGTCGCCGACCTGATGGGCTTCCTGTCGGCCGCCTATCGCGAGGAGGTCATCCCGGTCCTCGATCCCCAGGCCCTGGGCGAGATCATCGCCGAGCTGGAGGACAATATCCGCGAGGAGGTGCTGGAGGCGACCCCGTCGGTCACCCTGGCCCGCGCGCTGGAGGAGCTGGACACCGACGACGCCGCCGACGTCATCGACGATCTGGATGACACCAAGCGCTTCCAGGTGTTGGCGGCCATGGGCGAGACCGACCGGGCGGCCATCGAGACGACGCTGTCCTACGAGGACGAGACCGCCGGCCGCTTGATGCAGCGCGAGTTCCTGGCCGCGCCGCAGTTCTGGACCGTGGGCCACACGATCGAGCACGTGCGCCAGTCGGGCGAGAGCCTGCCGGAGCTGTTCTTCGACGTCTATGTGGTCGATCCGTCGTTCACGCCGGTCGGCGCCCTGCCGATCAGCCTGCTGCTGACCAGCAAGCTGGAGACCCCCCTGGCCGAGATCATGGAGCCGGTGACCGAGATCACCGTCGACATGGACCAGGAGGAGGTGGCCTACATCTTCGACAAGTATCACCTGATCAGCGCCCCGGTCGTGGAGGCCGGCGGGCGGCTGGTGGGCCAGATCACCGTCGACGACATCGTCGGCGTCATCCGCGAAGAGGCGCAGGAGGACATCCTCGCCCTGGCCAACGTGTCGGACGTCGGCCGCGACGCCAGCGTGGTGGAGATCGTGCGCTCGCGCCTGCCTTGGCTGCTGCTGAACCTGCTGACGGCGACGATCTCGGTTTCCGGCATCGCGCTCTTCCAGGAAGAGATCTCCAAGCTGGTGGCCCTGGCCGTGCTGATGCCGATCGTCTCGTCGCTGGGCGGCAACGCCGGCACCCAGACGCTGGCGGTCGCCGTGCGGGCGCTGTCGAGCAAGGAGCTGACGGCGGCCAACGCCTCGCGGATCATCACCCGCGAGCTCCTGGTGGGCGTCATGAACGGCCTGACCCTGGCGATCGTCATGGGGGCGGCGGTCTATGTCTTCTATGACAATCCGAAGCTGTCGCTGACCGTGGCCCTGGCCCTGGTCGCCAACATCTTCACCGCCGCCGTCGGCGGCATCCTCGCGCCGCTGGCGCTGGAGAAGATGGGCCGGGATCCGGCGGTGTCGTCGTCGATCTTCGTGACGTTCCTGACCGACTTCGCGGGCTTCTTCTCGGTGCTGCTGATCGCGGCGCTGCTGTTCAACTGATCCCCGGCCAAATTTCCTTACCTGAACCTTAAGAAACGGCGCCGGTCTTGCGCGGGACCGGGCGAGGGCATCCGCCTGCGTTTCAAATTGGGTCAACTCGCGATGAAGCCGCGTCATCAGGTCTCCCGCGCCGCCGTCGATCTCATCAAGAGGTTCGAAGGCTATCGGCAGAAAGCCGCCCAGCTGCCCGACGGGCGCTGGACGATCGGCTACGGGCATACCCTGACCGCCCGGGGGGGCGCGACCGTCTCGGAACAGGACGCCGAGGCCCTGCTGCTCTACGACCTGATCACCGTGGCCCATGCGGTGAACGAAAACAGCTATGCGCCGCTGAACCAGAACCAGTTCGACGCCCTGACCTGCTTCGCGTTCAACATCGGCACCGAGAACTTCGTCCGTTCGGGCGTGCTGCGCCGGATCAACGAGGGCTCGCTGCTGCAGGCCGCCTGCGCCATGGAGATGTGGCGCAAGGCCGACTTCGAGGGCGAACGGATCGTCATCGACGCCCTGGTGCGCCGCCGCGCCGCCGAGAAGACCCTGTTCCTGACCCCGCCGGACGGCCACTGGGTGCCCGCGCCCAGTCCCGTGCTGCGGCCCAAGGTCGATTACGACGCGACCTGCGCCATTCCCAAGCAGACCCCGGCCGCCGTCTCGACGCGCCTGGAGGGCGACAAGGCCGTGGCCGAGCGCGCCGCGGGCTCGATCGTCACGCCGCTGACTCCGGTCGTCCCGGAAGAGGACGGTCCCAGCGCCACCGAACTGGCCGCCGCCGGCGTCAGCGCCCGCCTGGAGAAGATCCTGGCCGACGAGCCCGCCCGTCCGGTGGTCAAGCCGGTCGAGGACCTGGTCGTGCCCGAGCCGCCGCCGGCGCCCGTCGCGGCCGCCGAGCCGGCCCCGGTGCTGCACGCGCCCGTCGAGGCCGCGCCGACCCTGGAGCCGTTCCGCCTGACGCCGGAAGAGCCGGTCCCGGCCCAGGCGCCGCTGTTCGTGCCCGATCCGCCCGCGCCGCCGCCCGCCGCGCCGGAGCCGACCCTGTTCGAGCAGTCCGCGCCCTCGCGCTCGCCGTTCAATCTGGGCGGCTTCTCGACCAGCGGCGCCGAGGTCGACATCCAGACCCTGGACGTGCCGCTGAACCCGCCCGAGCAGCCGGTGTTCGGCGGCGCCAGCCTGCTGGTCAGCCTGGGCCTGCTGGGCCTGGCCCTGTTCGGCGGCGGGGTGCTGTGGAACCTGTCGGTCGCCTCGGATCCGGGCCTGACCCCGATCCGCATGTTCGGCTGGGGCGCCAGCGTGATCGGCGTGATCTGCTTCGCGGTCTCGGCCTATCTGCTGCTGCGCAAGCTGGGCGGGCCGGACATCGAGGACGACGGCGAGTAGGGCTGCGAGCGAACGCCGTTTCGAAAAGACCGGGTTGAACCCCGGATCAATCTGAAAAAGAGCATGAACGCCCGCCGGTCTCGTTGATCGGCGGGCGTTTGTGCTATGCGTTGCCGTATGACGCTGCAAACCGCACCCTCGATGGACTTCGCCCTGGGCGAGACGGCCGACGCGATTCGCGAGACCACGGCCCGCTTCGCCGCCGACAAGATCGCGCCGCTGGCGGCCCGGATCGACGAGACCAACGCCTTCCCCCGCGAGCTGTGGGTCCCGATGGGCGACCTTGGCCTGCACGGGATCACGGTCGAGGAAGAGTTCGGCGGCCTGGGCCTGGGCTATCTCGATCACGTGGTGGCGATGGAGGAGATCTCCCGCGCCTCGGCCTCGGTGGGCCTGTCGTACGGCGCGCACTCGAACCTCTGCGTCAACCAGATCCGCCGCTGGGCGAGCCCGGAGCAGAAGCAGCGCTATCTGCCGAAACTGATCAGCGGCGAGCATGTGGGCTCCCTGGCGATGAGCGAGGCCGGCGCGGGCTCCGACGTCGTCTCGATGAAGCTGCGCGCCGAACAGGTCGGCGACCGCTACGTGCTGAACGGGACCAAGTTCTGGATCACCAACGCGCCGCACGCCGATACGCTGGTGGTCTACGCCAAGACCGGCGAGGGCAGCCGGGGGATCACCGCCTTCATCGTCGAGAAGGGCATGAAGGGCTTTTCCGTCTCCAAGAAGCTGGACAAGATGGGCATGCGCGGCAGCGACACCGCGGAACTCGTCTTCGAGGACTGCGAGATCCCCGAGGAGAACGTCATGGGCCCGGTGGGCGGCGGCGTCGGAGTGCTGATGAGCGGCCTCGACTACGAGCGCGCCGTGCTCAGCGCCGGCCCCCTGGGCATCATGCAGGCCTGCCTCGACTACGTTCTGCCGTACGTCCGCGAGCGCAAGCAGTTCGGCCAGGCGATCGGCTCGTTCCAGCTGATGCAGGGCAAGGTCGCCGACATGTACGTGGCCCTGAACTCGGCCCGGGCCTACGTCTATGCGGTCGCTCGGGCGTGCGACGCTGGCAAGACCACCCGCTTCGACGCGGCCGGCGCGATCCTGATGGCGTCCGAGAACGCCGTGAAGGTGTCGCTGGAGGCCATCCAGGCGCTGGGCGGGGCCGGCTACACCAAGGAGTGGCCGGTTGAGCGCCTGCTGCGCGACGCCAAGCTCTACGATATCGGCGCGGGCACGAACGAGATCCGCCGGTTCCTGATCGGCCGGGAGCTGGTGGGGGCCTAATTTTACCCCTCTCTCTTTGAGAGAGGGAGGGGCCCGCGCCAAAGGCGTGGGAGGGTGAGAGGTTACAAACCGTCCGGACGAAGCGCGGTCGGATGGTCCCTGTTCGTCTGGGCGCGGGTAGCTCGGTCTTCTCCTTTACAGCCCCTACGCAAGGGTTCGAGGTTCGCCTGCCAGCGGTGAAACCTCTCACCCTCCCACCGCTTCGCGGCGGGCCCCTCCCTCTCTCTATGAGAGAGGGATTATTTAGGCCGGCTCGTAGGTCAGCCGGATCACGTCGTCGTCGATGCGGTCTGTCGCCACGAGGCGCAGGCGGGGGCGGGCGGCGGCGAAGTAGGGCGTGCCGGCGCCCAGCACGACGGGGTGCAGGTAGATCCGGTAGGCGTCGATCAGGCCAAGGTCGGTGAGGCTGCGCGCCAGGTTCGGGCCGCCAACCTCGATCTCGCCGTCGACCCGGGCCTTGAGGTCGGCGATCGCGGTCGCCAGGTCGCCCTGGATCAGCGTTGCGTTGGGGCCGACCGAGGTCAGGGTGCGGGAGGCGACCCATTTGTGCTGGGCGCGCCAGGCCTGGGCGAACTCGCGTTCGGGCGCGCCCCAGTCGGGCTGCTCCTCGTCCCAGTAGGCCATGATCTCGTAGAGGCGGCGGCCGTAGACGCTGCCCGCCTGCTCGCGGGCCTGGTCGATGAAGTGGCGGAAGAGCACGGGGCCGGGCGCGAACCCCGTGTGGTCGACATAGCCGTCGAGCGACTGGTTCATGCCGAAGACGAGCCTGGCCATGCCGCGGATCTCCCTGCCGAGGGCTGCTGACGCACCCAGTCTAGCGCGGCCGCGCAGGCGGGCACCAGTTGGGGCGAGGCGGTGATTTCTCGCGCGGCCAGAACGGCGCGAGCAGGCCTTCGCGACGCGGATCGCCGCCGGTGTTCCAGATCATTTTCTCGATGAACCACGGCAGGATCGAGTGGATCTTGTCCAGCACGCTGTCCGGCATCTGCCTGAGGGTGATCTTGCTCTCTTCGGGTATGCCGTGCTCGACGCGCCAGGCGGCGACCTCCATCCGGATAGCGTGGAGGACGTCATCAATCTCGCGCCGCCGCTCCGCGGGCAGCTGGAAGAACGGGGTGTGGACGAAACTGCTCCGCTCGCGGCGGGGCTGGGCTCTCGACCTGGGCCTGGCCATGGATCTGCTCCTGACATGCGTCGACGGCCGCGGACCGGAACGGCGCGCGGGGCGGGGAGGGGGCGGAGCGCCCGGGCGACGCCCGGAGGTGCTGTTGTGTGTACCGTTTCGACGAAGCCTAGACGCTCCGCGCGGTCGTTTGGCTGCCGGCTTCCCGGGCGGCGGCGCTCTTAACGCCTTACCAGGACCGCCTTCGAGGTTTCCCTGTCGGACGGCGACGAGGAGAGGGGTGCTCTGTAATCCTCGCCCAAGCCGACGGCGGGCGGGCCTGGCCAGCGCCAGGTCCCCGGACGCGACGGATCTTCCCAATCCGCCCCAGTCCCGCTCGATCGCATCCCGAAGCCGCGAAGGTCGCTGGCCGCGCGCCCTCCCCATCGCCTCGAGACCTGGTGATTATGCGCCGGCCTGAGCGGCGTCGGATGGAGGGACGTCGGGCGTAGGGATTTCAAGGGGTTGTGAGCGGGAGAGGCGGGGGTACCGCTCTCTCCATCCGTAAAATCCCCGCGAAAGCGGGGACCCAGGCTTTTTCTGAAACCCCCGGCGCTCGACGATAAAACACCTGGGTCCCCGCTTTCGCGGGGATTTTACGGGGGAGAGAACCTCAAGCCGCCGCGGCGGCCTTGGGCAGGGCGTCCTCTCCCGCCCGCCAGCCGGCGTAGGCGACGACGCAGCCGGCGATGGCGGCGGCCAGGGCGAAGGGCAGGGGCGGCAGGTCGGCGGCGCGGACGAAGAGGGCGCGCCAGGCCGGCAGCGGGCCGGCGAACTGGAAGAGCACGGCGCCGAGCGCGGTCAGCAGGGCGGCGAGCACGAAGGGGCGGCCGTCACGTCCGGCGCGGACGGCGACGACCAGGGCGATGGCGGCGGTGACCGCGTTGGCCAGCTGGAAGCCGACGCCCAGCTTCCAGAAGTCCTGCGGGCCGGCGATGGCCAGGGGCGGCAGGATCGGCGCCAGGCGGCCCAGGATCGGCGGCAGCAGGAAGATGCTGGTGGCCAGCATGTAGCCGGCGTGGGGGCCGATCGTGCGCCTGCGGGCGAGGGCCTGGTGGTAGAACCAGGCGAAGCCGGCGACGGCGACGATGTCGAGCCAGGCCAGGCGCGCGGCGTAGAGGTCGTAGAACGGCGAGACGTTGGCGACCAGGCGGCGGGCCATGCCCAGGAAGATCCCCGAGCCGCCAGCCAGGAACAACGGGAAGAGGGCCAGGCTGCAGAAGCCGAGGGTGCGGTGCGTGGCGCGGTTTCCGCCATGGATCAGGGCGCTCTGGGCGACCAGCAGGGCGAGCCACAGCGTAGCGGTGATCCCGTGGGCGTGAAGGTCGATCGAGGCCGTGGAGACCTGCGACAGGTAGGTCGGCCAGAAGGCCAGCACCGCCAGCGGGAAGATCGCCAGGACGTAGAAGTGCGCGCGCCGATACGGCATCGAAAGCCCCCTTCCGAACCTGCAGGCGAGGCTATTCGGAAACCAGCGTTCTGCCAATCGGGCGTTTATTCCCGAGCGTATGTGGTCGCGGCTTGGCGGTTGTTGGCCGCTAATGCGGACGCTTGAGGCGCAGGTCCATGCCCAGCGTCGGGCCGATGCCGCCGGGATGCTCGCCGAACGGATGGGACGCGTGGCGGCGATGGGCCGCCGCTTCGAGCCGCGAGCGCAGGTCGTCGTCCAGGGGGAGGATGTCTTCGGCATCCTCGTCGTCCTCTGGAATGGACGCCGTCAGGACATGGTCCAGCGCGGCCAGGAAGGCGGTGTCCTCCAGCGTTCCCTCGATCGGAGGATGGTCGAGATAGCCGAGGACGACTTCAAGCGACTCTTCGAAGGCCGGCATGGCGCATCCTTTCGCGTGAGGTTCGCATCGGGTTGGGCGCGTATAGGGCGCCTATTGAAGAGCGTGCGAACACGGCGATGGTTCAGCCGTTTTTCCATAAAATAGATAAAGACAATGGCGGCGTTTCAGAAAATTCTCGTTCGTGTTTTGTAGGTGAATATTTTCAAATGTCTTATATCTAAGGTGAAGCTATATAATATTTGCAGAATAATTTCTGCGCAGCATTGAATATTGTGTGGCGCATAACCATATGGGGCTGTCGGGAAGAGCGTGTCTCATCCCAAGGAACCCCACACAATGCGTATTCAAACTCTGGTCGCCGGCGCCTGCGCCGCGGCCTTGATCCCCACCGTCGCGCTCGCTCAACAGACCTGCGAGCAGCGGCAGAGCAGTCGCGTGGCCGGAACGGTCGCCGGCGCCGGTCTCGGCGCGGTGGCGGGCGCGGCCGTGGCGGGCCGCGACGATCGCGGCAAGGGCGCGGTGATCGGCGGCGTCGCCGGCGCGCTGATCGGCAACCAGATGGCCAAGGGCGGAGCGGACTGCGCCCGGGCCTACGGCTATTACGACAATCAAGGCGCGTGGCACGCCAACGCCGTCGCTCGCGGCCAGGCCGCCGGCTATTTCGACCGCAGCGGCGAATGGGTCGCGGGCGCCCCGCGCGGCTATTACGCCGAGAACGGGCGATGGGTGCAGGCGAGCGCCGACGCCGAGGCCGCGGGCTACTACGCCGACGGCCTGTGGGCGCCCGCCTCGGCCCAAGGCTATTACGGCCGGGGCGGCCAGTGGGTCGATGCGACGGCCTCGGGCTATTACGACCGCTCCGGGCGTTGGATTTCAGGCCCCGCGACGGGCCGCTACGACGCCGATGGGCGCTGGATGGCCGGTCAGGCGAGCGGACGGCGTGACGCCAGCGGCGCCTGGATCGCCGATCCTCAACCCGGCTACTACGACAGGGGGCGCTGGGTGCGCGGCGAGACGGTCGGCTACTACGACGCTCGCGGCGCCTGGATCTCGACGGACGGGCGCGCCCGGCGCGTCGACTATCCCGCCGGCCAATATCCCAGCGGCCGGTATTCCATGGATGGACGCCCGCTGAGCATCGATGACCGCCAGGCCCAACTGGCCGAACGCATCAACCGCGGCGCCTATAGCGGCCGTCTGAGCCGGGGCGAGGCGCGCCAGGCGACGCGGACCCTGGCCGCGATCGAGCGACAGGAACAGTCGCTGCGCACCCGCCAGGGCGCGTTGGGTCCCAAGGGCCGGGCGATCATCACCGCGCGGCTGGATCGGCTTAGCGACAGCATCAGCGGCGACGTTCGCGACGACCGCTAGGCCTTCGGGTCGTCAGGCCGGGCGTCCCGCCAAGACGGCGCGGGCGCCCGGCCGCATCAAGAAAGGCCCTTCATGACCTTCCTGTTCATCACCGCCGCCGCCTGCGTGGCGACGGCGTTCGCCTTGCTGCTGGCCTTCCGTCTGTTCGCCGGGCCGCGCCCCGTCGCCGTTCGCATCCGGACCAAAAAATAGGGCCGCCCCGGTTTCCCGGAGCGGCCCGTCACGCCGAAACGTGAGTTCGCCTATTTTAATGTTGGCGCGTGGCAGGCGCCGAAACCGCTTACACTTTCGGCTGCCACGCTTCTCAGTACTTGTACGAGGCGCCGACGAAGAAGCGGCGGCCCGAGTAGTTGCTGTTGATCAGGCGGGTGTCGCCGGCCCAGCTGGATTCGTCTTCCTTGGTCAGGTTCTTGCCCTCGACGAAGAGCGACAGGCCCTGCGGGCCCGGACGCCAGGTGAACTTGCCGTCGAGATAGCCCGTGGCGTCCTTGAACACCGGCTGGCCGAGGGTGTCGGAGGCGGTGAGCAGGTAGCCCGAGCGGTAGTTGTAGGCGAGGCGGGCGCTGATCGGGCCCTTCTCGTACCACAGGGTGGCGTTGTAGCTGCTCTTCGACAGGCCAGGATAGGGCAGGGCCGAGCCGTCGACGCCGCTGAAGACGCCCACGTCGGAGGCCTTCTGGTAGGTGTAGTTGACGTCGGCGCCGAGGCCCGACAGCAGGCCCGGCAGCCAGGTGAAGGCGGTCTTGGCCGTCAGTTCGACGCCCGAGATCTTGGCGCCGTCGCCGTTCACGTAGGTGTTGTAGAAGTACAGGGTGCCGTCGCCGAACACGTCCTGCTGGCCCAGGTTCGAGCGCGAGGACAGGTAGAACGAACGGATGTCCTTGTAGAAGAAGCCGGCCGACAGCTGGGTGTCGCTGTCGGGGTACCATTCGAACGACAGGTCGTACTGGTTGGCGCGATAGGGCTTCAGCGCCGGGTTGCCGGCGTCGCAGCTGTCGGGACCGTCGTCGGAGGTGCCGTCGTTGGTGTAGTTGATGGTGCAGGTCATGCTGGGCATCAGGTAGTTGACCAGCGGGCGGGCCATCAGTTGGGCGAAGCCGAAGCGCGCGCTCAGACGGTTGTCGATCAGCCAGCCCTGGATGTTGAAGCTGGGCAGATAGACCGTGTAGTCCTTGGTCATCGACGTCAGGGTGTTGGCCACCACGGCGGTCGAGGCCACGCCGTTGACCAGGCGGGTCTCGCGACGGGTGTACTGGCCGGCGGCCGTCGTCTGGGTGTGGACGCGGCGGACGCCGAAGTTGCCGATGATGTCGCGGCCCAGCAGCGGGAAGCCGTAGTCCAGACGGATGTACTGGGCGTCGCTCTTCTCGGTGACGGCGTACGGGATCTGGTTGTACGTCTTACCGTCGTTGCCGGTGGTCGTGTACAGGTTGTCCAGGTTGAAGTGCGACGTATCCAGGTACTGGGAGATCGCCTTGAACGACGGATACTTCCAGCTGTTCGGCAGGCCCGAGCCCCCGTAGTAGAAGTTGTCCGGCAGGTCGACCATGGCCTGGGCGAACAGGGCGTTCGAGAAGGCGCGCGACCAGGTCTCGGTCGAGTTCCAGTAGGTGGTCTGGTAGGCGTTGCCCAGGATCGCGGCGGTCTGGTCTGCGGCCTGGCCGTTGACCACGGTGGCGGTCGAGTTGACCGAGTTGGCGTAGATCACCGTGTCGTCGAGCGCGCTGGCCAGGTTGGCGCCGCCGCTGACGATGAAGCCGCCGTAGCCGTAGCCGCCCGTCTCGGCGTTCGAATAGCGGCCGCCGAACTTGACGCTCTTCAGGAACGGCAGGTCGGCGCGGTATTCGAAGTCGATCTTGTACTGGTCCTCGGAATTCTTGGAGTCCGACGGACGGTACTGGATCTGCCACTGGTTGACGGCGGCGGCGTCGGCCGGGCTGAAGCCCTGGGCGAAGGTGAACACCGGAACCGAGTCGTTGTTCGGATCGACGGTGACCTTCAGGCCCGGGGTGTTGAACGACACCGAGGCGTTGTTGGTCAGGTTGAGGGTCTTGGTCTTGCCGCGGGCGCCGACGAAATCGATCTTCCAGCGGTCGTTCTGGAAGTTGGCGCCGAAGGTGATGTAGTCGGAATCGTTGGTCTGCTTGAAGTCGCGCGACGAGATGCTGAAGGCGTTGTTGCCGCCGCGGTTGGCCGTCGTGAGGCAGTCGCCGACGATGTATTCGGTGACGTTGTGGTTGGCGTCGACCTTCACGCCCGGGACGTTCTGGGCCGTGGCCGCGGTGACGCGGGCGCAGCTGTTGGCCGAACGGTTCAGCGGGTCGAGGTTGGTCAGGCCCGTGCCGTAGTTGATGTCGTTGAGAACCTGTTCGCGCTTGTTCTTCTGGTAGGTGACGAAGGCGCTCAGGTTGTCGGTGAACTTGTACTGGGCCGTGAACTCGGCCGAGGTGCGGGTGTCGTCGCGGGTCCAGACGCGGTAGCGCGGCACGCGCGGGCTGTAGTCGTACCACTGGCTTTCGCAGGCGGTGCGGGTCTGGGCGGTGGTCAGCAGCGAGGCGTCGGGCGTGACGGCGGTGGCGCAGCCGGCCTCGGTCTGGATGCCGGCGATGTAGTCGCTGACGGCCCGGCCATAGGTCTGGCTGTAGTAGTCGAGGGTCTTTTCGGCCGAGTTGTCGAAGTCGCCGAGCAGGGCCCAGGCGTTGTTGTCGACGAAGTCGCCGCGGGTCAGGACGCGGTCGTAGTTGACGTTGCCCATCAGGCCCAGGCGGCCGTCGAACAGCTGGGTGGCGCCGAACACGCTGGTGCGCGGCTTCCAGCCGGGCAGGGTGTCGAGGTTCTGCGCCGAGGCGGTGAACGACAGGGTCGGCTTCTTGAAGTCCAGCGGCTTGCGGGTGGTCACCGAGACCGTGCCGCCGACGCCGCCTTCGGTCATGTCGGCGGTGAAGCCTTTGAAGACGTCGATCGACTTGACCATTTCCGACGGCAGTTCGCGGAAGTCGTTCGAGCGGCCGCCGCCGCCGTAGACCGACAGGTTGCTGGCGGTCGACAGGGCGCTGACGCCGTTGATCTCGACGCGGTTGAGGTCGGGCTCGACGCCGCGGATGGAGACGGCGTTGCCTTCACCGAAGTCGCGGGCCAGCTGCACGCCGGTGACGCGGCCGAGGGCCTCGCCGACGTTCTTGTCGGGGAAGGCGCCGATGTCTTCGGCGACGATCGAGTCGGAGACGGTGCCCGCGCGCTTCTTGCGGCTCATGGCCGACTGCAGGCTGGCGCGGGTGCCGACGACGACGATCTCCTCGACGGCGTTCTCGACGTTGGAGTCGGCTGCGGCCTGGGCGGGCGCCGGCGCGGGGGCCGTCTGGGCGAAGGCGGCGCCGCCGCCGATCATCAGCAGGATGGCGGTCATCCCCGTGGTGCGCATCAGCCCGGCTTCGCGCCGGATCTTGCTGTCGACCTTCATAGTATTCCTCCAAGTGCGAGGGCGTTTCCGCCCTGTCTTTCGGGCCGTGCGGCGCCATGCGGCGCGGCCGGCCGATTTGCTGAGATGGAGGCCAGGGCGATGGGCGCGTCCGACGATGACCGGCAGTCGAATCGGAGGCGTCCGGGCCTTGGCCGCGGCGATGGGAGGGGAACGAGAGGCGGCGCCCGGCGGCATGCGCGGGCGGACGTCCTGGCGGCGAGCACGGGGTGGGGCCTGCCTGGCGACGACGGACGCCGATGGCGGTCCCGTGTCGCTTGTCTTTCTCGATCCGGTGCGAGCCTGGCGTGAGCGTACACGCGGCGTCGCTTCTATGAGGCGGTCTGTCGCTCGTCGCGGACCTTTGGTCTCTGCTACGGGCGCGATCCATCCATTTCCAAGCTGACGCAAAGAGTCAACGTCGCGGAGATAATTTCCCACCGAGTCGGGGGCTGGCCGTAATTATGTGACAATTAAAGCACTGTGTTCCCACATGGTGGAATGCTCTCGCAACAATCGGGATTAGTGCTTGATTTTGGCGCTAATCCTGCTCATCGTGTCGACATTCGGCGCGTCCGCGCGCCCGGCCGACGACAAGATCGGATCGAGAGGAGACGACAGAAGATGGCAATCCGCCCGCTTGGTCCCTTCGCTCGTTCCGCCCTCGCCGCCGGCTGTACGGGGTAGGCAGCAGGGAGGGACAAGTTTTCCACCGGTCCGTTTCGACGGCGTCTTCCAGGGTCAGTTCACGGCCCGACGCCACCCGCGACGACACCGGTGTCTTTGAGCGGTCTTTTGTTACCAGCGATAAATGACGGCGTTCTCGGCTTTGTGTTTTTGTGCCGTAACCGACGCTGTCGCGTGGGCGGGTTTCGCAAGGGGTTGCGAGCGCGCCCGACTTCCTCGTCCGCGTCCCGCAGGGAGGCGGACGATCCATTCAATGGGGGGGCTCGCCTGGGCGTCAAAGCGCCTGGCGAGTCTCGACTTTCGCCCGCGATGCGGGCCGTGACGCCCGTGTCGGGCTGTCAGATTTCCTTCAAAGCCTGAAGCCTGAAACGAAAGAAGCCCCGGACGTGGGTCCGAGGCTTCCGATCCGCTCGTCGGCCTGTGCTGATGCACGACCGAAAGACGGCATTTGTCCGCTAAAGCGCTGGGGTCAGTTCAGACCTTCGATCTTCACGGAGCTTTCCAGCGCATTCGCTTTCGACAAATGAGACACTGGGTCACCTCCTTTCGGCTGCGCGTCACACCCTGACGCAAGACTAAGTTTGGGTGCGCGCGGGCGGTTGGCAAGAGGCGCGGTGTCGCAGGCGCGTGCTATGCGGGGGCATGAGCGAAAACCGACCCGCCCCGCGAAAACCCGTCCTGCACGGCTGCCTGGGGGTCTTCCTCGGCCTGGTCCTGGCCGTCACGGCCGCCGGCGCCTGGATGACGGGCTATCTGCCGGTGCGGCTGTTCAGCCAGGCGCGCTGGAAGGATCCGGCGCGGATGGATCAGCGCGTCACCATGGTCAGCGCGCTGCTGCTGACCCACAGGCTGGAGGGGCGGACGCGGGGAGAGGTCGTGGACCTGCTGGGCGAGCCGACCAAGACCGACTACTTCGCCGACCAGGACCTGGTCTACTGGCTGGGCGACGAGCGGGGGCTGTTCGGCATCGATTCCGAATGGCTGGTGCTGAGGCTCGGCCCGGACGGCCGGGTCGTCGAGCGCAGGGTCGTCACCGACTAGGCTTCTTCGTCGACAAGGGGGGGAGCAACCCCGGACCGCGCAAAGGGGGGACAATGCACGATCCGGGGCCGCACCTCCTGGGGCTGGCTAGAGGGCGCGCCAGGCCAGGAGGATCAGGGACCAGAGACCCAGATTGAGCGCCAGCGCCGCCACCCGGGGGCCGTTCACGCGCGCGGCCAGGGCCACGGCGCGGGGGCGCTGGGCTTGGGCGGAGGCGGCGGAAGCGGCGATGCGGGTCACGGCGGTGGTTCCTTGTCCAAAACGGCGCCGGCAGCGGCGCCTGTTGTTGGTAAAGATAGGAACGCCGGAGATAGTTTCATATGCGACAAAACAGTCGCGGGCCGTCATGGTCGCGCGCGAATTGTCGCAGCGAGTCGCGCCATGCCCGCCTGGGATCCAGACGTCTATTCCCGCTATCGCGCCTATCGCGACCGCCCCGCCCTCGACCTGATGCTGAAGATCCCCCGCGATCTGGCCCCGCGCGAGATCTGGGACCTGGGCTGCGGCCCCGGCGAGCACGCCGCCCTGCTGGCCGCGCGGCATCCCGAGGCGGTGGTCCATGGCCTGGATTCGAGCCCGGAGATGCTGGCCCGCGCCAAGGGGCAGGGGGCGGACGTCGACTGGATCCTGGGCGACATCGATGCATGGGCGCCGGAGATCCCACCCGACCTGATCTTCACCAACGCGGCCCTGCAGTGGCTGGACGGCCACGAGACGCTGTTTCCGCGGCTGCTGGAAAGCCTGGCGCCGGGCGGGGTGCTGGCCTGCCAGATCCCGCAGGTCGAGGACGCCGGCTGGCGACGCAGCCTGCGCGAAGTCGCCGCCGACGGTCCGTGGGCCGGCAAGCTTGCCGACCTGGATGGCGTGCGGGCCGGTCACGACCCCCGCGCCTATCACGACTGGCTCTCGCCCCTGGCGTCCGACCTCGACGTCTGGGCGACGACCTATGTCCACGCCCTGGAGGGCGAGGACCCGATCATCGACTGGACCTCGGGCACGAGCCTGCGGCCGTATCTGGAGCGGCTGGACGGCGCCGAGACGGCGGCGTTCCTGAGCGCGTGGCGGGCGCGGCTGGCGGTGGATTATCCGAAGCGGGCGGACGGGATCACGCTGCTGCCGTTCACGCGGCTGTTCGTGGTGGCGCGGCGGTAGGGATGGATTTTTGACCCCTCTCTCTGAGAGAGGGGGAGGGGCCCGCGCCGTAAGGCGGGGGAGGGTGAGAGGTTACACTCTTTCCGAACTGAGCGCGGCTAGTCGGGTATTCGGCAGTTGTCGCGGGATCTCGTTCGTTGAAGGGATCGAGGTTTGCCGGTTGACGGTGAAACCTCTCACCCTCCCACCGCTTCGCGGCGGGCCCCTCCCTCTCTCGAAGTAGAGAGGGATCAAAAAACTACTCCATCTCCGCCAGGCTCTTCCTGCGCCGAAGCTCCGCCACCGGGACCTCCAGGCTGTCCAGCGCCATCGCCGCTGCTTCGAAGCCGGCGGCGACGGCCGGTTCGAAGGCTTTCCAGTCGCGGATGTCGATCTTGTCGAGCTTGGGGGTGATCAGGACGTCGCTGGCTTCGCGGCTGGCGGCGAGGTCGCGGCCGGTGGAGACGGTGGCCGCGCGCATCAGCAGGGCGACGATCGGCGGGCCCTTGCGCCATTCGCCCGAGAACAGCCATTTCCATAGCGACGGCGGCCGGGCGATGTCGGCGGCGGTGATGCTGCGGCCGCGGGTGACGTCGACGCCGATGATGGGCCCCAGCTGGAAGGCGCGCATGACGTCGGCCGGGAAGTTCTTCATCACCGCCCCGTCGACCAGCACCGCGTCGCCGTCGGCGACCGGCGGCAGCACGCCCGGCAGCGAGATCGAGGCGCGCAGGGCGCTGTGCAGCGGCCCCGAGCGGTGCAGGTGGTAGGCGCCCGAGGTCAGGTTCGAGGAGACGCAGAAGAACGGCAGCCAGAGGTCGGCGATGTCGATGTCGCCGAAGTGCTCGTGCAGGCGGGCCTTCACCTTCTCGCCGCGGGTCATGGCGACCAGCGGGAAGGCGATGTCGTCGAGCGGGCTGGTGTCGACGAAGGCCTTGCGGATTCGGGCCTCCATCTCGCCGTCGTCCCAGCCCATGGCCAGGCCCGCCGCGACGATGCCGCCCATCGAGGCGCCGCCGACGAAGTCGATCGGCACGCCGCGCTCGCGCAGGGCCTGGATGGCGCCGATGTGGGCGTAGGCCCGCGCGCCGCCGCCGGACAAAACCAGGCCCACCGACTGGCCGGTGAGCACCCGGGCCAGGCGCTCAACATCGGCCAGGCGGTTTTCGCGCAGGTGGAAGAGGCGGGCCGCGTCGGTGGCCTCCAGCCAGGCCTGCGAGCCCTGCGGGCGTTCGGCGTTCGGGGGCTGGATCAGGATCAGGTCGATCAGCCGCTGGGCCTGCAGCGGGCGCGAGGCGTAGGCCGGCGGTTCGGGCGGCGGGGCCTGGTCGCCGCGGCCGACGCGGAACAGCCGGTCGACCTGGCGGCCGACCACGTGCTTCCAGGCGGTCTCGTGGGCCTCGGCGACGTAGAGCACGAAGTCATGGGAGCGCTCGACGCGGCTGAACCACTCGGTGGGGGCCAGCAGGCTTTCGCCGCCCTCGACGGTGACGGCGTAGCCCAGGGCGGCGATGCAGCGGCCAATGCGCTCGACGATCGGGCGGATGGCGTGGCAGTCGCCGGCGGCGATGAATCCGTAGACGGACGGATCTCCAATGGAGGCGTGGGCCCCGGCCTGGCGGGCGCGGCGGATCATCAGCCGCGACAGCTCGATCATCACGTCGGGGTCCTGCTCGACCGCCTCGAAGAAGGCGGCGCGGGGCAGGGCCAGGATCTCGGAATCGCGCAGGGCGACCATGTGGGCCGAGTGCGGGGCGCCGGCGATCATCGCCATCTCGCCGGCCGGCTCGCCCGGGCGGATCACGCCGAGGAACTGCGGCTCCTGGCCTTCGTCGCGGCGGAAGGCCCCCAGGCGCCCGGTGCGCAGGAAGTAGAGGTGGTCGGAGGCCTCGCCGGGCGCATAGAGTAGGGAGCCGCCGGGCAACGAGAACCAGGCGGCGTCGCCCTCGCGCCGCTCGCGCGAGAACAACCGGGCCAGGGCCGTGTCGGCCATGAAGTCGGGAAGGGTGACCACGGACGGGACGCTAAACCGATGCGGCGAGCTTTGCCAATGTGGGTGAAATATCGCCGCTTTCGGACGGAAACGGAAAAGGCTATGCCTCGCTTATGCCGAAGCTGAACACGCTTATTGACAAGAACAGCGCTTCGTTCGCGAAAAACGCTGCGCACAACACCGCCCTGGCGGAGGAACTGCGCGAAAGGGTCGCGACGGCGGCCCTGGGCGGCCCCGAGAGCGCGCGCCTGAAGCACACGGCGCGCGGCAAGCTGCTGCCCCGGGAACGCGTGGAGCGTCTGCTCGACCCCGGCTCGCCGTTCCTGGAGATCGGCCAGCTGACCGCCTTCGACCTCTACAAGGGCGAGGCGCCGGGCGCGGGAATCATCGCCGGAATCGGCCGCGTGTCGGGCCGCGAGGTGATGATCGTCGCCAACGACGCCACGGTGAAGGGCGGCGCCTATTTCCCGATGACCGTGAAGAAGCACCTGCGCGCCCAGGAGATCGCCGAGCAGAACCGCCTGCCGTGCGTCTATCTGGTCGACAGCGGCGGCGCGAACCTGCCCCACCAGGCCGAGGTGTTTCCCGACCGCGACCACTTCGGCCGCATCTTCTTCAACCAGGCCCGGATGAGCGCCCGGGGCATCGCCCAGATCGCCTGCGTCATGGGCTCGTGCACGGCCGGCGGGGCCTATGTGCCGGCGATGAGCGACGAGACCGTCATCGTGCGCGAGCAGGGCACCATCTTCCTGGCCGGCCCGCCGCTGGTGAAGGCCGCCACCGGCGAGGTGATCAGCGCCGAGGAACTGGGCGGGGCCGACACCCACGGGCGTCGTTCGGGCGTGGTCGATCACGTGGCCGACGACGACGAGCACGCGCTGGAGATCGTTCGTTCGATCGTCGCCAACCTCAACGCCGAGAAGCGGCATGAGGCGGTGGTCACCGACGCCGAGCCGCCGCTGTACGACCCGCAGGAGATCTACGGCGTCGTGCCGACCGACGTGCGCGCGCCCTACGAGGTGCGCGAGATCATCGCCCGCATCGTCGACGGCTCGGTGTTCGACGAGTTCAAGGCTCTCTACGGCACGACGCTGGTCTGCGGCTTCGCGCGGATCTGGGGTCAGCCGGTGGCGATCCTGGCCAACAACGGCGTGCTGTTTTCCGAAAGCGCGCTGAAGGGCGCGCACTTCATCGAGCTGGCCTGCAAGCGGAAGATCCCGCTGGTGTTCCTGCAGAACATCTCGGGCTTCATGGTCGGCGGCAAGTACGAGGCCGGCGGCATCGCCAAGGACGGGGCCAAGCTGGTGACGGCTGTGGCGAGCGCGGAGGTGCCGAAGTTCACGGTGCTGATCGGCGGCAGCTTCGGGGCCGGCAACTACGGCATGTGCGGCCGGGCCTATTCCCCGCGTTTCCTGTTTACCTGGCCCAATTCGCGGATCTCGGTCATGGGCGGCGAGCAGGCCGCCAGCGTGCTGGCCACGGTGCACCGCGACGCCGCGACCTGGACCGACGAAGAGGCCGAGGCCTTCAAGGCCCCGATCCGCCAGCGCTACGAGGACGAGGGCAACCCGTACCACGCCACCTCGCGGCTGTGGGACGACGGGATCATTGATCCGGCTCAAACCCGCGACGTGCTGGGTCTGGCCATATCGGCCAGTCTGAACGCGCCGATTCCCGAGACGACCTTCGGCGTCTTCAGGATGTGATGGTTCAAGCGGAACCTCGGCCTTAGGCGTATCATTAGACTTCCCCAAAGGAGCGTGCTCATGACCAACCCCATCGCCGACCCGATCGTCGAGGTGCCGGACACCGACGCCATGAGCCCGCTGGTCCATATCGACTCGACGCCCGAAGGGGCGGTGACGGTGTGGATCAATCGGCCGGAGAAGAAAAACGCCTTCGATTCGGCGACCATCGCCGCGCTCGCCCAGGCCTTCGAGACCCTGCACGGGGCCGAGGGCGTGCGGGTGGTGTTCCTGCGCGGCGTGGGCGGGACCTTCTGCGCCGGCGCCGACCTGGAATGGATGGCCTCCGCCGCCGACTGGAGCGAGGACGACAACCGCTCCGACGCGCTGGAACTGGCGCACATGCTGAAAGCGCTGCACGACATTCCGGCGCTGACCGTGGCCCTGGTCGAGGGCGCGGCCTTCGGTGGCGGCGCCGGTCTGGTGGCGGCCTGCGACCACGCGCTGGCCACGGCCGACGCCAAGTTCGCCTTTTCGGAGGTGAAGCTTGGCCTCACCCCGGCGACCATCAGCCCCTATGTCATCGCGGCGCTGGGTCCGCGCACGGCCAAGCTGCTGTTCGCCACCGGCCGGGTGTTCGACGCCGATGCGGCCTGGAGCTACGGCTTGGTCGACGAGGTGTTCGACGACGTCGAGGGGCTGGTCGCGGCCCAGGACGCGCTGATCGAGGAAGTCATCCCCTGCGCTCCCGGGGCGATCGGCGACGCCAAGGCCCTGGTCAACGACTTCGCCTTCGAGAAGATCGACCGCGGCCTGATCGACGACAGCGCCCGCCGCATCGCCCGCCGCCGGGTCTCGGACGAGGGGCAGGAGGGCGTGCGGGCGTTCCTGGCCAAGAGGAAGCCGAACTGGGCGGCCGAGTCCTAGGGCGTCAGCGGGTCCTGTCGCGAACCTCGATGGCGAGCGACAGGATCAGGCCGATGGCCATGCCGATCAGCATCCAGATCGCGCTGGTGACCAGCCAGGAGCCGACGAGGGCGTTGAAGCCCTTGCTGATCCAGAACAGCGCGAACATGCCGTAGTAGCGCATCTTCGCGATATCCTCGCCCAGGACGGCGACGGGCGCGCGATGGCCGATGGCCAGGGCCAGGACCGCGGCGACGCAGAGCGGCGCCCAGGCCGGAGGCGTCTCGCCGACCATACGCCACGCTACGGCGCCGATGGCGATCGCCGCGGCCAGCAGGGCCAGCGTGCCGACGACGCGTGCGATCTTGCCGATCTCCAGATGCCAGACCTGGCTCGACAGCGCGCCGCCGCGGAAGTCGACGGCCGCCGCCGCCGCCAGGGCGACGATCATCGGCTGGGTGACGGCGTTGTCGACGTCGAACATCGGCAGGCTCAGCACCCAGGCGAACGGCACCACCTGGGCTAGCAGCCGCTGGTGCAGGGGATGGGTCAGGGGCGAGGGCGGGCCGGTGGTGACGAAGGTCCAGACCAGGACGGGCGTGGCCAGGCCCGCGACGATCGCCGCGCTCCACAGGGTGTCGGGCAGCAGGGCCGAAGCCGGCAGCAGCGCCAGGCTGAGCGGGGCCCAGCCGACCCGCTCCAGGGCGCCGGCGCGCCAGGAACGGTGGACATCCCAGGCGGTCTTCAGGCGCAGATAGCCTTGGAGATAGAAGAGCTGGACGGCCAGGACGGCGGCGACCGCGCCGCCATAGGCGCCCAGCACCGCCGGGATCGGCAGGCCGTAGCCGCCGGCGATCAGCGGAGCCAGCAGCGGCGCGAGGGCGGTGAACCAGAGCATGCCCGAGGTCAGCCGCGGCCGTGCGTAGCGCTGGCGCCAGAGGGCGACGGTCGCGGCGTCGAAGTCGGCCATCAGGGCGCCATCGCCATCGCCGATGCGGCCCAGCATGTCCCTCATGGCGATCTCGAAGCCGGGATTGAGGCGGCGCATCAGAGGAACCTTGGCCGTCGGCGGCCCCTGCAGGACCTCCATGACCGCCCGGGCATGGGTATCGAGCGCGAGCATGCGGTCGCGGCCTTCGACGAAGTCGCAGCGCTCGATGACGGCTTCAACGGTCGGTCCGGGCTCGAAGCGCAGTTCCGTGCGTCGCCAGCGGAAGGCCTCGATCGCCGGGGCGAGCAGCGGGTCAGAACGCGGAGCGGTGCGCAGCAGCAGGTCGGCGATCCGCGCCTCGACGGCGTCGGCGACCGCGATCTCGTCCAGGGCCTCGGCGTTCAGCACCGCCTGGAAGGCGGCGGTCAGTTCGGCGGGGGCGGAGCGGTCCTGGCCGCCCAGCAGGGCCTCCAGGCGATCGAACCTCGCCCGCAGTTCCTCGGCCTCGTGCGTGGCGGCGTCCGGCAGTGGCGGCGGCGGCGCGGCCGGGGCGGCGGGGCGGCCTTCGAGCAGCGTGGTCAGGGCTCCGGCCTCGATGACCAGCTTGACGAACTCGGGAGAGGCGACCGTTGCGTCGGCGGCCTCGTCGCCGTCGTCCTCGCTTTCGTCGTCCCACATCCAGTCCCACTGGGCGCGCTGGATCGCCTCATCGTGCGCCTCCCGCAGGCGCATGAAGGCCTCGGCGTCGTCCTCGGGATTGGTGACGCGCAGCTTGCGGGCGTAGGCGCGGCGGATGACGTCGCGGTCGCGGGTCGGCTCGACGCCGAGCACCGCCCAGATGTCGTCCTCGTCGTGGATGAGGCCGCTCACAGGAAGCTCTCGCCTTCGATCTCGTCCAGGGCGGCCTGGAGCTGCTGGCGAGCGATCTCGATCTGGCGCGGGTCCTGGCCGTCGAGCACGCCCTCGAACCGCGACAGCAGCGCGCCGACATGCTCGCGCATGTCGCCGAGGAACAGCTCGTAGCAGCGTTGGGCGCGAGCCACGGCGGCGCGGTTGGCGTCGGCGTCGCGCGGGTGGACCTTGAGGGCGGCCAGCGCCGCGCGGCGCTGTTCGAGGTCGGGGGCGTTCTTGTCGTCCTCGTCGACGATGACCAGCTGGCGGCGCTCGTTGGTCTGGGGCACCAGCACGTCGATCTCGATCAGGCCGTTGACGTCGTAGCTGAAGCGGCACTCGATCTGGACCTCGCCGGCGCGGCCGGGCGGCACGGCGATCTCGACCTCGCCCAGGCGGACGTTGTCGGCCACCATCCGGGCCTCGCCCTGGTAGATGCCGAAGGCGACCTTGCGCTGGCCGGCCTGCATGGTGCTGAACAGCTTCATGCGGCTGGCCGGCACGACGGTGTTGCGCTCGATCACCGGCGAGAAGATGCCGGTGCGCATCGAGCCCATCGGGCCGTGCTCGGCGACGTCGACGCCCAGGGAGTAGGGGCAGACGTCGGTCATGACCACGTCCTTCAGCGCCGCGTCGCGGCTCTTGAGGCCGGCCTGGATGGCCGCGCCCCGCACCACGGCCTCGTCCGGATGGACGGCGGTCGAGGGAAAGCGGCCGAACATCCGGGTCACCGTGCGGCGCACCACCGGCATGCGGGTGGCGCCGCCGACCAGGACGATCTCCTTCAGCTCGTCGGGACGCAGGCCGCCGTCGCGCAGGGCGCGGGTCACCGGCTCCTTCAGCTTGGCCAGCAGCGGCGCGGCGGCCGCCTCGAAGTCCTCGGCGGAGATTTCCAGCGTGTAGGGCTGGTCCTTCCAGACGATCGCCATCTCGGCGCGGTCGGCGGTGGTGAGCGCGCGGCGGGCCTTTTCGGCGGCGGCGTCCAGGCGGGTGGACAGGGCCTCGCTGGCGAGGTCCGCGGCCAGGGCCTCGCGATGGGCGGCGCGCATGCGATCGACCAGCGCCTTGTTGAAGTCCTCGCCGCCCAGCCGGTTGTCGCCGGTCGAGGCGCGCACCTCGATGACGCCCTCGAAGATCTCCAGCACCGAGACGTCGAAGGTGCCGCCGCCCAGGTCGAACACCAGGAAGCGGGTCTCGTCGGCCAGTTCGTGGATGCCGTAGGCGAGGGCCGCGGCGGTGGGCTCGTTGAGCAGACGCTCGACCTTCAGCCCGGCCAGCTCGCCGGCGCGGCGGGTGGCCTTGCGCTGCTTGTCGTTGAAATAGGCCGGCACGGTGATGACGGCCTCGGTCACCGGCTCGCCCAGCCAGGCCTCGGCGTCGGCCTTCAGCCGGGCCAGGACCAGGGCCGACAGCTCCTCGGGCAGGTAGGACTGCTTGCCCAGGCGCGTGGCGCGGGTCGTGCCCATGTAGCGCTTGAAGGCGGTGGCGGTCAGGTGCGGGTGGGTCGAGCGGCGCTCGCGGGCGGCCAGTCCGACCAGCAGGGCGCCGTCGTCGTCGAGGCCCACGGCCGACGGCGTCAGCACCGAGCCCAGGCTGTTGGGCACGAGTTCGACCCCGCCCTCCCGCCAGACGCCCACGGCGCTGTTGGTGGTTCCCAGATCGATGCCGATGATCACGCCACGTCCCCCGTCACGCATAGCTCTTACAAACTCAAGCTTGGGTTTAGCCTCGCGCGCGGCGAGAACCAAGGCCGGGAGGCCGGGCTGATGGCGGATGGGGGATTTCTCCCTTGCCCCGGCCGTAAAAACGCGCATCTAGGCGCCATGCGCAGGTTCGACTTCTCCAGCCCCGACTTCGCCCAGGCCTTCAAGGCCTTCCTCGACGAGCGCCGCGGTTCGCCGGCCGATGTCGACGCCGCGACCGCGGACGTGCTGGAGGCGGTCAAGCATGGCGGCCTGGACGCCGTGCTCGACTACACCCGCCGCTTCGACAAGGTGGAGCTGACGGAAGAGACCGTCCGCGTCACCGCCGCTGAGATCGAGGCCGGGGCCGCCGAGTGTTCGCAAGAGGTGCGCGAGGCCATCGCCTTCGCCGCCGAACGCATCCGCGTCTATCACGCTCGCCAGCGTCCTGCCGACCAGGCCTGGACCGATGAGGCCGGGGTCGAGCTGGGCTGGCGCTGGACGCCGCTGGAGGCCGTGGGCGTCTACGTGCCCGGCGGCCGGGCGGCCTATCCCTCGACCGTGCTGATGAACGCCGTGCCGGCCCAGGTGGCGGGCGTCGACCGCATCGCCATGGTCACCCCGCCCGGCAAGCTGCAGCCCGCGGTGCTGGCGGCGGCCAAGGAAGCCGGCGTCACCGAGATCTGGCGCATCGGCGGGGCCCAGGCCGTCGCCGCCCTCGCTTACGGGGCCGGTCCGATCCAGCCGGTCGACAAGATCGTCGGCCCCGGCAACGCCTATGTCACCGCCGCCAAGCGCCGCCTCTACGGCGTGGTGGGCATCGACGCCCTGGCCGGTCCGTCGGAGATCGTCGTGGTCGCCGACAAGGACAACAATCCCGACTGGATCGCCGCCGACCTGCTGAGCCAGGCCGAGCACGACCCGGCCGCCCAGTCGATCCTGATCACCGACGACGCAGCCTTCGCCGCCGCCGTCGAGGCCGCGGTGACCGAGCGCCTGAAGACCCTGTCGACCGGCGAGGACGCCGCCGCCTCGTGGCGCGACCACGGCGCGGTGATCATCGCCCCGCTGGACGAGAGCCCGGCCCTGGTGGACGCCATCGCCCCCGAGCACGTCGAGTTCGCCCTGGAGAACCCGGAAGCTCTGTCGGACCGCGTCCGTCACGCCGGGGCGATCTTCCTGGGCCGCCTGACGCCGGAAGCCATCGGCGACTACGTGGCCGGTTCGAACCACGTGCTGCCGACCAGCCGCGCGGCGCGCTTCCAGTCGGGCCTGTCGATCTACGACTTCATCAAGCGCACCTCGATCGTGAAGTGCGACGCGGCCTCGTTCGGCATTCTGGGTCCGCACACGGCGGCGCTGGCGGAGGCCGAGGGGCTGCCGGCCCACGCCCTGTCGGCGTCCATTCGGCTTCCGGGCCGGTTGCCTTCCAAAGACTGACGCGCCAACCTCGCCGCCAAGATGTCCGAAGACCGCAGCAAGCACTTCCTGAAGAGCATCGCCATCGACGAGGATTCGTTGGCGGCCGCCTCGCGCGACCAGGAGCAGGAGCGCCAGGTGGCGATCTTCGACCTGCTGGACGGCAACTACTTCCAGCCGGCCGAGGCCGAGAGCGGGCCCTATGACCTGAAGCTCTCGCTGATCGAGAACCGGCTGGCGCTCGACATCGTCGGCGGCGGCTACGAGAAGCGGCACCTGCTGTCGCTGTCACCGTTCCGCGGGGTGATCCGCGACTACTTCATGATCTGCGACAGCTACTACCAGGCGATCCGCAACTCGACGCCGCAGCAGATCGAGGCCTTGGACATGGGCCGGCGGGGCTTGCACAACGAGGGCTCGGACCTGCTGCGCGAGCGGCTGGAGGGGAAGGTCAAGACCGACCTCGACACGGCCCGGCGCCTCTTCACCCTGATCTGCGCGCTGCACTGGCGGGGCTGAGCGCGTGTCGGATCTGCCCGATACGGTGCTGTTCACCTGCAACTACAACCGCGTGCGCTCGCCGATGGCCGAGGCGCTGTTCAAGCGTTTCTATGGCACGCGGGCGTATGTGGACTCCTGCGGCCTGAAGCCGGACCCGGCCGGGGAGGGGATCGACCCCTTCGTGGTGGCGGTGATGGACGAGCTTGGCGTCGACGTGGCCACGCACAAGCCCAAGACCTTCGCCGAACTGGAGGACGACAGCTTCGACGTCGTCGTGTCGCTGACGCCGGAGGCCCAGCACCGGGCCGTGGAGCTGTCGCGCGATCGCTCGGTCGAGATCGAGTACTGGCCGACCCACGATCCGACCCTGGTAACCGAGGGCTCGCGCGAGGCGATGCTGACGGCCTATCGCGAGGTTCGCGACATGCTTTCGGCCGCGATTCGTCGGCGTTTCGGGACACCATCGACGTTCGGGGGGTGAATGCGCTATAAGCCCCGCCTCGCAGCCGCGGCTCGCGTCACGACTCGTTTTCGGGTCGCGCGGGCCGCGTTGCTATTGAACCCCTTTTGAGAGGCCTGATGGCTAAGGAAGAACTGCTCGAGTTTCCCGGCACGGTCAGCGAACTGCTGCCCAACGCCACGTTCCGCGTGAAGCTCGAGAACGATCACGAGATCATCGCCCACACCGCCGGCAAGATGCGCAAGAACCGCATCCGCGTGCTGGCCGGTGACAAGGTGCTCGTGGAAATGACGCCCTACGACCTGACCAAGGGCCGTATCACCTACCGCTTCAAGTAAGCCGGGCGCGCACATGACGGTCGCCCAGCCTTCGCTGGTCCTGGCCAGTGCGAGCCCCAGGCGCTTGGACCTTCTGGCCCAGGTCGGCGTAACGCCCGACCGGGTCGATCCCGCCGACATCGACGAGTCGCCGCTGCGCGACGAGACCCCGCGTCGCCACGCCCTGCGCCTGGCGCAGGAGAAGGCGCGCGCCGTCGCCGCGCGTTCGCCGGGCGACTTCGTGCTGGCCGCCGACACGGTGGTGGCCGTGGGCCGCCGCATCCTGCCCAAGGCCGAGAGCGAGGCGGACGTCCGCTATTGCCTGGGCCTGCTGACCGGCCGCGCCCACAAGGTGCTGACGGGCGTGGCCCTGATCGGTCCGGACGGCGGGATCAGCTCGCGGGTGATCGAGACCCGGGTGGTGTTCAAGCGGCTGTCGGACGCCGAGTTCGAATCCTACGTCGCCAGCGGGCAGTGGCGCGGCAAGGCCGGCGGCTACGGCGTGCAGGGCGTGGCGGGCGGCTTCATCGTCGATCTGCAGGGCTCCTATCCCAGCGTGGTCGGCCTGCCGCTGTACGAGACCCTCTGCATGCTCGAAGGACGGGGCTGGACCCGCCGCGCGGCCGCCGCATGAGCGAGCGTCGCGCATATCTCCACAAGGGCGTCGGCGAGACCGTCGGCGTCGTCACCCTGGACGGCCGGCCCGAGCGGCTGATCGTGCAGTGGCCGGGCGATGATCCGCTGGACGCCGAGGGCGTTCGCGGGGTGGCCCGGGTGAAATCCATCGAGAAGGCCTTCGGGGCCGCCTTCGTGGCCCTGCCGGGCGGCGCCGACGTGCTGCTGCCGATCAAGCCCGACATGCCCAAGCTGGTGCAGGGCGGCCTGGTCGAGATCGAGATCCGCACCGCCTCGCGCGCCGACAAGTCGGCCGTGGCCCGCTTCATCGCCGAGGGGGAGGGGGAGCCGCGCGTGCTGGCGCCCGCCCCGACGCTCGAGGAGCAGCTGCGCCACTTCGTGAAGTCCGGCTCGCCGACCCAGGGCGAACGCGCCCTGGAGGCCGTAGAGGCGGCCGAGGCCGATATACTGGAGACCGTCTTCTCGCTGCCAGGGGGCGGCGACGTGGCCGTCGAGGCCACGCGCGCCCTGGTGTCGATCGACGTCGACCTGGGCGGCCGCGAGGGGGACGCCAAGCGCGCCGCTCGCCAGGCCAATCTGGCGGCCCTGGCCGTCGCCGCCCGCGTGCTGCGCCTGAAGGGGCTGGGCGGGCTGGTGGTGTTCGACCTGGTGGGGCGCGGCCATGACGGCCAGGCCCTGACCTCGGCCGCCCGCGTGGCCTTCGCGCCGGACAATCCGGGCGTCGCCATCGGGGGGCTCAGCAAGTTCGGGGCGCTGGAGATGGCCGTGCCGCGCCGCGCCACGCCGGTCATGGAGCGCCTGGTCGGGCGCAACGGGGCCTGGACGCCGCAATACGCCGCCCGCCGCCTGGCGCGGGCCCTGGAGCGGGAAGGGCGGGCCGATCCCGGCGCGCGCCTCGCAGCCCGTTGCGCGCCGTCGGTCGCCGATTCCTTCGCCGCCCTCGACGCCGGCGTCGCCGACCGCCTGGGCCGGCGCTTCACGGTCACAGCCGAGTCCGGCTGGCCGAACGACCGCATCGAGGTCTCCGCGTCATGAGCAGCCCCTGTCCGATCTGCCGCAAGCCGGCGACGCCGGAGGCCCGGCCCTTCTGCTCCAAGCGCTGCGCGGACGTCGATCTTCAGCGCTGGCTGTCGGACCGCTACGTGGTTCCCGGCGCCCAGGACGACGAGGAAAACCCGCTGTCCACAGACTTCGACAATTAGTCGAAAAGGGCGCTGGACAAGCCGGGCGGGCTCTCCTATAGACCCGGCTCCTCGCCGCAGGGCGAGGCCGGGGCGGCCTAAACCGCTTCGAAGGTCCAAGGGCCTGGGTAGCTCAGTTGGTAGAGCAGCGGATTGAAAATCCGCGTGTCGCTGGTTCGATTCCGGCCCCAGGCACCACCTTCTTTTTCCTCACAGTTCAGCAGGTTGTGCAGGTCTCGGATCGTCGCTTGGAAAAGCGCGTCCTCTGCGTTTGCGGGCAAGCTTCATGGCCTTGTGCGCTCTTGGGGCCGATCGCGCGGTCGTGCGTAGGGCGTGGCTGCATGTATCCGTTTGGATACGAAATCCTTGACGAACCTGTATCCGTATGGATACTTATGACATGATCGAGGTTCGCCAGACCGTCGAGTTCAGCGCCTGGACCGAAGCCTTGCGCGACCCGATCGCCAGGCGGCAGGTCGCCGCCCGCGTTGCGCGTCTCGGATACGGCCATTTCGGCGACGCCAAGGCGGTCGGTGACGGCGTGATCGAACTGAGGATCCATACGGGTCCTGGCTACCGCCTCTACTTCGTCCGCCAGGGCGAGGTGGTGATCGTGATGCTGGGCGGCGGCGACAAGTCGACCCAGGACCGGGATATCGCCAAGGCCAAGGAACTCGCACGAGGGCTTCCCCCGCCCGGATGAGCAGGGGGGGGGCGGTCGCCGCCTTTCACGGAGATGATGACCATGACCCAGAAGACCAAGTCCACGGAGACCGTCTCGTTCGACGCCGCGCGGCTGCTGGATCGGCCGGAGGATGTCGCGTTCTTCGTGGCGGACGCGATGGAGACCGGCGATGCGGCCTACATCCAGCACGCCCTGGGCGTCGCCGCCCGGGCGCTCGGAATGGCCGAGGTGGCCGAGAAGGCCGGTCTAGGCCGCGAGAGCCTCTACAAGGCGCTGAAAGAGGACGCCAACCCGCGCTTCGAGACCGTGCTGAAGGTGACCCAGGCGCTGGGCCTGCAATTGACGGTGCGCATGGGAGAGCCTGCGGAAGCGGCTTAGCAAGCTCGGGTCCGACTTCTCGTGCGTTTCCCCGCTTTTCCTTAAGTCGCCCCGCCGACGGATTCTTGTCCGGTCAGGACATCTGGAAGCGCCGCCAGGGATTCTGTGGCGCCTCCTGAGGAGGTTGTCTGACCAGCTTCCGGGCAGTCGCCGGGAGATCGCTGTTTTGTCGGCATGCTGCGATGCGGCGCCAATATTCCCTTTGTTAGGGAAAAACCGCCTTGAATTCCTGATTTGCCTTTTGTGCAGTGCAGCAATAACCGCTTTCGAGCGCTGACTGTCGTAAATTTATGCCCTGGCCGCCCCCTTGACGGTGCGAAAAGGGGTTGCCAAAGGACCCATGCCGCAATTCTAACATTGCGGTAAGACCAGAGCCTCGAAAGGGGCCGCGGTCACTCGCGCTTCGAAACGATCCTTCTGGGCGGGCATGAGCCTTCCAAGCGGGGCGTAACGGGTCGAGCGCAGCGAAGCGGGTCTGCCCAACATCCGAGAGATCGGGTGGGAAAGCGGGCTTTTCAAGTTAGGGTGGAGACGCTCTCGCGCGACGACCCTCGGTCCAAACGTGCTAGACCAATCAGGAACTGGCGACAGATGCTCGACATTAAACGGAAGACCCCCCTCATCGCTCTCGTCGGCGCCATGGCGCTGATGGCGAGCGCCCCGGCCTTCGCTCAGGACGCCGCCGCGCCTGCGCCGGCCGCCGCCGAAGCCGCCGCTCCGGCCGCGACCCCGGCCGCAACCCCGGCTCCCGCCGCCGACGCCGCTCCGGCCGAGGAAAACGCCGGTGAAGCCGCGACCGAAAAGATGAAGTCGCACTCGCTGACCCCGGTTGGCATGTTCCTCGCGGCCGGCATCGTCGTTAAGGTCGTGATGATCGGCCTGCTGCTGGCCTCGGTCTTCTCGTGGGTTCTGCTGATCACCAAGCTGCTCGAGTTCGGCAGCCTGAACAAGCAAACCGACCAGTTCCTGGAAGCCTTCCGCGGCGCTCGCTCGATCGCGGACATCGCCCGCATCGGCTCGTCGGAAGAATTCGAAGGCAACCCGCTGGCCGACATGGCCGCCGCGGCCGCCCAAGAAGTCGAACTGTCGCGTCAAGCCGGTCTGCAAGTCGGCGGCGAACACCGCGACTCGACGATCGCTCGCGCCACCTACGCCATCAACGCGGTGCAGGCCTCGCTGGCCAAGCGCCTGTCGGGCGGCATGGTGTTCCTGGCCTCGGTCGGTTCGGGTGGTCCGTTCATCGGTCTGTTCGGCACCGTGTACGGGATCATGACCTCGTTCATCAGCATCGCGAACACCAACACGACCAACCTCGCCGTCGTCGCGCCGGGTATCGCTGAAGCCCTGCTCGCCACCGGTATCGGTCTGTTCGCCGCTATCCCGGCGGTTATCTTCTACAACTACTTCCAGACCCGCATCTCGGCCTACGGCACGCGTTCGGAAGGTTTCGTTGCTGAACTGATGAACGCTATCTCGCGTCAGCTCGACAAGGGGGCGTAAGACCGATGGCCGCCAAACTTTCGGGTGGCGGCGGCGACAGGTTCAACGTCGAACAGAACAGCGAGATCAACGTCACGCCCTTCGTGGACGTCATGCTGGTCCTTCTGATCATCTTCATGGTGGCGGCTCCGCTGGCCTCCGTGTCGATCGAAGTGAACCTGCCGCCGGCGGTGGCGAAAGCGACCCCCAACCCGCCGAAACCGGTCTACATCTCCATCAAGGCGAACGGTCAGCTGTACATCGGCGACGACCGGACCTCGATCGACACGATGGGTGAAGACCTGACGAAGAACATCGGCAGACGCGATCCCTCCAAGGAACGCATCTTCATCCGCGCGGACGAAAAGACTCGCTACGGCTCGTTTATGGAGGTCATGAACGCCCTCCAGGACAACGGGTTCTACAGCGTGGCCCTTATCGGCCGGGATGAGAACAGCTGAGGGGTGATGCATGGCTGAACAACAAACGCCCGAGCATCGCCACTACGATCCGCTGACCTCGGAAGGTCCGCGCCGTAAGAAGGGCCTCGGCACCTTCGGCGTGGCCCTGATCATCGTCCTCGGGCTGCACGGGCTCCTCTTCGCGTACCTCGCGAAGCAGAAGTTCGAAGCGGTGCTGAAGGAGTACAGCGACGAAGCTGTGGACGTGGAGCTGCCTCCGCCTCCGCCGCCGCCGCCGCCGCCTCCTCCGCCCCCGCCGCCGCCGCCGACCAACGCTCCGCCGCCGCCTCCCGCGGTGGTGCAGCCGAGGCCGCCGATCGCGCCGCCGCCGGACGTGACGCCGCCGCCGCCGCTCCCGATCCCGCCCGTCAAGGAGCGGGTCGAGCAGACGGCGCCGCCGATCGTCTCGTCGGCTCCGCCGGCGCCGGTGACGGCTCCGCCCGCCCGGGCTTCGGTCGTGACGCGTCCCGATTGGGCGCGTAAGCCGAACGCCGACGACATGGCCCGGTACTATCCGGACCGTGCACAGCGGACGGAAACCGGTGGTCGTGCGACGATCCGTTGCACGGTGAACGCCAAGGGTTCGCTCGAGAACTGCTCGGTCGTGTCGGAATCTCCGGCCGACTACGGTTTCGGCGACGCGGCCCTGAAGCTGTCGCGCCTCTTCCGCATGAAGCCGAAGACCCTCGATGGGGCTCCGGTGGACGGCGGCGAGATCACGGTGCCGATCACCTTCCAGGTCCCGCAATAGCGACGACCTGGGAACGATCCCAAGAAGACGCCCTGGAGCATCCGCTCCGGGGCGTTTTTCTTTGCCCTCTCTCCTGCGGTCGGAGCGGGGCGTTTTCGGGGCGCGATTTTCTCCGTTTCGGGGCTTTTCGCCGCTTGATCCCGACGGCGGGTCCGACTAAGAACACGCCTCTCGCGGAGCCGCCTTAGCTCAGTTGGTTAGAGCGCTAGATTGTGGATCTAGAGGTCCTCGGTTCGAGCCCGAGAGGTGGTACCACGCGAGAACGTTGAAAAGGCCCGGCGGCGACGCCGGGCCTTTTTCGTTTCCTGGCTCCGGTTGGAGAATTCCTCAGCCCGCGGCGCATCTTGTCGCTTGCGCCGAAATCAAACGCTTGTAAGGGTTCCCTATGGGTAAGGGGATTGAAGTCTTGAGTTCGACCACCGAGATCGCCGCCGGCCAAGAGGTCGAGGCCCAGGAAACCGAAGCCGTCACCAAGAACCTGGTGTTCACGGCCGCCGAGCGGCTGTTCGCGCTGCACGGCTTCCAGAACGTGTCGGTGCGCGACATCACCGCCGCCGCGGGCGTGAACCTGGCGTCGGTGAACTATCACTTCGGCTCCAAGGACGCCCTGCTGTTCGAAATCTTCAAGCGGCGCACGGCCGAGCTCAATCGCGAGCGGGCCAAGATGCTGCACGAGGCCAACGACCGAAACGCCGGGACCCCGCCGGTGCGCGAGATCCTGGCGGCCCTGCTGACCCCGCCGCTGCGCTGGCTGGCCCCCGACCACGAGCGCCGCATCTCGCTGCAGTTCCTGATCCGTGCCCGCAGCGAGGGCACCGACGAGATCCGCACCGTGCTGAAGACCGACGTCTCGCACCTGCGCCGCTTCTCCGACGCCCTGCTGAAGGCGCGGCCGGAGTTGTCGGCCGAGGAGGTCTACTGGCGGCTGCACTTCACCCTGGGGATGCTGCACAACAACCGCTTCGCCGAGTTCGACCGCTTGAACGTGCTGTCGGAAGGCCAGACCAGCGAGGCCGACGTGGTGTCGCTGCTGGACCGGATGCTGGGCTTCGCCGAGGCCGGGTTCGCGGCCTGAGGGGGCTTCAGATCCCTCTCTCTGAGAGAGAGGGAGGGGCCCGCGCCGAAGGCGTGGGAGGGTGAGAGGTAACAAACTCACCAGATAGGGCGCAGCGGTTCAGCCGGGTCTTGGAAGCCGTTCCTGCATATCCCGGACAGCCCGGCGTTACGCGTCGGATTTGCCTGCTAGCGGTGAAACCTCTCACCCTCCCACCGCTGCGCGGCGGGTCCCTCCCTCTCTCAAAGAGAGAGGGTTTAGCGCGTATGCACGAATCACCGGTATGTGAGGAACGTTCGTCAAAGCCGAGGGTTAAGGTGGCCCCATGGCTCGGCTCGGCATCACTCATGAGACCCGATACGCTTACGAGCGCCCGGTGGCGTTCGGGCCGCACCGGCTGCTGATCCGGCCGCGCGACAGCCACGCCATCCGCATCGTCGAGGCCTCGCTGGCGACCTCGCTGCCCGGCCAGACGCGGTGGAGCTACGACGCCAACGGCAACTGCGTCTGCACCTTCCAGCCGGAAGGCAAGGCCGACTTCCTGACCATCACCAGCCGGCTGGTCATCGACCGCTTTCCCGCGCCCCTGACCGACCAGGCCGTGGCCGACCCGCACACCGTCTCGCCCATCGTTTACGGCCGCGAGGACCGGGCGGTGCTGGACCCCTTCATCCGCCCCGCCACCGAGGACGCCGACCGGGTGATGCTGCGCTGGCTGCGCGAGCAGATGGAGCGGCCGGACGAGCCGGCGCTGGAGTTCCTGCTGCGGCTCAACTCCACCATCCACGACCATTTCGAGTATCAGGCCAGGGCGGCCGAAGGCACCCAGAGCCCGGCCTTGACCGTGGCGCGCGGGGCGGGCACCTGCCGCGACTTCGCCTGGCTGATGGTCGAGGCGCTGCGGCGACTGGGCTACGCGGCCGTGTTCGCCACCGGCTATCTCTACAGCCCCTCGCACGGCGGCATGAGAGGGGCGGGGGCCACCCACGCCTGGTGCGAGGTGTTCCTGCCCGACCTGGGCTGGACCGAGTTCGACCCCACCAATGGACTGGCCGAATCCGAGGACCTGATCCGCGTGGCGGCCACCCGCACCCCGGCCGAGGCCCTGCCGGTGTCGGGCACGGTGATCGGCGATCCGGGGCTTTCGGAACTCAGCGTGGTCGTCGACGTGCAGCAGCAGGACGGGCTGTGCGAGGCGGCATGACGAAGATCAACGACAAGCGCCGCCAAGGCGCGCAGGATGAGATTTGAGGCGGGAGGAGGCGAGGCCATGATGACGAAGCCGTTCCAACACCAGAACCCGATGACCAACTACTGCATCCCCAAGTCCGAGCCCAAGGCCCAGCACGGCCAGAAGCCGGCCAAGGAATGCGTGGACCTGAAGGACGAGAAGCGCTCGTTCGAGCCGCGTCCGGGGCACTAGGACACCGAAAAATCGTCATCCCGGGCGGAGGGCCGCGAAGCGGACCGCAGACCCGGGACCCAGGGGGCGACGCACAGTGGCGGCCTCTGCGTGAGGCGCTCGATCTGACTGCTGCGCCCAGTCCCCTGGGTCCCGGCTCTTCCGACCGCCTTCGCGGGCGTGCGGCCGGGATGACGAGCTTAGGGGAAGGGGAAGCAGGGGATCACCCCCGCCGCAGGATGAACTCCAGATCCTGCACCTGGCCCACCGGGAAGAAGTACTCGCCGACCTTGGCGAAGCCCAGGCGGCCGTAGAGGCGCTGGGCGCCGAAGTTCTCGGACCAGACGCCGATCCACAGGGGGCGCGGGCCGTCCTTTTCCAGCCAGTCCAGGACCGTGTTCAGCAGGCGTGAGCCGTTACCGCCGCCCTGGTGGTCCTTCAGCACGTAGATTCGCTTCAGCTCGCCGTGGTCGGCCTGGACGTCCGGGTGTGGCAGGTCGCAGGGGCCGGCCAGGGCGTAGCCGATCGCCGTCCCGTCCTTCTCCAGGATCCAGCTGGCCTTGTCGGGATCGGCGAGGTCGCGCCGCGTGCGCTCGAGGCCGTAGGCGTAGGCCAGGAAGGTCTCCAGGTCCTGCGGCGGATAGAGGTGCGCGAAGGTCTCGGTGAAGGTGCGCGCCCCCAGGGCGGACAGGGTTTGCGCGTCTTCGGCGACGGCGCGGCGCAGGGTCGTGCTCATGGGCAGGTGATGCCTCGAAAAAGGCTGGGCGGACAAGCGCCCTCGCGCGTTTTCGAAAAGCGATTGGTCTTATGGCGACCGGCCGACAAACCGCCTAGGTAGGGCGCGCGCCAGGGTCGCCCAAGGGGCCGGGACGACCGCGTGCTTGCCAAGCGCGCACGGGCGTGTCATGACAACGTTGTCATAGGGTGGACGAAAAGTGACCAAGAAAAAGACCGAAGACGGCGAAACGGGCCGCGAGGTTTTGGTGCTGCTGGGCGGCGCCGGCGACCTGGCCCTGCGCATGCTCCTGCCATCGCTGTATTTCCTGGAAGTCGACCGGCTGCTGCCGCATGACCTGCGCATCTTCGGCGTGGCGCGCGGCGACCTCACCGGCGCTGGCTACCGCGAGCTGGTGCGCGAGCACCTGGGCAAGCGCGCCAACGTGGAAGAGGCCGCCTGGGAGCGCCTGGCCGCCCGCCTCGACTACCTTCCGGTCGACATCACCAAGGAGGAGGGGGCCAAGGCCCTGGCCGACAAGATCGGCCCGCACGACTCGCTGGTGATCTTCTTCGCCGTTTCGCCCAGCCTCTATCCGTCCGCCTGCCAGGCGCTGCAGAGCGCGGGCCTGACCGGCCCCACGACGCGTCTGATCCTGGAAAAGCCGATCGGTCGCGATCTCGAAAGCTCGAAGATCACCAACGCCGCGGTCGGCGCCGTGGTCGATGAGAGCCAGATCTTCCGCATCGACCACTATCTGGGCAAGGAGACGGTCCAGAACCTGACGGCCCTGCGGTTCGCCAACGTGCTGTTCGAGCCGCTGTGGGACAACAAGTCGATCGACCACGTCCAGATCACGATCGCCGAGACCGAGAAGGTCGGCGACCGCTGGCCCTATTACGACGAGTACGGCGCCCTGCGCGACATGCTGCAGAACCACCTTCTACAGCTGCTGTGCCTGGTGGCCATGGAGGCCCCGTCGGGCTTCGACCCCGATGCCGTCCGCGACGAGAAGGTCAAGGTGCTGCGGTCCCTGCGGCCCTTCACCAAGGACAACGTGGCGCACGACACCGTCCGCGGCCAATACGTGGCCGGTGTGGTCGAGGGCACGGCCCGGGCCGGCTATCTCGAAGAGGTGGGCAAGGGCTCCAAGACCGAGACCTTCGTGGCCATGAAGGTCGGCATCGACAACTGGCGCTGGGCGGGCGTTCCGTTCTTCCTGCGCACCGGCAAGAACCTGCCCGACCGCCGCACCCAGATCGTCGTGCAGTTCAAGCCTGTGCCGCACAACATCTTCGGCGCCGTGACCCAGGGCGAGATGCAGGCCAACCGCCTGGTCATCGACTTGCAGCCGGAAGAAGACATCTCGCTGTCGGTGATGACCAAGCGTCCGGGTCTGTCGGAAGAGGGCATGCGCCTGCAGTCGCTGCCGCTGTCGCTGAACATGGCCGCACCTGGCAGCCGCCGCCGGATCGCCTATGAGAAGCTGCTGCTGGACGCCTTCCGCGGCGACCGCACCCTGTTCGTGCGCCGCGACGAGGTCGAGGCCGCGTGGCGCTTCGTCGACGGCGTGGCCAAGGCCTGGGCCGAAGCCAATATCGAGCCGGCGCCCTACGCCGCCGGCACCTGGGGTCCGGCCAGCGCCGCGTCGCTGATCGCGCCGCAGGGCCGCGCCTGGAAGTCGTGATGGGTACGCGCAACATGCCCAAGATCGAAGTCTTCCCGACCCGCGAGGCCTTGTACGACGCCGCGGCCTCGACGCTGGCCAACGCCCTGACCACCACGGTGGCGACCCACGGCAAGGCCGGGTTCGCCGCCACCGGCGGCTCCACGCCCGAGCCGGTCTATCAGCGCCTGGCCACCCTGACCCTGCCCTGGGACAAGGTGACCGTGACCCTGACCGACGAGCGCTTCGTGCCGCCGTCGGACCCGAGCAGCAACGAGGGCCTCGTGCGCCGCTCGCTGTTGCAGGGCGAGGCCGCCAAGGCGAGCTTCGCGCCGCTCTATGCCGACCCGGCCTCGCCGCAGGCCGCGGCCGACGCGGCGGAGGCTGGCGTGGCCGAAGCCCTGCCGTTCGGCGTGACCCTGCTGGGCGTGGGGGGCGATGGCCACTTCGCCTCGCTGTTCCCGGGCAACCCGGTGCTGGAAGAAGGCCTGGACCTCGATAACGAGCGCCTGGTGCTGGCCGTGCCGAAAGGTGAGCCGGCCCCCGACCTTCCGCGGATCAGCTTGACCTTCAAGGCGTTGATTCAGACGTCGCTGATCGTCCTGCTGGTCACCGGCCAGGCCAAGCGCGAACTGCTGGAAGGCTCGGTCGATCCGAGCCTGCCGGTGGCCAAGATTCTCGATCAGGACCGCGTGCCGGTCCGCATCCTCTGGGCGGAGTAGTCAGATGGCCCTCAATCCCGTCATCGCCGAGATCACCCAGCGGATCGTCGAGCGCAGCCGCCCGACCCGCGAGGCCTACATCGCCCAGATGGAGGCCGCCGCCCTGGCCCAGCCGGGCCGCGCCAAGCTGTCCTGCGCCAACTGGGCCCACGCCTTCGCCGCCTCGCCGGCCGCCGACAAGGTGCGGGCGCTGGATCCGAACGCGCCAAACCTGGGCATCGTCTCGGCCTATAACGACATGCTGTCGGCCCACCAGCCGCTGGAAGAGTATCCGGCGCTGATCAAGGAGGCCGCCCGCGAGGTCGGCGCCACGGCCCAGTTCGCCGGCGGCGTGCCGGCCATGTGCGACGGCGTCACCCAAGGCCGTCCGGGCATGGAGCTGTCGCTGTTCTCGCGCGACGTCATCGCCATGGCCACGGCCGTCGCCCTGACCCACGACGCCTTCGACGCGGCCATGTATCTGGGCGTCTGCGACAAGATCGTGCCGGGCCTGGTGATCGGCGCCCTGGCCTTCAGCCACCTGCCGGCGGTGTTCGTGCCGGCCGGCCCGATGACCTCGGGCCTGCCCAACTCGGAAAAGGCCCGCATCCGCGCCCTCTACGCCGAGGGCAAGGTCGGCCGCGACGAGCTGCTGGCCGCCGAGAGCGCCAGCTATCACGGCCCGGGCACCTGCACCTTCTACGGCACGGCCAACACCAACCAGATGCTCATGGAGCTGATGGGCCTGCACCTGCCGGGCTCGGCCTTCGTGCATCCCAACACCCCGCTGCGCAGCGCCCTGGTCAAGGAATCGGCCCGTCGCGTCGCCGCCGTCACCCACAAGGGCAACGACTGGATCCCGGTCGGCCGGGTGATCGACGAGAAGGCCGTGGTCAACGGCGTGGTCGGCCTCATGGCCACCGGCGGCTCGACGAACCTGGCCCTGCACATCGTGGCCATGGCCCGGGCGGCCGGGATCATCCTGACCCTGGAAGACCTGGACGACATCTCCAAGGCCGTGCCGCTGCTGGCCAAGGTCTATCCGAACGGCTCGGCCGACGTGAACCACTTCCAGGCCGCCGGCGGCATGGCCTTCGTGGTGCGCGAACTGCTGAAGGCCGGCATGGCCCACGAGGACGTGCTGACCATCGCCGGTCCCGGCCTGTCGAACTATCACCAGGAGCCCTACCTGGACGGCGACGAGCTGAAGTGGCGCGAAGGCCCGGAGACCTCGCTCGACGAGGCCATCCTGCGCCCGGTCGACAACCCCTTCAGCAAGGAAGGCGGCCTCAAGCTGCTGGCCGGGAACCTCGGTCGCGGCGTGATCAAGATCTCGGCCGTGAAGCCCGAGCACCACGTGATCACCGCGCCCGCCGCCGTGTTCCAGGAGCAGGAAGACTTCATCGCCGCCTTCAAGCGCGGCGAGCTGGAGCGCGACGTCGTCGTCGTGGTGCGCTTCCAGGGCCCGTCGGCCAACGGCATGCCCGAGCTGCACAACCTGTCGCCGTCGATCTCGGTGTTGCTGGACCGCGGCTTCAAGGTGGCCCTGGTCACCGACGGCCGCATGTCGGGAGCCTCGGGCAAGACGCCGGCCGCCATCCACGTGACGCCGGAAGCCGCCAAGGGCGGGCCTCTGGCCTATGTGCAGGACGGCGACGTGATCACCATGAACGCCGACACCGGCGAGCTCTTCATCCATGTGGACGAGGCCGAACTCCTCGCCCGCACGCCTGCACCAGTCCCGGCGTCCAAGCCGGGCTTCGGGCGCGAACTTTTCAGCTGGATGCGACACGGGGTCGGCGCCGCCGACGCCGGCGCGTCCGTGCTGTTTGCTTAAAGGGAACGGGAAACCCATGAACGGCGCCAACGCACACGGGCTCGGCCTGGTCGGGGACATCGGCGGCACCAACGCCCGCTTCGCCCTGGTCGACTTCGACGGCCCCGATCCCCGCCTGATCGAGCCCACCGCCTACAAGGGCGAGGACTACGAAACGGCCGAGGACGCCATCGAGGACTATCTGGCCAAGGTGGGGGTCAAGCATCCCGACCAGGCCGTGGTCGCGGTGGCGGGTCCGATCGAGCATGGCGCCGTTCACTTCACCAACATCGACTGGCGCCTGTCGGAGGACAGCCTGCGCCGCACGGGCGGCTTCCGTAACGCCCGGCTGATCAACGACTTCACGGCCCAGGCCCTGGCCGCGCCGCGCCTGTCGCCCAAGGACCTGCGCCAGATCGGCCCGCTGCCGACCTCGGGCGAAGGCGATCTGGCGATCATCGGCCCGGGCACCGGTTTCGGCGCCGCCGGCATGGTGCGCCGCCACGGCTGCGACACCCCGCTGACCACCGAGGGCGGCCACATCTCGTTCGCCCCGGTCGACGACATCGAGATCGAGATCCTGCGCGGCCTGCAGGCCAAGTACGGCCGCGTGTCGGTCGAGCGGATCCTGGCCGGCCAGGGCATGGAGGACCTGCACGTCCTGCTGGCCCAGATCGAGGGCCGCCCGGTCGAGGACCTGGCCGCCAAGGCCATCACCGAAGGCGCCGTGGCCGGCCGCGAATGCTGCAAGACCACGGTCGAGCGGTTCTGCGCCATCCTCGGCTCGACGGCCGGGGATCTCGCCCTGGCGCTCGGCGCGCGGGGCGGGGTGTTCATCGCCGGCGGCATCGCCCCCCGGATCGTCGACCTGCTGGAAGCCAGCGCCTTCCGCGAACGCTTCGAGGCCAAGGGCCGTCTGTCGGACTACGTGAAGGCCATCCCAACCCACGTGATCCTGCATCCCCATACCGCCCTGATCGGGGCGGCCGTGGCGATGACGCCGGACGGCCAGGCTTCGATTTCGTAGGGTTTCTTCTCTCCGAGCACCCCCGCGCAGGCGGGGGCCCAAGCTGGCTTTCAGGATGTGGCGGGGCCGCGGGGCGACCCGCGGACTCGGCTTGGATCCCCGCCTTCGCGGGGAACTTTCGGGGTAGGGGCGGTCTCTTGGCGAGCGCCCCGAACCGCCGTTTTCAGCAGCCCCGTCCAAAAAGGGGTCGCCTTGACAAGGTTGTCATGGCCTGTTGTCTCGCTTGAAGGCTGAATCACGCCGCGCGAGGCCCTTACTTGAACGCCAAGGTTACGATCCACGACGTCGCCCGCCTGTCGGGCGTATCGATCAAGACCGTGTCGCGGGTGCTCAACCGCGAGCCCAACGTCAAGGCCGACACCCGTGATCGGGTGCAGGAGGCCGTGGCCTCGCTGAACTATCGGCCCAACATCTCGGCCCGGAGCCTGGCGGGCTCCAAGGCCTATCTGATCGGCGTGTTCTTCGACAACCCCAGCCCCGCCTACGTCACCGACGTGCAGCTGGGGGCGATCGGGCGGTGTCGGACGGAAGGCTATCACCTGATCGTCGAGCCGCTCGATTCCACGGGCGACATCGAGGAGCAGGTGGAGCCGATGCTGGCCACCCTGCGCATGGACGGGGTGATCCTGACGCCGCCGGTCTGCGACAACGCCCGGGTGCTGGCGGTTCTGGACGCCGAGGGCGTGCCGTATGTCCGCCTGTCGCCCGACAAGGATCTCGATCGCTCGGCCTATGTGCGCATGGACGACGTGGCGGCCGCCTATGACATGACCGCCCACTTGATCAAGCTGGGCCACAAGGACATCGCCTTCATCAAGGGCCACCCCGACCACGGCGCGGCCCACCTGCGCTATGACGGCTACGCCAAGGCCATGGCCGACCATGGCCTGACGGTGCGCGAGGACCGCGTGGCCCAGGGCTACTTCTCGTTCCGCTCGGGCTTCGAGGCGGCCGAGACCCTGCTGGCGGGCGACGACCGGCCGACGGCGATCTTCGCCTCCAACGACGACATGGCCCTGGGGGTGATGGCCGTGGCCAACCGCCTGCGCCTGAACGTGCCCGAGACCCTGTCGGTGGCCGGCTTCGACGACACGCCCGGCGCCAAGGTCGTCTGGCCGCAGCTGACCACCGTGCGCCAGCCGATCCAGGCCATGGCGGCGGCCGCCGCTGACCTGCTGCTCAGCGGCGACTTGAAGGGCGAGGAGGGGGCTCCGCCGCCCTCGCGCCTGCTCGACTTCGAGCTGGTGGTCCGGGAGTCGACCGGCCCGGCGGCGGGCTGAGGCTCAACCGCCAGGCGCGCGCTCTACAGAGATTTCTCGTATCGCGCTCGAATCGCGCCTGGGTCGGATTCGACCTTCCAAGACCAATAGAGAGCATGGTGGTGGCCAGCGCAACATTGCGCAAAAATATCGGGGCGCTACTTTTCCGATTACCGTGTCTGATCTTTCCAGGATCACGCGTTTCCATCTCTCTAGCTGACTAGATTTCGGGCGCCAAAGGTGTGGCCGCGCGGACAATGTTCGCTGAAATCGATGTTCATCGTATACCGTTTATTGAATCCGATATTCCGCCGTTCCACCATTTCCCCAGGCGCCCCGGGAGCGGGCGTTACAGCAATGGGGAACTAAATGAAGCTGCGCTATCGACGAGGCGTTCTGGGCCTCGGAATCCTGGCCAGTGCAAGCGCCATAGCGCTGACGGCCGCCGCCCAAACCACCACCTCAGGCAGTCCCGACGAACCTGCCGAGGTCGAGCAGATCGTCGTCACCGGCTCGCGGATCCGCCAGCCGAACCTGACCTCGATCAGCCCCCTGACCAGCATCGGCAAGGACGAGATCGCCAAGCAGGGCGTCACCAACGTCGAGACGATGCTCAACAGCCTGCCGCAGGTGACCTCGGGCTACACCTCGGCGACGTCGAACGGCGCGACGGGCACGGCCTCGGTCGATCTGCGCGGCCTGGGGGCGGCACGCACCCTGGTGCTGATGGACGGCCGGCGCCTGGTGCCCGGCGACCCGACCTTCCCGGTCGCCGACCTCAACACGGTTCCCGCGGCGCTGGTCGAGCGCGTCGACGTGGTGACCGGCGGGGCCTCGGCGGTCTACGGCTCGGACGCCGTGGCCGGGGTCGTCAACTTCATCATGAAGCACGACCTGGAGGGCGTGAAGCTGAACGCCTCGGTCAGCTTCAACAACCACCACAACAACGATTCCGCCGAGCGCGCGCTGCTCGATTCCAGCGGCTACACCAAGCCCGACGAGTGGGTGAACGACGGCTTCGTCTACGACTACAACATCGCCGCCGGCTTCAACACGCCCGACGACAAGGGCAATCTGACGGTGTTCGGCGGCTATCGGCAGTCGTCGGCGGTGACCCAGGACAGCCGCGACTATTCGGCCTGCTCGATCTCGAACGCCGGCACGAGCCCGGCCTGCGTCGGCTCGTCCAACGCCGCCACCGGCTTCTTCAACATCGGCGGCACGCGCTACACGACCACCAGCAGCGGCACGTTCCGGGCCTACACCTCGGCCGACGCCTTCAACTTCGGCCCGTACAACTACCTGCAGCGCTCGGACAAGCGCTACACCCTGGGCGAGTTCGCGCATTACGAGGTCAATCCCAAGGCCGACGTCTATCTCGACACCACCTTCGTCGAGGACAAGACGACCGCCCAGATCGCGCCGGCCGGCCTGTGGCGCGGCACCGAGTACACGATCAACTGCGACAACCCGCTGATGTCGGCCCAGCAGAAGGGCATCCTCTGCGGGTCGACCACCTCGACCGACAGCGTCACCATGAGCGACCTGGGCTACCGCCTGACCGCCGGCGGGCCGCGTCAGTACACCCTGAAGCACCGCAGCTATCGCGGCACGCTGGGCGTTCGCGGCGATCTCAACGACGCCTGGTCGTACGACAACTACATCCAGTACAGCCGGGCCGAGTTCGCCCAGCGCACGGTCGGCGAATACTCGACGGCGCGGATCAACAACGCCCTGCAGGTGGTCAACGTCAACGGCGTGGCGACCTGCAAGTCGGTCGTCGACGGCACCGATCCGTCGTGCGTGCCGCTGGACATCTTCACGGTCGGCAACGTCAGCGACGCGGCCCTGGCCTATATCGGCGCGGTCAGCACCACCGGCGGCTCGACCACCGAGTCGATCGCCAGCGGCTCGCTGAGCGGCGACCTGACGGAGTACGGCGTGAAGAGCCCCTGGGCGAGCCAGGGCGTGGGCGTGGCGCTCGGCGCCGAGTATCGCCGCCAGACCCTGAACTACACCGCCGACGAGGTGGCCCAGGAAGCCGGCACCGTGCCGGTCAAGGGCGCCTTCAACGTCGGCGAAGTGTTCGGCGAACTGCGCGCGCCGCTGCTGTCGGACAAGCCCTTCGTCAAGGCGCTGGACTTCGAGACCGGCTACCGCTGGTCCAACTACAGCACCGCCGGCGAGACCCAGAGCTACAAGTTCGGTCTGACCTGGAGCCCCGACGACCAGGTGCGGGTGCGCGCCAGCTACAACCGCGCCGTCCGCGCGCCGAACATCCTCGAGCTCTACACCCCGCAGGGCATCGGCCTGTTCGGCGGTTCGGATCCTTGCGCCGGCACCAGCCCGACGGCGACCCTGACCCAGTGTCAGGCGACCGGCGTCACCGCCGCCCAGTACGGCACCGGCGTGATCAGCGAATGCCCGTCCAGCCAGTGCAACGAACTCTATGGCGGCAACGAGGAGCTGAAGCCCGAGAAGGCCGACACCAAGTCGATCGGCGTGGTGCTGACCCCAGCCTTCCTGCCGCGCTTCAGCCTGTCGCTCGACTGGTACGACATCAAGGTCACCGACGTGATCGGCGGCATCTCGCCGACCGTGATCCTCAGCCAGTGCCTGACCACCGGCGCGGACTACTTCTGCAAGTTGATCCACCGCTCCAGCAGCGGCTCGCTGATCGGCACCGACGGCTACATCGTCAGCACCAACCTCAACACCGGCTATCTGTGGACCAGCGGCGTCGACATCAACGCCAACTACTCGGTCGAGCTGCCGGCGATGGGCGGCCGCGAGTGGGGCGGGCTGAAGTTCGAGCTGACCGGCGGCTATCGCGACAAGTACCGCACCGAGCCGCTGCCGGGCCTGGGCAGCTATGACTGCAAGGGGCTGTACGGCCCGACCTGCGGCCTGCCGCAACCGGCCTGGCGCCACAACTTCCGCACCACTTGGGAAACCCCGTGGAAGGACGTCGAGCTGTCGCTGGCCTGGCGCTACATCGGCGGCTCCAAGCTCGACATGAACACGTCGGATCCGTTCCTGACGGGCGGCGACGGGTTCTATGACGCCCTCGACGCCAAGATCGAGGCCTACAACTACTTCGACCTCACCACGAGCTTCAAGGTGAAGGGCAACACCGTGCGGGTGGGGGTCAACAACCTGTTCGACAAGGACCCGCCCGTCCTCGACAGCTCCGGCTACGGCGTCTCGAGCGCGCCGTACGGCAACGCCAACACCTATCCGGGCATGTACGACTCGCTGGGTCGCCACGTGTTCATCGCCCTGTCGGCCGATTTCTAGCCCGGTCGCCAGCCCGTCGCGGACGCTTGTCTGTCCGTGACGGTGGACGCCCCGGCGCCTCGTGCGCCGGGGCGTTTCTTTTTTCAGGGCAGGGCGAGCGTCGCGCCACCTTGTGGTGCAAGGGCTGGGCCGTTTAGCGGATAAGTCGTACAATTACGGAAAGCGAATTTTGTTACGCGGTTGACAGCGTTGTCCATTGACAGCGCTGTCGCATTACTCATAGGTTGCAGTCGCCGGCTCCCCAGAAGGGCCGGAAATCAAGGGAGGATGCGCAAGGCATCCCGAAAACTTGGCGAACTCACTGCGTCGACGCTGTCGGCGGAGATCGGCTCTCTGCGGCCGCAATCTAGGGGAATGCTCATGATTTCGAAGACTTACGCGACCAGGGCCGCGCTGATGGCGGCGGCCTCCACGGTCGTTCTGCTGAGTGCGGGCCAGGCCTTGGCCCAAACCGCGGCCACCGACGCGGCGGCTCCGGCCGCGGCGCAAGAACCATCAGAAGTTGAGGCTGTGATCGTCACCGGCTTCCGCGCCTCGCTGCAGAGCGCGCTGAACGCCAAGAAGAACTCGAACCTGATCATCGAGTCGGTCACCGCCGAGGACATGGGCAAGTTCCCCGACCAGAACATCGCCGAGTCGCTGCAGCGCCTGCCCGGCGTGCAGATCGACCGCGAGAACGGCCAGGGCACCAAGGTCCGCATCCGCGGCCTCGACCAGAACGTCACGGTGCTCAACAACGACATCTTCGTCTCGGGCCTGGAGCTGTTCCGTCTCGGTGAAGGCAAGATCACCCAGACCAACTCGCTGGAAGGCATTCCGTCCGAGCTGATCGGCGGGGTCGATGTCTACAAGTCGCCCGACGCCTCGCTGCTGGAAGGCGGTCTCGGCGGCATCATCAACCTGAAGACCCGCAACGCCCGGTCCCTGCGCGACGACATCACCATCGCCGGCGACCTGCGCGGCAACAAGGCCGGCGAGACCGACTGGAACCCGACCGGCTCGCTGGTGCTGGGCTACAAGTTCAGCGACCGCTTCGCCGTGCTGGGCACGATCTCGTACGACAAGACCGAGACCCACACCGACGTGCTGGGTGGCGAGAACCGCGGCGGCTGGGCCTATAACGACCGGCCGGTGGCCGGCGGCGCGACCCTCGACGTGTGGTCGCCGGAATACCGCTACGCCACCTATCGCGACCTGGACCGCAAGCGCCTGGGCGCCTCGCTGAACCTCGACTTCGCGGTGACCGACGCCCTCCAACTGACCGGCGATTGGTTCCACTCGGACCTGAAGATCAAGACCAGCGAATCCTCGATCAAGTTCCCGTTCGCCAACGAGAACGCCACCTACGCGGCCGGCGCCAGCGTCGACGGCAACGGCGTGCTGCAGTCGGGCACGGTGACCGCCAACTCGGCCGAAGGCACCTCGTACTTCCAGAACGCCGAGGCCAAGACCGACAACTTCCAGGTCGCTCTGAATTGGGACAACGGCGGGCGGCTGACCGGCAGCGTGCGCGGGGCCTATTCGACCGCCGACTACCAGAGCTCCAGCGCCAACGCCGACGTGCGCTACACCCAGTACACCGTGCGCAACGGCACGGCGGCGGGCCTGGTGCCCAACGCCACCGCGCCGGCGACCTTCACCTACAGCTACGCCAACGGCGACAATCCGAAGTTCACCCCGGCCAATGCGGCGCAGTTCACCACGCCGTCGAGCGTGTTCGCCAAGTCGCACTGGGTGTTCGGCGAAGACACCCAGATCGACAACACCTCGATCCGCGGCGACCTGAAGTACCGCCCCGAATTCGGCGAGACCGGCAGCCTCGTGCTGAGCGCCGGCGTGCGCTACGCCGAGCGCAAGATCGACTCCGAGTTCTGGCAGCTGCTGGCCGACTATTCGGGCAAGGGCGAGCTGAACGCCCACGCCCTGGGCCTGGGCGACTGGACCCCGTACGGCTACTTCCAGGACGGGGCCATCGGCTTCAAGTCGTGCGGCCTGCCGGCCGGCACGGCGGGACGTCCGAACTGCGGCCAGACGGCCACCGACGACGGCCGCTTCGGCGCTTCGCCGGCCCTGATCACGCCCTACCAGACCGCGGCCACCACGCCCGGCCGGTTCGAGACCCTGACCGTGGGCGGCATCACCGCGCTGTTCCAGAACCGCAGCCAGATGAGCAACCCGACGGCCTGGCTGTCGGCCCTCTATCCCTCGACGCCGTTCAAGAAGTTCGCCGACCCGATCCAGTCTTTCCGGATCAAGGAGCGCACGACGACCGGCTACGGCATGGTCGATCTGGGCGGACGTGAAGACAGCTATCACGTCAACGCCGGCGTCCGCGTGGTCCGCACCGAGCTGACCATCGACTCCAGCGGCACCCCGACCTCGCCTTGGTACTGGGGCACCGACAGCTGGAACGGCGTCATCGCCAATCCGGACGCCATCAAGACGACGCGCGAATATACCGACGTCCTGCCCAGCGCGAGCGCGGTGTTCGACATCAACGACAGCGACAAGGTGCGCGTCTCGGCGGCCCGCGTCGTGTCCCGCCAGGACCTGTTCCAGCTGGGCCAGGGCTCGGCCTTCAACTTCACCCGCAGCTCGACCCCGGGTCCGAACCTCAACCGCTTCCTCTACACCAACGGCAGCGGCGGCAACCCGGACCTCGACCCGTACCGCGCCTCGCAGTTCGACATCGCCTATGAGCGCTACATCGGCGCCAGCGGCATCATCTCGGGGGCGTTCTTCTACAAGAGCGTCGACTCGTTCATCCAGACCGACACCGTGCCGCGCACCGTGGCCGACGGTTCGGTCGAAGGGGCGACCCTGGGCGTCTACACCGCCCCGGTGAACGGCGACGGCGGCAGCATCAAGGGCGTCGAACTGGCCGCCCAGTACGCCTTCGACAACGGGTTCGGCTTCAACGCCAACTACACCTACTCCGACTCCGAGACCTCGAAGTCGAACGACTACGACAGCAACCTGCCGATCCCGGGCGTCGCCAAGCACGCCTTCAACCTGCAGGGCTACTACGAAGGCCACGGCTTCGAGGCCCGGGTGTCCTACGCCTGGCGCGACAAGAGCTACCAGGGCGACTTCTCGTTCGGTTCGGGAACCGACCGCCACAGCCTGGGCACGTGGGAGCGGGCCTATGGCCAGCTCGACGCCCAGGTCGGCTATGCGGTGACCCCGGCGATCAAGATCGTGCTGGAGGGCATCAACCTGACCGAGGAGCCCACCGGCCGCTACCTGCAGTGGGAGAACCTGCCGTTCCGCTACGCCACCGGCGACCGCCGGATCGTGCTGGGCGCGCGGTTCAAGCTGGGTCTCTGACCACCCTGCGCCGGCGGCGGGCTGCAAGCCGCCGCCGGCGTTCTTTTATTCCTGAAAGCAAGCGGGGAGGGCGCAATGGATCGCGCGATCGGCTCCATCGCCATTCTGGGTGGCGGCACGGCGGGCTGGATGGCCGCGGCGGTGCTGGCCCAGGTGCTGCGCGGCACGGGAACCTCGATCACCCTGGTCGAGAGCGCCGACATTCCGACCGTCGGCGTGGGCGAAGCCACCATCCCGCCGATCGTTGATTTCCTGCGGCTGCTGGAGATCGACCAGGCCGAGTTCATGGTCGCCACCGAGGGCACCTTCAAGCTGGGCATTCGCTTCGACGACTGGACCACGCCCGGCGAGCGTTACTGGCATCCGTTCGGGACCTTCGGCCCCACGATCGACCGGCGGCCCTTCCACAACATGTGGCACAGGCTGAGGGCGGCGGGCGATGATCCCCGCGTCGAGGCCTACAACCTGTCGGCCGCCCTGGGCGACGCCGGCAGGATGGCCTTCGCCGATCCCCGGGCCGGGGGCGTGGGGCCGAGCGGCGGCCTGCGCTACGCCCTGCATTTCGACGCCGGCCTGGTGGCGCGCTTCCTGCGCACCTGGTCGGAGCGACGCGGCGTCACGCGGCTGGAGCGCAAGGTCGAGGGCGCGGTGCTGCGGGGCGACGGCTTCGTCGAGGCCCTGGCCCTGAAGGGCGGCGGCCATCTGGCGGCCGACCTCTTCATCGACTGCAGCGGCTTTCGCGGCGTGCTGATCGAGGAGGCGCTGAAGACCGGCTACGAGGACTGGAGCCGCTGGCTGCCCTGCGACCGGGCGGTGGCGGGCCTGACGGCGCGGGACCCGAACCCGCCGCCCTTCACCCAGGCCGCCGCGCGGCCGGCCGGCTGGCGCTGGCGGATCCCGCTGCGCCACCGCACCGGCAACGGCTATGTCTATTCCAGCGCCCATGTCGGCGACGACGAGGCCCTGGCCGATCTCACTCGCGAGGCGGGGCCGCTGCTGTCGGAGCCGCGCTTCCTGCGGTTCACGGGCGGGCGGCGCAAGGCGTTCTGGAACCGCAATGTCGTGGCCCTGGGCCTGGCCTCGGGCTTCCTGGAGCCGCTGGAGTCGACCAGCATCCACTTCGTGACCAGCGGCCTGATGAAGCTGCTCGACCACTTCCCTGACAAGGATTTCGACCCGGCCAACATCGCCGCCTACAACAATGGGCTGATCGCCGAGTACGAGGCCGCGCGCGACTTCATCGTGCTGCACTACCAGCCGACCCGGCGGGACGAGCCGTTCTGGCGCGAACGGACGGCGGCGATCCCCGACACGCTCGCCGAGCGACTGGAGCTTTATCGCGGCACGGGCCGCATCCCGTTCCGGCCAGGCGAGCTCTTCACCGACCTGTCGTGGTTCTACGTGCTGGAGGGAATGGGCGTGCGGCCGGCGGCTTACGACCCGCTGGTGAACTTCTCCAACCTTGCCGAAACGCGGGCCGGACTGGCCGGTTGGCGGGGCAGGGTGGCGCAGGGCGTGGCCGAGGCGGCGACCCATGACGCGGTGCTCGACGCCATCGCCGCGCGGGCCCGGCCGGCGGCTTGAACTGCGGAAAGGCGATCCTGGAGCGAGGCTTCCGCGGATGCCAAAAGAGGATGGACAGCGCTGTCAATTCATGGTGTCTGACGAATGTGACCGCTATCGCCGAGCGCCTCGACAGGCCCTCGGCGCTGCGGATCGAAAAGAAACAAGGGAAGGAAACCGTTGGGGCCGTGCGGCGCGAAACCGCGCCCGGCCCTCCTGAGTGCATCGTCTTCATCCCGCTCCAGCGCCGACGCCCTGCGTCGGTGGGGATGACGCCCGACGGCCGGCGGTCCCCCCCGGTCGTCGGGCGGACCTCTGGAGACCCCTCCTGCAAGGGGTTGCTCCCACTGCGGCGCGGCGGATCCGCCGCGCCGTTCTTTTCCGCTTTCCAGTCTCTCGATCCAGGGGCCCCGCCATGAACCTTCGTCGCCTGCTTCTTCGCGCCTCGCTGCCGGCTCTCGCCGCCGGTCTGGCCTTGCCCGTGCTGGCCCAGCCCCTGATCGCCCCCTCCCTGATTGAAGCGACTCCGCAGACGACCGCCCACCCCGAGGCCTGGCCGACGGCCAAGAGCCCGGCCAGCATCACCGACGCCAAGACCGAAGCCTTCATCACCGACCTGATGAAGAAGATGAGCGTCGAGGAGAAGGTCGGCCAGACGATCCAGGGCGACATCGCCTCGATGACCCCGGCGGACCTGGCGACCTATCCGCTGGGCTCGATCTTGGCCGGCGGCAACTCGGCGCCGGACGGCAACGACCGCGCCACGCCCAAGGCCTGGACCGACCTGATCGACGCCTACCGCAAGGAGGCCCTGGCCAAGCGTCCGGGCCGCACGCCGATCCCGCTGCTGTTCGGCATCGACGCCGTGCACGGCCACAACAACATCGTTGGCGCGACGATCTTCCCGCACAATGTGGGCCTGGGCGCGATGCGCGACCCGGCCCTGATCGAGCGCATCGGCCAGGCGACCGCCGAAGAGGTGGCCGTGGCCGGCGGCGACTGGACCTTCGGTCCTACGGTGGCCGTGCCGCGCGACGACCGCTGGGGCCGCTCCTACGAAGGCTATGGCGAGGATCCGGAGATCGTCGCCAGCTATTCGGGGCCGATGACGCTTGGCCTGCAAGGCAAGCTCGTCGCCGGCAAGCCGATCGCGGCGGGCCGCATCGCCGGCAGCGCCAAGCACTTCCTGGCCGACGGCGGCACCCATGACGGCCGCGACCAGGGCGACGCCCTGATCTCCGAGCAGGAACTGGTGGCCGTCCACGCCCAGGGCTATCCGCCCAGCATCGACGCCGGCATCCTGACCGTGATGGCCTCGTTCTCCAGCTGGAACGGCCAGAAGATCACCGGCAACAAGACCCTGATCACCGACGTGCTGAAGGGCCGGCTGGGCTTCGAGGGCTTCGTGGTCAGCGACTGGAACGCCCACGGCCAGCTTCAGGGCTGCTCGAACGTCTCGTGCCCGCAGGCGATGAACGCGGGTCTGGACATGTACATGGCCCCCGACAGCTGGAAGGGCCTCTACGAGAACACGCTGAAGCAGGTGAAGTCGGGCGAGATTCCGATGGCGCGGCTGGACGACGCCGTGCGCCGCATCCTGCGGGTCAAGGTCAAGGCCGGCCTGTTCGACCGCGTCGCGCCGCAGGTGCAGGGCAAGTTCGACCGCCTGGGCTCGGCCGATCACCGTGCGGTCGCCCGAGAGGCTGTGGCCAAGTCGCTGGTGCTGCTGAAGAACGACGGCGTGCTGCCGATCAAATCAGGAGCGAACGTGCTGGTCGCCGGCGCGGCCGACGACATCGGCAAGGCCTCGGGCGGCTGGACCCTGACCTGGCAGGGCACGGGCAACACCAACGCCGACTTCCCGCACGGCCAGTCGATCTGGGGCGGGCTGAAGGAAGCGGTCGAGGCGGCCGGCGGCAAGGCGACCCTGGCCAAGGACGGCAAGTTCTCGGGCCAGAAGCCCGACGTGGCCATCGTGGTGTTCGGCGAAGACCCGTATGCCGAGTTCCAGGGCGACGTGGCCAACCTGGCCTATCAGCCCAACGGCAAGACCGATTTGGAGCTGCTCAAGAAGCTGAAGGCGCAAGGGATCCCGGTGGTGGCGGTGTTCCTGTCGGGCCGTCCGCTGTGGACCAACCCGGAGATCAACGCTTCGGACGCCTTCGTGGCGGCCTGGCTGCCCGGCTCGGAAGGCGGCGGCGTCGCCGACGTGCTGGTGGCGGGCAAGGACGGCAAGTCCAAGCGCGACTTCACCGGCAAGCTGTCGTTCAGCTGGCCCAAGCGCGCCGACCAGGGCCCGCTGAACCGCGGTCAGCCGGGTTACGACCCGCAGTTCGCCTATGGCTATGGCCTGAGCTACGCCAAGCCGGCCAAGGTGGGTGAGTTGTCGGAGAACGCCGGCGAGCTGGGAACCGCCGCCAGCGTTGACCGCTATTTCGTGGCCGGCCGCGTTCCGGCGCCGTGGATGCTGAGCTTTTCGGGCGCGGGGGCGGTCAAGACGATCGACGCCGACGCCCAGGAGAACGGCCGCCAGGCGACCTGGACCGGGGAGGGCGAAGGCCTGCTGGCCGTGCAGGGGCCGCCCGTGGACCTGTCGCGCCAGACGACCGGCGACATGGCGGTGATGGTGCGCTGGCGGGTCGACAAGGCGCCGACGGCGCCGGTTTATCTGACTGTCGGTTGTGGCGAATCCTGCGGTGGACGGCTAGACGTAACGTCAACGTTGTCAGGTTTGAAAAACAGCGAATGGCGCACAGCCAAGATCAAACTTTCCTGTTTCCAGGCGGCGGGCGCCCAAATGGCGCACGTTTCCTCTCCGTTCGGCCTGAGCACCTCGGGGCCGCTGACGATTTCGCTCACCGAAATCCAGTTGGCGTCCAACGAGGGCGACGCTTTCTGTCCCAAATAACCCCCAAAAATAACAAAGGAGCGGCCGCATGATCCGCGCGCGTCGTTCCCGCATCGTCGCCACCATCGGTCCGGCCTCGGCCTCACCGGAAATGATCGTCAAGCTGGCCAAGGCCGGCGCCGACGTGTTCCGGCTGAACTTCAGCCACGGCGCCCACGAGACCCACGCCGCCGTCTACGCCGCCATCCGCGCGGCGGAGGCGGAGGTCGGTCGTCCGCTGGGCATCCTGGCCGACCTGCAAGGGCCCAAGCTGCGCGTCGGCAAGTTCGCCGACGGTCCGGTTCAGCTGAAGCCCGGCCAGGCCTTCCGGTTCGATTCCGACCCGACCCCGGGCGACGAGACGCGGGTTCATCTTCCCCACCCCGAGATCCTGACGGCGATGAAGCCGGGCGCGACCCTGCTGCTCGACGACGGCAAGCTGCGGATGACCGTGAACGAGGCCGGCCCCGGCTACGCCAACACCACGGTCGTCAACGGCGGCAAGCTGTCGGAGCGCAAGGGCGTGGCCGTGCCGGACGTCATCATCCCGATGTCGCCCCTGACGCCGAAGGACCGCGAGGACCTGGCCTTCGCTCTGCGCCTCGGCGTCGACTGGATCGCCCTGTCGTTCGTGCAGGCCCCGGAAGACATGGCCGAGCTGCGCCGCATCGTCGAAGGCCGCGCCGCGGTGCTGGCCAAGATCGAAAAGCCCCAGGCGCTGCAGACCCTGGGTCCGATCCTCGACCTCTGCGACGGCGTGATGGTGGCCCGTGGCGACCTCGGCGTCGAAATGGCGCCGGAAGAGGTGCCGGTGGCGCAGAAGGAGATCCTGCGGGCGGCGCGTGAGCGCGGCATCCCGGTGATCGTCGCCACCCAGATGCTGGAGTCGATGACCAGCTCGCCGACCCCGACCCGGGCCGAGGCCTCGGACGTCGCCAACGCCGTCTACGAGGGCGCGGACGCGGTGATGCTGTCGGCCGAAAGCGCGGCCGGCGACTATCCCGAAGAGTCGGTGGCGATGATGAACCGCATCATCGAACGCGTCGAACGCGACCCGCGCTGGCCCGAGCTGATGCAGGCCGAGCAGCCGCATGTCGACGAGGACGCCGACGTGCTGGTGGTCGCCGCCGCCGGCGCGGCCAAGTCGGGCTCGACCAAGTGCCTAGTGGCCTTCACCACCACGGGCGCGACGGCCCGACGCCTGGCCCGTGAGCGGCCGTTGCAGCCGGTGCTGGCCCTGTCGCCGAAGATCGAGGCCGTGCGCCGCATGGCCCTGGTCTGGGGTGTCGAGCCGCGCGTCAGCGCCCAGCCCGACAGCCTGGAGGTCGTCACCACCGACGCCGCCGCCCGGGCCCTGGAGCTGGGGCTGGCCAAGCCCGGCGAGCGCATCCTGATCGTCGCCGGCACGCCCTTCGGGGCTCCGGGGGCGGCCAATTTGCTGCGCCTGACCCACGCGCCGTTCCCGGTGCGCAAACGGTAGCAATTTCCAACCTCTCCCATGGGGAGAGGGAGGGGCCCGCGCCGAAGGCGTGGGAGGGTGAGGGGGTAAGCCGCAGGCCGGCTTGCCCCTTTTCTTTTGACTGGAGTTCCAGGGGATGGGACCGCCGACGGTGTAACCCCTCACCCTCCCATGCTGCGCATGGGCCCCTCCCTCTCCCTATGGGAGAGGTGGTCTATGGTCGCGCCTGCGCCTAGCTGCCGAACGGTTCCGGCAGCAGGCGCTCGTAGCCTTTCCGCACCGCGCCGTAGCATTCGCAGGCGATGGCCTCGAGGCCCGGGCGGTCGAGGATGTCGACGACGCCGCGGCGGTAGCGGATCAGGCCCTTGGCCTGCAGGGCGCCGGCCACGGCGGTGACCGTGGTGCGCTGGACGCCCAGCATGTCGGCCAGGAACTCCTGGGTCAGGCTTATGGTGTCGACGTCTATGCGGTCGCGGAAGCCCAGCAGCCAGCGGCAGAAGCGAGCCTCCACCGCGTGCAGGGCGTTGCAGGCCACCGACTGGATGGCGTGGCCGAACAGCGCCTCGTTGTGGCGCTCGATCAGGTCGCGCAGCAGCGGGCTGCGCTCGACGCCCTCGCGCAGGGCTGCGGCGCTGATCCGCGACACGCCGCCCGGCGCCTGGACGATGGCGCGCGACAGCGACTGGCGCGGCGAGATGGCGGCCATCAGCCCGAGGCCGCCCTCGCGGCCGACCGTGGCGGATTCGATGGCCGCGCCATTCTCCATCAGCGTCATCAGCGAGATGACGCAGTCGTGCGGGAAGTAGACCGTGTCGATCTGATCGCCGGGATCGTACAGCAGCTTCCCCTTCTCCAGGTCCTGATGGGACAGCTGGGCGGCGATGTAGCCGAAGTCCTCGGGGGACAAGGAAGCGAGCAGACGGTTCTTCAAGGGGTGTAGAGGCCCTGTCATGGCGAATCGAACGCCGGCTTGCGGCAAGGGTTGCAAGCTATAGGCAGGACTGGGGTGCGGCGCTGTCAGGTAGCCGACGCAATGCAGGCGCTGTCGGAACTAAATCGAGATGGGGCTATATTGTGGCCGTATGGCCTTCAATAGCTCCGACTATATGGCTTATGTCGGGTTCCCGACGGAGTGTGTTGGTCCAGGCCGAAACTACAAAGAAATCAAAGGGGCGCGCCAAGGGTGACGCAACGAAAAGGCCGCGCCGTAAGCCGGCGCGGCCCGTGATCGCGGATCGTCCGTCGTCGGACGTCAGGCGATGCCGATATGGGCCCGATCGCCGAGGTCAGGCGTGCGGTCGGTGAGGTTGGCCTTGGCGATCTCCCAGGCGAAGCGCACGGCGCCGCCCTTGGAGATCCACAGCTCGGCGTCGCGGGCGTCGAGGCGCAGCAGGGTCAGGTGCGGGTCGTCCTTGCCGTCGGGATACCAGGCGGCGACCACGGGCGACCACCAGCGCTGGATGCGGGCGGTGTCGTGGTCGCGGCTCAGTCGGCCGCCGACGCAGGCCTGGAAGTCGCCGTCCCTGGCCTGGACCACGAACATGGCGTCGCCGCCGTCGGCCAGGACGGCCTGCGCCAGGTCGGTGTCGTCGCGGGTGAAGAACCAGATCGCGCCGTCCTCCGGCTCGGCGAAGGCGGTCATCGGCTGGAAGTGCTGGTGGCTGTGGACGAGGCCCAGCATGCCGAAGCGGGCGTCGTCGATTTCCTTCCAGAGGCGCTTTTCGACAGCGGCCTTGTCGTTGGGGTCGGTGCTCATGGGGGCTCCTGCCGTTGTGGGTAGGGCAGGAGAACCGGTCGCGGGGAGGGCGGTTCCCAGGGTGAAGGTCCCGCCCGCCTCGTTCTAGAAGCCCATCAGCCGGGCGTAGCGGTCGCGGTGGAACGAGGCCCCGCCGAACAGGGCCTCGGCGACGCGGGCGCGCTTCATGTAGAGGCCGGCGTCGTGCTCGTCGGTCATGCCGATGCCGCCGTGCATCTGGACCATCTCGTTGGAGGCCAGGTGCAGCACCTCGCTGGCCTTGGCCTTGGCGAGGGAGGCCAGGGCCCGGCTGTCGGCGCCGGCGTCGAAGGCCTCCAGGGCGGCCTCGACGCAGGAGCGGGTGGTCTCCAGATCGGTGAACCACTTGGCGGCGCGGTGCTGCAGGGCCTGGAAGGTTCCGATCACCTGGCCGAACTGGGTGCGGGTCTTCAGGTAGTCGAGGGTGACCTCGAAGGCGGCCGTGGCCGTGCCCAGCATCTCGGCGGCCAGGCCCGCATAGGCGCGGTCGAGCACGGGTTCGAGGATCGCCCAGCCGTGGCTTTCCTGGCCGAGGACGGCGTCGGCGCCGACCTCGACATTGTCGAAGGTGATCCTGGCCGCGCCGCGGCTGTCGGCCAGCGACAGGTGAGTGCGGGTGACGCCCGGGGCGTCGCCGGGGACGAGGAACAGGGTGATCCCGTCCGTGTCGCTGGTATTGGGCGCGCGGGCGGCGACGATCAGCAGATCGGCGGCTTCGCCGTCGAGAACGAAGGTCTTGGTTCCGTTGATCGCGTAGCCGCCGAACTCCTTGTACTCGGCCTCCAGGTCGATCCGCGTCGGATTGTGGTGGGCGTGCTCATCGACGGCCAGGGACGCGACGAGCTCGCCGGCGGCGATCTTCGGCAGCCAGGCGGCCTTCTGGGCGTCGGAGCCGCCGAGCTCCAGGGCCGAGGCGGCGATCAGGGCGGTGGAGAGGAGCGGGGAGGCGGCCAGGGTCTTGCCGGTCTCCTCAAGGATCAAACCGAGGCCCAGATAGCCGAAGCCCGAGCCCTCATGAGCCTCGGGCACGACCACGCCGGCCCAGCCCATCTGGCCCATCTCGCCCCAGGCGGCCGGATCGAAGCTCTGCTTGGAGCCCTCGTTGCGCAGCTTGCGCAGGGCCGAGACCGGAGCGCTCTCCTGGGCCCAGCTGCGGGCCGCGTCGCGCAGCATCGTCTGTTCTTCGGTCAGGACGGCCATGTCAGGCTTGCTCCGGGTCTTGATGGCGGACGGCCCATTCGAGGGCCTGTTCGAGACGGTCGTTGCCCCAGAAGAGCTCGCCGTCGGCGGTGACGAAGGAAGGGGCGCCGAACAGGCCGCGCTCGCGGGCCTGACGGACGTGGTCTTTCAGCCGGTCCTTGACCGGGGTCGAGCCGGCGGCGGCCAGGACGTGCTCGGGTCCGGCCCCGACGCCGGCGATCAGCGGCGCCAGCACTTCGGGGCTGGAGATGTCGAGGTCGTCGACGAAGTTGGCCTGGTAGACGGCGCGGCTGAAGGCCGGCGTCCAGCCGTCCTCCAGCCCGCAGATCGCTACGCGAGCCGCGAGGAGCCCGTTGCGCGGGAACTGGCTGGGATGGTGCAGCGGCAGGCCCTCGCGGTCGCAGACCCGCGCCAGGTCGCGCCACATGTAGTCGCCCTTGACCGGGAAGGCGTTGAACGGGCTGTCGGTCAGGCCCTGCTGCTCGTGGAACAGCGGGCCGACCAGGAACGGTCGCCACAGCACCGCCACCCCGGCCTGCTCGGCCAGGGCCTCCACCCGCATGGCGGCGGGGTAGGAGTAGGTGGAGGCGAACTCGTACCAGAACTCGATCATCGGAGGTCTCCCGCTATCTGGCGGAAGGCTGTCACTGGTGATCGAGCAGGCCAAGCACGCGCTTGGCGACGACGTTGAGGTTCACCTCGCTGGTGCCGCCCTCGATGGAGTTGCCCTTGGCGCGCAGCATGGCGCGCAGGGCGGCGATCTCGTCGGGGGTGAAGCCTTCGCCTTCCCAGCCCAGGCCCTGCAGGCCCAGCGCCTCGACCAGCAGCTCGGTGCGCTCCTGGTTCATCTTGGCGGCGGCGTACTTGATGATCGAGACGGCGGCGCTGGGTCCCGAGCCGGTCTTGGACTCCGCTTCGGCCCGGCGGACGGTGAGCAGGAAGGCGTGGGCGTCCATCTTGTGGGCGGCGATGCGGGTGCGCAGGTCGCCGTCGGCGATGCGGCCTTCGGCGTCGACGCCGACGTGGGTCTTGGCGGCTTCGGCCACGTCGAGCCCGGCGTTGCCGCCGAAGCCCGAGGCGCTGATGTTCTGGCGCTCGTACTGGAGCAGGCGCTTGGCGATCTCCCAGCCGCCGTTGACCTTGCCGACCAGCTGCTCCTTGGGGACCTTCACATTGTCGAAGAAGGTCTCGCAGAACGGCGAGGAGCCGCTGATCAGCTTGATCGGGCGGGCTTCGACGCCGGGCGAGGTCATGTCGAACAGCACGAACGAGATGCCCTCGTGCTTCTTGGAGGTGTCGGTGCGCACCAGGCAGAAGATCCAGTCGGCCTGGTCGGCGTAGCTGGTCCAGACCTTCTGGCCGTTGATCAGCCAGTGGTCGCCCTTATCCTCGCACTTGGTCTGGAGGGCGGCGAGGTCGGAGCCGGCGCCCGGCTCGCTGTAGCCCTGGCACCAGCGGGTCTCGCCGCGGACGATGCCGGGCAGGAAGCGCTGCTTCTGTTCTTCGGTGGCGTATTCCAGCAGGACGGGGCCGAGCATCCAGACGCCGAAGCTCATCAGGGCGGGGCGGGCCTTGATGCGGCGCAGCTCCTGCTCCAGCACCTTGTTCTCGGCCTTCGAGAGACCGCCGCCGCCATATTGCTTGGGCCACATCGGCGCGGTCCAGCCCTTGTCGGCCATGCGATCGAGCCAGAGCTTGGCCTCAGGGTTCTTCCACTGCGCCCTGGCGCCGCCCCAGGGGGCTTCCTTCTCGTCGGCGATCGGGGTGCGCATGGAGGACGGGCAGTTGGCCTCCAGCCAGGCGCGCGTTTCGGCGCGGAAGGTGTCGAGTTCGGTGGCGCCGAAGTCGGCCATGGCGGGGGCTCCCTGGTACGTCTCGGGCGCTTGTCGGCCCGCTTCGGAGGGCAGACTACGCCACGGAACGCTGGGAGCAAGTCGATTCAAACAATCGTTCGCATCGCGACGCGCGACGGGAACGTCCCGAAGGCGTTATAGAAGCGCCGATGACGTTTCCCGGTCCGGGATTCGCCGATCAGGGGTCTTGATGTCCGCGCCAGAACTGAGACCCGCCGCCTTGGCGATCGCGCCGACGCTGGCGGCGATCCTGGCCGCTTCGGCCGGCGTGCTGCTGCTGGCCTCGGGCGCGACGCCGTCGGAACCCACGCGCTTCGCCATCCTGCTGGCTTTTGCTCCGTCGGCGCTGATCGAGATCAGCCACTTCGTCTCGTCGATCCTGGGCCTTGTTCTGGTGCTGCTGGCCTTCGGCCTGCGCGCTAGGCTGGATGCGGCCTGGTGGGCGACCCTGGTGATGCTGGCGGCCGGCGCGGTGCTGGCGATCTTCAAGGGCCTGAACTGGGAAGAGACGGCGACGCTGAGCGCCTTCTTCCTGGCCATCGTGCCGTTCCATGAGGCCTTCCCGCGCAAGGCGGCCCTGTCGCGGATGGAGATCACGCCCGGCTGGCTGCTGTCGGCGGCCGCGGCCATCGGCGGGGCGGCCTTCCTGGGCTGGTGGATGTTCCACCACACCGAATACGCCGACCGCTCGTGGATGCGGATCATGGGCGACAAGGAGGCCGCGCGGGCCATCCGCTCGTCGATCGCCGCGGCGGTGGTGCTGATGGGCATCGGCCTGTGGCGACTGATCGCCACGCCGGCGACACCGCCGGTCGTGGACGACACCGATCCCGACTTCGACCGCGTGCGGGCGATCCTGGCCAAGGCGGAAGCCGCCGAGCCGGCTTCGAACCTGGCCCTGCTGGGCGACAAGCGCTTCCTGTTCTCGGCCTCGGGCGAGAGCTTCCTGATGTTCGGCGTGCGCCGCCGCTCGTGGATCGCCATGGGCCCGCCCGTGGGGCGCGACGACGAGCGCATGGAGCTGTTCTGGCGCTTCCGCGAGCTGGCCGACGCCCATGCGGCGCGGGCCGGCTTCTACGCGCTCGGCCCCGAGGACCTGCCCGACACCGTGGATCTGGGCCTGGCCATCCAGAAGACCGGCGAGAGCGCGGTGGTGCCGCTGGAGAGCTTCTCCCTGGCCGGCCGCCGTCGCGAAGTCCTGCGCCGCAACTGGCGCAAGGCCGGCGAGGGCGGGGCGGCGTTCGAAATGATCCCGGCCGGCGCCGCCATGACGGTGATGGCCGAACTGCGGGTGATCTCCGACTCCTGGCTGGCCCATCACGCCGGCGGCGAGAAGCAGTTCTCGATGGGCGGCTTCGACCCGCGCTACGTCGCCGAGTTCCCGGTCGCCCTGGTGCGCTCGGAAGGCCGCATCGTCGCCTTCGCCACCCTGTGGACCACGGCCCACAAGGCCTCGTTCTCGATGGACCTGATGCGCTACTCCGACGAGGCGCCCAAGAACATCATGGACTACCTGTTCGTCGAGCTCCTGCAATGGGGCAAGGCGGAGGGCTATACGGCGTTCGAGTTCGGCATGGCCCCGCTGGCGGGCCTGGACGACCGCCCGCTGGCCCCGATCATGTCGCGCGTGGGCCGTCTGCTCTACGAGCGCGGCGAGGGAATCTACAATTTCCAGGGCGTGCGACGCTACAAGGACAAGTACGATCCGGTCTGGCAGCCGCGCTACATTGCGGCACCTCGTCGCTGGGCGATCCCGTTTCTGCTCGCCGACATCGGCCTGATGTCGTCCGGCGGCGTCTCCGGACTGACCAAGCGGCCGCGACCTAATAGCGCGGGTCGCCCGTCTTAAAGCCCAGCAGATTGAGCGCGTGAGCGGCCAGAAGCAGGGTCGCCACCGCCGTCACCATCATCAGCGGACGCCACGGCGCCATGCGCGGACCCCTTGCGGGGTTGGAAGGACGCGCGCCCAGCCAGCCGAAAAGCACGGTCAGGGCGATCGTCGTCGCGCCCGCGATCAGGGTCGGGATCATGTCCATGGCCGCGAAATGGCCTGCGACAATCGGCCTGGCAATAGGTTAATGCGCGTTAACACACGGGAACCGAATCCTCTGTACATACCTTGGTAACTGTGTCTGTTAACCTGTCCACAGGAACGCTACATCTAGCGTTTCGGTCGCGTTTACACGCTAGGAATCGGTGACTAGCGTGGGTCCCCAGGTGCGGGGAGAACGATTCGCATGACTGCCGCGGCTCCATGGAGCGTAAAGGGTATTGACCCGAAAGCACGGGAGGTCGCCAAGGACCTCGCCCGTCGCTCGGGCATGACCCTCGGTGAGTGGCTGAACCGGATGATCATCGAAGGCGATTCCGCCGGTTTCGATGCTCCGCCCGCCGATCCCGTTAACGATACTGGCCGTTCGAACGGCCGCGCTATTTACCTTGAGGCCGACCGCGTCGAGGCGCCGCCGCGCATCGAGGCTCCCGAGCATCCCGCCGACGAGGTGGGCCGGATGGCCACGGCGCTCGACCGTCTGACCCAGCGCATCGAGGCCGCCGAGGCCCGTTCGGCCCAGGCCATCACCGGCATCGACCAGTCGGTGCGCGGGGCTCTGCAGCGCCTGTCGAGCTCCGAACGCGAACAGATCGCCGTCGCCGCCCGCTTCGAGGGCCTGGCCGACGAGATCAAGAGCGAGCAGACCCGCAACGCCGAGCGCCTGCGTCGCGTCGAGAACGAGGCCGCCGGCCCGCGCTCGGCCGAGGCCCTGCGCGCGCTGGAAAGCGCCGTCGGCCGCGTGGCCAACCACCTGTATGAAGGCGAAAGCCGCACCCGCGAGACCCTGGCTTCGCTGGAGGCCAAGGTGGCGGCTAAAGAGGCCGCCCCGGCTTCGGCCGTGGTGGAAGAAGTCGTCGCCCGTCTTCAGGAACGCCTGGAAGCCGCCGAGGCCCGCACCGCCGAGGCGCTGCAGGCGCTGGGCGGTTCGTTCTCGGCTCTGGACAACCGCCTGTCGGCCGTCGAGGGCGACGGCGGCAGCGCCCAGAAGCGCCTCGAGGAGCTGGCCGGCAGCCTGTCGGCCAAGATGGAGGCCGCCCGCGTCGAGATGGCCGCCAAGCTGCGCGAGACGGCCGACGGCCGCTTCGACCGCATGGAGCGCAAGCTGGGCGAGATGACCGCCCACATCCAGGCCGCCGAGCAGCGCTCGGCCCAGGCCATCGAGCGCATGGGCCGCGAGGTCGTCGGCCTGGCCGACGCCTTCAACCGCCGCATCCAGACCTCGGAAGCCCGCCAGGCCAACGCCATCGAGCAGGTCGGCGGCGAGGTGGCGCGCATCGCCGCCAGCGTCGAGCACAAGCTCAATCGCAACGACAGCGTCCAGGCTCAGGCCCTGGAGAAGCTGGGCGTCGAGATCGCCCGCATCACCGAGAAGCTGGCCGAGCGCATCAGCGCCTCGGAGCGCCGCAACGCCCTGGCCATCGACGATGTCGGCGACCAGGTGGTTAGGGTTACCGACCGCCTGAACCAGCGCGCCGAGCGCAGCTCGCAGGAACTGATCGACCGCATCCGCCAGTCGGAGGAGCGCACCGTGCGCCTGCTCGACGAGGCCCGCGAGAAGATCGACACCCGCCTGGCCGACGCCCAGCGTCGCCTGGCCGAGACCCCGGCTCCCGCGCCGGCGCTGGTCCGCCAGGCTCCCGCGGCGCACTCGCCCTTCGGCGAGGACCGCTTCTCGTTCGGCGGCGAGGCCGTCAGCGAGGACGTGTTCGAGCAGCCGACCTTCCCGCAGCCGAGCTTCCCGCCGGCCGCCGCCCCCGTCCCGGCTCCGGTTCCGGCCTTCAGCGCCCCCGCCGCGTTCGAGCCCGACTTCCCGATCGAGGAGCCCGAAGCGCCCGGCTTCGCCGACGAGGACTTCGAGGCCGCCGACGGCTTCGCCGTGACCCCGCCGGTCCGCGAGCCGGCCTTCGAGGCCGACGCCTTCGATCCCGAGCCGCAGGCCGCCCCGGTCTCGACCCGCCCGATGTCGACCCGCGAGGTCATCGAGCAGGCCCGCGCCGCCGCCCGCGCCGCGGCCGCCGGCGCCGAGAGCAAGGCCAAGATCAAGCCCGCCAAGGCCGAGAAGGCTCCGGCCAAGTCGCTGTTCGCCGGTTTCGGCAAGGCTCTGCCCAAGAAGTCCAAGCGCGGCGCCTCGTCGACCCTGGTCGCGGCCCTGCTGGTCTCGGGCGGCGCCGCCGTGCTGGGCGTGGGCATGGGCGCCGCCACCCTGAAGACCGATCGCGACGGCGTCGGCGTCAACGACCGCGTGGCCAAGGCCATCGCCGGCCGCGCCTCCGACGTCGAGATCAAGTCGGCCGAAGCCGACACCACCCCGGCCCAGCCGCGCGTGGCCATGGCGGTGGTGGCCCCGGTCGCCCAGACCACGGCCGCGACCGTCACGGCGCCGACGCCGGCTCCCGCCGCCGAGCCGGCCGTGGACACCGGCGAGGCCCTGTTCGCCGACGCCGTCAGCCTGCTGGAAGCCAAGGACCGCGCCGGCATCGCCCCGCTGCGCAAGGCCGCCAACCTCGGCCTGCCCAAGGCCCAGTTCGTGCTGGCCAAGATGTACGAGATGGGCGAGGGCGGCCTGAAGAAGGATCCGACCGAGGCCCGCCGCTGGTACGAGCGCGCGGCCCAGGGCGGCGACGCCAGCGCCATGCACAATGTCGGCCTGTTCGCCTCGCGCGGCCAGGGCGGCCCGCAGAACTGGACGACGGCCGCCAACTGGTTCCGCAAGGCGGCCGAGGCCGGCCTGGTCGACAGCCAGTTCAACATGGGCCGGCTGTACGAAAAGGGCACGGGCGTCGCCCAGAACCCGGCCGAGGCCTATCGCTGGTACCTGATCGCGGCCCGCGCCGGCGACGGCGAGGCCCGCACCCAGGCGACCCGCCTGCGCGGCCAGCTGACCCCGGAAAGCCAGCGCATCGCCGAACGCTCGGCCGAGTCGTTCCGCTCGCGCCTGGCCGCCGCGCCGCGCACGACCCTGGTGGCGACGGCCGCCGCCGCGCCGTCGGCCGGCATGGCCACCGCCCAGCGCGCCCTGTCGCGCCTCGGCTACTATCAAGGTCCGCAGGACGGCGCGTCGTCGCCGGCCCTGCGCATGGCCATCCAGGCCTTCCAGCGCGACCAGAGCCTGCCGACCTCCGGCGGCCTGGACGGCGAGACCCTGAAGCGGCTCTCGGCCTACTAGGCCCGAGCGGCATCCGATCCAGACGACGCCCCCGGGACCCAGGTCCCGGGGGCGTCTTCGTTTTTACGGACCTGCCGCATCCCCGAGTGCATCCCCCAGTGCATCCCAAGTGGACCTGCGCGCCGACCTAGGTGATAGTCATCGTTTCGACGCAAACCCGCGACGGGTGAAACAATTCGACGCGCGGTCTGGTCTATCGTTGCTGTGAGTTACGCGACCGGCGGGACGCCGACGGCCGCAGACGGGGTGGGGGGATGGCTCTCGAGCCTTCCGAAGGAGTGCTGATCTTGACGACGGATCACGTGAGCGAGCGCGTGCCGGTTCCGCGCACCGTATGGGTGTTCGGCCTGGCGACCCTGGTTCCCTTCGTCGCCGCCTCGGGCCTGTTCTGTTACGGCCCCGTCTCGCAGCGCGGCCCGGCCCTGGTGGCTCTGCTGGCCTATTCGACGGCCATGCTGTCCTATCTCGGCGGCGTGCGCTGCGGGCTCGAGATCGACCATATCCGTCCGCGCTGGCTGACGCTGGCGCTGTCGCTGCTGCCGCCGCTGGCCGGGGTGGCGCTGATGCTGGGGGCCGAGCGTTTCGGCGCCGCTTGGCAGCTTTCCGGCTTCCTGTTCGTGTTCCTGCTGCAGTGGCTGTGGGACGTCACCAGCCACGAGGGTCCCGCCTGGCGTCCCCGCCTGCGCACCCTGCTGACCACCGGCGCGGCCCTGTCGCTGGCCTTCGCCCTGGAGCAGGCCCTGGCGCTGTAGAGGGCTCCGCGATGGGGGTCAGAACCCCCTCCGAGCCCCGTCCATGACGTAGTAGGCCTGTCCGTTGTCGGAGCGCGTGACCTTGCGGTTCATGATGCTGCGCCGGACGGGGTCGGTCTGGCCGTCCTTCAACAGACGAGAAGTGTCGTCGATCACTTGGGTGTAGGCGAAGGAATCGTGGCCCAAGCGTGGGTCAAGCCACGACTGCAGGGCCGAGACGTTGATCGAGGAGATGCCGGAAAGCACCGTCGGGGTCTTGCGATGCACGAGCCCGAAATTCTCGACCTCCCAGAACTTTTCCGAGATCGTGATCGCCCAGTCGCGCTCGGATACGTATGCGGTGGTGCTGCCCACGCGCGCGGTTACGTCCTGAACGCTGTTTTCCGCAATGGTCAGAGGCAGGTCCGGCGAGAACAGCACAAGCGCGTTCAGGCGTGGATTGGCCGGACAGCTGGTCGTGAAGTCTTCCAAGGTATTGAAAGTCACGTAGCTGCCCATGCTGTGAGCCAGAATCGTAATCTTGGCGCCTGGGTTGCGGCTGGCCAACTGGCAGAGCAGGCCGGCCAGCATCTTGTTCGAGGCTTCGGCTTTGAGCCGGTCAGCTCGATAGTCCGTCACCGACCCGCCCTTGCTCGGCCACATGAACAGGACCAGCGGGCCGTCGAAGCTCAGAAGCGACTTGACGGCGATCGCTGTCGACATCGCGTCGCCTGGCTTCTGGTTGAAGCCGTGGACGAAGACGATCACGTGCTTGGGATAGAGCTTGGCTTCCGCCTGGCGCTCGGCGATGTGATCAAAGAATTCGCCGGGTTTCGCGAACTGGAAATCGCGGCCGTAGCGCTTGGGCGCCACGCCGTTTTCGACGGCGGCGACCTGCTGGTAGGCGATCCCATAGGTCAGACTCCGGCTGTTGCGGTCGGAGAAGCTCTTCTGGGTGCGGTCTAGCAACTGGCGATTGGTGGCGACGAAGACGCCGAGGGTGGGATCGTCGGCGATGTGGTCGGCGATCTTCTGCAGTTGCGCCTGATGGTCGGCTTCGGTGGCGGCGGGCTTCTGCGCCCCGTCGCCCTTGGGATTGGCGTTGGCTTGGGGCTGGGGCTGACCCGACCCGCCGGCCGACGGAGGGTCCTTGACGTCAGGTGTGCAGGCGCAGAGGCCGGCCGCCAGAACAAGGCCGACGATCAAACGATACGTGGACATTTGCTCCCCCCAGAGCCGACGGCGGCAAGCGCGCCCGTCGCAGGAGCAGTACATCACATTCGGAGTGTCTGGTCATTAATCAACTTAAGGTTAAGTTGGGGGTCTCACCGCGCCGCGACCGCCTTCTGGGCCAGGGGATCGTCCAGGCAGGCCTTGGCCACGGCGTGGTTCAGCTTGGCCTTCTTCTTCTCCAGGCGGTGGCTCAGCGCCGTGCCCGCCGCCGCGCCGGCGAAGGGGACCACGACATTGCCGCCGACGCCGACGACGGCGCGGACGATACGGTGGTCGTTGTACTGTTCGGCCTCGGCCCGGGCCTTGCGGCACTTGGCGGTGTCGTAGCGCGGCTGGCTCGGGTCCAGCCTGGCGACGGTGTCGCGCGGGGCCGGATTGCTGGCGCAGGCCGACAGCGCCAGAAGCAGGGCCAGACTCGGGATTAGCGGGCGCATCGGGCGGGGTCTCCCCAAGTGGGCGTACGGGTGAATTCTCCGCGCTAACGCCGCATGAGGCGCGGACGATCCAAAGGCTTAGCTAGCGCCGGCCGACGAAGAGGAGCGCAGTTGCCCGTTCGTTTCCCCGCCGCGAAGTGTTAATCAGCGGGCCGTGAGCGCCCTTCCTTCGAGTCTTGACCTTGCCCCGGCCCTGGTGGTGCTGCCGGGCCCGCGCGCCGGCGTGGCCGACGGGATGGGCGAGGGCCGCCTGATCCGGCCGCCGGACGCCCGCGATCTCTTCGAGCACGGGCCGGTGCTGGTGGCCCACGCGGCCATGACCGCCAAGCGCCTGAACCTGCACGCGCCGTTCCGCAGCCCGGCGATCTTCGACGTGCTGGAGCTCTACGCCTTCACCCGGCCGGCGACCTTCTGCGCGCCGTCGGCCGTGGGCCTGGCCATGGCCCTGGGCCTGCCCGAGCCGCGCGGCGCGGCCGCCCAGGCCCAGACCCTGCGCGAGGCCGCCGACGCCCTGCTGCGCGAGCTGGCCCTGACGCCCCGCCCCTCGCGGGAAGAGGCCCTGGCCGTGGCCGAGACCCTGGCCCGGGCCGGCTGGGCCTGGGGCCCCGCGGTGGTCGGCGCGCTGCGCTCGGTTCCGGTCGGCAACCAGTTCCGCAGCTCCGGCCTCGACGTCTGGTCGCGGCTGGTGGAGTGGGAGGACCAGGCGCCGGTCGGCGAGCCGCTGTCGCGTCCGATCGACCCCGAAGCCGCGTCCGAACGCCTGAAGTCGCTGCTGGCCCGCGCGGGCCTGGACGAGGTGCGCGAAGCCCAGGACACCTACGCCCGCGAGACGTCCTACGCCTTCCAGCCGAGGGAGCGCGAGGGTGAACCACGCATGATGCTGGCCGAGGCCGGCACCGGCGTCGGCAAGACGCTCGGTTACCTCGCCCCCGCCAGCGTCTGGGCCGAGGCCAACGGGCCGTCGGTGTGGATCAGCACCTATACCCGCGCCCTGCAGCGCCAGATCGAGCGCGAGAGCGCCGCCATCTATCCCGACGCCCTGGTGCGCGCCCGCAAGGCCGTGGTCCGCAAGGGGCGTGAGAACTATCTGTGCCTGCTGAACCTGCAGGAGCAGGTCAACAGCGCCCAGCTGGGCAATGGCGACCTCGTGGGCCTGGCCCTGGCCGCGCGCTGGTCGCGGGTCAGCCGCGACGGCGACATGACCGGCGGCGACTATCCGGCCTGGCTGCCGACGCTGTTCTCCGTGCCGCCGTCTGCTCAAGCCAGCGCCGCCAACCTGGTCGATCGCCGGGGCGAGTGCATCCACGCCGGCTGCCAGCACTATCGCGTCTGCTTCATCGAGAAGGCCGTGCGGGCCTCCAAGCGCGCCGACCTGGTGATCGCCAACCACGCCCTGGTCATGACCCAGGCGGCCTTCGACGGCGCCCGGGCGGCGCGCGGGCTGAAGGGCGACAACGAGACCACGGCGGTCAAGCGGGTGGTGTTCGACGAGGGCCACCACCTGTTCGACGCCGCCGACAGCGCCTTCTCCGCCGCGCTCTCCGGCGCCGAGGCCGCCGAGCTGCGCCGCTGGATCCGGGGCCCGGAAGGGCGCGGGCGGCGGGGCAGGGGGCTGGAGGCCCGGCTGCTCGACATCCTGGGCGACAAGGAAAGCGCCCGCCAGGCTCTGAGCGCCGTGATCCAGGCCGCCACCGCCCTGCCGGGCGAGGGCTGGTCGGGGCGGATCGCGCCGCCGGACGGCCAGGTCAATCCGATCGGGCCAATCGAGAACTATCTCGTGGCGGTCATCGAGCAGCTGCGCGCCCGCTCCAGCGAGCGCGGCACGCCCGAGCAGGGCATGCAGTGCGCCGCCCGCCCGGCCGTCGAACTGGTGCGCGAGCGGGCCGGCGAGGCCGCCCGCGCCCTGGCCGGGATCGAGGCCCCGCTGCTGGCCCTGGCCCGCCAGCTGGAAGACGTGCTCGACGAGGACGCCGAGCACCTGGGGCCGTCCGAACGCGCCCGCATCGAAGGCGCGCTGCGGGGCCTGGACCGCCGCGCGCGCATGACCCTGCCGGCCTGGCGCTCGATCCTCAAGGCCATCGACGAGGACGCTGAGGACGACCCCGACTTCGTCGACTGGTTCGAGGCGACCTTCCTCTATGGCCGCGTCGTCGACGCCGCCTGCCGCCGCCACTGGGTGGATCCGACCGAGCCCCTGCGCGCGGCGGTGCTTTCCCCCGCCCATGGCGTGCTGGTGACCAGCGCCACCCTGGTCGATCCGGCGCTCGAAGACCCGTTCGCCCTGGCCGAGATGCGCACCGGCGCGGCCCGCCTGCCGCAGCCGCCCAAGGTGCTGCGCCTGGTCTCGCCCTTCGACTACGAGAAGAACGCCCGCGCCTTCGTCGTCACCGACGTCAACAAGGAGGATGCGCGGCAGGTCTCGGCCGCCATGCGCGAGCTCTTCCTGGCGGCCAATGGCGGGGCGCTGGGTCTGTTCACCGCCATCCGCCGGCTCAAGGCCGTGCACGAGCGCATCGCCGCGCCGCTGGCCGACAAGGGCCTGCCGCTCTACGCCCAGCACGTCGATCCGCTGGAAGCCGGGGCCCTGGTCGACATCTTCCGGGCCGAGGAGGACGCGTGCCTGCTGGGCACGGACGCGATCAGGGATGGCGTGGACGTGCCGGGGCGGTCCCTGCGCCTGCTGGTCTTCGACCGCGTGCCGTGGCCGCGTCCGGACATCCTGCACAAGGCGAGGCGGACCAAGTTCGGCGGCAAGGGCTATGACGATTCCATCGCCCGCGCCCGCATCAGCCAGGCCTTCGGTCGTCTGATCCGCCGGGCTGACGATCGCGGCGTCTTCGTCATGCTGGATGCGGCCGCCCCCACCAGGCTCTTTTCAAGCCTGCCCGAAGGGGTGACGATAGAGAGACTCACGCTCGTCGAAGTCATTGAAGCGACGGCCGCATTTCTGTCCGAAGCGCGGGATTAAAGGCGGCGTGATGATCCTCCTGGGGGGAGGATATCAGGAGGATGAAGTTGCGGTTTCCGATCGGGGCGACGGCCCTGCTGCTCGCCGGCGTGATGGCCGGCTCCGCGTCCGCGCAGGAGTTCGTGCGCGGCGATTGCCTGAACGTGGTCCAGCCCACCCGCAGCCTGCGGTTCGAGAACGACGAGCACGCCCGCTGGTACAAGCGCTTCTGGACGGGCAACTGCCAGGATCTGTCGCTGTGCTTCCCCGGCTCGCCCAACTGGAACGACATCGTCACCAAGCTGATCAACAAGGGCGGCGCGTCCGAGAAGCCGGCCTTGCTGCCCAAGGCCTGCAAGCTGGGCCAGATGATCGGCATGGAATGGGCCCGCGACCGCAAGATCAAGCGGATCAGCACCCAGGACCTCAAGCGCTTCTCCAACATCCTCGACGACGCCGGCGACCCGCTGAAGGGCGTCGAGGCGGTCGAGGTCAAGGCGCGGGCGCTGCTGGCCAAGCCCCAGGGGTAAGCTCGCAGCCGCGCTAGCCTCCGAACCGTCGTATTGACGACTCCCGACCGTCGAATTTGTGCAATCGAGCGGGTATAGAGAGGCCGTGGGGAGAAGAGCAGCGAAGGGAGCGATCCTATGGCCGTGACCACCACCGATCTCGCCATCGACGACAAGGCCGCGCCCAGCGAGGTCCGGTCTTCCCGCGCCCTGGTTCAGGCGGTGCGCTGGCGCAGCGGTCTCTCGCAGGCCGAATTCTCCCGCGCCTTCGCCATTCCGCTGCCGACCCTGAGCGAGCTGGAGCACGGCGAGGCCCGCCCCGACGCGGCCATGCTGGCCTATCTGCGGGTCATCGACCACGCGCCCGAGGTGGTGCGCGAGGCGCTGACGCGGGCGGGGCTTTAGGGGCGGGCCGCCTCCACAGCGCCTACCAAATCATCTCGTCATTCCCGCCCTTGTGGCGGGAACCCCTGGTTCCGCTCACACGTGAGGTGCAAGCGACGTGCTCGGCACGTCGTCCCGTCCGCACCTGCGGCCGATAGAGGGTTTCCCGCCACAAGGGCGGGAATGACGGGATGGAGTGGTGAGGGGAGAGGGGAAGCCCTACTTCCCTCGCTTCTGCGCGAACAGCCATTCGCGCCAGGCCGCATCGTGCATCATGTCGGGCGGCACGACGTGGGCCATGCCTCGGTAGGAGACGAAGCGCACCGCGCCGCCGGCGTCGGCCAGGGCGGCGGCCCAGGCCAGGTCCGGGGCGTAGGGGTTCTCGCGGTCCTTGTCGCCGTGGACGATCAGCACCGGGGTCGGGGCGACCTTGGCCGCGCGGGCGCGCTCGGGCGGCACGCCGGAGAAGGCGACCACGGCCGCGAACTTGCCCGGCTGCGTGGCCGCGGCGTTCATCGCCGCCGAACCGCCCATCGAGAAGCCGACGAGGTAGATGCGGTCGGTGTCGATCGGCAGACGGGTCGTCAGATCGTCGATCAGGGCCAGTATGGCCGGCAGGCTGGCGCCCGGGCGCGAGGCCAGCAGATGGTCGGCGCCCTTGGCGTAGTCGGCCGTCCGGGTCGGGGCCTGGGGGACGAGCACGAAGGCCGGGAAGGCCTTGGCCGTCTCGGGGCGGGCCCAGCTGCGGGCGAAGGCGCCCATCTGGGCCTTGTTGTCGTCGCCCACAGCGCCCGAGCCGTGCAGCACCACGACCAGCGGCAGGCGCTCCTTGGTGTTGGGCGACAGCAGGCGATAGGGCAGGCGCACGCCGTCCGGAGCGGTGAAGTCGGCGGCGGCGAAGGCCTCCACTGGCGGCAGGTCGACCGGCGCGGGCAGGGGCGTGGTCGCGTAGCTGCGGGTCTCGACGGCCAGGCTCGGCGTGGGACCCGGCGCGCGTGTCGGCGTGGCGGCGCAGGCGCCGAGCAGGAGACAGGCGAGCAGCGGAAGCGACTTTTGCATCTGGTTTGCATAGCGCGCTTCGCGGCGATTGTCTGGTGGTCGACGTTCGCCTGTTTCTGGCCTGGCCTGTTTCTAGATCGAGGAGCAACCCTCACCTTGGTCGGCGGGTTTACTTCCCGACGCCCCTTGAGGCGAAGAACGGGAGAAGCCGATCATGATCGGTCACAAGCATCATCAGGAAGACGGCCGCCACTTCACGCACGGCACGGCGTCCAGCACCGCCGACGCGGCTTCGGAGGCCAAGCTGAAGCCCGAGGACCGTCATATCGAGGCGCCGCATGCCAAGCTGGCCGAAAAGCCGCTGGCCGAGGGCGAGAAGCACGACCAGTTGGCCGAGAAGGTCGAGTGCTCGGAAAGCCGTCAGGAGGCCCTGCTCGACGAGGGCCTGGAAGAGAGCTTCCCGGGAAGCGACCCGGTCAGCGTCAAGCGGATCACCTGATCCGCTAGAGCCTCAGGCCCCGCGCGGGAACCGCGCGGTGGCGCGGGCGGCGAAGCCGCCGCGGGCGCTCTCGGCTTCGGCCGATTCCGCGGCGGGCATGACCACGCTGCCGCGACGACGGCGGCGACGGTTCTTCTGGGCCGAGATGTCGGCGAAATCCATGGCCCCGCGCTCGCGGGCGTCGCGGCGCACGGCCTCGATGTGGCTGGCGAGATAGACTACCGCCACGCCGACGGCGTCGGCCGCCAGGTCGGTGACGCTGGCGCTGCGGTGGGCGAAGAACTGGGCGACCTCGATGCTGGCGCCCAGCAGGATCGCGGCGACCGCCAGGTCGTTGCGGCGCATGCGCGGGAAGGCCAGGAACGACACCGCCGTCAGCCCGCCGAAGGCCAGGGCGTGGGCGGCCTTGTCGCTGAGGCCGAACACCTGCTCCAGGCCCTGGTACGGGCCCAGCATCAGGGTCACGGCGGTCCCCGCGCCGACGAACAGAACGGCCTTGGCGGCGGTCACGACATGGTTGGGCGTCAGCATGGACTCGGCTCGCGGTGGAGACCTGAGTCCTAAGGCCGCATGCCTCGCAAACCGTGAAGGAACACGGTCAACGGAAGATGACTATTTCGGCTTGGCGGCCTTGGCCGCATCGGTCTTTGCCTTGTCGCTGGCGTCCTTGGCCGTCTTCCAGGCGTGGTAGGCCTCCAGATAGGGCTGGCGTCGCAGGACCTTCGAGCCTGGATCGACGATCACCGGAACCGCGCCCGCCACCCGCACACGGCCCGTTCCGTCGGCCATCGGGAGAGTGACCGTCTTGTCGCCGACCTTGACCTCGACCGGCATCGGGAAGCGCCCGGCGGGCGTCTTCCAGGCCAGCACCAGATCGTCGCCCTCGCGGGTTTCGACCAGGTCCGGCAGTTGCGCGTGGCGCAGATAGGCGTCGAAGAACCAGCCGTAGTCGGCGCCGGTCGCGTCGTTCACCGCCTTGATGAAATCGCCGGTCACCGCGTAGCGCGGCGCGAAGTTGCCGGGCTTCGGGTCCGGGCGGCCATAGACCAGCACCCGGGTGGCCTGGAAGAAGGCCTTGTCGCCGATCAGGCCGCGCAGCGTGTGCAGCATGTTGGCGCCCTTGTAGTAGATGTCCGTCCCTGGCCCGACCTTGGCGTCGTAGACGGCCTCTTCCTCCATCGGCTTGCCCGAGACGATCGGGAACTTGTTGAAGGTCTTCACCCGCATCTCGTTCAGGCGGACCATGTATTCCATGTCGCCGTGCAGCCACTGCGAATAGAGCGGCTGCATGTAGGTGCCAAAGGCCTCGTGCAGCCACATGTCGTCCCAGTCGACATTGGTCATCTGGTTGCCGAACCACTCGTGCGACAGCTCGTGGTGCAGCAGCCAGTCGAAGCCGTAGATTTCCTGGGCGTAGCCGGCGCCGTAGGCGTTCAGGGTCTGGTGCTCCATGCCCAGGTGCGGGGTCTCGACCGCGCCCATCTTCTCGCTACGGAACGGGTAGGGGCCGATCATCCCTTCGTAGAAGTCGAGCATCGGGGCGAACTGGGAGAACAGGCCGCGGGCTTTGGCCTCGTTGCCCTCGACCGTCCAGAACTCGATCGGGAAGCTGTCGCCGAAGCGGCTCTTGTAGGTGTCCTTCAGCTGGACATAGGGGCCGATGTTGAGGGCGACGGCGTAGGTGTTGGGGGTCTTGATGCGCCAGTGGAAGGTGCGCTTGCCGGCCTCTTCCCTGATGTCGACCAGCACCCCGCCCGACGGCGCCGACAGCGGGGCGGGCACGGTGACGCGCAGGTCGACGAGGTCGGGCTCGCCGGTCGGATGGTCGATGCACGGCCAGAAGAGATCGCAGCCCTCGCCCTGCACGGCGGTGGCGATCCACGGGCGGCCGTCGGGCGTCTTGGCCCAGACGAAGCCGCCGTCCCACGGCGCGCGCTTGGCCTCCACGGGAACGCCGCCATAGCGGATGCGCACGGCGACCGGGTGGCCGGCGACGATCGGCGCCGGCGGGGTGATGGTCAGGCGGCCGTCGGGATTGCGCCAGGCCGAGGCCGGCAGGGCGCGGCCGTCCAGCGACACCGCCGACACCGGCAGTTCGCGGTCCAGGTCGAGGACGATGGCGGGCAGGTCGCGATCGGCGCGCAGGGCCAGCACGGCCTCGCCGGCGATGGCCTTGCGCTCGGGGAAGACCTCGATGGAGAGGTCGACATGTTCGATGCGAACGCCGGCCTGGTCGGGCTTCAGCGCCCCGCCGGTGGCCAGGGTCTGGGCGGTGGGCGGCGCGCGAAGCGGCTTCACGGCCTTGGACGGCTTGGCGGCGGGCGCGGCGGCGATCAGCAGCGGCAGGGCGGCGACGAGGGCGGCGGCCCGGACGGTCGTGATGGGCAAGGCGACTCCCCGCGATGGACAGGGTCCATCGGTAGGGGAGGCGGGCGCGAAGGCCAAGCCATTGAATCCCTCTCTCTTTGAGAGAGGGAGGGGCCCGCCGCGAAGCGGTGGGAGGGTGAGAGGTAACAAACTTTCCGAACGAAGCGCTGGTCCGTCGGCGCGGGCCGTCAGCTATGGGGCGAGAGGTTTTCCGGCCAGCGGTGAAACCTCTCACCCTCCCACGCCTTTCGGCGTGGGCCCCTCCCTCTCTCTCAGAGAGAGGGGTCTTTCAGATCTTCTCGCTGAGCTTGATGGCCACCTTGCAGCCGGTCTGGATGACGGCGCTGAGCAGGGGATAGGCCGGGGCCTCGTGGGCGCCTTCCTCGATGGCCAGGTCGCGGTGCATCAACTCGTCGTCGCGGAACTTGGAGAGCTCGGCGGCCAGGGCCGGGTCGCGGTCCTTCAGCTCCTCGATCTGGCCGGCGTAGTGCTTCTCGATCACCGACTCGACGGCCTCGGTGCAGGCGTGGGCGGCCTTGTCGCCGATCAGGGCGGTGCCGGCGCCCAGGGTGAAGGCCGCCAGCCGCCACAGGGGCGACATCAGGGTGGGGCGCACCTTGCGCTCGGCCAGCAGTTCGTCGAAGCGCGACAGGTGGACCTGCTCGTGGCCCTCCATTTCCTTCAGCTGCTCGGCGATGCGTTCGCGGCCGCGGGCGTGCTTCATGACGGCCTGCTGGCCGCGATAGATGTGCACGGCGGCCAGTTCGCCGGCCTGGTCGACGCGCAGGATCTCGGCCAGGCGGGCGGCCTGGGCGCCGCGGCCGGGACGCGGCGGGACGGCTTTCTGCTCGGCGGCGCTCATGTTCAGGCCTCCTGCTTGCGAAGGGCGGCGAAGGCCGAGACGACGGCCAGGCCCAGCGAGACGAGGGCGTTCCAGCCGGCCATCGACAGGCCCAGGAACACCCAGGCGGCCTTGTCGCACATCGGGGCGGCGATCTTGGCGCCCTTGAGCATGGCCACCAGGTCGTCGGAGGTGGCCAGGCCGCCGCCGGTGCAGGTGGTGGGGCCGGGCCACCACTTCCATTCGACCCCGGCGTGGAAGGCCGCCAGGCCCGCGCCGTAGAGGAAGATCGCGCCCAGCAGCCACAGGGCCGGCGCGCGCAGGCGCGGCCAAAGGGCGGTGCGCTGCAGGATCGCGGCGATCAGGCCGACGGTTCCGGCGACCCAGTAGACCTCGCGCTGCTTGAGACACAGGTGGCAGGGCGCCAGGCCCCCGAAGGTCTCGAAGGCGTGGGCCGCGCCCAGCATGATGGCGCTGGCGGCCAGGGCCAGGACCGGCCAGTGCCGGGCGACCCAGTCCAGCGGCGGGCGCTTGGGAACGAGAGGGCCGGCCTGGATCATCGGGGTGTCGGTGGTCATCCGGCGCACGCGCCTCCGCTGCTTCCCCCCAGGAAATGGCTCGCGCCGAGACCGATGACAAGGAGCAGGATCAAACCGCCGGCCACCAGGGCCAGGCGACGCTCGATCACCGGCAGCAGGGTGGGGCCGAACTTCTTGACGACAAAGGCGACCAGGAAGAACCGTCCGGCGCGGGTCGCGGTGCAGGCCGCCACGAAGATCGGGAAGCTGAAGTGCAGCAGGCCCGAGGTGATCGTAACCAGCTTGAACGGGATCGGGGTGAAGCCCTTGGCGATGATCACCCAGGAGCCCCACTGATTGTACCAGCACTCGGCGTCGGCCAGGGCGGTCGGCTTGCCCAGCATCGCCAGCAGTTGCTGCGCGCCGGCCGTGAAGAAGAAGCCGATGCCGTAGCCGACGATGCCGCCGAGCACCGAGGCCAGGGTGCAGAGGGCGGCGTAGCGCCAGGCGCGGTCGGGCCGGGCCAGCACCATCGGGGCCAGCATGATGTCCGGCGGAACGGGGAAGAACGAGCTTTCGGCGAAGGAGACGGCGAACAGGCTGGTAGGGGCGTGGCGCGAGGCGGCGAGGCCCATGACCCAGTCGTAGAGGCGGCGCAGCATGCGGACTCCCATTTGCGGAACGCGCCGTTGCTAGCAGGGGGCGGGGCGCTTGTCCCGGCCGATGCGCCGGTGTGTTGCGGTTCTTTTCAAGGCGATGCGAAGGCGGGCGCGAAGGGGCGTTCCAGATACGAAAACGCCCCGTCCTCCAGGCGCCGGGCCGACATGGCGCGGAGGAGGACGGGGCCACGCGGTCGCCGCAACATTACGACCGCGCGTCTCGAAAGAGGTCGGGGGAGCGACCTCTAGAACTTGACCGCCAGCGAGACGCTGTAGTTGCGGCCAGGAGCGGTGTAGCCGTCGACGACCACCGGCTGGGTGGCGGTCGGGGTGGTGGTCGCGCCGCGCACGTCGCTCCACCACCAGTACTTTTCGTCGGTCAGGTTGAAGACGCCGCCGCGCACGGTGACGGCCTGGGTGACGTTCCAGTAGCCGGTGAGGTCGGCGGTGCTGAACGCCGGCGGGGCGAAGCAGGTCCCCGAGCAGGTGACGCCCAGGCTGTCGAACGACTTCTTCTGCACATGCATGACGTTGAACTGGCCGCCGAAGCGACCGGCCGGGTCACGGTAGGACAGGCCGGCCGTGAACTTGGCCGGATCGACCGACTGCAGCGCCGTGCTGACGCCGGCGGTGTTGGTCGAGAAGCCGCGGGCGTAGGCGGCCGTGCCGATCAGGCGCCAATTGTCGCCGAGCAGGACCTCGCCGCGGGCCTCGGCGCCGCTGATCTCGGCCTCGGCCAGGTTGACGTACTGATAGACGGCCGGGTTGGCGGCGGTGAACGCGCCGCTGACCTGCACCTGCTCGATGAAGTCGTCGTATTTGCCGGTGAAGCCGGTGACGCCGAGGTTCCAGGTCGGACGGCGCAGACGGACGCCCAGTTCGAAGCTGCGGCTGGTCTCGGGCTTCAGGTTGGGGTTCGAGATGGCCGTGTAGAAGCTGGTCGGGTTCGAGAAGCCGTTGTTGACCTGCGACGGGGCGGGAGCCTTGAAGCCGCTGGCGGCGTTGGCGAAGACGCTGATCAGGTCGTCGACCTTCCAGACCGCCGACAGCTTGGGCGAGACGTGCGAGTCGCTCTGGCCGACCGGGGTGTTGGCCGTGAACAGCGGGTCGTTCTTCGGGTCCAGCTTGTAGTAGTCGTAGCGCAGGGCCGGGTAGAAGGTGACCGGACCGGCCGCGAACTCGTCCTGCACATAGGCGCCGACCAGGGTGTAGTCGGTGGTCGGGAAGGCGCGGCTGGGGAAGGTTTCGCCGGCCGGCGGCACGGTGCCCGTGCGCAGGCTCTGCTGCTGGGTCAGCGAGGCGTCGGCGCCCCAGACGATGCGGTGCTCGGCGCCGGCCAGCTCCGCCTTGCTGACCAGCTCGAGCGCGCCGCCGAACACTTCGTTGTCGAACTTGGCGTCGCGGGTGCGGTCGGCGGCGGTGTTGCGATCCTCGGCCGAGTACTGCCGGGTCGTGCTGTTCTGGTAGTAGGCGGTGGTGCGGGCGCTCTCAATGAAGCCGTCGCCGCCGGTGAAGGCGTGGGACAGGCTGACGCGGTCGCGTCGCATCTTGTCGAAGGCCGTCAGGCCGATGACCGAGGTCGAGGCCGTCGGGCTGATCGCGATCGCCGACAGCACGTTCCAGTCGATGTCGCGGTCCAGGTGGTCGAGCGTCAGGGTGAACTTGTTGCGGTCGTCGAGGTTGAAGACCAGCTTGCCGAGCACGGCGTTGGACTGGTTGTCCTCGGGGTTGGCGACCGTGCGGGCGACGGTGCGCGAGGCGTTGGTTCCTTGGGTCTCGGTCTCGTGGCCGTCGCGGCGGGTGTAGGCCAGCAGGCCTTCCCAGCGGCCGGTCGAACCGGCGACCAGGGCGCTTTCGCTCCAGCTTTCGTCGGCCGACGAATAGCCGACGCGGCCGCGGGCGGCGAAGTCCTTGCCCTGCAGGATGTCGGCCGGGTCCTTGGTGAAGAAGCTGACCGAGCCGGCCAGACCGTCGCTGCCGTAGAGCGCCGAGGCCGGGCCGCGGACGATCTCGACCGACTTCAGCACGTCGACGTCGACATAGTCGCCGCGACCGGCTGACTGGGCGCCGAAGGCGTAGCTGTCCGGGATGCGGACGCCGTCGACCATGATCAGCACGCGGTTGCCTTCGAGGCCCCGGATGGCGAAGCCGGCGTTGCCGTCGCGGCCCGTCGAGGCGCCGGCGGCGGTGAAGCGCGAGGGCGCGCTGCGCACCGAGACGCCCGGCTCGAAGCGCACCAGATCCTTCACGTCCTCGACCAGAGCGTCCTCGATCTCCTGGCTGGTCGTCACGGTGACGGTGGCCGGGACGTCGAGCACCGACTTCTCGCCGCGGGTGGCGGTGACGGTGATCTTGTCGAGTTCGGCCACGTCGCCCGCAGGGGCGTCAGGCGCGTCGGCGGCGTGGGCGGCGACCGAGCAGAGCAGGGCGGCGGCGGATGCGGCGGCGAAGAAGAGCGTGTTGCGAGACAAGGAAGAACCCCCAGGTAGTCGGCCTTGATGCGAATTGTTCGCATTCGTTGGGAGCGTGCTAAAACCGTCTGGCGGCCTGGTCAAGTTATTTGCAATTGATTCTTAGATTCATCCGCAATAGGAGCCTCTGCAACGACCGATCGTCCTGGAAGGGGGATTCCGATGAAGACCATGCTCGCTTCGGCGGCGCTGCTGGCGGGCCTGGGCCTGGCCGGCCTGGCGCACGCCCACTCGCCCTACATGCTGCCCAGCACCTTCGACGTCTCCGACCGGAAGATCGTCACCGTGCAGGGCTCGTTCACCGAGACCTTCTTCACGCCTGAAGTGGCGATGAAGTCGGACACCTACGCCGTGGTCGGCCCGGACGGCCAGCGCAAGCCGCTGACCCCGACCTACCTGCGCGAGATGGCGCTGGTCGAGGCCCCGGTCGAGGCCGCCGGCACCTACCGCATCACCACCGGCCAGCGCGTCGGCCGCGTCGGCAAGGCCGCCCTGATCAAGGGCGAATGGGAGTTCATGGAGCCGGGCAAGGCGCCGGCCGGCGTCCAGGTCGTGGACATGCAGAGCATCACCACCGCCGACGTCTACGTGACCCGCGGCGCGCCGAGCACGGCCGCCCTGGCCCCGGTCGGCAAGGGCCTGGAGTTCCAGGCGGTCACCCATCCCAGCGACATCACCACCGGCCAGCCGGCCAAGTTCGTGGTGTTGTACGACGGCAAGCCGGTGGCCGGCCAGGAAGTCACGCTGACCGGCGGCAACGACCGCTATTCCGACGTCAAGGCCGCCCCGGTCACCGTCAAGAGCGACGCCCAGGGCCGCTTCGAGATCAAGCCGGACCACTCGGGCGTCTACCAGATCCAGGCCCGCTACCGCGTGGCCCCGGCCGCCGAAGGCCAGCCCGGCCAGAGCCACACCTATTCCCTGACCTTCGAATCCCTGCGTTGAGAACCGACATGATCCGCAAGAGCCTGATCCTGGCCGCCGCCCTGGCCGCCGTCTCCGCCCCGGCCCTGGCCGCCTCGCACGCCCGCGACACCTTCATCAAGGAACAGGACGTCAACGGCGACGGCGTCGTCACCAAGGAAGAGTTCGTCATCACCCGCGACCAGCTGTTCAAGGCGATCGACGCCGACAAGAACGGCTCGCTGTCCAAGGAAGAGTACGTCGGCGAGTTCAAGGCGCGCCTCGAAAAGCGCCTCGCCGCCTCGCCCGACACGGCCGAGAAGAAGGAAGAGGAGCGCGTGCGCCAGATGCGTCAGGCCGACGTGCGCTTCGGCGTGCTCGACAGCGACAAGAGCGGCGCGATCACCCCGGCCGAGTTCGCCTATTCGGGCTGGCGGATGTTCGTGACCCACGACACCAACAAGGACGGGACCGTCTCGGCGGCCGACCCGATCCCCGCCGACACCAACTGAGCCGACACCAACTGAGCCAACACCAACTGAGATCGGCGGCCTGACGCGTGAGCGGTCCTCGCGACCGCTCCGCCAAAGCCTGGGGGGCTGCGGGCCGCCGCCGCCCCCGGCTCCGTTCATCCCCTTGAGGAGCCGGGGGCGATACCCCAGACCGACCTAGCGCTCGTCGCTGAAGCCAGCGACCAGGCCGTCCTTGAAACCGCGCACCTCGTCGCCGATCAGCACGTTCAGCGCCAGGAAGGCGGCGATGGCGTAGAGCAGGGCCAGCGAGCGGTCGCGCCGAGTCATTGATCGTCTCCAGATTGCAATATCAATTGATCTCCATCCTGGCGGATTGTCCAGCCACGCTTGCGTTGGAGACGATGAAGTCCTCGATCGCTCGCGCGAAGGCCTCGGGGCGCTCGAGATAGAGAAAGTGGCCGCTGGCAGGGACCACGACGCGTTTCGCGTCGGGCAGGGCGGCCTCCAGGGCCTTGGCCTGGTCCTGCACGTCTTCGATGTCGACCTCGCCGACCAGGATCAGGGTCGGGACTTTGATCTCGGCCAGGAGCGGCCTGGCGTCGATGGCGAAGCGCTCCTTCTGGTTCGCGCCGATATTGCCCGGATGGGCCTTCAGCTGATCCACCACCCACTGGCGCTGAGCGTCCGCGTCCTTGGTCAGGATGTAGGGATCGCGCGCCGCGCCCTCGATGTCGCCCAGCTTGAACAGGGTCATCAGCTTCAGTCCCCGCGCGATGAAGCCGGCCGAGGGCTTGAACCCGGCCACGAAGGGTCCGACCAGCACCAGGCGCGAGACGCCGTCCGGATGGGCCAGGGCGTAGTCGACGGCCAGGCCGCTTCCGGCGGAGGATCCCACCAGCACCGGCCGCTCGATCTTCAGGGCGGCGATCACCGCCTCCAGGTCCCTGACCGTCTGGTAGGGCGCGGCGGCGGGCGTCGAGGCGCCGAAGCCGCGCCGGTCGTAGCGCACGACCCTGTAGCGCTCGCACAGGGCCGGCCAGGCGGCGTCGAAGGCGGCCTTGTGCAGTATGCCGTCGTGCAGCAGCACCAGGGTGGTCTCGCCCCGACCGCAGGTCTCGTAGGCCAGGCGTCCGTTCTCGACCTCGACGAAGGTCTCGGCGGGCTGGGCCATGGCGGGAGCGGCGAGCAGCAGGCATGTGGCCGCGATCGCCCGAACGGGCGTGGACAGAAGGCGCATCTTTCGTCTCCGGTGTGAGGGAAGGGCGTGGCTCAGCCCGCGTCGCGGATCTCTTCGACGCCGTCGTCAGGCAGGTATTCCAGGATGTCGCCCGGCTGGCAGTCGAGGTAGCGGCAGATGGCGTCGAGGGTGGAGAGGCGCAGGCCCTTCACCTTCCCCGACTTCAGCAACGACAGGTTGGCGTCGGTGATGCCGACGGCGCGGGCGAGTACGTTGGAGCGCACCTTGCGGCGGGCCAGCATGACGTCGAGGCGGACGAGGATCGGCATCAGACGAACGCGTCCCGGTCTTCCTCGATCTCGCGGCCGACCTGCATCACCTGGGCGATGACGAAGACCAGCAGGCCCAGGATCAGGCCCTGGATGCTCGAGAGGTGGAACCAGTTCCTGTCGATCTCCCAGCCGGTCGCCGACAGGAAGAGGTGGCAGAGGAACGGCGAGACGGCGTAGGCGCACAGCCAGGCGCCGACCCGGCCGATGTGGCGGGCGTTGGCCGCGCCGAACACCTCGCCGCCGGCATAGAGCAGAAAGAGCGCCCGCAGGTGGGCCAGGATCGCCAGCACCGGCGCGATGCGTAACGTGCCGACCAGGGCGTAGGCGGTGCGGTGCGGGAGCGACAGCGAGGCGAAGGCCACCGAGTCCGGCGGTCCCTTGCCGATCCAGGCCGCCGTCGGGCCGATGCGGAAATTCTCGCCCGGCCAGGCCAGCACCGCCAGGATCAGCACGCCGGCGATCAGGCCCGTGAGCGCCAGCAGGGCGGTGAGCAGCCAGGCCGGGGCGCGGCTGCCCAGCCGCAGCCGGTGATGGCTGGCCGAGGGCGGCGGCGCGACCGGCGGCGGTCGCAGCGAGACGACGGTGGACACGGAAACCTCCCCTGGGCTTCGATGGATCATCGTTCTTACAGAAAATAATTTCTGTCAAACGATATGAATTGGTGGTCGATCGCGACGGGGCGAGGAACACGGACGGGGCTGGACCATTGAAGTCGGAGCAAGCGGGGAGGGCGCGGCATGCGGCGACGATTGATGGTTCTGGCCCTGGGGCTTTCGCCCCTTGCCGCCTGCCTGCCCAACGGCGTCAAGGACGCCTCGAAGCTGGCGATCTGGCAGGCCAACGGCCTGCCGGCCAAGGCCACCCTGTTGAACCGCATGACGCCCAAGGGCTTCTTCGGACCCAAGGCCGAATGGTCGGGCGCCGGTCCGGCGGTGTGGACGGCGACGGCGGGCGAGGGGATCGTCCTGACCGCCCGTGACGCGGCAAACGGCGAGGCGGTCAGCTACACGCTGGTCGTCGCCGAGCGGCCGGCCTCGGTGGAGAAGGGCTCGCCGATCCGCGACTTCGTGGTCGCCGTCGCCCCGCCACACCTAGTCTCCGATGCCGAGGCTGTCGCCAAGCGGCTGCAGATCTTCTCCGACGCCTCGGAGCCCGCCGACGCGGCCCTGGGCGGCCTGCTGTTCCGCTATGCGCCGGCGGGCGCGGGCTATCGGATCGACGTCGCGCCCGCCTCGTCGCCGCCGTAGACCCGCACCCAGTCGACCAGCAGGCTTTCGGGCAGGGCGGCGTCGTCGACGCCCTTGCGGCCCGTCGTCTCGGCCCAGCGCCCGCCGACCGCCAGGTTCAGGATCAGGTGGAAGCGCTCGTCGAAGGGCCGCCCGCCCGGGCGGCTGAAATAGGGCTTGCCGTCGATAGACCAGGTCAGCCGGCGCGGCGTCCAGTCCAGGGCGAAGACGTGGAAGGTCGTCAGGTCATCGAGCCGGGTCTCGGCGCTGTCGCTGCGGTTGGCGGCCAGGGTCGGGCCGTGGTGCGCCGCCGCTCGCACCACGTCGCGGCAGGACAGGCAGCGGACGCCCAGGTTCACCGCCTCGGCGATGTCGAGCTCGCCCGATAGCGGATAGGGGCCGTAGTTGTCGTGCTCGGGCAGCATCCAGATCGCCGGCCACAGGCCCTGGCCCAGCGGCAGCTTGGCGCGCACCTCGATGCGGCCGTAGCGGAACGAGGCCAGGCCCTTGGTATGGATCCTGCCCGAGGCGTAGTCGCGGACGACGCGGGGCGCGCCGGGGGCGGCGTCGCGAACGGCCGGGCCGGTGGTCCTGGCCCGTCGCGCGGTCAGGCGCAGCACCCCGCTAGACACCGAGACGGCGGCGGGCGTGTAGCACTGGCGCTCCTCGTTGCCGCCGCCCCAGCAGTCGTTCGACGCCGCCCACCTGGCGGGATCGAGCCGCTCGCTGTCGAACTCGTCGGACCAGATCAGGCGTGGCGCGGCCACGGCCGGGACGGCGAGCATGGCCAGCAGCAGGGCCAGCCGGATCACGGGATCGCCGTCGTCGAGCGGCCGCCCTCCGGCAGGGCCAGGGTCACGGCCTTATTGGCCGCCTTGGGCAGCAGGATCTCCACGCCCGACACGGCCCGGGGCGCGGCGGCGGTCAGGGTCCAGCCGGCGCCGCGCGGCTCGACGTCCAGCTCCAGGGCGTCGCGGGCCGACCACCAGTCGCCGAAGCGGTCGGTCGCTCCCATCCAGGCCCGGCCCTTCCAGCGGTCGGCCAGGGCCGCCTCGAAGGCCAGCTTGTCGCCCACCGTGTTGGGGTGGATCAGCACGGTGACCACGCCCCGGTCGCGGGCCACCCTGGCCACCAGGGCGTCGGCGGCGTCGAGCCGCTGCAGCAGGGCCGGCGGCGCCTCGTCCTCGATGGCGACCGGGAACTCGAACACCGGCTGCAACGCGCCGTCCGCCCGTCCGTCGGTCAGCTGGAAGGGCAGGTGGGTCAGCACGGTGTTGGCGGTGATCGACGAGGAATAGCGGTAGCCGCTGGCGTCCAGGGCCTGGGGCAGGGTGAAGGGATAGGCCAGGCGCCCCGGTCGGAACGAGACGACCCGCGCGCCCGCCAACCGCTCCAGCAGGAACTTCGACACCCGCAGCTCGCCGAGGATCGACGCGCCCCGGACGGTGTCGACCGTCTCGACGAACGGCCGGTAGCGGGGATAGCGCTCGCGGCCGTCGCCCAGCGGCATGGCGTGCTCGAAGGCTCCGGAGTGGGCGACGGTGTGGCTGCCCACCTCCTGGCCGCGCGCCAGCAGCCCCTTCACGTCGGCTACCGCCGCGTCGTCGAAGAACACCTTGTCGTTGTAGTCCTTCATGTACTTGGTCTGGACGTAGAAGGTCCCGCGGATGTCGCGCGCCTTCAGGGCGTCAGCATAGGCCAGGGCGTTATGCACCGACGGGCCGTAGTCGACGTCGTGGGTGAACAGGATCGACACCTGCTTGCCGGCCGGGGCGGTGGAGACCAGCTAGGGCATGGGCTCGCCGGCCACGTAGAGGTCGCGCACCCAGCGGAACAGGCTGTCGAGCGAGGGCTCGTAGCCGTTGACGTAGCGCCGGGCCAGCGCTTCGGCCCGGCCGTTCATCGAACGCTGGGCCAACGAGCCGAGATCCACGCCCAGGACGCAGGCCTGGCCGCCGACCTGGCGGCAAGCGGCGGCTGTCGAGCCGTCGTCGAAGCGGGCGGCGACCTGCGCCGTTCCCGGCGCGTAGCCGACGCTGGCGACCTTGGCTTCGCCGGCGGAGGAGACGACGATCTCGTCGGCCTCCGGCTCGCCCGTGGCCTGGCTCCAGCGCATCCGCAGGCGGGACGAGGCCTCGGTTCCCGGGCCGACGCCAAACAGCTCGCCCAGGCCGCCGCCCGCCAGGTTGAAGGCCAGCACGGTGCCGCCGTCGCGAACGTGCTGGGCCAGGGCGCGCAGCTGCTCGGCGGTCAGCACCCGGCCCGAGACGATCGGATAGACCAGCACCACCTTGTGGGTCAGGGCCTTGGCGGGATCCTCCGTGACCGTGATCGGCACGCCGTGGGCGCGGAAGCCGCGCACCAGGCCCAGCCACCCCGACTGCGGGTCGGTGACCAGTATGGCCAGGCGGTGCGGGCCGCCCTTGTCGAACTGGGCGATGCGGGTGCGGGGCGGCTCGACGATCTTCGAGGCCTTGGCCGGACCGCGCACGCCGGGGAAGACATGCATGACCGAAGGATCGGGACGTTCACGCCACCACCACCAGCCGCCGGCGAGCAGTACGGCCAGGACGAGCAGCAGCAGCGGCAGGCGGCGTCGGAACATGCGTCCTCCGGTCGGGGAAGAGGGGCGCGCCCATCCAAACCCGAAAACGCCAAACGCGCGAGCCTGTGATTTCGCCGCGCGGCGAGGTTGCGGTCGTCCGGCGAAGCTTTCCCTTCGGCGCGGGGGCTTCTATATGCGGACGCTTCCTGTTCGTTGTTCGCCCCCGGAAAGACGCCCCGTCCCATGGCCCGCATCCTGATCACCTCGGCCCTGCCGTACATCAACGGCATCAAGCACCTGGGGAACCTCGCGGGGTCGATGCTGCCGGCCGATGTCTATGCGCGCTTCCAGCGGGCCCGGGGCCACGACACCCTCTACATCTGCGCCACCGACGAGCACGGCACCCCGGCCGAGCTGGCCGCCTCGGCCGCCGGCCAGGACGTGGCGACCTATTGCGAAGAGCAGCACGTGCTGCAGCACGACGTGGGCCGCGCCTTCGGCCTGTCGTGGGACCATTTCGGCCGCTCGTCCTCGCCGCAGAACCATCGCCTGACCCAGCACTTCGCCGAGGTGCTGGAAGCCCAGGGTCTGATCGAGGAGCGGGTCGACCAGATGGTCTACTCGATCGACGACCGCCGCTTCCTGCCCGACCGCTACATCGAGGGCACCTGTCCGCACTGCGGCTTCGAGAAGGCGCGCGGCGACCAGTGCGACAACTGCGGCAACCTGCTGGACCCGACCGACCTGAAGGACCCGTACTCGGTGATCTCGGGCTCGCGGAACCTGGAGGTGCGCGACACCAAGCACCTCTACCTGCTGCAGACCAAGATGGCCGAGCGCATCCGCGCCTGGGTCGACAGCCATCCCGACTGGCCGACCCTGGCCAAGTCGATCGCCTACAAGCACCTGGACGAAGGCCTGATCGATCGCGGCATCACCCGGGATCTCGCCTGGGGCGTGCCGGTGACCAAGGACGGCCTGCCGCGTCCGGGCATGGAGGAGAAGGTCTTCTACGTCTGGTTCGACGCGCCGATCGAATACATCGCCGCCACCCAGGAATGGGCCGAGGCGGGCGCCGATCGCGACTGGCGCTCGTGGTGGCGCACCGACGCCGGCGCCGACGACGTCCGCTACGTCCAGTTCATGGGCAAGGACAACGTGGCGTTCCACACCGTCAGCTTCCCGGCCACCATCCTCGGCTCCGAAGAGCCGTGGAAGAGCGTCGACATGCTCAAGGCCTTCAACTGGCTGAACTGGTACGGCGGCAAGTTCTCGACCAGCAACAAGCGCGGCGTGTTCATGGACGCGGCGCTCGACATCCTGCCGCCCGACCTGTGGCGCTGGTACCTGACCTCGAACTCGCCGGAAGGCAGCGACACGGCCTTCACCTGGGAGCAGTTCGCCAGCGCCGTGAACCGCGACCTGGCCGACGTGCTGGGCAATTTCGTCAACCGCATCCTGAAGTTCAACGAGAGCAAGTTCGACGGCCTCGTGCCCGAGGGCGGCGAGATCGGCCCGCTTGAGGAGAAGCTCTACGCCGACGTCGCCGCGCGCCTGGCCGACCTGTCCGAGCAGATGGACGCCATCGAGATCCGCAAGAGCGCCCAGGCGCTGCGGGCCCTGTGGGTGGTCGGCAACGAGTACCTGCAGGAAGCCGCCCCGTGGACGGCGATCAAGACCGACCGCGACCGCGCCGCCGTGATCGTCCGCACGGCCCTGAACCTGGCCGCCCTCTACGCCCGGATATCCGCGCCGTTCATCCCGTTCGCCGCCGAGAAGATCGGCGAGGCCTTCGCCCAGGCGTGGCCGCCGGCGTGGCCGACCGCCGACGTCGCCGCCGAGCTCTCGACCGTGCCCGCCGGCCAGGCGGTGCGTGCGCCGGAGGTGCTGTTCAAGAAGATCGACGAAGACATGATCGCCGAATGGGCCGCCCGCTTCGGCGGGGCGGAGTAGGCCCCCTCCGGCCCTCCGGGCCACCTCCCCCAGAGGGGGAGGATCTGGTCGGCGCGGCGTAGATGCTCCCCCTCTGGGGGAGCTGTCGCGGAGCGACTGAGGGGGCTTTCCACGCGAAACGCCTTCCCCTTCGCCGCACACCGATCTACGGGACGGCCATGCCGCTCGTCGTCCGCCTCTGCCTGTTCTACGTGGCCATCTATCTGGGCACGGGCGTGAGCCTGCCCTACATCGCCACCTTCCTGCGGGCCAAGGGCCTGTCGGGGGCCGAGATCGGCGCCGTGCTGGCCGCGCCCCTGCTGCTCAAGCCGTTCACTGGACCGGTGCTGGCGGTGTGGGCCGACGGCTTCAAGCTGCGCCGCTCGCCGATGATCCTGCTGGCGGTGGCCGCCGCCGTCGCCTACCTCGCCATGCTCATAGCGCCCGGCTTCTGGGGGCTGCTGATCTGCTGGCTGCTGGGCGCGACGCTGCTCTCGACCATCTCGCCGCTGATCGACGTGGTCACCCTGCGCCGGGCGCGGCTGGAGGGCTTCAACTACGGCCTGCCGCGCGGCAGCGGCTCCAGCGCCTTCATCGCCGCCAACCTGGTCATGGGCGTGGTGCTGACGATCGCCGGAGCCGACGTCATCGTCGTCTGGATCACCGTCGCGGCCCTGCTGGCGGCGGCGGCGGCCTTCGTCCTGGTGCCGGCCGAGCAGGTGCACGAGGAGGGCGAGGCCCCGCCCAAGCGCGAGCGCTGGAAGGGCCTGGGCCAACTGCTGACCGACCGGGTGTTCGTGCTGGCGGTGGTCACCGCCGGCCTGATCCAGGGCGCGCACGGCTTCTACTACAGCTTCTCGACCATCCTCTGGCGCAAGCAGGAGATCCCCGAGCCGGTGATCGGCGTGCTGTGGGGCGTCGGCGTCGCGGCCGAGGTCGGGTTCATGTGGTTCCTGGAGCCGTGGCGACGACGGGTTGGCCCCGGCAAGCTGCTGGCCATGGGCGCCGGCGCGGCGGTGATCCGCTGGACCGCCTACGCCTTCGCCCCGCCGCTGTGGGCGCTGTTCCCGCTGCAGATGCTGCACGCCTTCACCTTCGCCGCCAGTTTCCTGGCCTCGCTGCAGCTGATCGAGCGCCTGACGCCGCCCCGCAGCGCCTCGGCCGCCCAGGCCCTGAACTCGGCGGTGTCGCAGGGCTTCACCCTGGGCGCGGCGACCCTGGCCTCGGGGCCGCTGTTCGACGCCCTGGGCGTGAAGGGCTACTGGGCGATGGCGGCGCTGGGGGCGGCGGGCCTTGTCGGCGCCCTGGTGCTGGGCCGAAGCGCGCGGGTGAAGGCGGCCGCCTGAGGCGCGGCTCCGGCAAGCTTGGCTTTATGGGAGAGGTGGGCTAGGCGGACAGCCCTGGGTTTTGTCGTGCGAGCGTCGTCATGTCGTCCACCGTGTTCCAAATGACGCAGCGAGATCTGCTCGCGGCCTGGCGTCTGCAGCGCCGACGTAACGTCTTCATCTGGATAAGCCTTGCCTGCCCGTTCCTGCTCCTCGCCATGTACGGGGCGTTGGTCTGGCCTGACGTCGTCGAGTTCGGCTGGGAAATCCTGCCGTACGAGAACAACACCCTGCTTGGCGTCGCAGTCGTCCTGATCATCGCCAACAGCGCGGTCAACTGGGTGATCCTGCCCCGCAACGCCAAGCGGATCCTGAAGCAGCAGAAGGGGCTGTCGGGCGAGATCACCGCGACGTGGGACGCCGAGGGCATGACCATGGCCGCCGCCACGGGGCACAGCCGTCTGGCCTGGGGCGACTACATCCGCTGGCTGGAGGACGACGCCGTCTTCGTGCTGTTCCACAGCGATAACGTCATCAATACGCTGCCCAAGCGGGTGCTGTCGGACGCGCAGGTCGCGGAAATCCGCGGCAGCCTGACCGCCGCGCTCGGCAAGGCGGGAAAGAAGCGCAAGCTGAACTAGGCGAGGGGCCGCCCTTCGCATAGAGGCGAAAGGCGGCCGTCTTCCCTAGATCTCGTAGGCGATCTCCTGGCCTTCCAGCCACTCGACGATCCGCTCGGCCGCGGCCACCGGATCGACCTTGGTCGTGTCGATGACCAGTTCGGCCGCCTCGGGCGCCTCGTAAGGGCTGTCGATGCCGGTGAAGTTCTTCAGCTGGCCCGAACGCGCCTTCTTGTAGAGACCCTTGACGTCGCGGCTCTCGGCCACGGCCAGCGGGGTGTCGACGAACACCTCGACGAACTCGCCGTCGTTGAGGATCTCGCGCGCCAGGCGGCGCTCGGCCCGGTAGGGCGAGATGAAGGCGGTCAGCACGATCAGGCCGGCGTCGACCATCAGCTTGGCGACCTCGGCCACCCGGCGGATGTTCTCGACGCGGTCTTCCTCGGTGAAGCCGAGGTCCTTGTTGAGGCCGTGGCGGACGTTGTCGCCGTCCAGCAGGTAGGTGTGGCGGCCCAGGGCGTGCAGGCGCTTTTCCACCAGGTTGGCGATGGTCGACTTGCCCGCGCCCGACAGGCCCGTCAGCCAGACCACCCGGCCGCGCTGGCTCTTGAGGGCCGCGCGCGAGGCCTTGGAGACGTCGGTGTGCTGCCAGTGGATGTTGTCGGCCCGGCGCAGGGCGAAGTTCAGCAGGCCCGCGCCGACGGTGCGGTTGCTGATCCGGTCGATCAGGATGAAGCCGCCCAGATCCCGGTTGTCGGCATAGGCCTCGAACGGGATGGCCTGGTCGAGCGAGATGTTGACGTGGGCGATCTCGTTGAGCTCCAGCCGCTTGGCGGCCGTGTGCTCCAGGGTGTTGACGTTCACCCGATGCTTGATCTCTGTGACGCTGGCGCCGACCAGGCGCGCGCCGATCTTCAGCAGGTAGGAGCGGCCCGGGGGCAGGGGCTCGTCGTCCATCCACACCAGGGTGGCCTCGAACTGGCCGGCGACGGCCGACGGGCTGTCGGCGGCGACCAGCACGTCGCCGCGGCTGACGTCGACTTCATCGGCCAGGGTGATGGTCACCGACTGGCCGGCGACGGCCTGGTCGAGGTCGCCCGGCAGGGTGACGATGCGCGACACCCGGCTCTCGCGGCCCGAGGGCAGCACCTTGACCCGGTCGCCAGGCTTCACGACGCCCGAGGCCAGCTGGCCCGAGAAGCCGCGGAAGTCCAGGTTCGGGCGGTTGACCCACTGCACCGGCATGCGGAACGGCTGGGCCTGCAGGCTGTCCTCGACCTCGACGCTCTCCAGCCAGTCCATCAGGATCGGGCCGTCGAACCACGGCGTGTGCTCGCTGCGCACGGCCATGTTGTCGCCGCCCAGGCCCGAGATCGGGATCGGGGTGAAGACGTTCAGGCCGATCTTCTCGGCGAAGGCGCGGTAGTCGGCGACGATGGCGTCGAACACCGCTTGGTCCCAGTCGACCAGGTCCATCTTGTTGACCGCCAGCACCACGTTGCGGATGCCCAGCAGGCTAACGAGGTAGGAGTGGCGGCGGGTCTGGGTCAGCACGCCCTTGCGCGCGTCGATCAGGATCACGGCCGCGTCGGCGGTCGAGGCGCCGGTGACCATGTTGCGGGTGTACTGCTCGTGGCCGGGGGTGTCGGCGACGATGAACTTGCGCTTGTCGGTCGAGAAGAACCGGTAGGCGACGTCGATGGTGATGCCCTGCTCGCGCTCGGCGGCCAGGCCGTCGACCAGCAGGGCGAAGTCGATCGCCCCGCCTTGCGTGCCCACGCGCTTGGAGTCGGCCTCGAGGGCGGCCATCTGGTCCTCGAAGATCATCTTGCTGTCGTAGAGCAGCCGGCCGATCAGGGTGGACTTGCCGTCGTCGACGCTGCCGCAGGTGATGAAGCGCAGCAGCGACTTGTTCTGGTGGGCCTCGAGATAGGCTTCGATGTCTTCGGCGATGAGGGCGGATTGGTGAGCCATCAGAAGTAGCCCTCCTGCTTCTTCTTCTCCATCGAGGCGGACTGGTCGTGGTCGATGACCCGCCCCTGGCGCTCGCTGGTGGTGGTCAGGAGCATCTCCTGGATGATCTCGGGCAGGGTCGAAGCGGTGCTCTCGACGGCGCCGGTCAGCGGGTAGCAGCCGAGGGTGCGGAAGCGGACGCTCTTGATCTGCGGCTCTTCACCCTCGCGCAGGCGGAAGCGCTCGTCGTCGACCATGATCAGCGCGCCGTCGCGCTCGACCACCGGCCGCGGGGCCGAGAAGTAGAGCGGCACGATCGGGATGTTTTCCAGGTGGATGTATTGCCAGACGTCCAGCTCGGTCCAGTTGGAGATCGGGAAGACGCGCAGGCTTTCGCCCGGGTGCTTGCGGGTGTTGTAGAGCTTCCAGAGCTCGGGGCGCTGGTTCTTCGGGTCCCAGCGCTGCTCGGCCGAGCGGAAGCTGAACACGCGCTCCTTGGCGCGGCTCTTCTCCTCGTCGCGGCGGGCGCCGCCGAAGGCCGCGTCGAAGCCGTACTTGGCCAGGGCCTGCTTGAGGCCTTCGGTCTTCCAGAGGTCGGTGTGCAGGGCGCTGCCGTGGTCGAACGGGTTGATGCCGCGCGCCTCGGCCTCGGGGTTCTTGTGGACCAGCAGGTCGAAGCCGAGCTGCTCGGCGACCTTGTCGCGCAGCTCGTACATCGCCTTGAACTTCCAGGTCGTGTCGACGTGCAGCAGCGGGAAGGGCGGCTTGCTGGGATAGAACGCCTTGGCGGCCAGGTGCAGCATCACCGCGCTGTCCTTGCCGATCGAGTACAGCATGACCGGGTTTTCGCACTCGGCCGCGACCTCGCGCATGATGTGGATGCTCTCGGCTTCCAGGCGCTGCAGGTGGGTCAGGCGAGCGGGCGTGATTGCGGGCATAGGCGGCTCGAAAGCGACGGCGGACGCCTGAGGTGCAAGCTGGGTAAGGGGCAAGACAGTCGTCCGCAAACAGAAAAACTTCATCGGCGCCAGGCGGCTTTCCGACGAAGAACCGGGGGAGCCTGCGACCTAGGTCTCCGGGGCCTCGCGGGCAAGGCGCAGAAATCTAGGGTCGCTGTAAGCTTGTGTGGGCGCCCCGTTGCGGCAACATGACCAAAAGTTCATTCGAGCCTGGCCGTAGGTTGCTGCATAACGACGGTATCGGACCGACGGGTGAACCGATGTCATTCCTGACTGAAATCTTCGCGGCGATCGTGCTGTGGCTTTCCGCCATGGCCCTGTGCCAGTTCGGCGTGGTCATCGAAAGCAAGATGCCCAAGCCCAAGGCCGAACGCACCGTGGCGCGCACGCCGCGCGACGCCGCGCGCATCGACACGCCGCCGCGGATCGTCTGTCCCGAGCGCGCCGCGGGCGTCGTCCGCGCCTGATCCGTCCGCCCCGAGAGCGCCTCGAAAAGCCCCTTCGGCGCGCGTAAGGCATGGCCGGCTTTGGGGAAAACCGTTGCAAGCGGCTAGGCGCAGGCGTCATTCGCGGCTAGGTTTACTCGCCTGCGCGAAGAAGGGGCTTGCGCGCTGTGTCGCTGTGAGAGGCCCCCTCACCGTTCGCCTTGGGACAGTGGCTGCGTATGAAGCCTAAGAAGCGCCGACCGCTCGACTTTTCCACCCTGCCGGTGGAGACGCCCCGCGAGGATGCGGCGCCCCCTTCTGGTCTGCCCGAAGCCGACTCACTTGTTGCCTCGTTCCAGGAGCCGGATCCCGACGCGCCGGTCACCGAGCCCGACAACGATCTCGACATCGCCGATCCCGAGACCGGGTTCCTGGCCGCGCCGCCGCGTGGCGCGCGTCCGCCGTCGTACCAGGCGCCCGAGCCTCAGGCCGAGCCCTCCGCCGAGCCGGTCCCCGAGCCGCTGACTTCGTCGGTCGCGTCCGAACCCGCGCCAGAGCCCGAGGCCCCGACGCCCGACCCGTTCGAGCCGGTGCTGCGCGAGGATCGCACCACGGCCCGCCGCTCGTTCTTCCGCACGAACAAGACGCCGGACCCGGAGCCGCCGCCGGCTCCCAAGTTCGAGCCGATCGCGCCGGAACCGGTCGCCGAGGCCGCGCCGCCGGAGCCGGAACCCGCGCCGGCGCCTGAGCCAGAGCCCGCTCCGCAGTACGGTTCGATGCGCGCCCGCCTGAAGGCCGAGCGCGAACGCGAACAGGCCAGCGCGCCCACGGCCGACGACCTGTCGCCGCTGCCCACCTTCCTGACCGCGCCAGCCGCCGCCCAGCCGCCGGCCCCGCGCGTCGAGCCCGAACCGCCCGCCAGGCCGGAGCCGGCCAAGCAGTCGGTCGCCCAGTCTTCGGCCCAGACGCCCGAACGCCGGGTCCATGCCCTCTCCGAGACGACCGAGCGCAAGCCGATGCCCGGCGGCGTCTATTGGAGCCTGGCCGTCTGCGTCGCCGCCCTGTGGGCCGTGGCGCCGGTGATGTTCGCCCTCGGCTACGGCCCCAGCCTGCCGATGCCGATCACCATGGCGGTGTTCTCGGCCCTGGCCGCCGGTCCGGCCGCCTTTATCCTGCTGGCCGCCTACATGCTGCGCCAGGCGCTGGGCGTGTCGGCCGAGCTGCGCCGCACCCGTGAGCTGACCGACCAGCTGCTGACCCCGGCCACCCTGGCCGCCGCCGGCGCCACCGGCGTGGTCGACGCCCTCAGCGGCCAGATCGACGCGGCCACCAGCGCCGCCGACGCCGCCCGCGAGCGCATCGTCACCCTGCGCCAGGCGCTCGCCGAAGAGACCGCCCGTCTGGTCGAGGCCGCCGACACCTCCAGCCGGATGGCCAAGCAACTGGCCGAGGGCCTGGGCCACGAACGCAGCGCCATGCAGGCGTTGTCGACCACGCTGGACGCCCAGTCGACCTCGGTGGTCGACGCCATCGGCAGCCAGGCCCGCATGGTCGCCGAGGCCTCCGACCTCGCCGAGACCCAGCTCCGCGAAGCCGAGGCCGCGCTGGCCGCCCGCGCCGCCGACCTGGCCGCCGCCGCCGCCGAGGCCTCGGACGCCGCCCGCATCGGGGCCGAGGACCTGTCGCGCCAGATCGCCCGCCTGGAAACCGCCGGCCAGGGCGTCGGCGACCAGATCGGCAATGTCGAACGCAGCCTGGCCTCGCAGCGCGCCGCCCTGGTGGCCGCCGCCCAGGCCCTGCGCGCCGACCAGGAGGACTTCTCCTCCGAGACCGAGACCCGCACCGCCCAGCTCACCGAGTTCGTGGCCTACACCCGCGTCGGCGCTTCCGAGCTCGGCGACATCGCCGCCATGGGCGCCGAGGTGCTACGCGGCCTGATCGTCTCGTCCGGCGACCAGCTGCGCGAGATGGCCGAGGCCGCCCGCGCCGAGCGCGAGGCCCTGGCCGCCGAGACCCAAGCCGCTCTGGCCCGCCTGGAAGCCGCCGCCGCCGACCGTCGCGGCGACCTCGAGGGCGAGCTGACCCGCGCCATGAACGCCATCACCGACGCCGCCCAGCGGGCCGGGGAGGGCGTCGAACTGCGCGTCGAGACCGCCCGCGGCCGCGTCGACCAGCTGAACGAGATCGCCTTCTCGGCCGGCCAGAAGGCCGACGCCGTGTTCGAATCCCGCATGCAGGAAGCCCGGGACCTGATCGAGAGCTCGGCCCAGGTGGTCGAGCAGGCCGGCGCCCGCACCGCCCAGAAGCTGGCCGAGACCGTCGAGACCGCTCGCGGCTCGATCGCCGAGATGGAGCGCATCCTGGCCGAGGCCGGCCAGCGCAGCGCCGCCCTGCCGGGCGAGGCCCTGGCCCGCGCCGCCGAGGTCCGCGCCCAGATCGAGAAGGGCATCGACGACCTGCGCGCCGCCGCCCGCAAGACCGCCGAGGAGACTGCGGCCATCGACCAGGCCTTCCAGGACCGCGTGCGCCGCAACTACGAGATGCTCAGCGAGGCGGTCAGCACGATGAACGCGGCCGCCGCCGCGACGCCGACCTTCGCCGCCCCGTCGAACCGTGGCGCGGCCGGCCTGGTGCGTCCGCCCCAGCCGCAATCTCAGCCGCAGCAGCCGGCTCCCCAGCCCGCGCCGCAACCGGCCCCGCCGCCGCAGCAGCGCCAGGCGCCTCCGCCGCCGGTCCAGCCCGCGCCGCAGCCGCCGCGCGCCCAGACCCCGCCGCCGGCGCCCTATCCCTATCCCAACGAGGATTTCGCGCCGCTGGAGCCGCCGCCGCGCCAGCGCCTGAAGCTGACGCCCACGGCCACTGACGACGAGTTCCGCACCATGTTCGACGCCGCCGGCGGCCGTGGTCCGGCGCCCGCGCCGGCCGAGCCCGCGCAGGACGAGGGCTGGAGCTGGAAGACCGTGCTGGGCGACGCCCAGAACAGCTCGCCGGGCGACGCGGCCCTCGGTGAAAAGCTGGCCGGCGAGATCCTGGCCATGGGCATCGACCCGTCGGCCCTGCTGCCGCGCGGCCGCATCGACGAGATCGCCGCCGCCATCCAGACCCACGACGAGAACGGCGCCCGCGAGGTGGTCAAGAAGCTGGCCCCGGCCGCCATCCGCCGCCTGGTCCGCCGCCTGTTCTCGGACGCGCCGCTGAAGTCCAACGCCGAGCGCTTCGTGCGCCGCTACGCCGGCATGATCAACGAGGCCGCCCAGCAGGATCGCGAGGGCTTCCTCGTGGCCGCCCTGCTAGCCTCGGAAGCCGGCCGCGCCTACCTGCTGCTGGACGCGGCGGCCAGCGACCTGGCCTGATCCGGTGCTGAAGCGCGCCTTCGACCTCGCCGCCTCGGCCGCGGGCCTGCTGGTGCTGGCCCTGCCGCTGTTGGCGGTGGCGGCGCTGGTGCGCGCCACCTCGCCGGGGCCGGCGCTCTACTGGTCGCAGCGGGTGGGGCGGGGCAACCGCCTGTTTCCCATGCCCAAGTTCCGCACCATGCGGATCGACGCTCCCGAGGTCGCCACCCACCTGCTGGAAGACCCGGTCCGCTGGCTGACGCCGGTCGGCCCGCTGCTGCGCAAGACCAGCCTCGACGAGCTGCCGCAGCTGTGGAGCGTGCTGGTGGGCCACATGAGCCTGGTCGGCCCGCGCCCGGCCCTGTTCAACCAGGATGACTTGGTCGCCGCCCGCACCGCCGCCGGCGTCGACGCCCTGCGTCCCGGCGTCACCGGCTGGGCCCAGATCAACGGCCGCGACGAGCTGGCCATCCCCGACAAGGTGGCGCTGGACGCCGAATATCTGGCCCGGGCCTCGTTCCTGTTCGACCTGAAGATCCTGGTGGGCACCGTGGCGCCGGTGGTGCTGGGCAAGGGCGTGCGGGCCTGACGCTTCGGGTCTTGCGCCTGCGTGTCCGGATCGGCCAAGCTGAACCTTGAGGCGAGTGGGGGCGTGATGCGGAAGATCGGACTTGGCGCGGGCCTGGCGACGGCCGCCCTGATGACGCTGGCCGGCTGCGCCGAACAGAAGAAAGCGCCGCCCCTGCCGCCGCTCGACGGCCTGCTGGCCTTCAAGGACGCCGCGCGCTGCCAGCCCGCGCCCGACCTGCAGCGCCTGACCACCAGCGTCGTGAAGTTCGAGGGCTCTCCCATGGAGCTGACCGTGCTGCCGGCCGTCCCGCAGGTTCCGGAAGCCTACCGATCGCAGGTCGGCGAGCCGGACGTGGAGATGAACGGCGACACCTATCGCGCCATCGTTCCCCTGTCGGGAACCTGGCGCGGCCTGAAGGTGCGCCAGATCGCGGTCGGCGGCTGGATGGGCTACGGAAATCGCATGTGGATCGGCTTCGACGCGCCGTTCGAAGACGTGCTGCGCGAGGTCAATGCGGCCGGCTTCCGGCTGGGCCAGCAGGGCCGGCGCGTCGACACCAGCGGTCCTCCGGGCGTGAAGGTGACGATCGCCGTCGAGCGCGATCAGGCCGAGGGCGCCGTGCTGAGCTGCAGCATCGGCTGAGTTTCCGCGCGGGCTCCGTATGCGGAGGGTTCATGGATCCGCAAAATCCCCGCGAAAGCGGGGACCCAGGCTTTTTCTGAAACCCACGGCGCTCGACGATAAAACGCCTGGGCCCCCGCTTTCGCGGGGGTTTTGCGGATTTAACTAGGCGAGCTCCCCGTAAGCCTTCTCCACCGCCGCCACGAACGTTGCGTTCGACGCCAGTTCGGCCGGGAACACCGCGTCCACCGTCAGGAACGCGGCCACGTCGCCCGTCACGTCGCCCGGCAGGGCCTGGACCACGGCCAGCAGGCGGTCGGCCAGCGGGTCGGTGACGGCGACGCCTTCGGCGGCGCGTTTCTTCAGGAAATGGAACCAGGCGGCGATCGGCACGGCCAGGCGATCGACCGGTCGGCCGGCCTCCAGCGCGTCCTTCACCGTGCCGAGGATGCGGAACGGCAGCTTCTGCGAGCCGTCCCAGGCGATCTGGCTCAGGAAGTGGCGGATCTCGGGATTGCGGAAGCGGTCGAGGATGGCCTCGGCGTAGGCGACGAGGTCCAGGCCGCGCGGGGCGGTCAGGGTGGGGATGATGTCCTGGACCATCAGGTCGCGGGCCAGGGTCTCCAGGGCCGGGTCGCCGACCGCCTCGAACACAGTCTCATGGCCCTTCAGCAGGCCGGCATAGGCCAGGGTGGAGTGCACGCCGTTCAGCAGCCGCAGCTTGGCCCGCTCGAAGCCGCGCACGTCGTCGGTCAGGGTGACGCCGACGGAGGCGAGGTCGGGGGCGCCGTCTCCGAGAACGTCCTCGACCACCCACTGGGTGAAGGCCTCGCGCTGGATCGGCCAGGCGTCGAAGAGGCCGGTGGCGGCCTGGACGCGGGCGCGCAGGGCGTCGTCGGTGGCCGGGGTGATGCTGTCGACCATGGTGCGCGGGAAGGCGGCGTTCTGCTCGATCCACGAGGCCAGGGCCGGATCCACCGCCTCGGCGAAGGCGATCGTGGCCGCCTTCAGCCGCCAGCCGTTGTCGGCGAGGTTGTCGCAGGCGACGACCGCGTAGGGCGGCAGGCCGGCGGCGAAGCGACGACGCAGGCCCTCGACGATGTAGCCCACGGCGCTGACCGGGCCGCGCGGCGAGGCCAGGTCATGGACGATGTCGGGATGGCCGGTGTCGAGCTTGCCCTCGCCGGTCAGGCAGTAGCCCTTCTCGGTGACGGTCAGGGTGACGAGGCGCGTCTGCGGCGCGGCCAGGCGGGCGAACACGGCCTCGGGATCCTCCGGCGCGACCAGCACTTCCAGGATCGAGCCGATGACGCGGAAGCTGGTTTCGCGGTCCAGCTGGGCCAGGGTGTAGAGGCCGTCCTGGGGCGAGAGCGCGTCTCGCACGCCGGGGCTCTTCAGCGAGACGGCGCAGATCCCCCAGCGCGGGTCGCTCTCCAGCAGACGGTCGAAATAGAAGGCCTGGTGGGCGCGGTGGAAGGCGCCGGGACCGAAGTGGACGACGCCGATCTCCACCTTGTCGCGGTCGTAGCCTGGCAGGGCCGTGCCGGGCAGGGCGGCCGGATAGCTGACGGCGCTCAGGCGCAGGGACGAGCTGGCGGTGTCGGTGGTCACAGGGGGCGCCTCGATAATGCTGGTTCGGCGGATCTGGCGTCCGCCCGAACGCCTAGATGCGGCGCCGAGACACCGGTGGCAATCCTGTCTTCGCCAGCATCGCACGCTGGGAACGGCGATCCGGCGGAAAGCGCCTCGGCGTTATATTTTTCACATAAAACCGAAGGCTGTAGCGCCAAGCTTGCCGCCGCAAGGGAAGAGCATGCGCAAGTTTCTGATCATCGCGGCGGTGTTGGCGTCGGGCGTTGCGGCGTCGAGTTGCGACCGGGTCGAGGCCGACGCTCCGGCCGCCCAGCGGGCCGTGGTGACGCGGGCCTGCGTCGACGGCAAGCTCACGGGCCTGGGCCTCAAGTACGACCGGATCGGCTGCGCCTGCGCGGCCAATGTGCTGCAGGCCCAGCTGTCGCCGGCGGCGATGACGGTGCTGGAGGACTATGCGCGCGGCCGCGAGAACGGCTTCGCCCAGGCCCTGCCGACCTTGCCGGCCGAGGAGCAGGCGCTGTTCGCCAAGGGCGACGGCGGTACGGCCCTGGCCAAGGTGGCCGCCGACTGTCGCTGATCGCGGCCGACGAGTTTCGAAGAAAAATCTGGGGGAGACGATGCAGACGAAACGCTATTTCGCCAGCCGGCGCGATTTCCTGGCCGCGGGCGGCCTGCTGGCCATGGGGGCGGCGCTGGCGCCGAGAAGCGCTCTGGCCCGCTCGCCGCTGCACGCGGCCAATCCGACGCCGCCGGCCGGTCCGGCCGAGGGCGAGTGGGACCGCCTGGCGCGGAACCTGAGCGGCGGGGTGCTGCGGGCCTGGGACGCCGACTACCAGGCCATCGCCCTGCCCAACAATCTGGAGTTCGCCGCGACCCTGCCGCAGGGCGTGGCTCGCTGCGGCTCGGCCGCCGACGTCGCTTTCGCCATCGGTTGGGCGCGCCAGAACGACGTGCCGCTGGTCGTGCGCGGCGGCGGTCACTCCTACGCCGGCTATTCGACGACGACGGGCCTGATGCTCGACACCGGCGGCCTCAGCCAGGCCAGCTACGACGCGGCCACGGGCGTGGCCCGGGCCGGAGCCGGCGCGCGCAACCGCGACCTCTATCGCCTGTTGCGCAGCCAGGACCGCGCCGTGACCCACGGCCGCTGTCCGTCGGTGGGCGCGGCCGGCTTCCTGCTGGGCGGCGGCATCGGCTTCAACATGCGCGCCCACGGCCTGGGCTGCGACCAGCTGGTCGAGAGCGAGATCGTGCTGGCCGACGGCTCGCTGCGCCGCCTTTCACCCAAGGCGGCCGACCCGAAGGACCGCGACCTCTTCTGGGCCAGCCAGGGCGGCGGCGGCGGCAATTTCGGCGTCAGCACCTCGTTCTCGCTGCAGACCTTCGACGTGAAGGGCAAGGTCGTCACCGTGTTCGACCTCAGCTGGAGCCGCACGCCCGACGCGCCGCATCCCAAGGTCTCGGTGGCCGAGCTGGGCGCCAAGCTGATAGCGGTGCTGGACGAGGCGCCTGACGCCCTGGGCTCGCGGGTGTCGTTCGGGGCGGTGACGCCGGTGCAGGTCAAGGCCGGCTACGACGTGCCGATCAGCCTGCTGGGCCAGTTCGTCGGGCCGCGTGATGCGCTGATGAAGCTGCTGCAGCCGGTGTTCGACCTGGCCAAGCCGACCGGCGGGGCGGGGGTGGAGGAACTGCTCTACTGGCCGGCCCAGGACTTCCTGCACGAGGACGGCTTCGCCACCTTCTACCAGGAGCGTTCGGCCTTCGTGACCAACCGCAGGTTCGGGGCCGACGACCTGGCCGCGGGCCTCGAGCACCTGCGCAAATGGCCGGGGACCTACGGCTATTGCGACCTGCGCTTCTTTCAGACCGGCGGCCAGATCAACGCCGTGGGCAAGGCCGACACCGCCTTCGTCCACCGCGACAGCCGCTGGCTGATGGTCAACGGCCTCTATTGGGGCGAGGCGGACTCGCACAACGAGGCCCGGATGAAGGCCAACCACGCCTGGCTGGACGCCTTCTACAGGACCATGCGCCCGCGCGCCGGCGGCGGCGCCTACCAGAACTTCGCCGACCCCGGCCTGTCGAGGGATCCGTCCAAGCCCGACTACTTCGCCACCTCCTACTACGGCGACAACCTGCCGAGGCTGAAGGCGATCAAGGCGGCGGTCGATCCCGACCGGGTGTTCAGGTTCGCCCAGGCGATCCCGCGGGGGTAGGGGCTTTGGATGCTCCCCCACTGGGGGAGCTGTCGCAGAGCGACTGAGGGGGCGGCGAAGGCCGCGCCGACCCCCTCCGGCCCTCCGGGCCACCTCCCACAAGGGGGGAGGATCTTGTCGGTGCATCCCCGCCCTTGCCGCCCCGCGAGTCGTGGCCTCCAATCCCTCCACCTGGAGTTTCGTGTGGGGATCCGATGCCTGAGTTCGCCGTCCAGAACCGCCGCGCCCTGATGACCGGCGCCGCGGCCGCCACCCTGCTGGCGCCGGGCCTGGCGCGGGCCGCCAAGTCCTCGGCGCGCGAGGCCGACATGGCCGCGATCCGGAAGACCGCCGAAGCCGGCTACGAGGCCTCGGTCAAGCGTATCCAGGACTGGATCGCCCTGCCGTCGATCGCCGCCGAGAACCGCGACATGGACAAGGGCGCCGACTACATGGCCGCCCTGGCCCGCGACGCCGGCTTCCAGCAGGTGGAGGTCGTGCCCACCGACGGCGCGCCGGGCGTGTTCGGGGTGCTCGACGTCGGCGCTCGGCGCTGGCTGGCGATCTACTTCATGTACGACGTCAAGCAGTACGATCCGGCCGAGTGGAGCGCGCCGCCGCTGGAGGCGCGGATCGTCGACAAGCCGGGCTTCGGCAAGGTGATCGTCGGGCGCGGGGCGGTGAACCAGAAGGGGCCGGAAGGCGCCTTCCTGGCCGCCCTGCACGCCATCCGCGCCGCGGGGAAGAAGCCGCCGGTGAATCTCGTCTTGGTCTGCGAGGGCGAGGAGGAGATCGGCAGCCCGCATTTCCGCCAGATCGTCACCAGACCGAACGTCCTGGCGGCCCTCAAGAAGTGCGAGGGGGTGATCATTCCGGCCGGCTGGCAGAGCCCCAGCAACGGCGGCGTCAGCGTCAACCTGGGCGCCAAGGGCGTCGTCGAGTTCGAGCTGGTGGCCAGCGGGGCGACCTGGGGCAGGGGTCCCAAGACCGACATCCATTCCAGCGAGAAGGCCCGAGTCGACAGTCCGGCCTGGCGACTGGTGCAGGCGTTGACGACCCTGGTCACGCCCGACGGCAACACGCCCGCCATCGACGGCTATTTCGAGAAGGTCCGCCCGCTGACGCCGCGCGAGAAGGAGCTGATCGCGCTCGCCGCTCAGCGCATGAGCGAGGCCGACGCCAAGAAGGCTCTGGGCGTCGACCGCTGGATCGACGACCTGCCGTGGGAGAAGGCGCTGGAGCGTTTGGCCTCGCAGCCGACCATCAACATCGAAGGCCTGGTCTCGGGCTATACCGGCCCCGGCGGCAAGACCGTGCTGCCCGGCCGCGCCGTCGCCAAGATCGACCTGCGGCTGGTGCCGGACATGACCATGGACGACGCCGTGGCCAAGATCCGCGCCCACCTCGACAAGCGAGGCTTCAACGACGTCGAGATCAAGGTCAGCGGCGGCTACGACCCGACCGAGACGCCCGAGGACAGCCGCCTGATCCGCGCCCAGCTGGCCAGCTACAAGCGCCTGGGCGCGCCGGCCACCCTCTATCCGCGCCTGGCGGGCTCCTGGCCGGGCACGGTCTTCACCTCGCCGCCGGTCAGCCTGCCGGCCGGTCAGTTCGGCCTGGGCCACGGCAGCGGCGCCCATGCGCCCAACGAGTACTATGTGATCGAAAGCAGCAATCCCAAGGTCGAGGGACTGGTCGGCGGGACGATGAGCTATGTCGACCTGATGTACGAGATCGCGGAGGCGAAATGAGGCGGCGTATCGGGATCGTGGTCGGCCTCGCCGGATGCGCCCTGCTGGTGGTCGCGGCCGTTTCGGCCCAGGCGGCGGTCTTTCCGCGCTCGGCGCCGCCCGGTCAGTGCCGGACGGTGCATGGCCGCATGTCGCTGGCCAACGGTACGTTCTCGTATCGGATCTGGGCGATCGGCACGACGCGGATGCTGCGCGTCGTCGACGAGGAGGGCGACAACTTCGACGACATCCACAAGTTGCCGGCGTCGCTGGAGAAGCGTCTGCGGCCCTACGAGCAGGACCTGTTCCGGCCCCGCGTGTTCGCCGACTTCCGAGTCTGCGCCTATACGCGCAGCCGGCCGGGGGTGATGCAGAGCGTCACGCTGGTGGGAGCCAGGAACATCTGGATCGAGGGCTGAGCACGGCCGCCGCGTCGTCGGCATTCGCCGCCAATGGTTCGTATGCGGAATTTCTTACGGGTAATTGTTTTCTTACATGCCGGACGTTGGCGTCGGGAGGCTGCGTTTCGGCGTCAGGTACGGGTCATATATTCCCGTTCAGCGTTCGTCGTTCTCGCAGTAAATCTGTTTCAAAGTTCGGTGTTCGCCGCACGAAGATCGAGTTGTCTTGAAAAGTTCAAGCAATGACGCTGGTTTTTTGTGGCGTTGATGTAACGTCATGGCGTAGGTGCGCCCCGAAAATATGAGGGGTTGCACGTATGAATCTTCAAAACTGGCTCGCTTTGTCCGCTAGCGGCATGGCCCTGCTGATCTCCGCGCCGGCTCTGGCCCAATCTCAAGCGCCGGCCTCCGACGCCACGGTGACCGAGGAGATCGTCGTCACCGCCCAGCGTCGCAGCGAAAACATCCGCGACGTGCCGTTCGCCGTCACCGCGATGAGCAGCAAGACCCTGGCGGCCGTGTCGGCCGGCGGCGGCGACGTGCTGTCGCTCTCGGCCCGCGTGCCCAGTCTGCAGATCGAAAGCTCGAACGGCCGCTACGCCCCGCGCTTCTACATCCGCGGCCTCGGCAATGTGGACTTCGACTTCAACGCCTCGCAGCCGGTCTCGGTGGTGCTCGACGACGTCGTGCTCGAGAACGTCTACCTGAAGGGCTTCCCGCTGTTCGACGTCGACCAACTGGAAGTGCTGCGCGGCCCGCAGGGCACGCTGTTTGGCCGCAACACCCCGGCCGGCGTGGTCAAGATCGACACCGTCAAGCCGGGCGGCGAGTTCGGCGGCTTCGGCTCGATCGCCTACGGCAACCTGGGCGCGGTGCGCGCCGAGACCGGCGTGACCATCCCCGTCAATGACACCCTGTCGGTGCGCATCGCCGGCCTGTGGAACCACCGCGACGACTGGGTCAACAACGCCTACAACCCCTCGTTCGCCGGCGACGGCGACGACCTGGGCCGCTTCGACGACACGGCCGCCCGCGTGCACGTTGCCTGGAAGCCGACCGACCGCCTGTCGACCCTGCTGACCCTGCAGTCGCGTAACTACACCGGCACCGGCACGCTGAACCGCGCCAACGTGCTGACCAAGGGCTCCAACGAGCTGAACGGCAATTTCGACCGCGACACGGTCTATTACGACGGCGGCCGCAACAACCCGCAGAAGCAGCACACCACCTCGCAGAGCCTGCAGGCGGCCTACGACTTCGGCCCGGTCACCCTGACCGGCGTGGTCAGCGCCTATCAGGGCCGCTCGGCCGGCGACGGCGACATCGACGGCGGCGTGGCCTCGGCCGCCTCGACCGCGCCCTACAAGACGCCGTTCAACTCCGAGACCGGCACCCTGTCGAGCGATCTGGACCAGAAGACCATCGAAGTGCGCCTGGCCTCGAACGGCGACGGCCGCCTCGGCTGGCAGGTCGGCGCCTTCTTCTGGGACGAGCGCTTCAACCTCGTCTCGGGCACCTTCAACGGCGTCGGCGGCCTGAACCCGATCGTCATCGGCGACATCATCCAGCGCTCGGAATCCTGGTCGGTGTTCGGCCAGGCCAACTACAAGGTCACCGACGCCCTGAAGATCACCGGCGGCCTGCGCTACACCGAAGACAGCCGCGACTTCCACGGCGACCGCATCATCCCGGCTGGCAGCACCAGCACGGCCCTGCCGCTGTCGAACGTGCGTCGTTCGGTCGGCGACGAGCAGGTCAGCTGGGACCTCAGCGCCCTCTATGAGATCAACAGCGACCTGAACGCCTTCGCCCGCGTGGCCAAGGGCTATCGCGGTCCGTCGCTGCAGGGCCGGATCACCTCGTCCGACCTGATCACGGCGGCCAATTCCGAGACGGTGATGTCCTACGAGGCCGGCCTGAAGTCGCGCCTGTGGCAGGGCAAGGCTCGCCTGAACGCCACGGTCTACTACTACGAGGTCACCGACCCGCAGTTCACGGCCATCGGCGGCGAAGGCAACTTCAACCAGCTGATCAACGCCGACAAGGGCGAGGGCTACGGCCTGGAACTCGACGGCGACGTCTATCTGGGCGCGGGCTTCAGCCTGGCCGGCGGGTTCGCCTACAATCACACCGAGATCAAGGACAAGGATCTGCTGGTCGCCTTCTGCGGCGCCAACTGCACGGTCACCGATCCGATCGTCACGGTGGGCACGACCCGTCGCGCCAACATCGACGGCAACCCGTTCCCGCAGGCCCCGAAGTACACGGCCAACATCACGCTGAACTACGTGCATGGCCTGAGCAACGGCACCGAACTCTTCGCATCGACCGACTGGGTCATGCAGAAGGACTTCAACCTGTTCCTCTATGAATCGGTCGAGTTCATGCAGGACACCAACTTCGAAGGCGGCGCGCGCGCCGGCTGGCGCAACCCGGCCCAGGGCCTGGAAGCGGCGGTCTACGTTCGCAACCTGACCGACGAAGCCAATGTCATCGGCGCGATCGACTTCAACAACCTGACCGCCTTCGTCAACGAGCCGCGCACCTACGGGGTGCAGGTGACGAAGCGCTTCTAAGGACGCGCCTTTACCGAGACGATCGGCCCGGCGGCGTTCGAGAGGACGCCGCCGGGCTTTTTCATGCCCGAAGGCTTGAGCGGAGGGCGGCGGAACGAACGCCGCCGCATGCGGGTTGAGCCAAGCCGGCGACAGACCGGCGAAGCTCGTTTGGGAGAGTTCACATGCGTCACACCCTGCTCATCGGCCTGGCCGCCGTCGCCCTGACCGTCACCGCCTGCGAGAACAAGACCGAAAAGGCCGCCGAGGCCTCGGTCGAGAGTCAGAAGGCCGCCGACGCCGCGGCCCAGGCCTCGAGCGCCGCCGACACCGCCGCCGACGCCAGCGCCCAGGCCGCGGCCGCTGGCGACACCAGCACCGCCAAGGCCGCGGGCGACGCGGCCGCCGCCGCCGGCGAGACCGCCGAGAAGGCCGGCGACCAGGCGGAAAAGGCCGGTGAAAAGGCCAAGGACGCCGCGCACTGACGCGGGGAGGGCGGCGCATCGCGCCGCCCGTTCCTCCGCTCCTCGAACTCGCCGACTGGTGGCTTGGCAATCGCCGTCGCCGTCCATAGGTTGAGGCGAGTTTCGGGGTGGATCATGACCTATCGTACGACCGGGAAGGCCGGCGCCTTTGCGGCCCTGGCCTGGATCGGCTTGGCTTGGGCGGGGCTGGGCGGCGGCGCCGCCGCGCAGGAGGGAACCGGCGATCCTGTCTTCACCTATCGCTATGACGAGGTGCAGGGCGTCTATCCGACCGCCGCCAAGGCCAAGGGCCTGAACGGCGTCGCGGTCGTGACCTGCCAGTCGGCCGAGCGACGCGTCTGGGGCTGCGCCCTGACGTCGGAGACGCCCGCGGGCGAGGGCTTCGGCCCGGCGGCGCTGACCATGGTCAAGCGCTACGAGGTCGCGCCGAGAACCCGGGCCGTGAACGGCTCGCGCACCATCACCGTGCAATTCATCGCGCCCAAGGCGCGGGTGTTCCATGCGGGCGGGGTCGAATATGTCGCCCCGCTGGAGGTGGAGCAGCCCTCTCAGGACGCGCTGCACGCCGCCTGGCCGGCGGCGGCGCGCTTCAGCGGACTCGAAGGCAGTGTCGACTTGCTGTGCACGGTGACGCTGGAGGGGCGCGCCAAGGACTGCGGGGTGTTGTCGCAACGCAGCGTGGCGCAGGATCTGGGCCCCGCCGCGCTGAGCGTGGCGCCCCTCTATCGCTTCCAGCCGGGGCGCAGGAACGGCGTTCCGGTTCCCATGACCACCGTCTTGAAGGTGTTCTTCTCCTGCGACTACCGCTGCCGTCCGTTCGAGGGCGCGCCCTATCAGCCCACCCTGGCGTGGCGCGCCGCGCCCAGCCAGGCCGACGTCCTGGCGGCCTATCCGCCCTCGGCCCGGCAGCGCGGGGTGAAGGGGCTGGTCCGCCTCAGCTGCATGGCCAACGACGAAGGCCGGCTCCAGGACTGCCGCGTGATCGCCGAGACGGTGAAGGGCGAGGGCTTCGGCGAGGCCGCCCTGGGATTGGCTTCGGCTTTCCGGCTCGAGCCGCCGACGACCTCCGCCGCGTCGAGCGCCCGCAAGAAGGCTCCGACCGCCCCGGTGCTCACGCCCCAGGCGGTCGTGATCGATTTCGGAAACCTTGAGGGCCGGCCTTACTGGATGAGCATGCCGTACGCGGCGCCGACGCCGAGGCCGGACGGAACGCCGCCGGTCGCGGGCGAGGCGCGGGCCCGCTGCCAGGTCGGCCTGAGCGGAAAGCTGGAGGGCTGCGAGATCCTGAGCCTGACGCCGGCCGGCGACGCCGGGGCCGAGATCGACGCGCGGGCGCGGCTCGCCAAGGTCGTGTCCCAGCTCTGGACCGACGAGGGCCGTTCGACGATCGGCTCGACCGTGTTGCTGGAGGTGCCGGTCGGCAAGTTCGGCAAACCCTCGATCGTCGCTTCGGAGCCCGACCTGCCCAAGCCGGGGCCGGGAGTCATCGACTACCGGCCCCTGATCCGCGCCGGCATGGATGCCGACTCCGCCGCCCGCTACTACCCCGATCGCGCCCAGCGCATGGAGGTCGGCGGCAAGGCCGAACTCAGCTGCGCCCGGATCGTCAAGGGCCGGGTGGAGGACTGCACGCTGCTGTCGGAATCGCCGCTGGAATACGGCTTCGGCGAAGCCGCGCTGAAGATGAGCCGGCTGTTCCGCTTCAGCCCGGAGACGATCGACGGCGCCCCGACGGACGAGCCGATCCTCATCCCGGTCAACTTCTCGGTCCCGGACTAGCGCCGCCGTCGCGCCAGGGCCTTTGGGGCTCAGGCCGTCCAGCCGCCGTCGATGGTCAGGCTGGCGCCGGTCATATAGCCGGCGGTCGGACCGGCCAGCCAGGCGACCAGGTCGGCGATCTCCTCGGGCTTGCCGATGCGGCCCAGCGGCAGGCGGGGCGTGATGTAGTCCATCAGGCCGGCGGTCATGTCGGTCTCGACCGGACCCGGCTGGACGTTGTTGACGGTGATCCCGCGCGGGGCGAAGTCGAGCGCGGCGCCGCGCACCAGCTGGGCCACGGCGGCCTTGGTCATGGCGTAGACGCTGGAGCCGGGCGCGCCGATCCGCTCGGCCGTGTTGCTGCCGATCGTGACGATGCGGCCGCCGTCGAGCAGGTGCGGGGCGGCGTGGCGGATGGCCGCGAACACCCCGCGCACATTGACCGCCAGCATGCGGTCGAAGTCGTCGAAGGCGTATTGGTCGATCGCGCCGGGGATCAGCACGCCGGCGTTGACGACCAGCACCCCCAGCTTTCCGAACCGCGCGACGGCGGCCTCGACCGCGGCGCGCACCGCTTCGGCGTCGGCGCTGTCGGCCTGGAGGGCCAGGGCCGTTCCGCCGGTCTCCTCGACGGAGGCGGCCAGGGCCGCGGCGCTGCCCGGCGAACTGGCGTAGGTGAAGGCGACCGGGCGGCCCTCGGCGGCGAGGCGACGGACGATGGCGGCGCCCATGCCGCGCGAGCCGCCGAAAACCAGGGCGGGGGCAGGGGAGGGAGAGGCGGTGGTCATGGCGATGTTCCGTTATGGACTGATTGGTCCATAACAACTGTGCATTCGGGATCGATCAGTCAAGAATAATTCTGGACTGATCGATCAAGATCGCTAGGATGCGATCATGGCCAGGCCTTCTGAATTCGACCGGGACGAAGCGATCGCCAGCGCGATCAAGGTGTTCGCGCGCCACGGCTACGAGGCCGCCTCGACCAGCGACCTGATCGAGGGCATGGGCATCGGCCGCCAGAGCCTCTACGGGGCGTTCGGCGACAAGCGCCGCCTGTTCCTGGAGGCCCTGCGCCGCTATGCGGCCGGTTCGTTGGCCCAGATGACCGGGGCGCTGGCCGCCCACGACGACGCAGCCGACGCCATTGAGGCCGCGCTGCTGGTCGGGCTGGGGTCTTCCGATGAGCTGGAAAGCGGCTGCCTGGGCGTCGGTTCGATCGTCGAGTTCAGCCGCTCGGACCCTGAGGTCAACGCCCTCAACGACGAGGCCGCCCGCGCCGTCGTCGCCGCCTTCGCCAGCCGCGTGCAGGGCGGGATCGCCGCCGGCGTATTCGATGTCGGGCTCGACGCCGAGGCGGCCGCCCGGATGCTGTTGACCCTGCGCTCGGGCCTGAAGGTGGCCGCGCGCGGCGGGGCGGGCGAGAACGAACTGCGCGAAGCGGCGCGCCTGGCCTTGCGGGGACTGGCGCCGAGACGCGCCTAGAGCGTCACCCCCGACTTCCAGATGGCGATCTCGCGCTCGCCATTGCGCTCGGCCTTGGTCTCCTGGCCCGAGGCGGTGGCGACCACCAGGTCGAGCAGGGAGTCGGCGGCCTGGTCCATGGTCTGGCCGTCGAGCACCACCCCGGCGTCGAAGTCGATCCATGACGGCTTGCGGATCGCCAGGGCGCTGTTGGAGGCGATCTTCAGGGTCGGGGCGGGGAAGCCCAGCGGCGTGCCGCGGCCGGTGGTGAACAGGATCACCGTGGCGCCGGCCGCCGTCAGGGCGGTGGACGACACCGCGTCGTTGCCCGGCGCCTCCAGCAGCGTCAGCCCGTGCGGGCCCACGCGTTCGCCGTAGCGCAGCACCTCGACCAGCGGCGCGCGGCCGCCCTTCTGCACCGCGCCCAGGGACTTCTCCTCCAGGGTGGTGATGCCGCCGGCGATGTTGCCGGGCGAGGGGTTCTCGTAGATGGGCTGGTTGTTGTCGATGAAGTAGCGCTTGAAGTCGTCGATCACCGCGACGGCCTCGTCGAAGATCTCGCGGCTCGCGGCCCTCTGAAGGAGCACGTTCTCGGCCCCGAACACCTCGGGGATCTCGGTCAGCACCGGCGTGCCGCCGGCCGCGGCCACCTTGTCGGCGATGCGGCCGACCAGCGGGTTGGCGGTGACGCCCGAAAAGCCGTCCGAGCCGCCGCACTTCAGGCCCACCACCAGTTCGGAGATCGGCGCCGGCTCGCGGCGGTCCTGCTCGGCGATGGCGACCAGTTCCTCGATGGCTTCGAGGCCCTGTTCGTACTCGTCCTCGACGAACTGGGTGGTGAACGAGCGCAGGCGGGCGGGATCCAGGTCCGGGGCGCTGTCGAGCAGGGCCTTCAACTGGTTGTTCTCGCAACCCAGACCCAGGATCAGCACGCCGCCGGCGTTGGGGTGGGCGGCCAGGCCCGCGATCAGCTGGCGGGTGTGGGAAAGGTCGTCGCCCAGCTGCGAGCAGCCGAACGGATGGGGGAAGGCGAACACCCCGTCGACGCGGCCGGCGAAGCGGGCGTTGGCCTTCTCGGCGATGCGGCGGGCGGTGTTGGCCACGCAGCCGACGGTGCACAGCACCCAGATCTCGTTGCGGGTGCCGACCCGGCCATTGGCGCGGCGGTAGCCCAGGAAGCTGCGCTCGCCGACCACTTCGGTGTTGTCGGTCGGGGCCGGCGCATAGGCGTAGCCCTCGACGCCCTCCAGGCGGGTCTCGACGTTATGGACGTGCACGTGGTCGCCGACGGCGATGTCGCTGGTCGCCCGGCCGATCGGCCAGCCGTACTTCAGCACGTCCTCGCCTTTCGCGGCGGGGCGGACGGCGATCTTGTGGCCCTTGGGGATGTCGCTCCGCACCAGGATCGACTGGCCGTGCAGATCGACGGTTTCGCCGACGCCAAGGGGACGCAGGGCGGTGGCGACATGGTCGCGCGGGTCGACGCCGTGGATCGATTCGCCGGGTAGGGAGGCTGTTTCGCTCATCTGGGTCTTTGTCTTTGCGACTTTTTGTGCTGCCATCCGGTCCTAAGGGAGTGGAAACCGGTGTCAAGAGCTTCGCCAGCGTGCTTTTTGCCGCTTGATTAGCGACGCTCCAGACGCTGGAGTATGACAAAAAACGAAAACCACTGCATGGAAACGCCGTGACCTCGTCTAAGACGCCAAACAAGTCCGCCGACGACACGGATGTGAACGCCGCGCTGGAAAGCGGTCGTCGCCGCGCCACCATCAACGACATCGCCCGCCTGGCCGGGGTCTCCAAGAAGACCGTCTCGCGGGTCATCAACCAGTCGCCGTTCGTCCGCGAGGAAACCCGCCAGCGTATCGAGGCGGTGATCGCCGAGTGGGGCTACGCCCCCGATCCCCAGGCCCGGGGCCTGGCGTTCCGCCGCTCGTTCCTGATCGGCATGATCTACGACAACCCCAACCCGCAGTACGTCGTCAACATGCAGCTTGGCCTGCTGGACGGCATGCGCGGCTCGGGCTTCGAGCTGGTGGTCCACCCCTGCGACCGCTCCAGCCCGACCTTCCTGCAGGACGTGCGGATGTTCATCGAGCGGCAGAAGCTGTTCGGCGTGATCCTGCCGCCGTCGGTTTCCGAAGACGAGCGCGTCGCCGACCTGTTGCGCGACATCGGCTGCGAATACATCCGCATCGCCTCAGTCCCGCTGGACGAGGAAGAGCACATGATCGTCGGCCACGACCGGCTGGGCGCCCAGGCCATGGGCGAGCACCTGGTCGGCCTGGGCCACGAGCGCATCGGCTTCATCACCGGCCTGCCCAGCTTCCGTTCGTCGCACGAGCGGCGAGGGGGCTTCGAGGACGCCCTGGCGGCGGCGGGGCTGAAGCTCGACCCGGACTATGTGGTGCAGGGCGCCTACACCTTCGAATCGGGCCTGGCCGCCGGCGAGGCGCTGCTGGCCAAGACCCCGCGTCCGACCGCCATCTTCGCCGGCAACGACGAAATGGCCGCCGGCGTGCTGCAGGCCGCCCGCCGCGCAGGCCTGACGGTGCCCGAGGACCTGACCGTGGTCGGCTTCGACGACTTCCAGATCGCGCAGGCCGTCTGGCCGCCGCTGACCACCGTCCACATCCCAACGCGCCAGGTCGGCCGCATGGCCGCCGAGAAGCTGATCGCCCGCGAGGGCAAGGAGCCGGGCGATCCGGCGACCACGATCCCCTATCTGGTGGTGCGCGAGTCTTCCGCCGCTCCCAAACCTGTGTAGGGTGCGCGCCGCGCCCTGCACCTTGCACCAAGTTCTGACACCGGTTACCAAGCGCCTCGAAGCGACCCGCTAGGGTTCGAGGCGAAGGGACGAGGAGACACGCCATGGCCCGCCCCCTGATCTTGCACGACGATCGTCTGTTCCCGGCCGATCCGACCGTGCGCGGCATCGCCCGCGAGCTCTATTCCACCGTCGCGGCCCTGCCGATCATCAGCCCGCACGGCCATACCGACCCGGCCTGGTTCGCCACCAACGAGCCGTTCCGCGACGCCACCGACCTGTTGCTGGCGCCCGACCACTACGTCTTCCGCATGCTCTACAGCCAGGGCGTGGCGTTGGACGACCTGAAGGTTCCCCGCAAGTCCGGCGTGCCGGCCACCGATCCGCGCGCGGCCTGGAAGGTGTTCGCCAAGAACTTCCACCTCTTCCGCGGCACGCCGTCGTGGATCTGGCTGAACCACGTGTTCTCCAAGGTGTTCGGCTTCACCGAGTTCCTCGGCGAGGACAACGCCGACGCCTATTTCGACGGCATCAACGAGGCCCTGGCGACCGACGCCTTCCGCCCGCGCGCCCTGTTCGACCGCTTCAACATCGAGACCCTGGCCACCACCGAAGGCCCGCACGATCCGCTGAAGCACCACAAGGCGATCCGCGAGAGCGGGTGGGGCGGCCACGTCATCACCGCCTATCGCCCCGACGCGGTCATCGACTTCGAGGACGAGCGCAGCCCGCGCGCCTTCGAACGCTTCGCCGAGATCTCGGGCCAGGACGTCTACAGCTGGAAGGGCTATCTCGAAGCCCACCGCATCCGCCGGGCGGCCTTCATCGAGGCCGGCGCCACCTCGTCCGACCACGGCCACCCGACCGCCGCCACGGCCGACCTGTCGCAAGCCGAGACCGAAGCCCTGTTCGCCGACCTGGTGAAGGGGAACTTCACGCCTGAGAAGGCCGAGCTGTTCCGCGCCCAGATGCTGACCGAGATGGCCAAGATGAGCCTCGAGGACGGCCTGGTGATGCAGATCCACCCCGGCTCGCACCGCAACCACAATGTCGGCCTGCTGGACAGCCACGGCCGCGACAAGGGCGCCGACATCCCGATGCGCACCGAGTACGTGGATGCGCTGAAGCCGCTGCTGACCCGCCTGGGCAACGACCCGCGCCTGTCGATCATCCTGTTCACCCTGGACGAGACGACCTACAGCCGCGAACTGGCCCCGCTGGCCGGCCATTATCCCACGCTGAAGCTCGGTCCCTCCTGGTGGTTCCACGACAGCCCGGAAGGCATGATGCGCTTCCGCGAGCAGGTCACCGAGACCGCCGGCTTCTACAACACCGTCGGCTTCAACGACGACACCCGCGCCTTCCTGTCGATCCCCGCCCGCCACGATGTCGCCCGTCGCGTCGACAGCGCCTTCCTGGCGCGCATGGTGAGCGAGCACCGCATGGATTTGGTGGAAGCTCAGGAGCTCATCGTAGACCTGACGTACAATCTGCCTAAGAAGGCCTACAAGCTCGATCAGCCGCGGCCGCTACCGGCCCCGGCGCTCGCCGCCGAATAAGAACACCACTTCCGGAGTAAACTCGATGTTCGCCAAGACCTACCACGCCACCCATCCGGACATGATGTTCGCGGTCAGCAACGACGACCTGCGCGATCGCTACCTGATGCAGGACCTCTTCGTCGAAGGCGAAGTCGTCCTCAACTACAACCACGCTGAACGCTTCGTCGTCGGCGGCGTGGTCGCCGTGGGCGCCGTGAAGCTGCCCGACCAGACCGAACCGGCCTCGGCCGCCGGCCACCCGTTCCTGGAGCGCCGCGAGCTGGGCGTGATCAACGTCGGCGAGACCACCGGCAAGATCACCGTCGATGGCGTCGCCTACGACATCGTTCCGCGTGACGGCCTGTACGTCACCATGGGCGCCAAGGACGTGACCTTCGAAGGCGTGAACGGCGAAGCCGCTCGCTTCTACCTGGTCAGCCTGCCGGCCCACGCCGCGTTCGAGACCAAGAAGCTGGCCTTCGCCGACGCCATCCCGCTGGAGCGCGGCGCTCTCGAAACCTCGAACGAGCGCACCATCTACCAGTACATCGTGCCGACCACCTGCAAGTCGGCCCAGCTGCTGCTGGGCATGACCGTGCTGAAGCCGGGCAGCGTCTGGAACACCATGCCGCCCCACCTGCACGACCGCCGTTCGGAAGCCTATTTCTACTTCGGCCTGGGCGAGAACGACCGGGTGTTCCACTACATGGGCGAGCCGGACGAGATGCGTCACATCGTGATCGCCAACGAAGAGGCCGTCATGAGCCCGCCGTGGTCGATCCACATGGGCTCGGGCACCGCCAACTACACCTTCATCTGGGCGATGGGCGGCGAGAACCTCGACTACACCGACATGAACGTGCTGGACATCTGCCAGCTGAAGTAGGGCCAAAGCCCCTTCCAGTTTTGCTTCGGTTGTCATCCCGGCCGAAGTGGAGCGTAAGAGCCGGGACCCAGGGGCCGCGCGTGTCGCCGCCCCTGGGTCCCGAGCGGCTTTCGAGCCGCCCGGGATGAAGCAATCGGGATCAGGAAACTAAGCACCATGGCCAATCCGTTCAGCCTCGAAGGCAAGGTCGCGCTCGTCACCGGCGCCAACACCGGCATCGGGCAGGGGATCGCCATCGCGCTCGCTGAAGCCGGCGCCGACATCGCCGCCGCGGGCCGCAGCGAACCGACCGAGACCAAGGCCGCCGTCGAGGCCCTGGGCCGCAAGTTCGTGTCGATCAAGGCCGACTTCTCGACCATCGAGCCCGTCCAGCGCGTGGTCGACGAGACCGTCGCCGCCCTCGGCAAGGTCGACATCCTGGTCAACAACGCCGGCATCATCCGCCGCGCCGACTCGATCGAATTTTCCGAAGCCGACTGGGACGCGGTGATCGACACCAACCTGAAGGTCGTCTTCTTCCTCACCCAAGCCTTCGCCAAGCAGGCGCTCGCTCAAGGGACCGGCGCCAAGGTGATCAACATCGCCAGCCTGCTGTCGTTCCAGGGCGGCATCCGCGTGCCGTCGTACACGGCCGCCAAGTCGGGCCTGGCCGGCCTGACCAAGATCCTGGCCAACGAGTGGGCGACCAAGGGCATCAACGTCAACGCCATCGCGCCGGGCTATTTCGACACCAACAACACCGAGGCCCTGCGCGCCGACGCCGACCGCAACGCCTCGATCCTGGCCCGCATCCCGGCCGGCCGCTGGGGGCGCCCGGAAGACCTGGGCGGGGCTGCCGTGTTCCTGGCCTCGTCGGCCGCCGACTACATCCAGGGCGTCACCCTGCCGGTCGATGGCGGCTGGCTGGCCCGCTAAAGCCTTACAGCCTTCGGGACGACCGAACGTTTTGATCCCCGCGAAGGCGACTTCGCGGGGATTTTCCGTTCCGGGACAGGCGGGGACGAAACTGCACCGTTTCACGCACAAAATGCGCGCCAATGAACGATGGTAGCGCAACCATATCACCGCCCGGCTTCCCCCGAGCGACGAAGGGCGCTAGAGCCCGCACAGCGTTCGTCCGGGCCGGGTTGGACGCGAGAACCGTTAGATCAGTTCTTACAGTCCTGACGATCCGCCGCTCCTCCTCGCGGCGGTGATGGAGCATGCGCATGCGCGACTCGGCCCTCTCCCTCGGCTCAGACCGACCCACCAGCCGTGATGTCCGGCGGAACGCCAATCTGCTCGGCGATCTCCTGATCGAGGCCATCGCCTATCTGGAGGGCGACGAGGCCGGCGAGCTGGTGACCAAGGCCCGCAAGGCCGCCTCGCACGAGACCGCCGACGGCGAGGCGCCCGGCCTCGACCACCTGTTCGCCGACCTGTCCAACGACCAGGCCATCTTCCTGGCCCGCGCCTTCGCCAGCCACTCGCTGCTGGCCAATATCGGCGAGGACGTCGCCGGCCGCCGCCGTCACGCCGAGGCCGACGCCCAGCCGGGCGACGAGCGCGCCCGCACCCTGGTCGACGCCGTCGCGGCGCTGAAGGCCGAGGGCAAGACCGACGCCGAGCTGGCCAAGGTGTTCGCCGCCATGAACGTGGTGCCGGTGCTGACCGCCCACCCGACCGAAGTGCGCCGCCGCAGCATGGTCGATCGCGAGACCGAGATCTCGCGCTTGATGACCCTGCGCCGCCACCACCTGCCGGCCGACCTGGAAGCCGACATCCGCGAGCGCCTGTTCCGCGAGATCGCCCTGATGTGGCGCACGCGCCTCTACCGGCCCGAGCGGATCACCGTGAAGGACGAGATCCGCAACGCCCTGTCGATCGTCCGCACCTCGATCCTGCCGGCGATGGTGGATCTCTACGAGGAATGGTCGGGCAAGATCGGCAGCCACGGCCACATCGCGCCGCTGCTGAAGATGGGCTCGTGGCTCGGCGGCGACCGCGACGGCCACCCCGGCGTCAACGGCGAAACCCTGAAGCTCGCTTTGTCGTCGCAGTCGCGGGTGATCCTCGACTGGTACGCCGGCGAGGTGCGCAAGCTTTGGTCTAACCTCGCCGTCTCGACCGCCTACACCCCGGTGTCGCAGGAACTGCTGAACCTGGCCTCCCAGGCCAAGGACCCGTCGGTGCATCGCCTGGACGAGCCCTACCGCCTGGCCCTGGAGCTGATCTTCGACCGCCTCACGGCCGTGTCGCAGAAGCTGACCAACCAGTGGGTGGCCTACGCCACCAGCCGCACCGACGTCGCGCCCTACGACCATCCCGACGCCTTCGTCGCCGACCTGCAGATCATCATCGACTCGCTGGAGGCCAGCGGCGGCGAGCGTCTCGTCGGCTCGTCACTGCGCACCCTGGTGGCCGTCGCCAAGGCCTGCGGCTTCCACCTGATGAGCCTGGACCTGCGCCAGAACGCCGACGTCCACGAGCGCACGATCGACGAGCTCTACCGCCGCGCCGGCACCGGCGTGCGCTATCTGGATCTCGACGAGGAGGCCCGCTCGGCCCTGCTGATCGAGGAGCTGTCGCACCAGCGGCCGCTGGTCTCGCCGTTCACCGCCTACAGCGAGGAGACGGCCAAGGAACTGGCGACGATGGAAGCCGCGGCCCAGGCCGTGCGCGACTACGGCCACGCCTGCATCGGCGCCTACATCATCTCAAAGTCCGCCACCCTGTCGGACATCCTCGAGCCGCTCGTCCTGCTCAAGCAGGTCGGCCTGGTCTGGGGCGGCGCGGCGCCGCGCTCGTCGCTGAAGATCGCCCCGCTGTTCGAGACCATCGAGGACCTGGAGAACGGCCCGCGCGTGCTGCGCCAGTGGCTGGAGCTGCCGATCAGCCGCACCATCCTGGGCGACCGGCCGGTGCAGGAGATCATGCTCGGCTACTCCGACAGCAACAAGGACGGCGGCTATGTCGCCTCCCGTCGGGGCGTGGCGCGCGGGGCCTCGGCCCTGGCGTTCGAGGCCGACCGCATGGGCGTCGGCATCCAGCTGTTCCACGGCCGCGGCGGCAGCGTCGGGCGGGGCGGGGGACCGGCCGCCGAGGCCGTGCTGGCCCAGCCGGCCGGCACCGTCCAGGGCCGCATCCGCATGACCGAGCAGGGCGAGATGATCGCCCGCCGCTTCGGCGACCAGCCCACGGCCCGCCGCAACCTCGACGGCCTGGCCGCCGCGGTGGTGCAGTCGAGCCAGCGCCCGGCCCACCGTCCCGACCCCAAGGTCGAGGGCGCGATGACCGCCCTGGCCCAGGCCTCGTTCGAGGGCTATCGCGCGCTCGTCTATGACGACCCGGCCTTCGAGGACTTCTTCTGGTCGGCCACCCCCATCGGCGAGATCGTCGGCCTCAACATCGGCAGCCGTCCGGCCAGCCGCACCGCCAGCCGCAAGATCGAGGATTTGCGGGCCATTCCGTGGGTGTTCAGCTGGTCGCAGGCCCGCTTCATGCTGCCGGGCTGGTACGGCTTCGCCTCGGGCGTCGAGCGGGCGGGCCTGTCGACCGGTCAGTTGCAGGACCTGGCCGGCGGCTTCGACTTCTTCGCCTCGCTGCTGTCGAACATGGAGCTGGCGCTCGCCCAGAGCCACATGGGCATAGCCGCCCGCTACGTCGCCCTGTCGCCCGACCAGGACAACGCCCAGCGTATTTTCGACGCGATCAAACGCGAGCATGACGCGGCCCAGACCATCGCCCTGGCCATCCGCGGCGGTTCGAGCCTGCTCGACAACCAGCCGGAGCTGGCCGAGTCGGTGACCCTGGCCGGCCACTCGGTCGATCCGCTGAACCACCTGCAGCTGGAACTGCTGGCCCGCCGTCGCGGCGGCGAGCAGGCCGAGGACGTGCGCCTGGCCATCCAGCTGACCGTGGCCGGCATCGCCGCCGGCCTGCGCAACACCGGCTGACCGGAAAAGGGGCGCGCTGATCACCAAATCGGCGCGCCCGTCAAAAAACTCAGCCGCTCGCGCCCAGCGTTTTCTACAGGCTTGCTCAAATGCCGAAACTGCGCTTATCTGTTCATGACACCGGTGACAACGCGAGCCGGGCTCGATTTGATACCGGTGTCATGACGTTTTGGTCCGCCTCGCGCGACCGGGCGTCCTGCGGCTCTTTGAGTTCGCTCCTGCGCAAACTTTTCCAGGGCGTCGGGCTTAGGCTCGGCGCCCTTCATTTTGCCTCGCCCCACCCAAGAGGGCAGGGCGGCTGAAATTGACGTGGCGGCAGCCTCGGCCTGTGGCGCAAGCCGCGCGCGCGGGCTAAGGGATCGCCGAACAGATCTTCCACGCGCGGGGCGCTCAGCGGCGCATCGCGCAAGACCATCCCTTCCGGGAGGAGTACGCGAATGCTGAAGAACCGTATGGCGGTGCTGCAGGCCCTTGAGACCCAGGGCGTGGTGCCGGTGTTCTACCACCCGGACGTCGAGATCTGTAAGAACGTCATCCAGGCCTGCGCCGATGGCGGCGCGCCCTGCATCGAGTTCACCAACCGCGGCGACTTCGCCGCCAACGTCTTCTACGAAGTCACCAAGCACTTCGCTTCGGCCGATCCGCGCGTGATCATGGGCGTCGGCTCGATCGTCGATGCGCCGACCGCCGGCCTCTACATCGCCAACGGCGCCAAGTTCATGGTCAGCCCGATCGTCAACGCCGACGTCGCCAAGCTCTGCAACCGCCGCATGATCCCCTACAGCCCCGGCTGCGGCTCGGCGACCGAGATTTCCTACGCCCAGGAACTGGGCTGCGAGATCGTCAAGGTGTTCCCCGGCTCGTCGGTCGGCGGCCCGGACTTCATCAAGGCCGTGATGGGCCCGATGCCCTGGACCAAGATTATGCCGACGGGCGGCGTCGATCCCGACGAGGCCTCGATCAAGAAGTGGTTCGGCGCGGGCATCGTCGCCGCCGGCATGGGCTCCAAGCTGATCACCCAGGAAGCCCTCGACGCCAAGGACTACGCCGGCATCTCCAAGAAGGTGCGCGAGACGGTCGACCTGATCGCCAAGGTGCGCGGCAAGGCCTGATGAGCGATCCGATCCTTAAGCTTCGCCCGGCGTCGGAGACCCGCTGGGACTGCGCGGCCCTCGGCGAGGTGATGCTGAGGCTCGATCCCGGCGACGGGCGGGTGCGAAACGCCCGCCAGTTCCAGGTCTGGGAAGGCGGCGGCGAGTACAACTTCGCCCGCGGCATGAGCAAGTGCTGGGGTAAACGCTCGACCGTGGCCACGGCCCTGCCGGACAGCGATCTCGGCTGGCTGGTCCAGGACCTGATCGGCCAGGGCGGCGTGGACATGTCCCACGTCGTCTGGCGGCCGTTCGACGGCCTGGGCCGCAACACCCGGGTCGGGCTGAACTTCACCGAGCGCGGCTTCGGCGTGCGCCCGGCCCTGGGCGTCTCCGACCGCGCCAACTCGGCCGCCTCGCAACTGCGTCCCGGCGAGATCGACTGGGAGCGGCTGTTCGGCGAGGAAGGCGTGCGCTGGTTCCACACCGGCGGCGTGTTCACGGCCCTGGCGTCGAACACCGGCGAGGTGGTGCTGGAGGCCCTGGAGGTCGCCAAGAAGCACGGCGTGATCGTCTCCTTCGACCAGAACTACCGCGCCTCGCTGTGGAAGGACCGCGGCGGCCTCGACGCCGCCCAGGCCCTGAACCGCAAGATCGCCGCCATGACCGACGTGATGATCGGCAACGATCATGACTTCGTGGTCTGCCTGGGGATGGAGATCGACGGTCTGGTGAAGGGTCTGGTCCCCACCGATCCGGCCAACTTCAAGACCCTGGCCCCGCAGGCGGTGAAGGCCTTCCCGAACCTCAAGGTGCTGGCCACCACCCTGCGGGCCGTGCGCTCGGCCAGCGTCAACGACTTCGGCGCGATCCTGTGGGCAGACGGGGGCTTCTACGAGGCTCCGATGCGTGACGGCCTGGCCATCTACGACCGCATCGGCGGCGGCGACGGCTTCGCCTCGGGCCTGGCCTACGCCCTGATGGAGAACCTGGGCCCTCAAGCCGCCGTCGACTACGGCGCGGCCCACGCGGCCCTGGCCATGACCACCCCCGGCGACACCTCGATGGTGCGGCTGAAGGAGGTCGAGGCCCTGGTGCAGGGCGCTGGGGCGCGGGTGATCCGCTAAAGAACCTCCCCCTGTGGGGGAGGCGGCCGAAGGCCGGTGGGGGGACGTTCTCAGCTGCCGAGACGGCGGCCGGTTTCGCGATCACTCCCCCCACCGATCGCTTCGCGATCACCTCCCCCACAGGGGGAGGTTCCTAAGAAAAGCCCCGGTCCTGCGACCGGGGCTTTTCCATATCATCACCCGTAAAATCCCCGCGAAAGCGGGGACCCAGGCTTTTTCTGAAACGCGTGGCGCTCGACGATAAAACACCTGGGCCCCCGCTTTCGCGGGGGTTTTACGGTGGTTGGAATTACTTCCCCGCGCTCACCGCCGGCCCGTACAGCAGCCCGTTGAACAGGAACTTGAACGTCCCGTACGACTGCGCCCGCTGGGTGATCTCCGGGCCCATGACGAACAGCTTGCCCTTGCCCACGTCGACGTCGAGGATCGCCGTGGTGTCCTTCAGCTTGTCCTGGCCGACGGCCCAGCCGCTGCGCAGGGGCTTGTCGCCATCAAACCACGAGACTCGCGCAACGCCCTTGGCGTCCGACTTCAGGGTGAAGGTCGGCGAGCGGTCGTAGAAGATGTCCACGTCCGCCGGGATGCCGTAGGCCAGCGGCTGGTTCACGTCGACCTTGGCCCGCAGCACCGAGCCGGGGATGTAGAGCTCCTTGGTCGACAGGCCCACCAGCTTGCCGCCCTCGCTCTTGGCCGTGGCCACCTCGACCGGCGCGCCGAAGGCGGTGGCCAGACGCGTGGAGGCGCCGATGGCGATCACCGTGCCGCCTTGCTCGGCGAAGGCCTTCAGCTGCGGCAGGGTGGTCTCGTCGGTCACCGTGCCCAGCCACGAGCGGTACTCGGCCGGGATCTCTTCCGGCTTGGGCTGCGGATAGCCGCGACCGGCGCGGAACGGGCCGCCGGCCGGGGCGGGCACCACGCCGTCGGCGAACACCAGCACGTCGAAGTCCTTGGCGAGATCCCCGGCGTCCAGGCGCTGCGGGTAGACCACCTGGAAGGGGGCCTCGAACTTCTCGAACATCCAGCGGTTCCAGCCCGACGGCATCGAGCCGCCGTAGACGTCCACCAGGCCGATGCGCACGGGCTTCAGGGCGATGGCCTTGCCGCCGGGCTTGGAGCCGGTCGCCCAGGCGTCGATCCCCAGTTCCTTGACCCCGTCGGCGATCACGGTCGCGGCGGCGGGCGAGTAGGACACCCAGATGGCCCCGGCCGCGAAGCTCTGCTTGCCGGTCTTGGCGCCGTCCTTCAGCCACGAGACCTGGGCGCCGGCCTTCAGCAGACGGTTGGTCAGGGTGAAGGCGTTGTTGGGGGCGTGGTCGATCAGCCAGCCGGCCTTGCCCGAGCCCTTCACGGCGCCCGGCTTGACGGCGATCAGGTCGGGCACGCGCTGGAACGGCCCGTCGAAGCCGTCGAGCACGCGGTCGAACTTGACGCCCATCTGGTAGGCCAGGGTGTAGCCGGTGACGTCGTACGGCGCCTTGGGGGGACCGCCCGGATATTCGGCGTCGTGCGGGTGGTCCTGCGGCTCGAACATGTCGAGGATGTGCGGGCGATAGGCCTGGGCGGTCTTCACCACGTAGGAGCCGGCCGGATAGGTCTTGCCCTCGACGGTGAACGGCTTGGTCGCCTCGTCGACGTCGACGCCCGCCTTGATCAGGGCGTTCAGGAACGCCACCACGGTCGGCTTGTCGGCCTGGTCGGCGGTCAGGATATAGCCGCGCGGATCACGCTTTTCCGGAGCCTGCAGGATGGTCTTGTAGAGCGACGGATCGACGGCGGTCGAGGTGGCCGAGCCGGTGACCTTGCCCTCGAACTTCACCTTGGCGCCGGCTTCCTTCAGGTCGTCGATCTCGGTGGGCGTGATCGTCCAGCTGTCCTTGCTGCCCTTGGCGATCGAGTTGCTGGCCATCTTCCAGATGTTGAACAGCATCCGCTCGCGGTTGCGCGAGGCGTAGTCCATCACCGCCCGGTCCAGGCTCCACTGGTACTCGACCGTCTGGGCCAGATGCCAGGTCTGCGGCGGGGCGGGCATGGGGCGGTCGCCGTTGGGCAGCTGCACCTCGGGCACCAGGTTCAGCGGCATCGGCGTCGGACCGCCGGTGATCTCGGTCAGCAGGCCCACGGCGTTGTGGAAGTAGGCGATGGAGCGTTCCATGCCGTTGTGCCAGGTCGAGTAGGGGGCGGCGCTGCGGGCGCCCGAGCCCGGCTTGTCCTCGGCCACCAGGCGGCTGTGCATAGCCATGCCCACCTCCTGCAGCGAGGTCATGACCAGCGGGTCGTAGTTGTAGTTGAACGGGTCGCGGAACGGCGGCACGAACACCACCATGCCGTTCGGGGCCGGCTGGTGCTGGTTGTAGATGATCTGCGGATACCAGTCGCGGAACAGCACCTTGTTGACGTTGGTGGTCTCGGACATCTGCGACATGAAGCTGTCGCGGTTGTTATCGTGGCCGACGTACTTCTGGTACAGGCGCGGGATCGAGTTGAACTCGCGCTTCTGCGGGTCGGCGTTGCGCATGTACCAGTCCGAGACCAGCTCCATGCCGTCCGGATTGTCGTGGCCGAACAGCACGATGACGTCGTCGAGGATGCGCATCGTCTCCGGATCGGTCTTGGTCAGCATCCGGTAGAGCACCTGGATCTGGCCTTGCGAGGTCACCGTCTCGGTGGCGTGCATGCCCGCGTCGATCCAGACCACGGCCTTGCCGGTGGCGGCCAGCTTCTCGGCCTCCTCGCGGGTGACCTCGCCGCGCGCCAGCTTGCGGGCGACGGCCTTGTATTCGTCCAGCTTGGCCAGGTTGGCGGGCGAGGAGACGATCGCCACCCACTGGGTGCGGCCTTCTTCCGACTTGCCGATGTCGACCAGCTTCATGCGGTCCGACTGGCCGGCCAGGGTCTTCAGATAGGCCTCGTAGGCGGTGTAGTCGGCCAGGAAGTAGTCGCTGCCGGGATCCTGGGCGAAGGCCTGGGCGGGCGGGGTGATCTCTGCCGAGAGCGCGGCGTGGCCGCCGAAACTCATCACCAGCGCCAGGGCGGCCCCGGCCATCGCTACGTGTCGCGTCATCGCACTCCCCATCCACCAAAGCGGGGCGCTTGTTTCGCTGGCCCCCTTAGCTTGACGCAGGCGGAGCATGAAACCGCACGTGGAGCCAGTCGGGACGCAAAAAATGGTTCGCGGTGGCCAGGCTTGCCCCGCGCCGCCGGATGCGGCATCAGCAGGCCGCACAACGGATCCGACCTCGCCGGATGGCTACCCCGGGCGCCGATCCCTCGGGAAACCCGCACCCAAGACAGATCTCCATGAGCTTCCTCGCCAAGACGCGCCAGCAATGGCTCGCCACTCCTGGCCGCGACCTGCTGGCCGGCACGGTCGTCGCCCTGGCCCTGATCCCCGAGGCCCTGGCCTTCGCGTTCATCGCCGGCGTCGACCCGGCCGTGACCCTCTACGCCTCGTTCGTCATCGCCATGACCATCGCCTTCGTCGGCGGCCGTCCGGCGATGATCTCGGCCGCCACCGGGGCCATGTCGCTGCTGATGGGCGGCCTCGTGCGCGAGCACGGCATCGAATATCTGTTCGCCGCCAGCCTGCTGACCGGCGCCATCCAGATCGTCATCGGAACCCTGCGTCTGGGCCGCTACGTGAAGTTCGTCTCGCGCTCGGTGATGAGCGGCTTCGTCAATTCGCTGGCGATCCTGATCTTCATGGCCCAGATGCCCCAGCTGATCGGCGGCAATTGGCAGACCTTCGCCCTGGTGGGAGCGGGCCTTGCGATCATCTATCTCTTCCCGCGCCTGACCAAGGCGGTCCCGTCGTCGCTGGTGGCGATCCTGGCGCTCAGCGCCGTTGCAATCGCCCTGAACCTGCCGGTGCGCACCGTGGGCGACATGGGCCAGCTGCCCACGGCCCTTCCGCGGTTCCACCTGCCGGCCGTGCCGCTGACGCTCGAGACCCTGAGGATCATCGCGCCGGTGTCCCTGACCCTGGCCTTCGTCGGTCTGCTGGAGAGCCTGCTGACCGCCAACCTGCTCGACGACCTGACCGACAGCCCGTCGGACAAGGATCGCGAGACGCGCGGCCAGGGCATCGCCAACCTCGTCTCGCCGCTGCTGGGCGGCATGGCCGGCTGCGCCCTGATCGGCCAGTCGATCATCAACGTGAAGTCCGGCGGCCGCTCGCGCCTGTCGACCTTCTGGGCGGGTCTGTTCCTGCTGATCCTGATCCTGGTGCTGCGCGACTGGGTGGCCAGGATCCCGATGGCCGCCCTGGTGGCGGTGATGATCATGGTCTCGTTCACGACCTTCGACTGGAGTTCGGTGCGCAAGCTGCGCTCGACGCCGGTGCAGTCGACGATCGTCATGCTGGCCACGACCGTGACGGTGCTGGCGACCCGCGACCTGGCCAAGGGCGTGGTCCTGGGCGTGCTGCTCAGCGTGCTGTTCTTCGCCCGCAAGGTCGGGAAGATGATCGCGGTGAAGGAGCGGGCGGACAGCACCGAGACGGTCCGCCGCTATGTCGTCGAGGGCCAGCTGTTCTTCGTCTCGGCCGAGCTGTTCGCCGCCGGCTTCGAGTTCCATGGCCATCCCGAGCGGGTCGAGATCGACATGGCCGGCGTGCGCCTGTGGGACCTGACCGCCGTCGGCGCGCTGGACAAGGTAGTGTCGCGCTATCGCCGCCAGGGCGCGGTGGTGTCGGTCGTCGGCCTCGACGAAACCGGCGCGGCCCTGGTGTCCAGGCTCGGCACCTCCGACGGCGCGCTCACGGCTGCAGGATGACGATCAGCACGGCGGCGATCAGCACCACGCCTTCCACACCGTGGATCACAACGGCCAGCCAGTTGGAGCGGAAGGCCTGGGCCGGCAGGCTGTAGCAGAGGCAGCTGATCACCAGGCCGGGCATGATCCAGATCTTGTGCACGTGATAGCCGGCGAACAGCAGGCCGTTGCCCAGCCACGCCCAGCGCCCCCAGGCCCGCTCCATGCGCGGCAGCAGCACGCCGTGGAACAGCAGGGCCTCGCCCAGGGCGTAGTTGAAGAGGCTGGAGACCAAAGCCAGGGCCAGGATGTCCCACCGGCCCTTGGCCTCGGGTGTGATCAAGTGCTCGATCTGGGCGAAGGCCGGCGCCGCCTCGGCCAGGCGCTGTCCGAAGGGCGTGGCCTGGAACAGTGCGCCGACCGCCTCGTCGCCCAGGAAGCCCAGGCCCACGAACAGCGGACCCAGCAGGAAGGCCGAGGCGAACGGCCGGCCGCTGGACCGCCAGGTCGGCGCCTTCAGCCACAGCCGCCGACGCAGGGCGGGCAGGGTGAAGGGCACGCCCTCCAGCCTCAGAACGACCAGGGCCAGCACGCTCTGCCAGGCCATGCCGACCACCACCATGCGCCAGAACACTAGCCCCGGCAGCGGATCGCCGGGCGTCATCAGCCGGGGCGCGACGACCCAGGCCAGCACCGCCATCGGCGCGACGGCGGCCCCCCAGATCAGCAGGATCAGCAAGGTCTCCCAGGCCAGGGTCAGCCCGCTGGGTACGACCGAAATGCGCGAGGCGTGCACCGGGCGCACGCCTAGAACCGGCGAACGAGGCTGACGAAGCCGGCGGCCGTCTGGCCCTTGTCCATCAGGGGGCTGTCCTTGATGTCGTCGTCGAACACCTCGACCTCGGCGGCGGCGATCACATAGAGCCGCTCGGTCAACTGGTAGCGGGCCTGGACCCCCAGCGAGGGCACGACCACTCCGCCCGACGGCGCCCGGGCGGTGCGCCCGAACTCATAGGCCCGGCCAGCGGCGACCTCGTTCTCGCGCAGGCCATAGAGCCAGGTGGCCAGCTTCTCGTCCTTCCACGACAGGCCGGCCACGGCCTCCAGCGACAGCCGTTCGGTGGGCTGGGCGGCCAGGGTCAGGTCGAGATTGATCTCCTGGCCCTCGGTCTCGCCCGTGGCGTCGGCCAGCAGCTCCAGGCTCAGGGTCGCGGGGCCGGCCATGCCGCTGAACCGCGCGCCGACATCGACGCCGGTGTCGCGCTCCATGAAGGCGAAGTCGCGAGTGTCCTTCGGATCGACCAGCTGGAAGCGCGGGCTGATGCGCCCCTCCAGCTTGAAGTGCTGGGTCTCATAGGCCTTGACCGCCAGGCCCGACAGGTCGGCGGTCAGGTAGCGGTTCTGGTAGAAGAACAGCGGCAGGACGCCGGTCTCGGTTTTCTCGCGGGCGCTCTCATAGGGATTGCTGGTCGCATAGACGCCAGCGCCGAGCAGCAGCAGGTGGTCGGGCTCCTCGCTCTCGGCGCGGGCGGCGAGCGGGTGGAGCGCCAGGGCGCAGGCGGCCAGGGCGGCGCCCTTCAGGCGAAGGATCATGACTGTTTCTCTCGAACGAGGAGGTGACAGTCATGAGGCTGGAGCAGGCGCCGCCGGGCGTCGTCCGGACAGGTAGGCTCGAAGGGGGCGGGCTTCCGATCCTGCTGGACCGGACATTGCTGGAGGGGCGCGTCAGGCGGCGGGGCGGAAGGCGCTGGGCGGCCGGCCGGCGTGCTTTTTCACAGCGGCGTTGAAGGTCGAGCGCGAGTTGAACCCCACCTCATAGGCGATCGAGAGAATGGCTTCGTCGGTGGTGCGGATCCGCTCCACGGCCTCATCGACCCGCCAGCGGTTCACATAGTCGAAGAAGCTCTGGCCCAGGTGCTCGTTCAGCACCTGCGACAGGTGGTTGGGCGAGACGCCGATGCGGGTGGCCAGGGCGCTCAGCGACAGCAGCGGGTCGCGATGCAGGCCGTCGGCCGCCATCGCCCGGTCCAGCCGCGCGGCGATCTCGACCTGACGCGTCTGGGGCAGCGCCGAGCGGGCGTATTTCTCGGCCGGCGGCAGGGCCTTGGGCGTTTCGGTCTGGGGCGTGAAGATCGGCTGCTGCGACAGGCCAAAGAGGCCGATGGCCGCCGTCCAGGCCAGCTCCACCGCAGCGCCCGCGACGTCCAGCCAATCGGCGTGGGCGACGTTCAGCGCCAGGCCCGACTTCACCGCGCCCCAGATCCAGGCTGCCAGCATCACCAGCAGCAGCACCCGCAGCCAGCTCAGGGTACGGTTCTCGATGTTGGAGAAGAGGTCGCGCACCCGCCGCACGTGCCGGCCCATCACCCGGAAGGCGGCGGCCAGGTAGCCCAGGGTCGTCAGCAGGAACAGCGCCACGAAGGCCAGCTGCAGCGGGCCGGCCCAGGCGTCGGTCTCGGCCCCGACGCCGGTGTAGATGGCGATCCGGGTCGGGATCGGCAGGGCGAAGAATGGCAGGGCTAGCAGCAGGGCGATCCCCGCCGGCCAGCAGAGCCGCGCGATCCGCACCGGGCTCCACCCCGCCTCCGGATCCCCGGTCATGGCCACCACATAGGCCAGGATCGCCGGCCCCAGGAACAGCGAGGTCGACCACAGCAGGCCGGTGGCCCACGGCGCTGCGGCATAGACGCCGCCGCGATCCAGGATCAGGTCGACGCCCGACAGCGCGCTCAGCAGCAGGAACACCGCCAGCGCGCTCGCGGGAGCCTTCCGCCAGCCGGGCCGCAGCACCAGCTGCGTCGCCGCGAACAGGCCGATGGCGGCGGCGGCCGACGACAGGATCAGCACCAGGGCGCCGCTCATTCAGTCATTTCCCCGAAACCGCGCGGGAAGCCCTACGCGCGAAACGGCGCGGAGAGTGTCGCGGAACGTGCGTCGCCTCAAGCCTGCGACAGGCTCAGCACGTTGCCATCGGGATCGGCGAACCAGGCGACCTTGGCCTTGCCGTCGGGAGCGGTCCATATGCCCAGGGCGTCCTGGCCGAAGCCCTCGTAGATCGTGAAGACCACGCCCCGGCCGGCCAGGGTCCGCACGGCGGCCTCGATGTCCGTCACGTTCCAGCCGAACACCGGATGGGCGCCGGCCTTGAAGTCGGGCAGGGCGGTCAGGCGGATCAGCGCGTCGCCCGCTCCCAGAAAGTCGCCGAACGGGTCGGAGCTATGCACCGCCAGGCCCAGCTTCTCGACATAGAAGTCGAGCGCGCGCTGACGGTCGCTGACGTGGACGAAGGCGACGGGCGTTCCGGAAATGGCGGGCATGGTCTTTCACTCCCTGCGGGAAGCTGTCAGCGAATCCTGCCGCGAACGCTCGGGCATGGCGACGGACCAGTTGAAGGAGACCTTCCCGTTGCGGCCCGTCGATCCCGTCGCGCCTGGGGGTCCGTCCGGTCCGAGGGCTTTGCTGTCGCATGCGGGCTTGACGGGAACACCCGCGCCGCCCGCGCCGCCTAGGCCTCCGAGACCCCCGCAGATCTGGCCGCCGCAGTTTTGAGGCTGCCCGGCGGCGTTCGTGTCGGTGAGCACCGAGAAGGCCGCCCAGGCCGACTGCGAGGAGGTGACTATGGAGACATTGGCCGCGTCGCCGCCGTTTTGTCCCGGGCCGCCAGGGTTGCCGGCCGAGGCGGCGGCGTCGGCGGCGCAGTCGGATGGGTCGCGTGGCGGTGCATTGGAGCCTGGCGCGCCCGCCACTCCGGCGTTGAGGATCGAGAGGCCCTTGCCCTCCACGTTCTGGACCACCAACTCGACTAGGCCAGAGCTCTCTCCCATTGTCGCCTCTGAGGGGCCAGGGGATATTAGCTGGGCCGTGTCTTCGATGATCAAGAGCTCGATTACCAGCTTCACCGGGAAGCCGTTGGTGAAGATCTGCGCGCCGGGCTTCAGCCGCAACTCGCCGATGTAAGTTGTGCCTTGGTTCGGCACGAACGGCTGGCCCTGCCAAACGATAACGTCCTGGAGAGCCTGCGTCTTGTCGGGCTCGGCCGCGGCCGCGGCCGTCGAAAGCGCCAGTCCGAAGGCGAGCCCGCACGCATATGGAAAACGCACCATTTTGAAGAAGTCTCTCCTGCTACTGCAAGTGAGAGTTTAGCTGTTGCCGCGACCGGTCAAGCTTGTCGGGTGATTTTTGTCGGCGGCACGTCTCTACGCCACCGCGTAGTCGCGCATCTGCATCGGGCTGCTCTGGCTGACCGGCAGGATGAAGCTGACCGTGGTGCCTTCGCCCGGGTTGGAGACCATCTCCAGGGCGCCGTCGTGCATCTCGACCAGCGATTTGGTCAAGGCGAGACCCAGGCCCGTGCCCTGCGTGGTCTTGGAGTGCTGGCTTTCCACCTGCTCGAACGGACGCGCCAGGCGGGCCAGGTCCTCGGCGGCGATGCCGATGCCGGTGTCGGTGACCGACACCTTCACCCGCTCGCCCAGCGGATCGCGGCGAATCTCGGCGCGCACAGTGACGCGGCCCTGGCGCGGGGTGAACTTGATGGCGTTGCTCAGCAGGTTCAGCAGCACCTGCTTGACCGCGCGGTAGTCGGCCTCGATCTCGGGCAGGGGCGGGAAGTCGACCTCCAGCTTCAGCCCGGCGGCCTCGGCGCGGTTGCGCACCAGGCGCACGGCGTCCTCGGTGACGTCTTCCAGGTGCAGCGGCTCGAACTTCAGGTTCATCTTGCCGGCCTCGATCTTCGACATGTCGAGGATGTCGTTGATCAGGGCCAGCAGGTGCTGGCCGGAATTGTGGATGTCGAGGCTGTAGCCCTTGTAGCGCTGGTCGCCGAGCGGGCCGAACATCTCGTTCATCATGATCTCGGAGAAGCCGTTGATGGCGTTCAGCGGCGTGCGCAGCTCGTGGGACATGTTGGCCAGGAACTCGCTCTTGGCCTTGTTGGCGCCCTCGGCCTTGACCTTCTCCATCTCGTACTTGCGGGCCAGCTCGGCCAGCTGCTCCTGGCTGCGCTCCAGGCCGGCGACGGCGTTCTGGAGCTGCTCCTCGTTGCGGCGACGGGCCTCTTCCTGGGTCTTGATGGCGGTGATGTCGGCGGCGGTCATCACGAGGCCGCCCTCGGCCGTGCGCCGCTCGCTGATCTGGATCCAGCGGCCGTCGTTCATCTCGGCCTCGCGCACGCCCTTGGCGCCGGTCGGGTCGGGGATCTCCTGCTTGATGGCCAGGGCCGCGAAGCGGTTGACCTCGGCGCGGGCCGCGCCGGGCTTCAGGATCCGCGGCTCCAGCGAGAAGACGCTGCGGTAGTTCCTGTTGCACATCAGCAGGCGGCCCTGGCGATCCCAGAGCACGAAGGCCTCCGACACGCTCTCGATGGCGTCGCGCAGGCGGTTCTCGGCGGCCTGGGCGCGGGCCTGGGCCAGGCGCTCCTCGGTGACGTCCAGCGCCACGCCGATGATCCGCGAATAGCCGTCCTCGCCGGGCTTGCCGAAGCCCTGGCCGCGGGCGTCCACCCAGATCGAGCGGCCGCCGTGCTCGCGGGCGGGGATGCGGAACGAGACGTCGAAGGCGCCGAACTGGGCGGCGTTGGCCAGGGCCTGGCGCACGCGGTCGCGGTGGTCCGACGAAATCCGCTCGACCAGGTCCTCGCCGGGCGCGACGCCGCCGCCGCCCCAGCCGAACATCGCGCCGGTGACGTCGGACATGTAGACCTCGTCCGAGCGCAGGTCCCATTCCCAGATGCCGCAGCGGGCGGCCTCGACGGCCAGGCGGAAGCGCTGCTCGCTGTCGATGAACTCGCGCTGGGCGGCCTCGGCGCGGCGGCTCTGCAGCATCAGGATCAAGGCCAGGGCGATGCCGGCGGCCAGCGGGATCAGCAGGGTCAGCGCGCCTTCCATCAGGCGGCGGTCGACATTGGCGACGGTGTGGCTGGGGGCGCTGACGGCGGCGATCAGGGCGCCCTGGGCCAGGGGCTCGAAGGCCACGTCCAGGCCCGAGCCGTCGACGCCGCGGCCGGTCAGGGCGGCGGCCCCGCCTTGCAGGTCCTCCACCGACAGGGCGTAGGCCTGGTCGAGGCTGGCGGCGCCCTGCACCGCGCGGCCGACGCCGACCAGCAGGCCGCCGTCCGGCAGGAAGAGGGCGTTGGACTGGGTCTTGTCCGGCTCGCCCAGCAGGCGCGAGGGATCGCCGGCGGCGATGACGTAGCCGCGGCCGGCCGAGGTCTGGGCGGCCATGGCCACGTAGAGGCGGCCGCTGCGGCCGACGCCGCCGATCCAGGCGCTGCGGCCCGAGGCGGCGGCGGCGCGAGCCGCTTCGCGCCAGTCGGCCGAAGTATCGCGGCCGGCCACGGCCATGACTTCGCCGGTGGTGGCCACGGCGACGGCCATGGCCTCGCCGCCGGCGGCGCGCAGGGCGGTCTCGGCCGCGTCCATGGCCGAGGTCGGGTCGCGTTCGAGCAGGTCGCCCGCCGCCGACAGGCCGGCGCGCTGGGCCGCGAGATTGGTCTCGACCTTGCCCGACAGGATCTGGGCCTGGGCGGCCAGGGCCGCGCCGCCGGGCGGGGCGGCGGCTTCCTTCTGGAGCTTGACGACGCCGAGGGCGGTGTAGACGGCCAGCAGCAGCAGTGCGGCCAGGATCACGACGCGGACATAGGCCTGCGACGACCGGGCGGCGCGCATGCGAGCCGCGCCCGCAGCCGAAAGTCCGGCCTTGGCCGTCCTCCCGGGTTTCGCCCCGCCAATCCGCAACGCTTAAAGCTCCCACACCCCCGGCGAGTCAGTTCGCCGACTATGGTGAATCTACCGTACCCGTTCGGTCGGCGTCACCCTGGCGAGGCCCGATTCCCTGGGGGCTGAGCGCTTTGGTCGCAACCGTTGCGCGGAAGAATCACCCCAGGCTCGCGCCAGAGGGCTTCCTTCTCCCCTTGCGGGAGAAGGTGGCGGCCGAAGGCCGACGGATGAGGGGTCTCTCAAACCCTGACCGCCGCATCCAGCCGATCCGCCTTTCGCAGCGGACAGGGCTATCGACCCCTCACCCGACCTCTCTCCGGGAGGCCACCCTCTCCCGCAAGGGGAGAGGGATCTCGTGGTCAATCCAGCGCTCGCCCCGCCAGCTCCAGCACGTTCTTCGACAGGCCCGGCGCGGCCTTCACGCGCTCAAGCTCCCGCCGCATCAGGTCGCCTAGCGCGGGGACATAGCGCCGCCAGCCGCCCAGGGGCTCGACCAGGCGGGCCGCCGTCATCGGGTTGAAGCTGTCCACGATCAGGATCTGGTCGGCCAGGAAGCGGTAGCCCGCGCCGCTGGGGTCGTGGAACCGCGCCGGGTTGGCGCTGGCGAAGCCCTGCACCAGGGCGCGGAAGCGGTTGGGATTGCCGGCGTCGAAGTCCTCGTGCTCGGTCAGGGCCAGAACGCGCGCAAGCGCGCCTTCCGACGGGTCGCGGGCCTGCACCGAGAACCACTTGTCCAGCACCAGCGGCTCGTGCCGCCACTTGGCGTGGAAGGCCGAAAGCGCCTTCTCGCAGGGCTCGCCGCCGACGGCCAGCAGGGCCGAGAGACCGCCCATGGCGTCGGTCAGGGCCGCGGCGGCCTCGAAATGGCCGACGATGCGCTGGACGTTGTCGGCGTGCGGGTCGGCGGCCAGCAGGTCGACACAGGCGTTGCGCAGGGCCCGGCGGCCGGCCGAGGCGGCGTCGGGCGAGAACTCGCCGTCGCTCTGCATGGCGCCGTGGATGCGGGCCAACTGCTCGCCCAGGTACACGGCGATGCGGGCGCGCAAGGCGTCGCGGGCGGCGTGGATCGCGCCCGGATCGGCCGGATCGACGGCCAGGGCCAGGTCGCCCTCGCTCGGCAGGGCCAGCAGCAGGGCCTTGAAGGCCGGATCGGCGGCGGCGTCGTCCAGCGCCTGGCCCAGGGCCTGGGCGTAGCGCTCCTCGCCGACCTCGTCCGGAACCCCCGCCGCGCGAGCCAGGATCAGCCCCCGGGCCAGGCCCTGGCCGGCTTCCCAGCGGTTGAAGAGATCCGGATCGGCGGCGAACAGCACATAGGCGTCGGCGGGCCGCGCGTCGGTGGTCAGGGTCACCGGGGCTGAGAAGCCGCGCAGGGCCGAGATCACCGGCGCCTCTTCCACGCCCTCCCAGCGCACCGTCAGGCTCTCGCCCTCCAGCAGCACCACCTCGCTGTCGCGCAGCGGCGCGCCGGTCTGCGAGAGCAGGCCGATGGTCACCGGGATCGGCAGGGCCTTCTTGACCGGCTGGCCGCTGGTGGGAGCCGTCTTCTGGCTCAGGGTGATCGACAGCGCCTGGGCGGCCGCGTCATAGGCGTGGGTCAGCGACACCGACGGCGTGCCGGCCTGTTCGTACCAGGAGAAGAACGACGACAGGTCGCGGCCCGAAGCTTCCGCGAAGCAGGCGATGAAGGCCTCGACCGTCGTGGCCTCGCCGTCGTGGCGCTCGAAATAGAGGTCCAGGCCGGCCCGGAACGCGTCGGCGCCCAGGATGGTCTTCAGCATGCGGATGATCTCCGCGCCCTTCTCGTAGATGGTCGCGGTGTAGAAGTTGTCGATCTTCAGATAGCTCGACGGCCGCACGGCGTGGGCCAGCGGGCCGGCGTCCTCGGCGAACTGGCGGGCGCGCAGAGCTTTCACGTCCTTGATCCGCTGCACGGCCGCGCCGCGCATGTCGGCGGAAAAGCTCTGGTCGCGGAAGACCGTCAGGCCCTCCTTCAGGCACAGCTGGAACCAGTCGCGGCAGGTGATGCGGTTGCCGGTCCAGTTGTGGAAATATTCGTGGGCGACGACGCTCTCGATGCGCTCGTAGTCGAAGTCGGTCGCCGTCTCCGGCTCGGCCAGCAGGAGGGAGGAGTTGAAGATGTTCAGCCCCTTGTTCTCCATGGCCCCGAAGTTGAAGTCGCGCACGGCCACGATCATGAAGAGGTCCAGATCGTATTCGCGGCCGAACGCCTCCTCGTCCCACTTCATCGAGCGCTTGAGGGCGTCCAAGGCATAGGCGGCGCGCGAGGCCTGGCCGGGATCGACGAACACCTTCAGCGCCACGGTGCGGCCGCTCATGGTGACGAAGTCGTCCTCCAGCACGTCCAGCCGGCCGGCGACCAGGGCGAACAGGTAGGCGGGCTTGGGGAAGGGGTCGTTCCAGACGGCGAAGTGGCGGCCGTTCTTCAGCTGGCCGGCCTCCATCAGGTTGCCGTTGCTCAGCAGGTGCTCGAACGAAGCGTCGGCCTCGATCCGCACGGTGTAGCGGCTCAGCACGTCAGGCCGGTCGGGGAAGAAGGTGATGGTGCGGAAGCCCTCGGCCTCGCACTGGGTGCAGAACCGGCCGCCCGACATGTAGAGGCCCATCAGCGCCTTGTTGGCCGACGGATCGATCTCGACCTCGGTGACCAGTTCGAAGGCGTCGGGGACGTCGGCGATGGTCAGGCGCTCGTCGTCCAGTTCGTACTGGTTGGCGCTCAGGGCCTGGCCGTCGATGGCGATCGCCTTCAGCGCCAGGCGCTCGCCGTTCAGCGACAGCGGCTCGCCGGCAGCTCCGGTGCGGCGCACCTGCAGCGTCGCGGTCACGCGCGTGGCCGACAGCTCCAGCTGGAAGGACAGGTGCGTCGTCTCGATCTCGAACGGGAACGGACGATAGTCGGAGAGCCGGATCGGCTGGGGCGTTTCGGTGCGCATGCGGCCAATGTAGTCGCCCGTCGGGGCCGGGGCGAGGCCGCCGGTTGCGCGGTTTGTCGATTTATCGGCTAGGTTGGCGACTCAATCGGGGGTGTTTTCACGTGTCAGAGATCGCCAATTCGGAACCTGCGCCCGGCCTTTCGCCGGGACGTCGCGCCGCGACCGTCGCCTGGGCGCTGGCCCTGGCCTTGATCGTCACCGTCGCCGGCGCGATCGTGGCCTTCGGCCTGGGCATGATCGGCCTCTACCTCTACGGGGTGATGCGGCCCGAAGAGTCGCTGACCCAGGTCGACGAGGTGCTGCTGAAGCAGGCGCCGATCGCCCTGCTGTGCGGGGCGTTCACGGTCTTGAGCACCTATTCGGTGCTGGTGCGGCTGGTCGAGAAGCGCGACCGCACCGAACTGGCGCCGAACGGTGCCTGGCGCGAAGCCGCGCGCGGGGCCGGTCTGGCCGCCGCCGCCTTCGCCCTGCTGATGGCCGTGCTGACGTTGATCGGCGCGGTGACGTGGGGGCCGCCGTCGCTGGTGGACTGGCGCTGGGCCATTCCGGACCGTCTCGTCACCGGCATCGCCGGCGGCGTGGTGATGGCCGTCGTCGTCCAGGGCGTGCTGACCCGGCTCTTGGCCAAGGCCCTCGGCCCGATCCCGGCCGTCGTTCTCGCCGCCGTGCTGGTCGCCTGCTTCTACCCCGCCTCGGACGGTCCGCTGCTGCTCGCCCAGCGCCTGGGCGCGCTGCTCGGCGGGGCGATCCTGGCCCTGGCCTATCTGCGCAATCAGCGTCTATGGCTTGGCATGGGCCTGGCCGGAGCCTGGGGCGCGCTCGTCCATCTGGTGACCGGCGGCTATGCGCTGGAAGGCGGCTACGACGGCACGGCCGCCTTCATCTCCGAGCCCGAGCGCGGCGCGCTGGTCTCCTGGTTGCGCGGGTCGAGCGGACCCGAAAGCTCGGTCCCGCTGCTGGTCGGCGGCGCGCTGGTCGTCGGCTGGCTGGCCTGGCGCGCCTGGAAGGAGGGCGCCTTCTCGCGGGCTTGAGGCGGATCCCAACAAGCTTGAGGCGGATCAATGTGCGGCCCAGCGGGCGGGCGCATCACCCCTGGCGACGCCTCGACGCGTCGCACTCCAAGGGGATAAGACCATGACCGCCCTCCGCCTCGCCCTGCTGGCTGGCCTGACGCTCGCCGCCGCGACCGGCGCCGCTCAAGCCCAGGAGGCCTTCACGCCCGCCGCCAAGGGGACCTGGCAGGTCAACCTGCGCGCCACCGGCGTGCTGCCCGACGCGGGCGACCCGATCGTCACCTCGGCCGGCGCGGCCACCGGCCTGAAGGCCGACGTCAAGGACGACGTCAAGCCGACCCTGGGCGTCTCCTACTTCATCACCGACAAGCTGGCCGTCGAGGTGATCGCCGGCACGACCCAGCACACCGTTAAGGCCGTGGGGCCGGGAACCGACGTCGTCGTGCACAAGACCTGGGTGCTGCCGCCGGTGGTCTCCGCCCAGTACCACTTCGCGCCCAAGGCCCGGTTCAATCCCTATGTCGGCGCGGGGCTGAACTACATGCTGTTCTACAGCGGCAAGGACCGCAACGGCTTCACCGTCGATCTCGACGACGGCTTCGGCTACGCCCTGCAGGTCGGCGCCGACATCGCCGTGAAGGGGCCCTACGTCGTCAATCTCGACGTCAAGAAGGTGTGGTTCGAGACCGACGCCAAGATCAATGGCGGCGCGCTGAAGTCCAAGGTCAACCTGGATCCGACGGTGGTGTCGGTGGGGATCGGGCGGCGGTTCTAGACCCCGGACAATCTCAAAACTCCCGTCATTCCCGCCCTTGTGGCGGGAACCCCTCTGTCAGCCGCAAAGGCAGTAGTGGCGGCGTGCTCAGCACGCCGCTTGCGCCTCACGTGTCAGCGGAACCAGGGCTTCCCGCCACAAGGGCGGGAATGACGGGAGGATAGGGGGCCTCAGCCCTCAACCGTCCCGCCCGCCGCCGGCGTCTCGTGCAGCTCGCGCTCGATGGCCGCGGCCTTCTGGGCCAAGGCCAGCAGGGCGGGGGGCGCGTCCTCGGGGTGGTCGCCGACCAGGGTCACGATCTCGCGGGCCAGGGCGTGCAGGCGCGGGGCGGTGGCGATCAGCTTGGCCTGGAACTCGATCTTGCGCGGGTCGCGGTCGTACTCGGCCCCCGGCGTGCGCCAGCCGCCCCAGTCGTTGGGATCGGTGACCACCACCGGATAGGTGCCGGGGAAGGGGTGGTGCAGGCAGTCGCCCTCCTGCTGCCACTTGTTGCGGGCCCGCAGCACCCGCCAGTTCGACAGGACGCCGCCTTCCTGCGGGTCCATCTTGTCCTCGGGCTTCAGCTCGTGGGCCAGGAATTCGCGGCCCAGGCCGACGTCGTAGGTCACCCGCACGGGCTCGTCGAAGCCCTTGGCCCAGATGGGCACGATCTTCTCGATCGTCGCCCAGGCGCCGACGCTCTCGACCCAAACCTTCTGGTTCCGCTGGTAGACGGTCTTGGCCATGGGACTCCGGAACTTCGGCTGGAAGGGGGGCTGCGAATACTCGGGTCGCATAAGAACCTGAAATTCTTGACGCCGGGTCAATCTTTCCAGGGGGCGCAAGCTCGGTCATCGTCGTTTCCAACGGCCGTCGACAGAACGGCCAAGGGAGAGAAACGGCCGTGGATTTCGACTATTCCGACGACCAGAAGTTCCTCAAGGACGAGGCCCGCAAATTCCTGAGCGGCCGCTGTCCGCCCGCGGTGGTGCGCGGGGTGCTGGACGATCCCGTCCGCAGCCATGACCAGGCCCTCTGGGCCGCCGTCGCCGAGCAGGGCTGGCTGGGCGCCGCCATTCCCGAAGAGCACGGCGGCCTGGGCCTGGGCCGCGTCGAGCTCTGCGCCATCGCCGAGGAGCTGGGCCGCGCCGTCGCCCCGATCCCCTTCGCCTCCACCGTCTACGTCCTGGCCGAGGCCGTGATGGCCCACGGCTCCGACGCCCAGAAGGCCGCCATCCTGCCGCGTATCGCTTCCGGCGAGCTGATCGGCTGCCTGGCCGTCAGCGAAGGCCCCGGCGTGCTCACCTCCTCGGCGCTGTCGAGCAAGGTGGAGGGCGGCAAGCTCTCGGGCGTGAAGATCCCCGTCACCGACGGCGACATCGCCCACACGGCCATCGTCCTGGCGTCCGAAGGCGGCAAGCCGGGCCTGTTCCTGGTCGACCTGACCGGCGCGGGCGTGAAACGCGAGACGCTGGAGAGCCTGGATCCCACCCGCGGCGTCGCCCGCCTGACCTTCGACGGCGCGGCCGCCGAGCGGCTGGGCGCGGCGGGCGAGGGCTTCGACCTCGTCCAGGCCATCCTCGACCGCGCCGCCGTGCTGCTGGCCTTCGAACAGCTGGGCGGCGCCGACCGCTGCCTGGAGATGGCCAGGGAATACGCCCTGGGCCGCTACGCCTTCGGTCGCGTGATCGCCGGCTACCAGGCCATCAAGCACAAGCTGGCCGACATGTACGTCAAGAACGAGGTCGCCCGCTCCAACGCCTATTACGGCGCCTGGGCCCTGAACGACGACGCTCCCGAACTGCCCACGGCCGCCGCCGCCGCCCGCATCGCCGCCTCGGAAGCCTTCTGGTTCGCCAGCAAGGAAAGCGTCCAGGTGCATGGCGGCATGGGCTTCACCTGGGAGGTCGACTGCCACCTCTACTACCGCCGCTCGCGGCAGCTCTCCCTCGTGGCCGGTTCGCCCCGGCTCTGGAAGGAGCGGCTGGTGAGCGAGCTCGAGAAGAAGAACGCGGCTTAAGGAGAGCGATCATGGATTTCAACGACTCCCCCTCCGAAGCCGCCTATCGCGACAAGGCCCGCGCCTGGCTGGAAGAGGCCGCCGCCGCCCACAAGGCGCAGCACGGCGAACCCAAGCCCAACACCCCCGAGCACATGGCCGCCGCCAAGGCCTGGCAGGCCCGCAAGGCCGCCGCCGGCTACGCCTGCATCACCTGGCCCGCGGCTGTGGGCGGGGGCGGCGGCACGCCGATCGAGTCCGTGATCTTCGGCCAGGAGGAGGGCAAGGCCGGCGTCGCCTACGGCTACTTCACCATCGGCCTGGGCATGTGCGTGCCGACGGTCATGGCCTTTTCCGACACCGACACCAAGAAGCGCTTCGTCTCTCCGGCCGTGAAGGGCGAGGAGATCTGGTGCCAGCTGTTCTCCGAACCGGCCGGCGGCTCCGACGTCGCGGCCCTGCGCACCCGGGCGGTCAAGGACGGCGACGAGTGGGTGATCAACGGCCAGAAGGTCTGGACTACCGGCGCCCACTACAGCGACTTCGGTATTCTCCTTACACGGACGGACCCCGACGTGCCCAAGCACAAGGGCCTGACCATGTTCTGGATCGACATGCGCGACGCCGCCGTCGAGTGCCGGCCGATCCACCAGATGTCGGGCGGACGCGACTTCAACGAGGTCTATTTCAGCGACCTGCGGGTCAAGGACAGCCAGCGCCTGGGCGAGGTCGGGCAGGGCTGGCAGGTGGCGCTCGTCACCCTGATGAACGAGCGCCTGGCCGTCGGCGGCTCGGCCGGTCCCAACTATCGCGAGGTGCTGGAACTGGCCCGCGCCTTGCCGGGCGAGGACGGCCCCGCGCTCAAGAACGACGCCTTCCGCGAGAAGCTGGCCGACTGGTTCGTCGCCTCCCAGGGGCTGAAGTTCACCCGCTTCCGCACCATGACCGCCCTGTCGCGCGGCCAGACCCCGGGACCGGAAAGCTCGATCGGCAAGATCATCTCGGCCAACCAGCTGCAGGATCTGGCCAACACCGCCGTCGAGATGCAGGGCGAGTACGGCGTCCTCACCGGCCCCGAAGCCGCCGCCGGCGCGGCCTTCCAGCAGAGCCTGATGTGGGCCCCCGGCCTGCGCATCGCCGGCGGCACCGACGAGATCCTCAAGAACATCATCGCCGAACGGGTCCTGGGCCTGCCCGGCGACGTGCGCGTCGACAAGGACGTGGCGTTCAAGGACATGCCGACGGGCAGGTGAGGGGGCGATCAATCCCTCTCTCTTTGAGAGAGGGAGGGGCCCGCGCCGAAGGCGTGGGAGGGTGAGAGGTAACAAAGCCAGCCGATCGAAGCGCGGTCGGACGGTCGTCGCCGCCCCGTAGAGCCCGCTTGCTTCCTTCCCACCCACCCCGTGGAAAGGCTCGAGGTTCGCCGGCCAAAGGTGAAACCTCTCACCCTCCCACCGCTCCGCGGCGGGCCCCTCCCTCTCTCCATGAGAGAGGGGTCTCGATTACGAGAATCGCCCGGGCGACCGCGCCTCGCAAACTCGCCCCACGCGCGAAAAATGACGATCCCCTGACAGGCGAAAATCGTGTGATTACACGGAATTAGCCGGGCAACGCGCCTGTTCCACGTTCCAATTAAGGCATGGCGACCGACAGTGGTCGAACGGCGGTCTGGCGAGCTTGACAGCGTCGTCGCCGACGGCTCATGAGTGACTCCGATCTATGGTTAACGGCGGGGCTGGAGGGGAGCGATGCACGAGGCCAGCGACGCTGTTTCGACCCTCCTCGATCGGGGGCTTCACCTGGGGCGGGCGGCGCGGTCGTGGATGACCACCCGGCCGTGGACGCGCCTTGGGCCGACCCGTCGCCTGCCGCTCGGCGTGGCCGCCGCGACCCTGGTCGCCATGCCGCTGTTCGGCTGCGATTTCTCGGCCAACCAGCTGTTCGCCAAGCGCGCCGGCGCCTGCCCGCGGCCGCAGGCGGCTCAGGGCGTCTCGGGTCAGTTCAACCAGCAGCAGATCGAGATCCGCAACCTGCGCCAGGGCGGTTTCCGCGGCGACTTCTTCGCCCAGCTGGAACTGGCCCGCCGCTACGAAGGCCAGCGGGCGGTCGACAAGAACCTCGACGATCCGGTCGAGGCGGCCACCTGGTACGCCATGGCCCTGGCCAATCCGGCCGGCTACGCCCCGATCGCCGCCTACGAGCCGCGCGGCAAGCCGGGCAAGGCCCTGTCGCGCTTCGACGACTGCCGCGCCTATGAGCGCCACGCCGCCTACGGCGCCCTCGACCGCCAGCTGTCGCGGATGTCGACCGAGGAGCGCGAGCAGGTCCGCAACCGGGTGATCTACATCCTGTCGACCCAGGGGGCCGACGGCTTCCGGGCCCTGGCGCGCATGCACGACGGCTATTTCGGCCCCTATGGCGAGCCGTCCGACAACCTCCAGGCCGTCGAGGCCTATGGCGACCGCAAGCATGTCGGCGCCCCTGCCGCGCTCGACCTCTTCCGTCGCAACGACGTCGACGCCTATCTCTACAACTATCTGGCGGTGCAGACCGGCGACGTCTCGGCCTACGTCATGCTCAAGGACTTCGAGCGCTCCTCGCCGCAGCGGGCCTCCTACGGCGGCTTCGTCGAGGGCAAGGCCAAGCGCTGGATCCCGCCCTACGAGTTCTATCCGGCCGACTCCCCGGACTCCGGCGTGCCCCATTCCGACGAGAGCGATCCGTCCGGCGAGGCCCGCGAGGCGGCCCTGGCCCGTCTGCACGAACTGCCCTTCGTCCATATCGGCGAGGCCCTGGCCTATCTGCGGATCATCCCCGCGCCGCTGCTCGACGAGCGGCTGCTGGCGTCGGGCGACGCCCAGACCTTCCAGGCCTCGATCGGCCGCCCGACCACCGGCCGCCTGACGCCGATCGAGAAGGTGAGGGCGGTGCAGTACGCGGCCGTCAACGGCTCGTCCAAGGCCCAGCTCGTCCTGGCGGTGATGTACTCCGAGGGCGTGGGCGTGCCGCGCGACTACGCCCGCGCCTACCACTGGTACGAGGAGGCCGAACGCCAGGGCTCGCCCGAGGCCAAGTACGCCATGTCGACCTTCTTCTCGCTGGGCCTGCAGGGCGTGGCCGACCAGGACCGCGCCAAGGCGGTGGTCTACCAGCTGGACGGCGCCCTGGCCGGTTTCAAGCCGTCGGTCTGGCGCCTGCAGCAACTGCTGGCCCAGGTCTCGCGCCCGCCCCGCGCCCCGGGCGAGCGGCCCCGGCCGTACGAGGCCAGGCCCTATGCCGGCCCCGCGAACGCGCCCGGCCCTTCGAACGCTGAAAGGGACTATCGATGAGACGCCTTCGCCTGTTCGCGGCGGGACTCGTCGCTCTCAGCCTGGCCGCCGTCGGCGCGCCGCAAGCCGCCCTGGCCTCGCCGGACGCCAAGGTCGATCAGCAGATCCGCCCGTGTTTCGGCCTGCTGATCCAGCCGGCCCTGTCGCACGGCTGCAAGGGCTATGTCCCCAAGCGCAAGCCGCCGCGCCGGCCCTACTATCCCTCGCGCCCCTATGAGCGTTACCGCACCAGCGTCGACTGCGACGTTGCCTATCCGGGCGAGGTCAGCGACGTGCTCTCGCGCCTCTATGACGGCGACACCCTCACCCTGATCTCGCGCAACGGCGGGGCCTGCGTCGAGACGCTGAACGTCACCCGCGCGGTGCACATCGTCGCCCGCGACTACAGCCCCTCGCGCGCCCGGCCGATCCTGATGGCCCCGGCCGACCAGCCCTGCATCCGCATCGCCCCGGGCGTGGCCTATGTGGTGCTCGAGAACCTCGGCCTGGAATCGACGCGGGGCGGCACGGCCTCGTGCATCGTCGGCCGCGCCACCGAGCTTGCCCTCAAGGGCGTGGTCGTGCGCTACGACGGCGAAGGCTCGGCCATCGACGTCGCCGACAGCCGGGTGGAGCTCTACCAGACCGCCTTCGTCGGCCGCACCCGCGCCCCGGTGGTCAAGCTGTCGGGCGGCCTTCAGGCCCAGGACGTCGATGTCGCCGCCACCGCCATCGGCATGGCCGTCGAGACCGGCCGCGACAGCCGTCTGCGTGATGTCCGCGTGGTGCGCCTGGGCGACTGGACCGGCTCGTCGCGCGTGCGCAGCTCGGCCGGCTTCGTGCTGACCGGCGTCAACCGGGATCAACTGGTGCAGATCGACGGCCTGTCGACCGACGGCTTCTCGCGCGGCATCTACATCAGCGGCGGCGAGACCACCCTGCAGCGCCCCGTGGTCCGCGACAGCGACTGGGCGGTGGTGCTGGAAGGCGCCGACCTGCGCGTGCTGGACGGCCAGCTGGAAGCCGCCGATGTCGGCATCTACGCCGCCTCGGGCGTGGTCTTCGCCTCCGACAACGCCATCGCCGGCGTGATGCGCGCGGGCCTGTTCGCCGACAGCGGCGCCCAGATCCGCGCCCGCGACAACCGCGTCTTCGCCCGCCCCGGCGGCTGCGAGGCCCTGGTCACCGGCTATTTCGACGGCGCCCTGACCTGCCGTCCTTGGTTCGAGGCGCCGGAACTGTTCCGCACGCCGCGCGACCGCGCCCGCCAGGACTACGACAGCTACTGGCCCACGAGCGCCGTCGCCACCCTGGCCGGTCCCGCGCCCGCCGCCCTGGCCGGCGGTCCCGCCGATCCCTACGACGCCTCGGCCGCCGCCGGCGGTCCTGTCGCCGCCCCTCAAGGAGCTCCGCGATGATCCGCACGCTCGCCATCGGCGTCCTGGCGCTCACCATGGCCGCCGCCGGCCTCGCCCAGGCCCAGCCGGGCCCCGTCGCCGCCAAGCGTCCCGCCGGCCGCGGCGGTCCCTGCGGCGCGCCTCTGACCGGCCAGGCGCCCGACGTCATGACCTATGACCGCGCCACCGGCACCCAGGTGTTCGTCAGCGGCCAGGGCGGCACCGAGGTCTCGGCCTACAACCAGCGCACCGGCTCGTCGGCCGGCCTGCGCGGCGACCTGTCCAAGCCGGGCGTGACGGAGTCCTGCGCCTCCGACGCCCTCACCGGCGACGGCTATGCGGTCACCTCGCGCGGCCCGGGCGACATCGCCGTGGTCGGCCGCGACGGCCAGACCGGCGAGCGCTGGGCCATCAAGCGCACCGACGGCTCGACCGAATACTGGGATCCGCGCGGCGAGCACCGCTGCTTCCGCGCCGGCCTTGGCCTCTTCCCCGGAACCCGCGGATGCTGAAGCGTCTCGCGCTGCTGGGTCTGGCCGCCGCCCTGCTGACCGCCTGCGCCTCTCCGCACGGCCACAGCCCGCCCCCGCCGCCGCGCCCGTCCGAAGTGACACCACCGCCCCCGCCGATCGACGTAATCCGCCCGAAGGTGTGACGCGCCGAAAAAACCTCTCTCTGAGAGAGAGGGAGGGGCCCGCGCCGAAGGCGTGGGAGGGTGAGAGGTTTCACCGCTGGCAGGAAAACCCCAACTTCCCCCATGCCGTCATCCCGGCCGAAGCGCGTAGCGCGTAGAGCCGGGACCCAGGGGCCGCCGCAATGCGCTGGCGACCGCTGGGACGCTTGATCGAGTCGCCCAGTCCAGTCCCCTGGGTCCCGGATAAGCGCTGCGCGCTTTCCGGGATGACGATGGATTTGGCTTTGAGCTTTGAAGGGCTTCGTCAGGTCCGCGCCTCATCCGGAGAGAGTGTAACCTCTCACCCTCCCACCGCTTCGCGGCGGGCCCCTCCCTCTCTCAAAGAGAGAGGGGTCTTCCCTAAGGCCCCACCGTCTCCTTCAACGCCGGCGGCTTCCGTCGCTGCGCCGCCTGCTCATACGCGTAGCCCAGGCTCAGCAGCCGCGCCTCGCTCCAGGCCGGGCCGATGAACGACAGGCCCACGGGCAAGCCCTCGACCTGGCCCATGGGCACGGTCAGGTGCGGATAGCCGGCGACGGCGGGCAGGGTGGTGGCCGAGCCGCCGTAGTGGTCGCCGTTGACCGGGTCGATGGTCCAGGCGGGGCCGGTGGTCGGGGCGATGATCGCGACCGCGCCGGTCTCCTTCAGGATCCTGTCGATGCCTTCGGGACCGGCCAGCCGCTTGGCGTCGGTCCTGGCTTTCAGGTAGTCGGGATCGTCGAGGCCCTTGGACGCTTGCGCCTTCTCGAAGGTCTCCTGGCCGAACCAGCGGGTCTCGGCCGGCGTCGCGGCGTTGAAGGCGATCAGGTCGGCCAGGGTGCGGGCCGGAACCCTCGCCGGGTCGGTCGAGGCCAGATAGGCGGCGATGTCGGCCTTGAACTCGGTGTAGAGCACCACCCCCTCGGCCCGGCCGATGGGGTCCTCGTCGAAGGTGGTCACCTCGACCAGGGTCGCGCCCTGGGCTTTCAGGTCCTCCAGCGCCTGCTCGAACACCGCGTCGGTCCGGGGCGAGCCGCCGGCATAGAACCGCGCCACCGCCAGGGTCACGCCCTTCAGCGCGTCCTTCGACAGCGTGGCGGCGTAGTCGCTCCTGCGGGCGTCGGCCTCGATCGTGGCCGGGTCGGCGGGATCGGAGCCGGCCAGCGCCGTCAGCAGCAGGGCCGCGTCCCGTACCGTCAGGGTCATCGGGCCGGCGGTGTCCTGGCTGTGGCTGATCGGCACGACATGGGTGCGCGAGACGAGGCCCACGGTGGGCTTGAGGCCGACCAGGCCGTTCATCGCCGCCGGGCAGGTGATCGAGCCGTCGGTCTCGGTGCCGATCGCGGCCGGAGCCAGCCCCGCCGCCACCGCCGCCGCCGAGCCGCTGGACGAGCCGCAGGGGCTGCGGTCCAGGGCGTAGGGATTGCGGGTGAAGCCGCCGACCGCGCTCCAGCCGCTGGTCGAGCGTGACGAGCGGATATTGGCCCATTCCGACAGGTTGGCCTTGCCCAGCACCACCATGCCCGCCGCCCGCAGCCGGGCGACCAGGGGCGCGTCACGGCCGGCGACATTGTCCTTCAGCGCCAGCGAGCCGGCGGTGGTGGCCATCGGATCGAGGGTCTCGATGTTGTCCTTGATCAGCACCGACAGGCCGTGGAGCGGGCCGCGCGTCTTGCCCGCCTTACGCTCGGCGTCGAGGGCCCGGGCGATCTCCAGGGCGTCGGGATTGAACGCCAGGACGGCGTTGACCTCCGAACCGATGGCGTGCTGCACCGACAGCCAGCCTTTCACGGAGTCCTCGGCGGAGAATTCGCCGGCGGTCTGTTGGGCCTGTTCCTCGACCAGATCCGACTGCGGACCGATGAGGCCGACCGCATACATGTCGTCCTGGGCGGCTTCGGACTGGGTGGCGGGCAATTCGGCCGGCGCGCCCGGCTTGGCCCGCGGGGCGGCGTGGGCCGGAACGGCCAGCAGCAGGGCGGCCCCGCCGAGCAGCAACAGACGCTTCACGCTCCGCCCTCCATGCGAAAACGGCCCCGGCGATAACCGGGGCCGCTCATTTCGATCACTCGCCCCCGATCACTCGCCCTTGAGCTTGCGGTCGAAGAAGTCGAGATGCGTCTTCATGACGTGCAGGCCCTTAGCCCGGCTGCGGATCACGCTGTGGCGCTCGCCGGGATAGAGCATGGTCTCGAAGGCGATCCCCTTCTTCTGCAAGGCCGCCAGCACGCGGGTGCTGTTCTCGAAGATCACGTTGTCGTCGGCCATGCCGTGGATCAACATCAGGCTGCCCGGCTTGAGGTGATCGATGCGGTTCAGCACGTCCGACTGCGCATAACCGGCCTTGTTCTCGTCCGGCTTGCCCATGAACTGCTCGGTGTAGTGGGTGTCGTAGAGGCCCCACTCGGTGGGCGGGGCGCCCGCGACGCCGGCCGTGAAGGGCGTGCCCTCGGCGGTCAGCATCATCAGGGTCATGAAGCCGCCGTACGACCAGCCCATCACCCCCAGGCGATCGGGATCGACGTAGGGCAGGGTCTTCAGGAAGGCCGCGCCGGCGAACTGGTCCTCGACCTCGACCGTGCCCATCCGGCGGTCCAGCGCCGTCTTGAACGCCGCCGAGCGGTTGGCCGAGCCGCGGTTGTCGAGCTTGAACACCACGTAGCCGGCGTTGGCGAAGGCCTCGTCGTTGACGCTCCAGTTCCTGGTCACGCGCTGGGCGTGCGGGCCGCCATAGACCGAGACGATCACCGGGTACTTCTTGGCCGCATCGAAGTCGGCCGGCTTCAGCAGCGAATAGTGCAGCACCTGGCCGTCGCTGGCCTTCAGCGTGCCGAACTCCGGCACGATGTGGCTCTCGGCATAGGGCGCGTAGGGGTGGCCGGCGCCCAGCTTGTTCTCCTCGATCCAGCGCACGCGCTTGCCGGCCGGGTCGTAGAGCGCCGTCTGCGGCGGGGTCTTGGGGTCCGAATAGGAGCCGACGAAGGCGCCGGTGGCGGCGACCTTGGCGGTCCACCAGCCGCCGGCCGGGGTCATGGCGACCGGGGCGGCGGGCTTGATGTACGACACCGAATAGAGCCGGCGCTCGATCGGAGTGTCGATCGAGGCCCCGAAGAACACCAGGCCGCGCTTCTCGTCGACCGCCTCGACCTTGTCGACCGGCCAGTCGCCCTTGGTCACCTGCGCCAGCAGTTTGCCGTCGGCGGCGTAGTGATAGAGGTGGTTGTTGCCCGACTTCTCCGACGACCACAGGAAGCTGCCGTCCTTCAGGGCGCGGAAGTCGTCGTGCAGTTCGATCCAGTGCGGATCGGTCTCGGTGAGGATGGTCTTGCCGCTAATCTGACCTGGACCCTTGGCCGGATCGAAGGCGATCAGTTCCAGGGTCTTCTGGTCGCGGCTCTGGCGCTGGACGTAGAGGGTCTTGCCGTCCTTCGACCAGGCCACGCGCGCCAGGTAGATGTCCTTGTTGGGCCCCAGGTCGATCTGCACGACCTTGCCCGAGGCCAGGTCCTTGACGAACAGCTCGACCACGGCGTTCGGGCGGCCGGAGCGCGGATAGCGCTGCTCGACCACGGTCGCGCCCGTCGGGCCGATGTCGGCGCGGGGCACGATGTCGACGCCGCTCTCGTCGACGCGGGTGTAGGCGATGCGGGTCTCGTCGGGCGACCACCAGTAGCCGGTGTCGCGGTTCATCTCCTCCTGGGCGATGAACTCGGCCACGCCGAACGAGACGGCGTCCTTGCCCTCGCTCGTCACCGCCGTCTCGTCGCCGCCGGCCAGCGGGCGCACATAGAGGTTCTGGTCGCGGACATAGGAGACGAACTTGCCCTTGGGCGAGACCTTGGCGTCGACCTCGTCGCCGGCCGTCTGGGTCAGGCGGCGCACCTTGCCGTCGGCGACGCTGTCCACATAGAGGTCGCCGTCCAGCGGCACGAGCACGAAGCGGCCCTCGCTGTCCCAGCTGTATTCGACGACGCCGCGGGCCAGCACCCGGGCGCGCTCGCGGCGGGCCTTCTCGGCCTCCGACAGTTCCTTGTCGCCCGACGACAGGGCGTTGGCGTCGATCAGGCGGTAGGGCTCGCCGCCGGCCACGTCGACCGCCCACAGGTCCTGGACGTTGGCGGCCTCGGCCTTGGCCTTCAGATAGGTCACCCGCTTGCCGTCCGGCGACAGGGCCACGCCCTTGGCGGTCGGGCCGTTGATGTCGGGATCGGCGAATAGGCGCTCGGGGGTGAGTTTTTCGGCCATCACGGGATGGGCCAGGGCGAGACAGGCCGACAGGGCCAGGAGCGAGGGACGGATCATGGCGCGGACGCTAGTGCCGAGCGGCGCCGTTGGCAAACCCGCTTGACTCTGTTTCATGTGTCAGAAATAACTGACATATGAAATACGGACTTGCAGCATGATCTCGGGCGACGAGCTGGCGGCGATCCTGTCGGCGCTCGACAACCCCCATCGGCTCCGCATCCTCGCGGCGCTGAAGGTCGGCGGGCGCAACTATGTCAGCCGCCTGGCGCGCGAGATCGGCATCAGCCGGCCGCTGCTGCACCTGCACCTGAACAAGCTCGAGGACGCGGGCCTGGTCAGGAGCCAGCTGGAGCTGTCGGCCGACGGCAAGGCCTTGAACTATTTCGAGGTCGTCGACTTCCGCCTCGAACTCACGCCCGAGACCGTCGCGGCCGCCGCCGCGACGCTGTCCGAGAAACCCGAAAAATAAGGGGGCTTGCATGCAAGCGCACATCTATCTGCTGACGATCTGCCTGCCGCTGGCGACCGTCCTGATCATCTTCGCCATGCGCTACTGGTCCCGCGCGGCCCAGGCCCAAGCCCAAGCGAAGGCCGCTCATCAGGGCGCCGCCGCCCAGCAGGCGGTGCTCGACGGCCTGGACGAGATCAAGGTCCGCCTGAGCGCCATCGAGAAGATCCTCAAGGACGTCGAGTGATGGTCGCCCTCGCGCCTTCGACCCCGAGCCAGGGGACGGACCTGCCCGCCTGGCGGCTCAACGCCCTGCGCTGCGCCTATCTGCTGCTGATCGTCGGCCTGGGCATGCAGGTCTGGCCAGGCATCGTCCTGCGCCACGCCGGCTGGGAGCTGATGGAGGGCGTCGTCCAGTGCATGCTGGGGGCGCTGTCGCTGCTGGCGATCCTGGGCCTGCGCCATCCCTTGCGCATGCTGCCGCTGCTGATGTTCGAGATGGCCTGGAAGGCGATCTGGCTGGCCGTCGTCGCCGCCCCCAGGTGGGCCAGCGGCGGGATGGACGAAGACACCGCCGCCACCGCCTTCGCCTGCCTGCTCGTCGTGGTCTTCCCCATCGTGATCCCCTGGCGGCATCTGGCCGCGACCTTCTTCGCGGGCCCTGGCGACCGCTGGCGCTGAGCGTCGCTCAGTAGTGATAGGGCGACCGCTTGGCCCAGCTCGACTTCGGATAGCGGGCGTGCAGCAGGCGGAAGGCGCGGCCGCTCATGTCGTCCTCGTTGGGGCCCCAGCGGGTGACGCGGATCAGCCAGTAGAGCGCCTCGGGCGAGCGCGGATCCTCCGGATGGGCGCGGGCGTAGGCCAGCACTTCTTCCCAGACGTTCAGCGAGCCCTTCGGCGGTTCGGCCACGTTGTCGGGGAGGAAGGCGCGACGCTCGGCCAGGGCCGTCGGCTGGCCGGCGGCGGCGAACTGCGGCAGCCGCAGCGGGAAGGCGCCCGCGCCGCACTGGCCAAGGCAGGTCAGGTCGCCGAAGCGCTGCTCGTCGTCCCGATCGCCGTAGATGACGCCGGTGTACTGGTAGCGGACCAGCTTCGGCGGAGCGGCCGTCGCTGGCCGCTGGTCGCGTGGCACGATGATCCAGCGGGGCCACGAGCCGCTGAAATTGGCGAGCGAGCCGGTGGGGCGGATGTAGTCGATGAGGTCGGTCCGCAGGCCGGGGATCTTGGCCAGCACGAAGAACTCGACGAACCGCTTGGCCTCGCCCGGCGGGGTGGCGGCGATCCGCGCCCAGTCGGTCTTCAGCTGGGGCAGCGTCTTGGCCAGGTCCCGCGCCAGGGCGTCGATCGCCGCGTCGTCCTGCAGCTGCACCGCCCGCGCGAAACTGGTCAGGGCCACGTCCAGGCGCAGATGGGCCGGCAGGGCGGGATTGCGCGACAGCGCGATCCGCTGCTCCTGCGGCAGGCGGTCGATGATCGCCCGGGCTTCCTCGCCAAAGCCGACGGACCAGGCCAGCGGGGCGATCATCTCGGCGTTGTAGCCGTCGGCCTGGCCGCGCGAGGGAACCGCGCCGTCATGCGCGCAGGCCTCGGCGTCGCCCAGGCAGAGGCGGCGGCGTGTAGCGTGGTTTGTGAAATCGGCGAGGCTGGAAGCGACCTGCAGGCGCTCGGCGGCGAACAGGGCGCGGTCGCTGCCGGACAGGTCCTTGCGGGCCAGGATCGCGTCCAGGCGGACGCGGGTCGCGGCCGGCGGGGCCTGCGCGATGGTCAGCCGCACCAGGTGATACTGCGCGCTCAGCCAGGCCGGGCCGGCCGGAACCTTCTCGGCGTCGGCGGCCAGCGCCTTGGCGGCCGGATCGTCGGGCGAGACCAGGGCCAGCGCCGCCAGCAGCCAGGCCACGTCGCGCGTCCTGGTCCAGCGTTCGCGCGCGTGGGCCAGCGGGGCGGCGGGCTCGAGCGCCTTCAGGGTCTCGATCCAGTCGACCGCGTCGGGCCGGGACGACGCCTTGGCGCCGAGCGTCAGGTAGTCGCGCAAATCGATGGCGATCTGCGGGTAGGGCGCCTGCCGGTTCAGGTCGCGGTCGAGATCGACCAGGGTCTGGCCCGGCTGGTCGCGATAGGCCAGGGCGCGCAGCATGCCCCGGGTCTCGCCCTTGCCGTAGGTTCCGTCCGGCGCCGCGGCCAGTTCGGCGATGGCCGCGCGCGAGCGGGCGAAGCTGGCGGGACTGGGCTTGGCCAGGGCCTCGCGCTGCAAGGCCCGAACCTTCAGATAGAGGCCCATCGGCCGCCAGGGCGAGTTGGGATCGCGGGCGATGTCGCCGAAGCGCTCGGCCGCGGCGTTGTGGAAGCCGTTGTAGAGGGCCAGGGCCGCCGACTGGTAGGCCCGATCCGCGCGCAGCCAGCCGGGCTGGTCGGGCAACATCGGCGGCATCTCGATCCCGGCCTGGCCGCAGGCGGCGAACACCGAGTCCTGCCCGTCCAGCCAGGCCCGCACGGCGGGCGACGAGGCCCCATAGCGCTTGGCCCGGTCGCGCAGGGTGACGATGGCCGTGTCGAAGGCCTCGCGGAAGCAGTTCTGCCGGGTCTGGTAGTTGCCGATGTCGCGTTCGACGCTCAGGTACGACAGCTCGGACTTGACGCCGGGCAGGGTCTCGCGCGCCCGCTGCCAGCCATACACGCCGCCCTTGTCGTCGTAGAACACCGGCGGCGGGGTGCAGCAGTCGTCCGACAGCGCCGCGCCGGCCTGGGGACCGACCTTCAGCCCGTGCAGCAGCCGCCAGTTCAGGAACAGCATCGGCCGGGGTGCGCGGGCCATGACCACGCCCTGCTGGCCGGCATAGAGCCGCTGGAGGTCGCGGGCGTCGCCGCCGCGCGGGTCCAGATACCAGGGAACATCCTCGTCATAGCCCGAGCCGTGGGCCTGGCCCGCCAGAACGCCCCCCAGAGCGCCCACGAAAACCGCGGCGGCCAAGACCGCCCCAACACGCCGCTTCACCGCCATCCCCCAACCTGCCGTCGCGCCGTCTCGAAGTCGGCTTCGCGCCAGCTGTGGGGGGCGAAGAGATAGACGCGGCGTCCGGGAGGCGCTCGAACTATAGGCGTGTCGGTGGAGACCGCCAGAGCTTGGCGACACTTCGGGTTGCGAAAATCGCGCCCTTTCGCCAGGCGCCGGCGCAGCGGCTCGCCGCCCTCGGTCATGCGGAACAGCATGGGTGCGATCTCGTCCACCGGGGCCTGCTCCAGCCAGGTCTCCGTATCGCACCAAGAGGCCAGGGCGGTCATCGACAGCAGGGTTCCAGGCGGCAGTCCGGCCCGCACGTCGGTCAGCACGTCCAGCAGCACCTGGCGCTGCGAGGCGCGCACCTCGAAGTCGACCTGCACCCGGCGGGCGGGGATCGCGGCGGCGTAGTGCAGGACCGCCGCGGACGTCCGGGCGCGCAGGGCGGGCGTCCACGCCAGGGGACGATCGGGGTCGATCTGCACGTGCACCAGGGCGGTGGTCGGCGGCCGGCTGACCTTCAGCGGAAACCGACGTCCCCGCGCCTCCACCGCATCGCCCGACAACTCGACGAAGCCGGTCTGCACCGCCACCTCGGCCCGATCGCCCAGGAAGCGCAGATCCTCCGGCCGCTCCCAGGCCCAGACGACGAGGGTCGAGGGCGGCCGTCCCGACGGCTCACAGCCGGCCAGCGCGATCAGAGCGGCCAGGACGACGGCTGCGCGCAACGGCGGTTCCTTCAGGCGAATCCGGGGAAGGAGGTCAGGCTAGCAACCCTGGCGGTCGCCGTCGTGTGGCGAGGGGGAGGGGGCGCGCTACTTTAATCCGAGCATCCCCGCGAAGGCGGGGACCCAAGCCGAGTCCGCTGATGGATTCACGGCCGCGCCTCATCGCGAGAGCCAGCTTGGATCCCCGCCTTCGCGGGGATGCTCGGTGAAAAAGCGAGTACCGCGTGGCCCAGCGGACGCCAACGCCCCCTAACCGGGAAACCGCCGCTCCAGCCACTCCAGGATCGCCGCGTTCACTTCCGCCGGCTTCTCCTGCTGGGTCCAGTGGCCGCTGCCCTCGACCAGCACCTTCTCCAGGTCCGAGATCTGCTCGCCCATCCGGTCGGCAAGGCTCGGCGGCAACACCACGTCGTGCTCGGCCATGATCATCAGGCAGGGGACGCCGTCGATGCGGCGGGGCAGGGGCTCGGAGCGCTCCCAGTTGCGGGTGAAGTTGCGGTACCAGTTGATCGGCCCGGTGAAGCCGCCCTTCTCGAAGGCCTCCACATAGACCGCCCGCTCGGCGTCCGTCAGGAACTGCTTGTCGTCGCCGGCCGGGTCGAAGTGCTCCAGGGCCAGTTGCAGGGCCAGCGAGCGCCGCTCGGCGGGGCGCGACGAGAAGCCGACCACGCCGTCGCCGGGCAGGCGCATGAAGAAGCGGATGGTCTTGTCCACGTCCTTGGCGAACAGGGCGTCGGCCGCGCCGGGCGTCTGGAAGTGGACGATGTACATGTCCTCGCCATAGGCCGCCTTGAACATCTCGATGGGATCGATGGGCAGGCGCGGCACGAACGGGGTGTTCAGCCCGATGATCCCGGCCACCCGGTCCGGATGCAGCAGCGGCATGGCCCAGACGATGATGCCGCCCCAGTCGTGGCCGCAGAAGATCGCCTTCTCGACGCCCAGGTGATCCAGCAGGCCGACCAGGTCGCCGGTCAGGTGGGCCATGTCGTAGTCGGTGACGGCGGCGGGCTTGTCGGTCAGGCCGTAGCCGCGCTGGTCCGGCGCGATCACCCAGTGGCCGGCTTCGGCGAGGGCGGCGACCTGATGGCGCCAGCTGTAGGCCAGCTCCGGAAAGCCGTGGGAGAAGACGATGGGGACGCCCTTTCGCGGGCCGGCCTCGTAATAGGCCATCCGAACGCCGTTGATCTGCGCGAACCGCGGCTGCGGCCAATGGGCGGCCATGAGCGTCTCCCTTGTTATGTTATCTGCGGTCAGATTGCGGGCGGGGAAGCAGCCTCGCAAGACCGATAAGGGCTTTCCGTAGCGGCAGACGGGAGTAGAAGGCCGGGATGACTTCGGCTCCTCCCGCTTCCCCGCCCGCCACGCCCTGGCGGCTCGTCCTGCTGCTGGGGGCGCTGACGGCCTTCGCGCCGATGTCGATCGACATGTACCTGTCCAGCCTGCCGGCCATCGGCCGCAGCCTGCACGTCGGCGCCGAGCAGACCCAGCTGACCCTGGCGGCCTTCTTCGCGGGCATGGCGCTGGGCCAGTTCGTCTACGGTCCGGCCTCCGACCGCCTGGGCCGGCGCGCGCCGATCCTGCTGGGCGTGGGCATCTACACCGTCGCTTCCCTTACCTGCGCCCTGGCCCCCAACATCGAGGTGCTGCTGGGCGCGCGCTTCGTCCAGGCCCTGGGCGGCTGCGCCGGGGCGGTGGTGGCCCGGGCGGTGGTGCGCGACCGCTTCGACCATGCCGAGACGGCGCGGGTGCTGTCGCTGATGACCCTGATCATGGGTCTCGCCCCCGTGCTGGCGCCGCAGCTGGGCGGGGCGATCGACGCCGTCGCCGGCTGGCGCTGGGTGTTCGGGGTGATGGCCGCCTTCGGCCTGGCGATCGGCGTCTGGGTGGCCCTGGGCCTCAAGGAGTCGCGCTCGGAAGAGACCGCCGCCCAGGCCCGGGCCGAGAACCCCCTGCGCGCCTTCGGCCTGCTGCTGCGGGAAAAGCGCCTGCTGGGCTACGGCCTGGCCGGGGCGCTGAACGGCTCGGTGCTGTTCACCTACATCTCGACCGCGCCCGACCTCGTCATGGGCACCTACGGCCACTCGGCCCTGGTGTTCAACATCGTCTTCGCCCTCAACGCCGTCGGCATCATCGGGGCCAGCCAGGTCAACCGCTTCCTGCTGCGCCGGTTCAAGCCCGACCAGGTGCTGATGCGCGCCAGCGCCGCCTCGGTGGTCCTGGCCCTGGTGCTGACCTTCTTTTCGTGGACGGGTCTGGGCGGCGAGTGGACCGTGCTGCCGGTGCTGTTCCTGGCCCTGTCGACCTACGGCCTGATGTCGGGCAACACCATGGCCGGCGCGCTCAGCGTCGACCCGCGCCGGGCCGGCTCGATCTCGGCCCTGATGGGCGGGGTATCGTTCGCGGCCGGCGCCGTGGCCTCCTGGGCCGGCGGCATGCTGCACGACGGCACCCCGCGCCCGGTGGCGGCGGTGATGTTCGCCTGCCTGGTCGGCTCGGCCCTGGCGATCTTCCTGCTGGCGGTTCCGCGCAAAAAATCCCTCTCTCTTTGAGAGAGGGCGGGGCCCGCCGCGAAGCGGTGGGAGGGTGAGAGGTTTCACCCTGGCAGGCAAATCCCAACGTGCTTCAACGAGCCTCAGCCCTTCAAAGCTTCCCGCCAGGAGGCGGAGCCACCCAAGTCATCTGCATCTAGGGATCGCGACGCGGGTCGAACGCCCCGCGCTTCTTTCGGTGAGTTTGTTACCTCTCACCCTCCCATGGCTGCGCCATGGGCCCCTCCCTCTCTCAAAGAGAGAGGGGTCTTTCTCAGCCTTCGTCGCCGACCTTGCGCGCGGTCCAGGCCAGGACCAGCCAGCCGGCCAGGAAGGCCACGCCGCCGATCGGGGTGATCGCGCCCAGGATTCTCGGCCCGCCGAAGGCCAGGGCGTAGAGCGTGCCCGAGAACACCAGGGATCCGAACAGGAAGAGGCCGGCGGCCAGGTCGCCCGAGCGGCCCGAGGCCCGCGCCACGGCGAAGGCGGCGAACACCGCCAGCGCGTGGGTCATCTCGTAGAGCGCGCCGGTCTTCAGGAGCTCGACGGGCCGGGCCTCGTGCACGCCGTGGGCGGCGAAAGCCCCGACGGCCACCGAGACGAAGCCGCTCAGCGCGGCCAGCGGCAGGTACGTCCTGGGCGTCCAGATTTTGGCCATCGGGTTAGCGGTGCTTCTCGTGCTGGGCCACTTCGTCGGGCTTGATATCGATCACGTTCGGCGCGGCGGCGTTGTATTGCTCGGTCTTGTGCAGGTCCATGACGACGCTGCGGTGGCCTTCCCAGATCATGTGCAGCGAGACGTAGAGCACGATGGCTAGGCCGATGAAGCCGATCCAGCGGTGCTTGTGCAGCAGCTTGGCGATGGCGTTGGCGGCCAGGCCCATCAGGGCGATCGACAGCAGCAGGCCGAACACCAGGATGGCCGGATGCTCGCGGGCCGCGCCGGCCACGGCCAGCACGTTGTCCAGCGACATCGAGACGTCGGCGATCAGCACCTGCAGGAAGGCGCTCTTGAAGCTCTTGGGCGCGCGGGCCTGGGGTTCGGTGTTCGGGTCGGAATCGAGCATGGCCGCGGCGTCGGCGGCGTCCTGGGCGGCCTGCTCGCGCAGCTCGCGCCACATCTTCCAGCACACCCACAGCAGCAGGAAGCCGCCGGCCAGCAGCAGGCCCACCACGCCCAGCAGCCAGGTGGTGATCAAAGCAAAACCGATGCGCAGCACCACGGCCGCGCCCAGGCCGTAGAGGATGACCTTCTTGCGGTCCTTGACCGGCAGGCCGCCCGCCGCCAGGCCCACGGCCACGGCGTTGTCGCCGGCCAGGACCAGGTCGATCATCAGGACTTGCAGGAAGGCCGTCAGCGGGCCGCTAGCGGAGGAAAAGAGCGCGTCGAGCATGCGGTCTCAATGGGGCAGGCGGCGCGCCCTGGCAAGCGCTCAAGGCGGCATGGACGGCGATCGAGGCGCGCCCTGCATGGGAGCGAACGAAAAAGGGCCCGTCCTGCTGGACGGGCCCTCGATCTTAGTGAACCGGTTCCGGTTCGCGGTGGTGGTGATCCGCCGCTTCGTGATGGTCGGCCTTGTGGTCGTCCCCGTGGCCATCGTGGTGCTCGGCGGCCGGTTCATGATGATCCTCGGCGTGGCCGTGATCGTCATGAGGCTCGGCGTGGGCGACCGGCTCGGCGTGGCTCACGTCGCTGACGTGCTGCACCTGCGGGCTGTCGTCGGCCGGAGCCGGGAAGGGCTCGTGCTCGGCGACCGCTTCGGCCTTGGCTTCCTCGTGGTGGTTGAAGGCGGCCACGGCCGCTGCGCCCGCCACGGCGCCGCCGGCGGCGGCCACCATCGGGTTCACATAGGCCACGTCCTGCGCCTTGGGCGTGTCGAACTCGGCTTCGTTGCGGCCGTAGTCGGTCAGGGTGCGGAACTTGCGACGACGCTCGGCCTGGGCCTTGGCCTTGGCGGCGTTGCGCGAGATGGCGACGATGATGATCAGGGCCAGCAGCAGCAGGCCAGCGCCCAGCAGCGACTTGCCCGGCACCTTGCCGATGCCCGGCACCTCGACCTGCTGGTCGAGGAAGGCCGGCAGCTTGAAGCCCTTGGCGGCGGCCTCGACCTTCTCCGGAACCGCGGCCACCTGCTTGGTGATCGCGCCCAGCGAGAAGGGCTGGGGCGCCTTGCCGCCGTCCAGCGACGCGCCGAACTGCGTGGTCAGCTGGCCCTTGGCGTCGGGCGTCGGCTTGACCTGCCAGGCGAAGGTCGTCGGCTCGCCCGGCTTGACGGTCGCGGTCTGGCGGCCGTTCGGGGTGATCTCGTAGCCCTGGCCTTCCAGGTCGGCGTAGGCGCTGACCTTCTTGGCCGGCTTGCCCAGGCCGAACTTGGCGGCCTGTTCCTTGATCAGGTCGCCCAGGGTCGCGGGCAGCGACAGGGTGACCTGGCCTTCCTTGCCGGTCTTCAGGCTCTCGGCCGTGGCCAGCACCGCGCCGCTGGTGGCGGCGGGCGCGACGGCGGCCTGCAGCTTCTCGACCTTCGGCGGCAGCTTGACGGCGGCCGGAGCCGCGATCGGCGCGACGACCGGCGGAACCACCGGAGCCTTGGCCACGACCGTCGGCTTGGCGGGCGGAGCGGCGGGCTTCAGGACCTCGGGCTTGGCGACCTGCACGGGCGGCGGCGGCGCCTTGGCGACCACCGGAGCCGGCTTCGGCGCGGGTTTCGCGGCGACCACGGCGGGCTTAGGAGCAGGCTTGGCGACCGCGACCGGCGCGGGACGCGCGGCGGCCACGGTGGTGGTGCGCGCATGATGCGGTTTCGGCTTGGCGTGCGCACGCGTCTCGACCTTGCCCGAGCCGCGCGGATTGGCGATCGGCCGCATGGCCGTGACCAGGGTGCCGTCGGCGCGGCGCCAGGTCTTGATACGCGAATCGCTGCTGGTGACGGCTACCGGCTGCGGCTGGGCGACCGGGCCGCCCAGCAGGCCTTCCGACGGCGGCGCTTCGCTCGGAGCCGCCCCCAGCAGCTCCGGCTTCTGCGCCGGCGCGGGCGCCGGTTCGCTGGCGGCGGTCGGCGGCGTGTCGGCCGGCTCCCGCGCGCCGCAGCCCGTCAGGGCCAGCGCCAACACCGCGGACGAGGCAAGAGCCGTCGTCCTGAACTTCACCTGCAACATCGGGTCCCCCGATCCCATGCCTATGATCCCTCGCGAGCTGTCGTACTTGAAGGCTCGCGAAGCCAATCGCCCGCGAGGAAAACACGTCGTTGCGACGAAATCAAAACGGTTAATCGTATTTTACGAACCGATTTCCCCCGTGGCGCGAACTCTGGACGTTTCATAGAGCGCGATCGCCGCCGCGGCGGACACATTCAGGCTCTCGAAGCCGCCGGGCATGGGGATTTTTCCCATCGCGTCGCAATGTTCGGCAACCAGGCGCCGCACGCCTTCGCCCTCCGAACCGAGCACCAGCACGGTCGGTCCGCCGTCGAGCACCGCCTCCAGGCTCTCCTCGGCCTCGCCGGCCAGGGCCACGGCCCGCCAGCCCAGGTCGGCCAGTTCCTCGAGCGCCCGGGAAAGATTGACGACGCGCGCATAGGGGACCTTGTCCACCGCCCCGACGGCGGTCTTGGCCAGCACGCCCGACAGCACGGGAGCATGGCGGTCCTGCAGCACCGCGCCCTTCACCCCGAAGGCGGCGGCTGAGCGGAAGATGGCGCCGACGTTCTGCGGGTCGGTGATCTGGTCGAGCATGACGATCACGCCCTTGGCCGGCGTGCCCAGTTCGGCCAGCGACAGCGGCTCGGGCTCGTCCACCTTCATGGCGATTCCCTGGTGCACGGCGCCCTGGGGCAACTGGCGGGCGATATCTTGCGCCTCCATCACCTGCAAGGCGGGGTGGCGCTGGAGATTCGGCGCGAGTCGCTTGGCGCGGTCCGGGGTGACCAGAAGGCGCTTCGGCGCGGGTCTGGCGGGGTTCGAAAGCGCCGCCTCGACCGCGTGATTCCCCCAGATCCAGTCCTTTTCGTCGCTGTGAGGCTTGGAAAAGTGCTTGTTTTTCTGAGGCTTGCCGCGATTTTCACGTTCTGGCGCTTTTGGCCTTCCACGGTCGTTGCGTTCAGAATGAGAGGACACTATAAGACGCGCTCCGATTTGGGGGCCACGAGGTTCCGCGAGCCGGTCCGGCGCTGCTTAGCACCGTCCGAACCTGCTCAAAGAGCTTTTGTTCCTCGATCCACAGCAGCCGTTTGACACGGCCGCCAAGATCGAAGATACGGCCGCCTCTTCCGGAGTTCACATCGCGCCGTGGGGGAATGTCCCGAGCGGCAAAGGGGGCGGACTGTAAATCCGCTGCGAAAGCTTCGAAGGTTCGAGTCCTTCTTCCCCCACCACGCGCGATGAACTGAACGACCGGAAGGTGGGCGAGGCCCCCGAGCCAAGAGACGGGAGCCGATCGCGACCCCGCTGCCAGCTAGGCCCATTCTTGGTCCTACAGGGCGGGTATAGCACAATGGTAGTGCAGCAGCCTTCCAAGCTGAGGATGCGGGTTCGATTCCCGCTACCCGCTCCAGCTCCCCCGAAGTGATACCCGTAACAATCAGCCGCCGGCGCGAAGGTAGAGACGATGGCCAAGGAAAAGTTCGAACGTAATAAGCCGCACTGCAACATCGGCACCATCGGTCACGTTGACCATGGCAAGACGACGCTGACGGCCGCGATCACGATCACGCTGGCGAAGTCGGGCGGCGCGACCGCCAAGAACTACGCCGACATCGACGCCGCGCCGGAAGAAAAGGCCCGCGGCATCACGATCAACACGGCTCACGTCGAGTATGAGACGGCCAACCGTCACTACGCTCACGTCGACTGCCCCGGCCACGCCGACTACGTGAAGAACATGATCACGGGCGCGGCGCAGATGGACGGCGCGATCCTGGTGGTTTCGGCCGCCGACGGTCCGATGCCGCAGACCCGCGAGCACATCCTGCTGGCCCGTCAGGTCGGCGTGCCGGCTCTGGTCGTGTTCATGAACAAGGTCGACATGGTCGACGACGAAGAGCTGCTGGAGCTCGTCGAAATGGAAGTGCGCGAGCTGCTCAGCTCGTACCAGTTCCCGGGCGACGACATTCCGATCACCAAGGGTTCGGCCCTGGCCGCCGTGGAAAACCGCGACGCCAACATCGGCGAAGAGAAGATTCTCGAGCTGATGGCTTCGGTCGACGCCTACATCCCGCAGCCGGAACGCCCGATCGACCAGGCGTTCCTGATGCCGGTGGAAGACGTGTTCTCGATCTCGGGCCGCGGCAC